>NZ_JANLJJ010000044.1:0-30290 GCF_029255545.1 Ferrovibrio sp. | reverse complement strand
CTAGGCCCGCCGGCTTACGGGCTCCTTGCGCTACATCAAACCGGGCAAAAGAAAAGCGCCGGCCCGGAGATTACCTCTCCGGCGGCCGGCGCTGCATGCGGTCGTACTCTTGATTGACTTGGCGGTTACTTGATTCCGGCAGCGCGCACGATGCCGTCGGTGATCATCCTGGCCGCCTCGTCGGGGCCGACCCAGCCGGCCGACTTCACGAACTTGCCCTTTTCCAGGTCCTTGTAGTGGACGAAGAAATGCTCGATCTGCTCCAGCAGGCTGGCCGGCAGGTCCGAGTAGGTCGCCACGTTGGTGTAGAAAGGATGCAGCTTGTCGACCGGCACGGCGATGATCTTCTCGTCGCCGCCGGCTTCGTCTTCCATCTTCAGCGCGCCGATCGGGCGCGAGCGGATCACCGCGCCGGCCACCACCGGCACATGGCTCACCACCAGGATGTCGCAGGGATCGCCGTCGCCGCCCAGGGTATGCGGGATGAAGCCGTAATTGGCCGGGTAGAACATGGCGGTGTGCAGGAAGCGGTCGACGAACAGGGCGCCGGAATCCTTGTCCAGCTCGTATTTCACCGGCACGCCGCCGGCCGGGATCTCGATCACGGCGTTGATGTCATAAGGCGGGTTCTTACCCACGCCGATGCGGGCGATATCCATGTCTGGTCCTTTGGACTCGATGGGGAAGGGAGGCGGCGTCTTTTTCGCAAATGCAGCAGAAAACGCAACCGCTTGATCTCTAATATTTTCGTCGCAGACGCCCCCGCCGCCCGGCTAGGATGGCGCGCAGGCCTAGGGGGGAGTATGCATCGGGAACGCAACGTCAAGATCGTCGCCACGCTTGGCCCCGCCACCGCCGCGGCCGACCGTATCCGCGCCCTGTTCGAGGCCGGCGCCGACGTGTTCCGCCTCAATTTCAGCCATGGCAGCCACGACGACCACCTGGCCCGCATCCACATCGTGCGCGCCCTGGAACGCGAAACCGGCCGGCCGATCGGCCTGCTGGCCGACCTGCAGGGGCCGAAACTGCGCATCGGCAGCTTCCGCGACGGCGCGGTGGACCTGGTCGCCGGGCAGAATTTCCGCCTCGACATCGAGGGCACGCCCGGCGATGCCAGCGGCGTGGCCCTGCCGCATCCGGAAGTGCTGGCCAGCCTGAAACCGGGCACCGACCTGCTGCTGGATGACGGCAAGCTCCGCCTGCGCGTCACCGAGGCCCATTCCGGCTGGGCGATGACCGAAGTGGTGGTCGGCGGCCGGCTGTCCGACCGCAAGGGGCTCAACCTGCCCGATACCGTCGTGCCCTTGTCGGCGCTGACGCCGAAAGACCGCGGCGACCTCGCTTTTGCGCTCGCCCATGGCGTGGATTGGATCGGCTTGAGCTTCGTGCAGCGGCCCGACGACCTGCGCGAGGCCCGCGGCCTGATCCAGGGCCGCGCGGCTTTGCTGGCCAAGATCGAAAAACCCTCCGCCGTGGATGAGCTGGAAGAAATCGTTGCGCTGTCGGACGCGCTCATGGTGGCGCGCGGCGATCTGGGCGTGGAAATGCCGCTGCAGGCGGTGCCTGGCGTGCAGAAACGCATCGTGCGCGCCGCCCGCCGCGCCGGCAAACCCGTCGTGGTCGCCACGCAGATGCTCGATTCCATGGTGAAAGCGCCGGTGCCGACGCGCGCCGAGGTCTCCGACGTCGCCACGGCCGTTTACGATGGCGCCGATGCGGTGATGCTCTCGGCCGAAACCGCTTCCGGCGATTATCCGGTGGAAGCGGTGCGCACCATGAACGCCATCGCCGAGGAAATCGAACGCGATCCGCTCTATCGTGGCATCATGGATGCCGAGCATAACAGCCCGGAAAGCACAGTGTCGGACGCGATCACGGCGGCCGCCCGCCAGGTGGCGGAAACCATCCGCGCGGCGGCCATCGTCACCTACACCATGTCAGGCTCCACGGCGTTGCGGGCGGCGCGCGAACGGCCGAAATCGCCGATCCTGTGCCTCACCCCGCTGATCGAGACCGCGCGGCGGCTCAGCATCGCCTGGGGCGTCAACCCGGTGGTGGCGCCGGATGCGGTGAATTTCTCCGACATGGTGGCCAAGGCCATCGTGCTGGCGCGCAATTCCGAGCTGGCAAAACCCGGCGACATGCTGGTGGTTACCGCCGGGGTTCCCTTCGGCACGCCGGGCAATACCAACGTGCTGCGCATTGCCCGCGTCGAGGCGGTATCGTAGAGCAGGACCATCGCCACCTTCCCAGCCCGCCAGAGGCGCCATGACCACCATCCTGCTGCTCTGCGCATCCAACGTGATGATGACTTTCGCCTGGTACTGGCACCTGAAATTCCCGGGCCAGCCCCTGTGGAAGGTGGTGCTGATCTCCTGGGGCATCGCCTTCTTCGAATACTGTCTGGCGGTGCCGGCGAACCGGATCGGCTATGCCAGCGGCACCTTCAATGCCGCCCAGCTCAAGATCGTGCAGGAGGTGATCACGCTCAGCGTCTTTGCGCTGTTTGCCGTGTTTTACCTGGGCGAGGGCCTGCGCTGGAATTACCTGGCTGCGTTCGGCTGCCTGGTCGGCGCTGTCTATTTCATCTTCCAGAAATAAAGATCACAGCGTCTTGGCGTCGATGCGCCGGCGCAGCTCTTTCAGTTTTTCCGGCCCGTCGGCCAGATGCGGATTGGCAGCCAGCGCGCGGCGATAGGCGCGCAAAGCCTCGGGCAGGTTGTCGAGCCGCTCCATGATCGCGCCAAGACCCGACAGCGCACCGAAATGGCGTGGCTCCAGTTTGAGCGTGCGTTCGATATCAGCGACCGAACCGGCATAATCGCCGGCCAGGAAGCGCACGGTGGCGCGCTTGTTATAGGCTTCGGCGAAATCGGGTTTCAGCTCGATCATGGTGCTGAAGATGTCCTGCGCCCGTTTGTAGTCGCCTTTTTCCATCACGGCGATGCCGCCCTGCATCAGGGCTTCCAGGGTATCGGATTCCGATTTGCCCCAGGTCTCCCAGATTTTCCGCTCAAGCTGCCTGGCCTCGATCGGATTGCTGGTTTCCTGCAGCTTGTCGAACAACTCGTCGAGGGTGGCCGGCGTCCTGGGCGCCGAGGCAGAGTCCGTCTGGGCCAGGCCGGGCAAAGCCAGCAGCACGAGGAGGGGCAGGGCGAGGATCGCCAGGAACCGCATAGGTAAAATGGTAGGTCCGGCGCCCCAGTCCGGCAAGGGCGGATTTTTTCACCGACTGAGGGAATAAAGCGCCCGCCCGGTTGTCTCACCTTCAGGGACAGCCGGAGGGCGGCTGCCCGCATGTCTGCAAAGGGGAAGCCCGATGACTATCCGTAATCTCATGCTGGTCGGCAGCCTGGTGCTCGGCCTGGCCGCCTGTGCCACCGCCGCCACGGTCCCGGCCAAGACTGGCAGCACCGCGCTCGGCAATGTGCTGGTCGATGCCAAGGGCATGACGCTGTACACTTTCGACAAGGATGCCACGCCAGGCAAATCCGCCTGCAACGGCCCCTGCGCCCAGAACTGGCCGCCGCTGATGGCGACGTCCGACGCCAAGGCCAGCGGCGACTGGAGCGTGATCACCCGCGACGATGGCTCGAAGCAATGGGCCTACAAGGGCAAGCCGCTCTATGCCTGGGTGAAGGACACCAAGCCGGGCGACACCACCGGAGACGGTTTCCTTAATGGCGCCTGGCACGTCGCCAAGCCGTAAGGGGAAGGGTAAGCTGGGCGGCAGGATTGTCCGTCACGCCGCCCGGCTTACCTTCTGTTTCATCCACCATGCTGTTCCGCCTGCGCCAGCCGCATCCGATCGAGGCCGAGATTCCGCGGCTGCGGCGCTTTGCGCTGGCGCTGACGCGTGATCGCGCGCTGGCCGATGACGTGGTGCAGGATTGTCTGGAGCGCGCGCTGGCCGCCTGGGCCACGCGGCGCAACGAGGCCAGCCTGCGCCCCTGGCTGTTCACGATCCTGCATAATGTCTGGCGCAGCCGCCGGGCCCGCGAGGGCGGCAGGCCCGACAGCCACCCGTTGGACGAAATCGCCGAGGAGCCTTCGGCCAGCGGTGGCCAGTGGGAAAGGCTGGAACTGCGCGATCTGGATGTCGCCCTCGGCCTGTTACCGGAAGAGCAGCGCAGCCTGCTGCTGCTGGTGGTGATCGAAGGCCTGAGTTACGAGGAGGCGGCGCGCGTGCAGGACGTGCCGCTGGGTACGGTGATGTCGCGACTTTTAAGGGCGCGCGAGAAGCTGCGGCGCCTGACCGATGGTGAACCGCCGCATGTCGGCGATGATGCCCGGCCGCATCTGAGGAGGGTGAAATGACCAGCGATCCGGCGAATACGGTGACCGATGCCGAATTGCAGGCCTATGCCGATGACCGGCTGCCGGCCGACGATCGCCTGCGCGTGGAGGCGTATCTGCTGAAAGATTCCGGCGCGGCCGCGAAGGTTGCCGCCTGGCAGGATCAGGCGGAGGCCTTGCGGCAGCATTTCGCGGCGGGACTGGACGAACCGGTGCCGGCGGCGATGGCGGCTTTGTTCACGCGGCCCAAGCGCGGCGAGATCATCCTGCGCCAAAGTCTGCGCATCGCGGCGGTGCTGTGTATTGCCGTGCTGGGCGCTGCCGCCGGCTGGTGGGGCCGCGGTTATGTCATGCCGTCGCCGCAGGTGGCGGCCCTGCCGCAGGAAGCCACGCGCGCGCATCTGGTTTACAGCCGCGAGGTGCTGCATCCGGTGGAAGTGACCGCGCAGGAAGAACAGCATCTGGTCAACTGGCTGTCCAAGCGGCTTGGTACCGCGCTCAGCGTGCCGTCGCTGACGGCGCAGGGTTACGCATTGGTGGGCGGGCGATTGCTGCCGGCCTCCAGCGGCAACCATGCCGCCGCGCAGTTCATGTATGAAAACCGCCAGGGTCAGCGGCTGACGCTCTATGTGCGCAGCGGCGAGGCGGGCAGCGACACGGCGTTCCGGTTTTCCAGCGACGGGCCGGCTGCGGCCTTCTACTGGGTCGATGGCGGCTTCGGCTATGCGCTGACCGGCGAGACCGGGCGCGAGGCCTTGCTGCCGGTGGCGCGCGCCGTTTACGAGAACCTGACGCGCTGACGTTTAGCCCGGGTTGATCTTCGCGCGCTAAGCGCCCGGGTTGATCTTCGCGCGCTAAGCGCGCAGGCCGGCCTGGCGCAGCAGGGCGATGCCCAGCGGGCCGGTCGGATCGGCCTGGGCGAACTTGATGGTGAAATGATTGGCGCCGTTCAGGCGCAGCAGATGTGCCGGCGTGCCGGCATCGCGGCAGGCCTGGTGGAAATCCACGCTCTGCGCCTGCCAGCCCGGCGGCTCGGCATCGCCGACCGCGATCAGGACCGGGCAGGTGAGTTTGGGCGCGAAGCGCATCACGCTGTTGCGCCGGGCCATCGCATCATCCAGCCGGATTTCGGCATTCACGCTGACATGCAGCACCGGCTCCAGCTCGTACACGCCGCTGACCAGCCCGAGCGAGGCGATCGCCGGCCTGGCTGGCAGGTCGGCCGGCCATGGCGCGGTGGCCAGCATGGCGGCCAGGTGCGCACCGGCGGAATGGCCAATCACATGGATCTTCGCCGCATCGGCACCCCAGTCGGCGGCCTTGCCGGCCACATGCGCCAGGGCGTCCTGCATCTCGCGCACGATGGCATCCAGCGTGACCTTCGGGCAGAGATCGTAATTGAGATTGACGACCACGCCACCGGCCTCGACGAAGGGCACGGCAGCGAAGCTCATGGTGTTCTTGTCCAGCCCGCGCCAGTAGCCGCCATGGATCAGCACCACCAGCGGCGCGCCGGCTTTGGCCTGCTTCGGGCGGTGCAGGTCGTAGGTCTGCAGCGGGCCGGGGCCGTAGCGCAGATCAAACTCGCCGCCAAGCGCCGCGCGCGCTGCCGCCGAGCGTTCGACATAGGCGTTGAAATGCTGCTCGAAATCCGGCACCGCGCGGCGGGGATTATACTGCGCTTCCAGTTCGTCTTCGCTCAGGCGCCGCCAGTCGAAACTGCCCATCAATTCTCTCCATAGGTGCCAGCGACCCGTGCCCGCACCTTCAGCAGGGCCAGCACGGTATCGATGGTAGGCGTGGCGATCTGCAGCTTGCGCGCCAGTTCCGCCACCACGCCGATCAGGGCGCCGATTTCCATCGGTCGTTCGGCTTCCAGGTCCTGCAGCATCGAGGTCTTGTGCGGGCCGACCTTCTCGGCGGCGGCCATGCGCTGCTCGATGGTGAGCGGGAAGTCGATCCCCAAAGCCTGGCCGACGCGGCGCGATTCTTCCATCATCGCGCCGATCACAAGCCGGGCATCCGGGTCGCGCGACAGGCCTTCCAGCGTGCCATGGGTCAGCACGCTGACCGGATTGTAGGACAGGTTGCCCCACAGCTTGGTCCAGATTTCCTGGCGGATATTGTCATGCACCGGCGCGGCGATACCGGCCGCGATGAGGATTTCACTCAGGCGCAGCACGCGGGCAGAGCGGCTGCCATCCGGCTCGCCCAGCGGCAGGCCATTGCCGTTGGTGTGATGGATCACGCCCGGCGCGGCCACTGCGCCGGCCAGCCAGACCACGCTGCCGATGGCGCGCTGCGGCCCGATCAGACCCCACTGCCTGGCGCCGGGATCGACGGACTCAAGCTGCGTGCCGTCCAGCGGGCCACCCTGTTTGTGGAAATACCAGTAGGGCACGCCGTTCATGGCGGTGAGCAAAGCCGTCTCAGGTCCGAACAGCGGCAGCATGCGTTCGGCCATGGCCGGCACGGCCGGCGCCTTCAGGCTGAGGACCACGTAATCCTGCGGCCCGGCCTCGGCCGGATCGTCGGTGCAGGCCGGGTGCACGGTGAAGCTCCCGCCCTTGCTGTCGATGCGCAGGCCATGGGCGCGGATCGCATCGCGATGGGCGCCGCGCGCGATCAGGGTCACGTCATGGCCGGCGCGGGCCAGCATGCCGCCCAGATAGCCGCCGATGGCACCGGCGCCGACGACCGCGATCCGCGCGGGGGCGATCGTCATGGCCGGTCCACGTTCGGCCTGTGTTTCGCCATCCACTGGGCCAGCCGCTCACGCTCGGTGGCGCTGGCCCAGAGGCCGCATTTGGTACGGCGCCACAGCACATCATCTGCCTCGCGGGCCCATTCATGACGCATCAGGTAATCCACCTCGCGCGCATAGAGCCCGCCGCCGAAGGACTCGCCCAGATCGGCCATGGTTTTCGTATCGTTCAGGATGGCGCGCAGGGCGCTGCCATGGCGATGCGCGATGCGAGTCAGCCAGGCGGCATCCAGGTTCGGATAGTCGCGCCGCAGGCCGGCGACGAAATCGTCGAACGAGGCGGCGCCGATATCGCCCCCTGGCAGCGGCTTGCTGCCCGACCACGAGGGGCCGAGCTGCGGGTAGAAGGGCGCGATCTTCTGCATCGCCTGTTCCGACAGGCGGCGGTAGGTGGTCAGCTTGCCGCCATAGATGGAGAGCAGCATTGGCTTGCCCGGATCGAGGTCCAGCACATAGTCGCGGGTGATGGCGGAAGGATCGCTGTCGCCGTCGTCATAGAGCGGGCGCACGCCGGCATAGGCCCATACGATCTGCTCGCGCGTCACCGGCTGTTTGAAATACTCGCTGGCCGCGCCCAGCAGATAGTTGGTTTCCTCGGGGCTGATCTGCGGCGGACCATCCAGCTTGTCGAGCTGGATGTCGGTGGTGCCGATCAGGGTGAAGTCGCGCTCGTAGGGGATCGCGAAGATGATGCGGTTGTCGGCATTCTGGAAGATGTAGCAATGGTCGCCGTCGAACAGTTTCTTCGTGACGATGTGGCTACCCTTGATCAGGCGCACACCGTTCTTCGGCGTCTGGCTGAAAGCGCCGGTCAGGGTTTCGCGCACCCAGGGACCGCCGGCATTGACGATGCCGCGCGCAGCCACCTCGCGGCTGGCGCCGCTATACTGGTCGGTGAGCGTGACATGCCACAACGCGCCGTCGCGTTTCGCCGCCGTCACGGCCGTGCGGGTGAAGATCTGCGCGCCCATGCGGCGCGCATCCATGGCGTTCAGCACCACGAGGCGGGAATCGTCTACCCAGCAGTCGGAATATTCGAAGCCGCGTTTGAATTCGTCCTTCAGCGGCTTGCCGCGCAGATCGGATTTGCTGAGGTCCACGCCGACTGAGCCGGGCAGGGTCTGGCGGCCAGCCAGATGGTCGTAGAGGAACAGGCCGATGCGAATCATCCAGGCCGGGCGCAGGCCGGGATGATGCGGCAGCACAAAGCGCAATGGCCAGATGATATGCGGCGCCATCTTCATCAGCACTTCGCGTTCGCCCAGGGCCTCGCGCACCAGGCGGAACTCGTAATGCTCCAGATAGCGCAGGCCGCCATGGATCAGCTTGGTGGCGGCGGACGAGGTGGCGCCGGCGAGGTCGCCGCGTTCGGCCAGCAGCACGGACAGGCCGCGTCCGGCGGCATCGCGGGCAATGCCCGTGCCGTTCACGCCGCCGCCGATGACCAACAGATCAACGGGTTCAGATTTCATGGGAAAACGACCGACTGAAGAAACTGGGGAAGGGTCGTTTATACGGTCACGCTCACCAGCTGCGCAAGGTCGAGGTCCAGCCGGCCGCGCCGGCTCAGGCCTCGGTAGGCTTGCAGCGCGCTGCCGCGGGCGTCGCGTGCCGCGCCGGCTTCGGCTTCGTCGCTGGTCTGGGCCAGCTGCTGGGCATGGTAGGTATTCAGCCCGAAAGCCTCGCGCCAGGCGCGCCGGCGCTCAAGATGGGGCGGGATTTCGATACTCTGGTCGGCCGGTTCGCCGCGATCCGTGCGCCGCCGCAGCAGCTGCATGACCGCCACGCCGTTGCCCGGGCGGGCTTTCTGCAGCGCCGCGCTATGGCCGGCCTCGGTCTGGCTGTCGGGATAAAAGCCGGAATTCCCGGCATTCCTGGACCGGCGGGCCGGAGATTCGGCCAGCGAATCGACTCCGCCAGCCGAAGGCTGGAGAGCTAAAGCGCTGCCGATGGTTGCAACCATGTTACCCCGTGTGTCAGAGGCCGGACTCAAACAGGGATTCGGTAAACGGGGGGTTAACCGAACCGCAGCTGGCTGTGACTAACCGGGGCTGGGGTCAGCCTGGCTGGTCCAGCCGGTAGACGTCGATGGGGGCCTGGCGGCCTTTCACGGTCAGGCGGCCCACCAGCGGCGGCACGGGATCGAGCCGCGCGGCCTCCACGGTTTCGGCGCTGGCCAGGGCGATGAACTGCTCGGATTCGTTCATATGGTCGTGGCCAAGCTGCTCCAGCCGCTGGGCGGTGTTCACCGTATCGCCGACCACGGTGTAGTTGATGCGCCCCGGCGCGCCGATATTGCCGATCACCACTGGTCCGGAATGCAGGCCCAGCCGCAGCCGCAGCGCCGGCCTGCCCAGCATCTGGCGGCGCGCATTGTCGGCCGTCATCTCCTTGCAGATCGCCTGGGCGGCCCGACAGGCGCGGGCGGCATGATCGTCGTCGCGCTTGATTGCGCCCCACACGGCCATCACGGCATCGCCGATGAACTTGTCGACCACGCCGCCCTCGGCCTCGATGCAGGCGGTGACAAGTTCAAAATGCTCGTTCAGCAGGGTGGCGATCTGCTCGGCGCTCATCTGTTCCGACATGGCGGTGAAGCCGACTAGATCGGTGAACATCACGGTCACCTCGCGCTGCTTGCTGGTATTGATGGCGTCTTCGCCCTCGCGGATCAGCCGGCTGACCAGCTTGCGTGGCACGTAATTGCCGAACCAGTGCAGGGCGGCGTTGGCGGCATTGATCGCCTGGGCGGCGTCGTCCAGTTCGCGCAGGCGGGTGCGATCCAGCGGCGGCGCATCGAAATCCAGGTTGCGCAGACGGTTGGCAGCGCCGCTGATCGCCCGCAGCGGCCGGCGGATCAGGATGGCAAGACGCCAGGCCACCAGCAGCGACAGGATCAGGCTGAGCAGGCCGACGGCCGAGGCGATCTGCAGGCGCCTGATTTCGGTCTGGATCTGGTCGAAGGAGAAGTAGCGACCGACGATCCAGGGTTTGTCGCCGTAATTCTCCAGGCGGCGATACACGAAGATCCACTGCCGGCCTTCGGCCTCGACGATGTGGGCGCCGTCGTTGCCCAGCATGGCGCGGGCCAGCCTGAAGATCATGCGGCTCTCGTCGAGGCGGCCATTCCAGATCTGCTGCAGCACGGGATCGTGGATTTCAGCCAGCGTCGGCAGCGGCTTTTCCATCGACACCGGGTATTCGTGGTTGAGCAGGGTGGGATGGGCCAGCACATGTTCGTCGTCGTAGAGGATGAAATTGACGGCCTCGCCGTCGATGCTGTCGGTTTCGATCAGGCGCGACAGCGATCCGAGCGACAGCACGGCCAGAACCTCGCCGGCGAAAGCGCCGTCCATGGTCACCGGCACATGGGCGTTGATCATGGCCTGGCGGATTTCCGGGCTCCAGATCAGGTCGCCCCATTGGGCCTCGCGCCTGTCGACCTCGCGTGCCATCAGGAACAGCCGCCGCACCGCCTCGCTGCGTGCCGCGGTGTCGGGGTAGGCCGCGATGCTGTCATGCAGGGTGACGATGCGGCCGGCCTGGCGCACGGCACGGGTGGCGACCAGATCGTTGCGCAGCAGGCCGATCGCATCCACCTGCGGCAGGCCGTCCAGTGCCGCCACCATATAGTCGCTCAGCCGTCCGACATCATTGAGGCCGATCTGCGCTGACTCGATGCGCCTGGCCATGGCATCGACATGCTGGATCGCCGGGTCGAGCTGCAGCCGCGTGCGTTCCACCAGGCGGGCGACGATGGTTTCATTGCGTTCGCGCAGCAGGTCGACGGTGTTGAGGCGGCCGCTCAGCATGGCAATGCCGAAGGCAACCGCCGCCAGCAGCATCAGCAAGCCGACGCCGAGCGTCAGGACAACGGAAATCGAAGGCCGCAGGCGCAGCGTTTTTTCAGGCGTCATCGGAACAGGTGGATGGGCCGGAGCCTTTTCACCCCTTGTTGCGTGCAAGGGCCTCGACCTGCTTGCGCAATTCTTCCATCTGCTTCTTGAGCGTATCGACTTCCGGCTTCTCGCCATTGCCGGCCTTGTCGCCGGCCGGTTTGTCGACGCCGCCCTCGGCCATGGAGGTGAAGGGGTTGAACATGGTCATGGCGCGCTGGAACATCACCATGTTCTGGCGGCCCATTTCCTCGATACTGCGGAACGGAAACATCTCGCCGAAGGCTTCCGCCATATACTGGCGCATCTGTTCCTGGTTGCGCTGGAACGAGGCCATCGAGACTTCCAGGTAGCTCGGCACCAGGGTCTGCAGGCTGTCGCCGTAGAAAGAGATCAGCCGACGGAGGAAGCCGATCGGCAGCAGCTGCTGGCCGCCCTTGGATTCTTCCTCGAAGATGATTTGGGTCAGCACGCCGCGCGTGATGTCCTCGCCGGACTTGGCGTCCTCGACGACGAAATCCTGACCGTCCTTCACCATCTGGCACAGGTTTTCGAGCGTCACGTAGGAAGATGTTGCCGTATTGTACAGCCGCCGGTTCGCGTATTTTTTGATTTTCACGACTGGCGACGCTGTCGTCTGCTCTGTTTCGGCCACGGTTACGCGCTCCCTCGCATCAGTTGCCGGGCATTTCACTCGGTATTGTATGCATGCGCAAGTCTCTTGTTGCGCTGCGAAAGGGTGGCCGGAATCAGCCGCTTCGGTGTAGTCTCCGGCCATGGACGATCCCAAGGCGCCCCCCGGTTCGAACGATGCCCAGCTCCTGGCGCAGAAGTTCCTCGATCTGTGGCAGGAGCAGGCCGGTTTGCTGGCCACCGACCCGAAACTGGCTGAGTTGTCGGCAACCTGGCTGACCCTGTGGCAGCAAGGCGCCCAAGCTGCAAGTCAGGCAGGGATGGGGATGCAGGGGCAAGGAGGCGGAAATGCCGGACAACCATCCGCGTCAGGTTCACCGGCTGGGACCGCGGCCGCTGCCGCTGCATCTGGCGACCGCCAACCTGATCCTGCTGAGCTCGCTCGCCGCCTGGCCGAGTGCGAGGCGCGCCTCGCCGTTCTGGAATCCGCTGCTGCAGCCGCGCCTCGACGCGCTGCTGCCCGCCCTCGCAAACGTCGATCCGAGTGATTTTACCGACGCGCTGATGCGCGCCGGCATCGCGCGGCTCACCGCAATGACCGGCGCCATGCTGCGCTACCGCAGCCATCCCTGGCAGCGCGACCTGGCCGATCCGCCGGCTGTCTGGGCCGAAGGCGGCAGCCGGCTGCTGGCTTATGCCGAAGCGGGCATCCCCGTGCTGCTGGTGCCATCGCTGGTCAACCGCGCCTATGTGCTGGACCTGGCCGAGGGCCAGAGCCTGGCGCGCTGGCTCCCCAAACTGGGCCTGCGGCCCTTCCTGCTTGATTGGGGCGATCCGGGCGAGACGGAACAGCGTTTCGACCTGGCCGATTATATCGCGCGCATCGTGCGAGCCCTGCGCCATGTGCGGCAAGCCTGCGGCCGGCCGCCGCTTCTGCTGGGCTATTGCATGGGCGGCAACCTGGCGTTGGCCGCAGCCCTGCAATCGCCTGACGATGTCGCGGGCCTGGCCCTGCTGGCGACGCCATGGGATTTCCATGCCGGCGGCGCCCATCATGCCGCCCTAGTGCAGGCACTGGCGCCGGCCATCGTGCCGCCGCCCGCAAGCGATCCAGACGCACTGCCGCCGATGCTGGATGTCGATGTGCTGCAGGGCTTCTTCTGGGCGCTCGATCCGCTCACCGCGCTGAAGAAATTCACCCTGTTCGGCGCCATGCCCGAAGGCGGCGAGAACGAGCGCCGCTTCATCGCCATGGAGGACTGGCTGAATGACGGCGTGCCGCTGGCTGGCCGGGTGGCGCGCGAATGCCTGCTGGGCTGGTATGGCGAGAACACGCCGCCGCGGGGGGAATGGCGGATCGCCGGCAAAGCCGTATTGCCGCAGGACTGGAACAAGCCGGCCCTGGTGGTGTTGCCTGAACGCGACAAGCTGGTGCCCAAGGAAGGGGCTGCCGTTTTATTGGCGCAATTGCCGCAGGCCGACCGCCACGACGCCCCCAGCGGCCATATCGGCATGGTGGTGGGGCCGCGCGCCGAGGTGGGGCTGTGGCAGCCTCTGGCGGCCTGGCTGACCGCGACCGCCCAACGCACTCAGGATACGGAACAAAGCCGCCTGCCGCAGCGTCGCCGCCGTGCCCCGGGGAAAGCCGGCGGGAAGCCTGCGACCAAAGTGCGGGCCTGAGGCGCGCTTTTGCATCGCGGCAAGCCTTGCCGCACCTGCGAAAAGCCCGCTATCGTCATCCATCCCGTGCGGCGGCGCCCTACAATGATCGCCGTGCAGTCTCGCCCGCAGTGATGTCCCAAGCTGGACGTGGAGGAACACCAATGACCGATATCGTCATCGCCGCCGCCGCCCGTACCCCGGTCGGTTCGTTCAATGGTTCGCTCAGCACGGTGCCGGCGCATTATCTCGGCCAGGTCGCCATCGATGGCGTGCTCAAGCGCGCTGGCGTCAAGCCGAATGAGGTGAACGAAGTCATCATGGGCCAGGTCCTCACCGCTGCTCAGGGCCAGAACCCGGCGCGCCAGGCTTCGATCAATGCCGGCTTGCCGGTGGAAGTGCCGGCCTGGAATGTCAACATGCTCTGCGGCTCCGGCCTGCGCGCCGTGGCGCTTGGTTTCCAGGCGATCAAGAACGGCGACAGCAGCATCGTGGTCGCCGGTGGCCAGGAAAGCATGAGCCAGGCGCCGCACGCCGCCTATCTGCGCGCCGGCCACAAGATGGGCGACCTTGGGTTCATCGACACTATGATCCGCGACGGCCTGTGGGATGCCTTCAACGGCTATCACATGGGCAACACGGCAGAGAATGTCGCCAGGCAGTTCCAGATCACCCGCGACCAGCAGGATGAATTCGCGGTGAAGAGCCAGAACAAGGCCGAGGCCGCGCAGAAGGCCGGCAAGTTCAAGGACGAGATCGTTCCGGTCACCATCAAGGGCCGCAAGGGCGACACCATCGTCGACCAGGACGAATATATCCGCGCTGGCGCCACGCTGGATGCCATGAAGGGCCTGCGCCCGGCTTTCGCCAAGGACGGCTCGGTCACCGCCGGCAACGCCTCGGGCATCAACGATGGCGCCGCCGCCGTGGTGCTGATGAGCGCCGAGGAAGCCAAGAAGCGCGGCGTGAAGCCGCTGGCCCGCATCGTTTCGTGGGCGCAGTCGGGCGTCGACCCCTCGATCATGGGCACCGGCCCGATCCCGGCCTCGCGCGCAGCATTGGCCAAGGCCGGCTGGAAGGCGGGCGACCTTGATCTGGTCGAGGCCAACGAGGCCTTCGCCGCCCAGGCCTGCGCGGTGAACAAGGATATGGGCTGGGATACCGACAAGGTGAACGTCAATGGCGGCGCGATCGCCATCGGCCATCCGATCGGCGCCTCGGGCGCCCGCGTGCTGGTGACGCTGCTGTATGAAATGCAGCGTCGCGATGCCAAGAAGGGCCTCGCCACGTTGTGCATCGGCGGCGGCATGGGCATCGCGATGTGCGTGCAGCGCGACTGACGCATTAGACCAAAGGCCGGGAGGGGGTATCCCGGCCTTTGTTGTATATCAATGCGGCACGGCGCACATCTGACGCGATAAAAGCCGGCTGCAGCGGCGGAACGTAAAAAAGCTCAACAGGAGGAAGGTATCCATGTCCCGCGTAGCGATTGTCACCGGCGGCACCCGAGGGATCGGCGCCGCGATTTCCAAGCTGCTGCACCAGAGCGGCTACAAGGTTGCCGCCAACTATGCCGGCAATGCCGAACGGGCCAAGGCATTCGAGGCCGAGACCGGCATCAGGACCTACAAATGGGATGTCGCCAGCTTCGAAGGTTGCGTCGCCGGCGTGAAGCAGGTTGAAAGCGATCTCGGCCCAGTCGACATCGTGGTGAACAATGCCGGCATCACCCGCGATGGCACCCTGCACAGGATGAGCCATGAGCAGTGGCAGGCGGTGATCGACACCAACCTGGGCGGCTGCTTCAACATGTGCCGCGCGGTGATCGACGGCATGCGCGAACGCGGTTTTGGCCGCATCGTCAATATCGGCTCGATCAACGGCCAGGCCGGCCAGTATGGCCAGGTGAATTACGCTGCCGCGAAATCGGGCATCCACGGCTTCACCAAGGCGCTGGCGCAGGAAGGCGCCGCCCGCGGCATCACCGTGAACGCCATCGCGCCGGGCTATATCGACACCGACATGGTCGCCGCCGTGCCGGCCAACGTGCTGGAAAAGATCGTTGCCAAGATTCCGGTTGGCCGGCTCGGCCGCGCCGAGGAAATCGCCCGCGGCGTGCAGTTCCTGGTCGCCGACGAGGCCGGCTTCGTGACCGGCTCGACGCTCAGCATCAATGGCGGCCAGCACATGTATTGAGGCGGATTTCCGCCTTTTCGCCTGCAAACAGCGCCGCCGGCCGAAATGCTTCTGCCGGCGGCATTTTTTTTGATGGCGATTTTCGCTTACCACAAATCCGCCATGATCGGGCTTCAGCGTGATCGTACAGCAGTCCAAGGAGGCTGTGCCATGATCCGTCCGTTCCCGCTCGCCGCCACCCTGGCCGTTGCTGCTGGATTTGCCCTTGCAACGCCCGCGGCGAAAGCTGACAGCTTTTCGTTCAGCTATTCCACCGGCGGCTGGCATGGGCGCCCGTGGTACGGCCCGCCGGGCCATCATCACCGCCACCATCCTCACAGCTATTACCGCGGCTCTTACTGGGGTCCACCGGCCTATCGCCCGCGCGTTGTGGTGGTGACGCCGCCGCCGGTGGCCTATTACGCGCCACCGCCGCCGGTGATCTACGCGCCCGCGCCCTATGGCGGGCAGATTTCCGCCGTGCCGGCCTCGCCGGTCTACCAGACGACCAGCGGGCAGTATTGCCGCGAATACCAGGCCGGCGTGACGGTCGGCGGCGCGCCGCAGCGCAGCTACGGCACCGCCTGCATGATGCCCGATGGCAGCTGGCGCGTGGTGGACTGATTCCGTTCCGGCGCGGTCAAGCCCACAAATCGTCCAGCCAGTCGAGCACCACGGCGGCCGACAACGCGAGATTGCCGAACTGGCAGTGATCGCCGGCGCCATCATCGTCACGGAATTGTCGCAGCGTGACCGGCCCGTTCACCTGCGCGGCAAAAGCCTTCGCCTGGCATTCCACTTCGGCACCTTCGCCTTCGCCATAGAGCGCCAGCGCCGGACAGCGGATGTCGCCTGGCCGTGGTACCCTGAAATCGCTTAAGCGCTGCAGGAAGCCGGCGAAGCTGTCAGTGCCAAACCGCAGGCAGGAGGCGCGCAGGCCATGTTTGAGCAGCGGCGGCAGGGCTTCGTCGGGCACCGTGTCGATGTCATCCACCTTGATGTCCGGTGGATCGGCGCAGAATTCCGACCCGATGAAGGCCGTCATATAGGCCTGCAAATCGAGGATCGGGCTGTTGGCGATCAGGGCCTGGCAGGGTACACCGGCCGCCATCGCCTGGCTGGCGAAATAGCCGCCGAAGCTGATGCCATAGAGCGCGCTGCGTTCCAGGTCGATCGTCTTACGGCCGCGCAAACTGTTGATGAAGGCCGTCACCACTGGCGCGTAATCGGGCGCGAAGATGGAATGCGGGTTCTCCCGCCGCGTGCCGGCCTGACCTGGCCCCTCGATCAGCAGGCAGGCGTAACCACGCTGCCGTGCCGCGGCGCCGATCTCGAAATAGAGCTCCTCGGTGCTGCCGTCGAAGCCACTCAAGGCCACGATCAGCGGCGCGGGCTGTTTTGTTGCCGGCATGGGCGGCAGCAGATAGCCGGTCAGGCTTTCACCGTTCAGCATCACCACGATGGTTTCGCAGGTGATGCCGAGCAGTTCCATCGCCGCCTGGAATACGATGCGCGACCTGCGGCCCAGATCCGCTGCCTGCTCCGGTCGTGCGTAATATTCCGCCGCGCGCCAGTACATGCTCGCCCGCAAGGCCGCCGCGCCGCGCAGGGCATCGCCGCCGGCTTTCGGCGCCTCGACCCGGGCGGCCAGCGCCCGAAAGGCCGCTACCCAACTGGCCGGATCGCCATCCCGGATGACGCTACGCGCCCGTGCGATCTCGCCCACCGATCCGCCGCCGAACGCCACGGCGCCAAGCGAACGCATCAGTTGAAAGTCCATCTCGGCGTTGTCGAAGGCGGTGAGCTTTATGGCGCCACGCGAAAGCTGCTGCTCGGTCATGGGGTGCCGAATGCCTCCTTGGTCTGTCAGCGGCGCGGGCATAGTAAACGGCATGCCCGCCGGGATGGTAGGCGCAACGGGTCTGATTCGGCCGTTACCGAAGCGGATATGGCATATTCGCGCGAGGCGCCTGCCGGCCTGTATGGCGGTCACGAATTGGGCGAAATACGCTTTATTGCCCCGCGGGCTGCGTATAGGCTGAAGCGGTTGTTCCAGGGATGCCGCCATGACAGATCAGACCGCAGGTATCCGCCGCAAGTTGACCACGGTCTTCTGCGCCGACGTGCAGGGCTACAGCGCGCTGGTCGAGCGCGACGAGGTCGGTACCGTCACGCGCCTGAAGCAGTATCGCGAGATCATGACTGACCTGATCGGCCGGCATCACGGCCGCCTGATCAACACCTGGGGCGACGGGCTGGTCGCGGAATTCGGCTCGCCGGTCGAGGCGGTATTCTGCGCCGTGGAAACGCAACGTCGCCTGGCCACGCGCAATGCGGAAGAACCGACCCTGCCGCCCATGCAGTTCCGCATCGGCATCAACCTTGGCGATGTGATGCTGGACGGCAGCGACATCTATGGCGAAGGCGTGAACATCGCGGCGCGGCTGGAATCGCTGGCCGATCCCGGCGGCATCTGCATTTCGGGCGCGGTGTTCGAGCAGGTGCGCAAGAAGCTCGATATCGGCTTCGATTTCCTTGGCGACCGCGAGATCAAGAATATCGCCGAGCCGGTGCAGGCTTATCGCGTGCTGCTTGGCGCCGATAGCGCCGGCATCGCACCGCCGCGCCGGCAGCCGGAGGCTGCAGCCGAACGGATGGCGCCGGATGGCGACGAGGCCGAGGCGGCCTTCGTCAAATGGCGCCGGCATGCCTGGCGCCTCGGCGTGCTCGCGGTTTTCCTGCTGATCATCAATCTGGTGACCAGCCCTATGCGGCTGTGGTTTTACTGGCCGATGCTGGGCTTTGCGATGTTTCTGCTGATGCGGTTTCCCGCCGGCATCGATCCGCGTCGGCTCTGGCCAAAGCGGCACGATCCGTAGCCAGCCAGAAGAAGCCGCCTTCCAGGAAAAAGAGGAAGTTGGCTGGGGCGGGAGGATTCGAACCTCCGCATGGCGGTACCAAAAACCGCTGCCTTACCGCTTGGCGACGCCCCAGCAGGCTGCACTGCGCCGAAGCGCCGGGCGGGCCGGACAATAATCGGAGCGGGCGGCGTTTTCCAGTCTCAGGCCGGGGCCGAGGCGGGCGGTTTTCACGGTGTTTGGTTGACGATTTTCCATGCCCCGTCGGGTTGCCGGCAGGCGATGCCGTAGCTTGGCTGCGGCTGGCCATCGACCAGCATCGTGGACTGGAATTCGCGGCAATAGGCGGCGCTGGTACTGGTGCCGGCGGCCGGCACGGCGACCACCGTCGGGGCCGGCTGCGGCACCACGATGAGCGGGGGCGCCGGCTCGACAACCTCCACAGCCGGCCGTGGTGGTGGCGGGCGGTGATGGTGATGCGGGCCATGCGGGGGTGGCGGACCATCGAACACGCCAAGCAGATAGGTCTCGGCCCGCGCGCCATGCGACAGCATCAGCATGGTGGCGGCCAGGGCGGCAAACAGGAGGGCGAGCAGGATCGGGCGCAGGATCGGCATGGCTGTAACAGGGAATACCGGAGACATGTGCCGGTTATACGGCGCGGCCGCTCTGTTCCTGCGTGGAATCGTGTAACGGTGTGTGTCGGGAATCAGCCCGCGGCGGTCGTGGCCACCCACCATGTCGGATAAGCGCGGGCCAGGTTACGCGCGGCGAAGTCTGCGTCGCGCTCGGTGGCGAACAGGCCGAAGCAGGTGGCGCCAGAGCCCGACAGCCGCGCCAGCAGGCAGCCGCCCTGCGCCTTCAGCGCCGCCAGCACCGGATCGATCTCCGGCGCGAGGAACCGCGCTGGCGCCTCCAGGTCGTTGCGCCGCGCCCGCAGCAGGATGGCAAGGTCGGCGGCGCTGTCGGGCCGGCGCTCGAAAGGCTGCGGCGGACCGAACTGGCCATTCAGCGCGGCGAACACGTCTTTCGTGGCCAGCGCGATGCCCGGATTGGCCAGTACCAGCCAAATGGCGGGCAGGGGTGGCGCAGGTAGCACGGTTTCGCCGATGCCGGTCATCAATGCCGCGCGGCCAAGCAGGCAGACCGGCACATCCGCGCCAAGCTGCAGGGCGGCGCGGCTCAGGCTGTCGTCATCGATCTCGATGCCCCACAGCGCGCGCAGGCAATGCAGCGCGGCGGCCGCATCGGCCGAACCGCCGCCGATGCCCGATGCCACCGGCAGGGTCTTGTGCAATGCCAGCGCCGCGCCGCGCTCATGGCCGGTTTTCAGGTTCATCGGCTGCAGCAGCTGCGCGGCGCGCAGCACCAGATTATCCTCGCCGGCGCTTAAGCCCCTGGCCTGCGGCCCCTCGATCGCCAGGCTCAGGCGCTCGGCCGGCGTCACCGAGACGCGATCACTCGCCGCCGGAGACTGCGCGAATACGACCAGGCTTTCCAGCTCATGATAACCATCGCCCCGGCGACCGGTGACATGCAGGAACAGGTTGATCTTGGCCGGTGCCAGCCGGCTCAGGCCATCGGCCATGACGTTACTTGGCGGCGACCGGGTCGAGGCCCTGGTCGACCTTGCGCTGCACCTGCAGGGCCAGTTCCTGTTCCGGCTTCAGGCCCAGCGCGCGACGCCACTGGAAGCGCGCCTCTTCCTGGCGGCCGACGCGCCAATAGGCATCGCCCAGGTGATCCGTGATCACCGGATCGCCGCCTTTCAGCTCGACGGCGCGCTCCAGCTGCACCACGGCCTCTTCGAATCGGCCCTGGCGATACAATGCCCAGCCGAGCGAGTCGACGATGGCGCCGTCATTGGGCCGCAGGGTCACGGCGCGCTCGATCATCTTGGTGGCCTGGTCGATATTGCGGTTCATATCGACCCAGGAATACCCGAGATAGTTCAGCACCAGTGGATTGTCGGGCTGCAGCTCCAGCGCCTTCAGCATGTCGGCTTCCGCCTTGTCCCACTGCTTGGAGCGTTCATAGGTCACGCCACGGCCGAAGAAGATCGCCCAGTGGCGCGGCTCGATCTGCTTGATGCGCTGCAGGCCCTCGCTGTATTCCCTGGCCGCCTCGGGCCAGCGTTCCATCTGGCGATGCAGGTCGGCCAGCGTGAGGATGGCGCGCGAGCTTTCCGGCGCGGCATTTGCCATGCGGCGCAGCAGCCGGATGGCATCCTCGCCACGGCCCAGTTCATTGATGCACCAGGCCTGGCGCAGTTGCGCGCTTTCGGCATAGGCCGAGGCCGGCGAGACCCTGGCATACATCGCCATGGCCTGTTCCCAGCGTTCGCGGGTCTCGTAAATATCGCCCAGCAGCATGCGGGCATCGTCCAGGTCTGGCCGCAGGAACAATGCGAGCTGCAGATGCAGCTCGGCCAGTTCGCCGCCATCGGAGCGGCCGAAGGCGGAAGCCGAGGCGAACAGCGCTTCGGACAGGCCCTCCACCGCGTTGCCGATCAGTGGTTCGACCGGCATGGTGCGTTTCATGTCGAGCCGGCGAAGACCGTGCAGCAAGACCGGATTGTCGGGATTGAGCACGAGTTGCTGGTCCAGCAGCCGCCGCGCCTCGGCCGGTCGGCCGTTCCGCTCCAGGAAACGGGCATAGCCATCGACCAGGCGGGTGCCGGCGCGTTCGCGCCCCTCGATCACGTCGCGATAGGCCGCCTCGGTCGGCTCGGCCTGATTGAGCAGATCGAGCAGCAGCGGCCGCAGATGCGCATGCACGCCGCCGAGCAGCGGGTGGCGCTCCAGCTTCTGCAGGCTGGCTACCGCCTGATCGGCCTCGCCCTTGCCGGCATGGGCGAAGGTGGCCAGCAGCGGATTGAAGGCCGCGTGAATCCCGTTATTCGGGCCTTCCGCCACCAGGCGCAGCACGCCGTCGTAATCGCGGGCCAGCATCATCGCCGAGGCATGCACCATGCGCGGCAGATATTCGCCAGGATTGAGCTGGCGCAGGGCTGGCACCAGCGTCGCCGCCTCGGCGACGCGGCCATCGGCGATCAGCGCGACGAAGGCGCCCTGGTTCAGCAGCGCGCTGCTCGGATCTTCGCGCAGGGCGCGCATGTAGTAATCTGCCGCGGCGCTGGTGTCGTTGGTCTCGCGCGCATGACGGGCGGCGAGGAAATTCCCGTATGGCGAGTCGAGGCGATAGCCATTCGGGCGGTGCGCCCCGCTGGCCATGGGGGAGCCGGTGCCGCAGGAAGCCAGCGGCAGGGCCAGCACCGCGACCGCGGCCAGCAGGCTGGCACGCAGGCGCGGGCTGCGCCGTGAAGTAATGAAAATGTGACGTTCGCGGGAGGCTGTGTCTGTCATCGTCTCACATGTTGGGATAATTCGGACCGCCGCCCCCCTCCGGGACGGTCCAGTTGATGTTCTGCGCCGGGTCCTTGATGTCGCAGGTTTTGCAGTGGACGCAGTTCTGCGCGTTGATCTGGAAACGCGGGTTCTTGCCGTCGTCGTCTCGCAGCACCTCGTAAACGCCGGCCGGGCAATAGCGCTGTGCCGGCTCGTCGTAGAGCGGCAGGTTCTTGCCGATCGGGATCGACGGGTCCTTCAGTCTCAGGTGGATCGGCTGATCCTCCTCGTGGTTGGTGTTCGACAGGAACACCGACGACAGCTTGTCAAAGCTGATCTTGCCATCAGGCTTGGGATAGGCAATCGGCTTGCACTGGGCGGCCGGCTTCAAACTCTCGTGATCGGCCTTGGTGTGCCGCGTGGTCCAGGGCACCAGGAAACCGAGGCCAAGGTCGTTCAGCCACATATGGATGCCGCCGACCAAGGTGCCGAGCCACATGCCGTAGCCCAGCGCCGGCTTGACGTTGCGCACCTTCCACAGGTCCTTGAACGACCAGGACGCCTTGAAGGCTTCCGGATAGGCGGTTAGTTCGCCGCCGCCGGCATTGCCGCTTTTCAGTGCCGCGAAGGCAGCTTCGGCGGCCAGCATGCCGGTCTTCATGGCATTGTGGCTGCCCTTGATGCGCGGCAGGTTGACGAAGCCGGCCGAGCAGCCGATCAGCGCGCCACCCGGGAAGGTCAGCTTCGGGATCGATTGCAAGCCACCCTCGTTGATGGCGCGCGCGCCGTAGGAAATGCGCTTGCCGCCCTCGAAATACTCGCGCACGGACGGATGCGTCTTGAACCGCTGGAATTCGTCGAATGGCGAGAGATGGGGGTTCTGGTAATTCAGGTGGATCACGAAGCCCACGGCCACCTGGTTGTCTTCCAGGTGATACATGAAGCTGCCGCCGCCAGTGTTGCTGTCGAGCGGCCAGCCCTGGGTGTGGATCACCAGGCCCGGCTTATGCTTGGCCGGATCGATCTGCCACAGCTCCTTGATGCCGATGCCGAATTTCTGCGGGTCGACGCCATCCCGCAGGTTGAACTTCTGCTGCAGCTCCTTGGCCAGCGAACCGCGCACGCCTTCCGCGATCAGGGTGTATTTGCCGCGCAGCTCGACGCCGGGCGTGTAGCTCGACTTCTTCTCGCCGTCGCGGCCGATGCCCATGTCGCCGGTGGCGACGCCAACCACTTCGCCCTTGTCGCCATACAGAACTTCCGCTGCGGCGAAGCCGGGGAATATCTCGACGCCGAGTTCTTCCGCCTGGCTCGCCAGCCAGCGGCAGACGTTGCCGAGCGAGACGATATAGTTGCCGTGATTGTTCATCAGCGGCGGCATGGCGATGTTCGGGATCGGGATGTGATTCGCTTCGGTCAGGATCATGAAGCGGTCGTCGGTGACCGGCGTGTTGAGCGGCGCGCCCTTTTCCTTCCAGTCGGGGATCAGCTCGTTCAGCGCGATGGGATCGATCACCGCGCCCGACAGGATGTGGGCGCCGACTTCCGAGCCCTTTTCGATCACGCAAACCGATACGTCATGGTCCTGTTCGGCAGCCAGCTGCTTCAGGCGGATCGCGGCGCTCAGCCCGGCCGGGCCGGCGCCCACGATCACCACGTCGTATTCCATCGCTTCGCGTTCCATCGCGGGGCACCCCTTAACTTTTTGGCCGTCCGGCTGGTCGGGCCGTCGGCGGCTGGTCGTATGGCTGGTTTTTTAATCGGACGTCTTGGGTTGACGTCCCCTGTTTGCTTACCAGACTATGGGGGGCAAGCCAACGGCGCCACCCCCTTCAGCCGGACCATGAACGCGACGGAAGCCACTGATTTTCCGCCTTCTCTGCTCGATATTGCCCTGTTCTATGCCGAAGCCGGCGTGGATGAGGCGATCGGCGAGCAGCCGGTTGACCGTACCCAGGCGCCGCCGTCCCGCGAACCGGCCCGTTCCGGCGCGGATCCGGCCCCGAATCCTGCCGTAGCGGCAGCCGCTCCGAATCAGTCTCTGGGCCAGGGTCAAGGTCAGGCTCAGGCCCGGGTTCAGCTTCGTCCCCCGGCTGCTACCGGCAATGCCCTGCTGTCGGCAGCCGAGGTGGAGGGCGCGGCCAGCCGGGCCGCCAGGGCCTGTCATACGATTCCGGAGCTGGAGGCCGCGATCAAAGCCTTCGAGGGCTGTGGCCTGAAGGCGACAGCCACCAACACCGTGATCGCCCGCGGCAACCCGCAGGCGCCGCTGATGATCATCGGCGAGGCACCGGGGCGTGACGAGGATGCCCAGGGCCTGCCCTTCGTAGGCGAGAGCGGGCAGCTGCTCGACCGCATGCTGAAGGCCATCGGCCGCGATGAGCAGAATACCTACATATCCAACATCCTGTTCTGGCGGCCGCCGGGCAACCGTGATCCGTCGACCGAGGAAATCCTCGCCTGCAAGCCGTTCATCGAGCGGCTGATCGAGCTGGCGCAGCCGAAGGTGATTGCCTGCGCCGGCAAGCATGCCGCCGCCACGCTGCTGGGCACGACGCAGGGCATCACCCGCACGCGCGGTCGCTGGCATGAATATTCCCGCGACGGCATCAGCATTCCGGCCATGCCGCTGCTGCATCCGGCCTATCTGCTGCGCCAGCCCGGCGTGAAGCGCGAAGCCTGGCACGACATGCTGGAACTGGCGGCAAAGCTGGAACAACTCGGCGTGTGATGGGTTCCATCTTCTACGGCTGGATCGTCGTTGCCGCCGCCTTTCTGGTGATGTTCACCGGCTTTGGCGCGGCTTACACATTCCCCGCCTTCTTTGAACCTTTAAGCAGCGAATTCGGCGCCTCGCGCGGCACCGTCTCCCTGGTGTTTTCCGCCGCCGGTTTTCTCTATTTCGTGTTGGGCGCCTTCAGCGGCCGGCTGGCCGACCGCATCGGGCCGCGGCCGGTGGTGGGGTTTGGCATGGCCTGCATCGGGCTGGGGCTGATCGCCGCCAGCTTCGCCGACAGCCTCGCCGCCATCGTGGTCTTCTATGGCTTAGGCATCGGCATTGGCGTCGGGTTTTCCTATGTGCCCGCCATCGGTACGGTGCAGCGCTGGTTTCTCGCCAAGCGTGGCCAGGCCTCGGGCTGGGCCGTGGCTGGCATCGGCATCGGCACCATGGCGGCGCCACCGGCGGCGGCCATGGTGATCGAACATCTGGGCTGGCGCGGCACCTATGTGGTGTTCGGTATCATCGTGCTGGTGCTGGGCGCGCTGGCCACCCTGCTGCTGCGGGCTTCGCCGGCTGCGATGGGGTTGCAGCCCGATGGCGCGAAGGGCCAGACAAGGGCGGCGGCCGGTCCGCCGGCCGGGATGGAGCTGAATGCCGTGCTGCGGCACCGTGTCTTCTGGCTGCTCTATGCCGCCGGCGCGCTGAACTGCATCGGCACTTTTGTGCCTTTCGTGCATCTGGCGCCGTTTGCCATGGACCAGGGCCTCAGCCGCGCGGAAGGCGTGTGGCTGGTCGGCCTGATCGGCGTGGGCAGCACGCTGGGCCGCTTCGTGCTGGGCGGCATCGCCGACCGTATCGGGCGCGGCCGCAGTTTGAGCCTGATCATGCTGCTCACCGGCGCCGCGCTGTTTTACTGGATCGTGGCGGAAGGCTTCCTCGCGCTGGCGGTCTTCGCGCTGGCCTTTGGCCTGTTCTATGGTGGCTTCGTCGCGCTGATCCCGGCCTTCACGGCCGATCTCTTTGGCCTGCGTGCCATGTCGGCGGTGCTGGGCGTGCTCTACACCTCGGTGGCGGCCGGCACCTTGCTGGGGCCGACCCTGGCCGGCTGGGTGTTCGATTTCGCCGGCAGCTACACCTGGCCGATTGCCATCTGCGCCGCCGGTTGTGTCGTTGCGGCCGGCATCATATTGAAATTGCCGCAACATTTGGCGGAATAGCGCTTTTTCCACCTGCGGCTGCGCCAAGTTTACTTGTCCCTTAACCCGTCTTGGGCTATCCCGGGCAGCGATGAAATCCGGGGTGGGCATCAAACGCCTGGGATGGGGCGCCGTAATGGCCCTGTCTCTGGCGATCGGGGGGCAGGCGCCGGTCTGGGCACAGACCGCGGCGCCGGGGGATCAATCCGTGCGCCCCTCCGAGCAGCTTGCTTCGCTGTCGACAGCCACCGATGTCGACAGCGCCTTGCCGGCCGTGCTGGACGCGGCCGATATCGAGCGCTACCAGCGCATCTTCGAATTCCAGGCCGATACCGAATGGGCCAAGGCTGACCGTGAGATCGCGAAGCTGAAGGACAAGCTGCTGCTGGGCCATGTGCTGCATCAGCGCTATACCCATCCCACCGCCTATTCTTCCTCCTATGCCGAATTGCGGGACTGGATGGTGAAATACCGCGACCATCCAGGCGCCGAGGAAATCTATCGCCTGGCGCTGCGCAAGAAGCCGCGCAAGGACAAGGCGCCGCCGGGTCCGCTGGGTACCGATCTGGGCGAATTCGCCGGCGAGCAGCCGGGCGAGGTCGCCACCGCGCGGCGCCGGCCGGTGCCGAAGGAGCGCGATCCGGCCCATCGCCACGCGATCCAGCAGGCCGAGGCGCAGTTCAACGCCATGCTGCGGCGCGACCGCTTCCGCGAGGCCGAGGCCTTCCTGGCCAAACCCGAAATCCGCTCGAAACTCAGCGCATCGGAATACGACGACTGGCGCCGCCGCCTGGCCTGGAACTACATGCTGGAAGGCGAGGACGAGAAGGCGCTGCAACATGCAGCCCCGGCGGCGCAGCGGTCGCGCGCCCGCGTGCCAGAAGCCGACTGGGTCGCCGGTCTGGCCGCCTGGCGCCTGGGCCGCTACGACAATGCCGCGCATCACTTCGAGAACCTGGCCTTTTCGAAAACCGCCGCCGGCTGGGACCGCGCCGCCGCTGCCTGGTGGGGGGCGCGCGTCATGCTGCGCCTGCGCCAGCCTTCGGAGGCGATCCGCCTGCTCGAGGTCGGCGCGAGCCAGGAACGCACCTTCTATGGCCAGTTGGCGCTGGCCCAGCTTGGCACGGACCAGCCCCTGCGCTGGTCGCCGCCGCCGCTCAGCGCCGATGAAATCCGCAAGCTCTCGGACATGCCGGCCCTGCGCCGCGCCATGGCGTTGAGCGAGGCGGGCGAGGCCGTGCGCGCCGACCGCGAGATCACCCGGCTGTTCTCGCAGGCGCCGGATCAACTGGCGGGCGCGCTGTTGGGTTTCGCCAGCCGCATGCAGGCGCCCGCGTCTTCCATGCGTATCGGCATCGCCTGGTACACGGTGCGGGGCGAGGGCTATGACCACGCGCTCTATCCGTTGCCGCCCTGGGAACCGGAAAACGGTTTCAGCGTCGACCGCGCGCTGGTCTTTGCCTTCATGCGCCAGGAAAGCGCCTTCAACGCCCGTGCCATGAGCCCGGCCGGCGCCACCGGCCTGATGCAACTGATGCCGCGCACGGCCGGCGCCGTGGCCGGCGACCGCAGCCTGCACCACAAAAGTGGCCGGCATAAACTCTTCGCGCCGGAATACAATATCGAGCTGGGCCAGCGTTACCTGCAGCATCTGCTGGACATGCCGATGATCAGGGGCAACCTGTTCTATCTCGCCGCCGCCTATAACGGCGGGCCGGGCAATTTGCAGAAATGGCTGCGCGCCAATCCGGAGGCCGCCGCCGACCCGCTGCTGTTCATCGAGACCATCCCGCTGGCCGAGACACGCAACTTCGTGCAGCGCGTGCTGACCAATTACTGGATCTACCGCTCGCGCATCGGCCAGCCCGATCCCAGCCTGCCCGACGCCATGGCCGGCGGCTGGCCGTTATATCAGGCTTTCGACAAGGCGCAGCAGACTGCCCAAAGCCGCTGATCTGCCCTAGATTGGCGGCAGCCGTTTCCGGGAGCCAGCCATGACCGAACTTTCCCTGCAATCCCATGTCGATGCCGATGGCAAGCGCCTGTTCGTGCCGGTGCGCATCGCCGTGCTCACTGTCTCCGATACCCGCAGCTTCGACGACGACAAATCCGGCAACACGCTGGTCGAACGGCTCACCGGGGCCGGGCATCTGCTGGCGGCGCGCGCTATCGTGAAAGACGAAATCGATGCCATCCGCGCACAGGCGAAGGCCTGGATCGACGATCCGGCCATCGACGTGGTGCTGTCCACCGGCGGCACCGGCGTCACCGGCCGCGACGTCACGCCGGAAGCCTTCGAGGGCATTTTCGAGAAAAGCATCCCCGGCTTCGGTGAGCTGTTCCGCATGCTCAGCTACCAGAAGATCGGCACCTCCACGATCCAGTCGCGCTGCACTGCCGGCGTCACGCGCGGCACCTATCTGTTTGCGCTGCCCGGCTCGCCCGGCGCCTGCCGCGATGCCTGGGACATGATCCTGAAGGACCAGCTCGACTATCGCCACAAGCCCTGCAATTTCGTCGAGCTGTTCCCGCGCCTGCGCGAACACGAGCGGCGCGGCGGCGGCAAATAGTCACGCGACTGGCCCCATGCCTTTTGCATAAACTGGCGCTTATGCCGGTGCCGCAATCGCGTTAATCGGAGCGGGCCTCGTTTAAAGGAACCCGAGTCCCGATGCCCAATGAATCCATGTCCGATATCGTCATCCGTGCCGTCGCCGCGAACGAACGCCAGCAATGGGAGCCGCTGTGGCGCGGCTATCTCGCTTTTTACGAAAAATCCGTGCCCGACGCCGTCACCGATTTCACCTGGGCGCGCCTGATCGACCCGCAGGACGCCATCGAGGGCCTGATGGCCTGGGACGGCGATGCCGCGCTGGGCCTGGTGCAATACCTGCTGCATCCCTCCACCTGGAACAGGGGCGGCAATGTCTATCTGCAGGACCTGTTCGTGGTGCCGGCCGCGCGCGGCAAGCGCATCGGCCGCCGGCTGATCGCCGCCGTCACCGAGATATCGAAGGCCAAGGGTGCCGGCGTGCTGTACTGGCAGACCGAGGAATTCAACGGCACGGCGCGACGGCTGTATGAGCGCGTCGCCAAACGCGCGCCCTTCGTGCGGTATAATATCGAGTTGTGATGGTTCAACCGGCTAAGGGGAATCGTCATGCCCGGCCCCAGGTAGATTCTCTTGGCCCGGGCATCCACGTCTCGACGCGCAAAAAAGAACTCGTGGATGGCCGGGCCAAGCCCGGCCATGACTTTTTTTTAGATCTACGCCTTCCCCGATTTCAGCGTGATCACCCGGCCATCCACGGCGAAGCGGCCCCAGCCCTGGTGATGGATGGTCTTCGGGTTTTTCTGCGCTGGGTCGCACCAGGCCTTCACCACTTCCAGCACGAACATGTTGTAGCGCGCCACCATGCGCGTATCGACCACGCGGCATTCCAGGTTGGCGAAGCAGTCTGCGATCAGCGGCGCGCTGACCATTCTGGCGGGTAGGGGCGTCAGGCCGATGGCCGCGAACTTGTCGGCCACATCGCGGCCCGAACAGTTGCCGGCCTTCACGACCTTCGCCGCCAGCCTCCGCGCCGGGATGGCGATCACGCATTCCTTCGTCGCGCGCAAGGCCTTGAAGCTGTGATTGCCCTCACTGACCACGCAGCCCACCAGCGGCGGCGTGAACTCCATCATCATGTGCCACGACATGGTCATCACATTGGCGCGGTCGGCCCTGTCGGCCGTGGTGAGCAGCACCACGGGACCGGGCTCCAGCAGGGCATAGACCTCAGAGAGCGGCAGGGATTTCAGCGCCATGGCGGCAGCCTACGCCCAGCTCCGGGTCTGAGAATAAGGATTATATTCATATAATCCCATTATTTCTTGAAATGTTCTCATATTCGGGCTAACCTTCCGGCATGTCCAAGATCGTCCAGCGCGCCGTTTCCACGCCTGCCGACCATGCGCATCCCGATGCGCGGCGCGGCCGGGGCGCGCTGAGCACGGTGCGCAGCCGCTATGAGTCCGAAACGCGCCAGCGCGAGGACGATGGCTGGGACAATCTGGAAGAGGCCGAGCCGCTGAAGACCGTGCTGCATGAAGACAGCACGCGCCACATCATCGCCTGGAACAAGTCGCCCGATATCCCCTTCGACCGTTCGATCAATCCCTATCGCGGCTGCGAGCATGGCTGCATCTACTGCTTCGCGCGGCCAAGCCATGCCTATCTGGGCTTTTCGCCCGGGCTGGATTTCGAAACCCAGATCGTCTTCAAGCCGAATGCGGCAAAGCTGCTGCGGCAGGAACTGGCGGCGAAAGGCTATCGCCCGGCCACGCTTTCGATGGGCACCAACACCGATCCCTACCAGCCGGTGGAGCGCGAACTGAAGATCACGCGCGGCATCCTCGAAGTGCTGCTGGAAACCCGCCATCCGCTCGGGATCGTCACCAAGAACCATCTGGTCACGCGCGATATCGACATCCTCTCCGAGATGGCCAGGCTCGGCCTGGTGAAGGTGTTCGTCTCGCTCACCACGCTGGATCGCCGGCTGGCGCGGACCATGGAGCCACGCGCTTCCACGCCGCCCAAACGCCTGGAGGCGATCCGCATGCTCAACGATGCCGGCATCCCCGCCGGCGTGATGACGGCGCCGATGATCCCCGCCGTCAACGACATGGAGCTGGAGCGCCTGCTGGAGGCGGCCTGGGAGGCCGGGGCGCGCGAGGCCGGCTGGGTGCTGCTGCGCCTGCC
>NZ_JANLJJ010000043.1 GCF_029255545.1 Ferrovibrio sp. | reverse complement strand
TGGCGATGCTGGCCTATGCCGAGCAGATCGCCAGAGACGCCTCGAAAATCGGCCCGGCGGATATCGCGCCGTTGCGCAAGGCGGGCTTCAGCGACCGGCAGATCTGCGACATCGCGCTGTGCGCGTCGCTGCGCTGCTTCATCAGCCGCTTCTTCGATGCGGTCGGCGCCGGGCCGGAGGCGGCCTATATCGACGACGACCCGGAATTCCGCGCAGCATTGACCGTGGGCAAGACGCCCTGAGGGATGGCCACGATGCCATGGCTGCCTGTCGGCTGCTGCCTTTTCCACGGGCTGCGATCCCGTGTCGCCCGACACTCCCAGCCGGACATGGCCCCGGATCAAGTCCGGGGTGACGATCTGTGTAAACGCCCACACAGATCGCTTTACGCCGCGCGCCGCCTCGCCTAAACACAAGACGGCCCTCCCCGGCCGATAGGACGAGCTGATCATGTGCGGCATTGCCGGCATTCTGACCTGGCGCGAGACGGCGCCCGAAAGACTGGGCACGCGCATCACGGCGATGACCGATGCCATCGCCTATCGCGGCCCCGATGCCGCCACCGCCTGGCTGGATGCGCCGGCCGGGCTGGCGCTGGGCCATCGCCGCCTGGCCATCGTGGATTTGACCGAAACCGGCGCGCAGCCGATGAGCAGCGCCAATGGCCGCTTCGTGATCTGCTACAACGGCGAGATCTTCAACGCCGCCGAGGTGGCGCGCGAGCTGCCGGGCATCACCTGGCGCGGCCATTCCGACACCGAGGTGCTGCTGGAGGCCTGCGCCGCCTGGGGCGTGGATGCCGCCATCCGCCGCTTCATCGGCATGTTCGCCTTCGCCCTGTGGGACCGCCAGACAAGGCAATTGTGGCTGGTGCGCGACCGGCTGGGCATCAAGCCGGTCTACTGGACGATCCAGGACACGGCGGACGGCAAGGCCTTGCTGTTCGGCTCGGAGCTGAAGGCGCTGACCGCCTATCCGGGCTGGGCGCCGAAGCTGGACCGCCAGGCCTTGGCCGGCTACCTGCGTTTTGGCTATGTGCCGGCGCCGCGCTCGATCCATGCCGGCGTGCACAAGCTGCCGCCCGGGCATATCCTGCGCATCGACCAGGATGGCCGCACCGAGCAGAGCTGCTTCTGGAACCTGCGCGAGATCGCGGCCAACGGCGTGCGCAACCGCGACCGGCGCCCGGAAGCCGAGCAGACCGAGGCTTTGCACGACCTGCTGAAGGATGCCGTGAAGCGCCGCATGATGGCCGACGTGCCGCTGGGCGCGTTTTTGTCGGGCGGCATCGATTCATCGACGGTCGTGGCGCTGATGCAGGCGCAGTCGGATCGCCCGGTGCAGACCTTTTCGATCGGCTTCCGCGAGGATGCCTTCAACGAAGCCGGCCATGCCCGTGCGGTGGCAAAACATCTGGGCACCGACCATACCGAGCTGATCGTCGAGCCCGGGCATGCCTTGAGCGTGATTCCGCGCCTGGCCGAGATGTATGACGAGCCGTTTGCCGATTCCTCGCAGATCCCGACCCATCTGGTGTCGGAGCTGGCGCGGCGCACAGTCACCGTGTCGCTGTCGGGCGATGGCGGCGACGAAATCTTCGCCGGCTATGTGCGCTATCTGGGCATCGACCGGCTGTGGAGCTGGCTCGGGCCGCTGCCCGCCTCCATGCGTGGCATGGGCGCCGGGCTGCTGCAGATGCTGTCGCCCGATGCCTGGGACGCCCTGCTGGCCCCGGTGCCGGCGCGCTACAAGCCGAAATTCCTGGGCGACAAGATCCACAAGGGCGCCGCGATCATGGCCGCGTCCGATCCGGATGCCATGTATGACCGGCTGGTCAGCCAGTGGCCCGATCCGGAGGCGATGCTGCGCGGCTTCGCCGCCCGGGCCCCGGCCGCCGATCCGCGCCTGGCAACCGACCTGCCCGAGACGGTGGCGCGGCTGCGTTATCGCGACATGACCACCTACCTGCCCGACGACATCCTGACCAAGGTGGACCGCGCCAGCATGGCGGTGTCGCTGGAGGCGCGCGTGCCGCTGCTGGACCATCGCGTGGTGGAATTCGCCTGGAGCCTGCCGCCCGACCGCCTGCTGAAAGATGGCACGGGCAAACGCATCCTGCGCAACGTGCTGTACAGATACGTGCCGCGCGACATGGTGGAACGGCCAAAAACCGGCTTCGGTATGCCGGTGGGCGACTGGCTGCGCGGCCCCTTGCGCGACTGGGCGGAAGACCTGCTCTCGGAGCAGCGCCTGAACGCCGACGGCCTGATCGATCCGCGACCCGTGCGCCGGCGCTGGGCCGAGCATCTGGCGGGCAGCCGCAACTGGCAGCACAGCCTGTGGACATTGCTGATGTTCCAGGCCTGGCGGGCGCGCTGGCCGGAAGTGCGCCTCTAGGGACGCGTCAGGCGCGAATTTACGTAACGTCGCAATGACTTGAGTCATGCCTGACGGAGCGGAAACCACGCGTTGCGGTTCGTTGACAGCCCCCGAACCGGGTTATAGTGTGCAGCGCGAAAAACGCATGCGCCCCGTGTCTTTCCGGGTCTTTCTGGGTCTTTCCGGGCCGCGCATCCGTATCGCCGCAGTTTTTTTTGCTCACAAATCAGGATTGGATGTCCATGAAGGTTCTGGTCGCGGTCAAGCGCGTGGTGGACTACAACGTCAAGATCCGCGTCAAGGCGGACAAGACAGGCGTCGACCTCGCCAACGTGAAGATGTCGATGAACCCCTTCGACGAAATCGCCGTCGAGGAAGCCGTACGCATGAAGGAAGCCGGCACGGCGACGGAAGTGATCGCCGTCTCGATCGGCCCGGCCCAGGCGCAGGAAACCCTGCGCACGGCGCTGGCCATGGGCGCCGACCGCGGCATCCTGGTGAAGACCGATGCGGAAGTGCAGCCGCTGGCCGTGGCCAAGCTGCTGGCCAAGATCGCTGAAGCCGAACAGCCGCAGCTGGTGATCGTCGGCAAGCAGGCGATCGACGACGACAGCAACCAGACCGGCCAGATGCTGGCCGCGCTGATGGGCTGGGCCCAGGGCACCTTTGCCAACAAGCTGGCGCTCAGCGACGGCAAGACCACCGTGGTGCGCGAGGTCGATGGCGGCCTGGAGACGGTGGAGCTCAAGCTGCCGGCGGTGGTGACCACCGACCTGCGCCTGAACGAGCCGCGTTATGCCAGCCTGCCCAACATCATGAAGGCGAAGAAGAAGCCGATCGACGAGAAGACGCCGGAGGATTTCGGCGTCGACATCGCGCCGCGGCTGAAGACGCTCAGCGTCGAGGAGCCGCCGAAGCGGTCCGCCGGCATCAAGGTGCCCGACGTGGCGACCCTGGTGCAGAAGCTGAAGACCGAAGCGGGAGTGATCTGAAGATGAGCGTTCTGGTACTCGCTGAACACGACAACGCCTCGATCAAGGCGCCGACCCTGAATACCGTCACCGCCGCGACCAAGATCGGCGGCGAGGTGCATGTGCTGGTGGCCGGCGAGAATTGCGGCGGCGCCGCCGCCGCCGCCGCCAAGATCGCGGGCGTTGCCAAGGTGATCCAGGTCGAGGCGCCGCATTACGCCCATGGCCTGGCCGAGGCGTTGGCGCCGCTGGTGGCCAAGCTCGGCAAGGGCTATGCCGCCATCCTGGCGCCCGAGACCACCTCGGGCAAGAACGTGCTGCCGCGCGTGGCAGCCTTGCTCGACGTGATGCAGATCTCGGGCATCGTCGAGGTGAAGGGCGCCGATACCTTCGTGCGGCCGATCTATGCCGGCAACGCCATGGCGACCGTGCAGTCGTCGGACGCCATCAAGGTGATCACCGTGCGCGCGACCGGCTTCCAGGCCGCCAGCGCCGAAGGCGGCGCGGCCATTGTCGAGAAGGCGGAAGCCGATGCCGATCCGGGCCTGTCGAAATTCCTCGGCCAGGAGCTGCAGAAGTCGGACCGTCCGGAGCTGACCTCGGCCAAGATCATCATCTCGGGTGGTCGCGGCATGGGCTCGGGCGAGAATTTCAAGCTGATCGAGGCGGTGGCCGACAAGCTGGGCGCCGCCGTGGGCGCCAGCCGCGCCGCCGTGGATGCCGGCTTCGTGCCGAACGACTACCAGGTCGGCCAGACCGGCAAGATCGTCGCGCCGCAGCTCTATATCGCGGTCGGCA
>NZ_JANLJJ010000042.1:14912-57579 GCF_029255545.1 Ferrovibrio sp. | reverse complement strand
GTATCTGCGAAATGAAGCGGCTGTATGTCGACCCGGCTGGCCGAGGCCACAATCTTGGCCGCCTGCTGGCCGATGCGGTGATCGCGGAGGCCCGGCGGCTGGGCTATCGGCTGATGCGGCTGGATACCCTGCGCCGCATGGTGGCGGCCAACCGGATTTATGATGCATTGGAATTTCGCGATATTCCGCCATATTATGACAATCCCATGCCGGATGTGCGCTACCGTGAACTGAAATTATGAACATTGTTCATTTTTATGAACGATGATACGGTTTCCTTCATAAGCCGGAGGAAGCCATGACGACAGAACCCATCGTTTTGTACGATCGCGACGGCCGCATCGCCCGCATCACCCTGAACCGGCCCGAACACCTGAACGCCATCCATGAAGAGACGCCCGACCTGCTACGAGCCGCCGTGGAGCGCGCCAACCGGGATGACGATGTGCATGTGATCGCGCTGACCGGCGCGGGGCGAGCCTTCTGCTCGGGCTATGATCTCAAGGAATATGCCGAGGCGCCGCGCCCGGTGAAGGGTAGCCAGGACATGCCCTGGGACCCGCTGGTGGATTACCAGTGGATGCGGCACGCCACCGATTGCTATTTCAGCCTCTGGCGCTCGCTCAAACCCGTGGTGGCCAAGGTGCGCGGCTTTGCCGTGGCCGGCGGCAGCGACATCGCCCTGTGCTGCGACCTGGTGGTGATGGCGGAAGACGCCAGGATCGGCTATCCGCCGGCACGCATCTGGGGCTGCCCTACCACGGCGATGTGGGTCTATCGCTTAGGGGCCGAGAAAGCCAAACGCATGCTGCTGACTGGCGACCTGATCGACGGCAAAACGGCCAAGGAATACGGCCTGGTGATCGACGCCGTGCCGGAAGCCGATCTGGATGCCCATGTGGAGGCTCTGCTGGCGCGCATCGCCAGCGTGCCGAAGAACCAGCTGATGATGCAGAAAATGATGGTCAATCAGGCCTATGACAATATGGGCCTGAACTCGACCCAGACGCTGGCGACACTGTTCGATGGCATCACGCGGCATTCACCCGAGGGCGTGGCGTTCAAGGCGCGCTGCGAACAGATCGGCTTCAAGGCCGCCGTGAAGGAACGCGACGGCGGCGACCCGCTGGCCTGGAAGAATGCCCGCTGAGACGACCGCCAATGCCGACACCGCTGCCGCGAAGCAAAAGCGCCGCGGCGCGGTGAAGGCATTCAAGCGCGACGCCATCCTGCAGGCCGCGCGCGCCATTTTTGCCCGTGACGGGCTGGATGGCGCCACCCTGCGCGCCATCGCGGCTGAGGCCGGCGTGGCTGTCGGCACGGTGTATCTGCATTATCCCGGCAAGGAAGCGCTCTATGCCGACATGCTGGCCGGCTCGCTGGCCGACCTGCTGAAGCACCTGCGCGAGGCTGTGGCGAAAGCCTCGGCCGAGGATCACCTGCTGGCCGCCGCGCTGGCCTTCTACGGCTTCTACCGCGACCGGCCCGACGACCTCCATCTCGGCCTATACCTGTCCCAGGGTCTGAAGCCCATGGGCCTCAATCCCGAACTGGATCGCCTGCTGAACGGCCGTCTGATCCAGTGCTACACCGTGATGGGCGACGGCATCCGCCGGCTGGCGCCGTTGCCGCCTGAGGCGCTGAAGGCCGAGACGGTGTCACTGGCGGCCGCCATCACCGGCGCGCTTATGCTGGAGGTCACCGGCCGCCTGAAGGTGCTGGGCGATGACGGCGAGGCCGTGGTGCGCCGGGCCGTGGAAAGCCTGGCCCGCCGGCTGCGTTCCGGTGCTTGAATAGCGGCCCCTGACGGGCGAACATGGCCCGGCATAAAAAACATAGCCCGACCCGAGAGAGTTTCCCGTGAGCAGTTTTGTCGAGACCTACCGCGGCTCCGTCGCCGCCACGGAATGCGACCAGTATGGCCACATGAACGTGCAGTTCTATACCGCCCGCGTCAGCGACGCGGCAGCCAGCGCGATGCTGGCGGCGGGCTTCGGGCAGAAGGCTTTTCTTGAGCACAAGCTGGGCATCGTCGCGGTGAATGCCGAGATGAAATACCTGAGCGAGTTGCATGCCGGCGACATGATCCGGGTGGAAAGCGGCGTGCGCTCGGCCGAAGGGCGCAAGATCCGGTTTCAGCATCGGCTGTACAATGCCGAAAGCGGTGCGCTTTGCATGCAGGCCGATGTGCTCGGCTTGTGCTTCGACCTGGAGCAGCGCAAATCCGTGCCGCTGCCGGCCGATATCCAGGCTGGTTTTGAAACGCTGCGGGTCAGCGGCGAGGAGCCGGCCGGCGCGGTGGCCCTGCCGCCGGCAGAACAGGGTTTCGTGCCCAGCGGCCGCGCGCCGGTGCAGCCCTGGGAATGCGATCACATGGGGCATCTGAACGTACAGTTCTATCTCGCGCGTTTCGCCGAAGCCGAGAAGCAGGTGCTGCTGGCGCTTGGTTATGGTCCGACGCGCCGCCGCACCGACAGGGTGGCGGTGCGGCCGCTGAAGCATCGCATCCAGTTCAAGCGCGAAAACCACGAGGGTGCGGTGCTGCGCCTGCGCAGCGGTATCCGTGCCGTGGAAGCCGACCGCCTGCATCTGTATCACGAGCTCTACGAGGACGAGACCGGCACATTGTCGGCCACCTGCGAAGCGACCGTGATCCTCGACGCGCTGGATGGCAGCGGCGCGTTTGCCCTGCCGGCCGATGTGAAACAGGCGGCCGGGAAACTGGCCGCGCAGCTTGTGGCGCCGCCGCCGCCCGGCCCGACCGGCAGCCTGCCGCCGCCATCCGCTCCGGTGGAAGGCATGTTCGAGACCTGCCGTGGTTCGGTGGACAAGTGGGAAGCGGAAGAGACCGGCCGCATGGCGACGCGATTCTATATCGCGCGTTTCTCGGAGGCGGCCGGCAACATGCTGGCTGGCGGCGACATGACCGCCGAGCAGATGCGCCAGCAGGGCCTGGGCTCTGCCGCGCTGGATTACACTATCGACTATTTCCAGCCGCTACATGTCGGTGATGCCTATTACACCCGCACCGGCATGCTTGAGCTGCGGGAAAAGACCTGGCGCTTCTGCCATTTCCTGCTCGACAGCAACACGCGCCAGCCGCTGGCGCGTGCCGAGATCATCGCCGTGCTGTTCGACCTGAAGGCCCGCAAGTCCATCGTGATGCCCGATCATGTGCGGCAGTCGTTTTCCACGCGGCTGGTGACGCCGCAGCCGGTGGAATAGGCGAACGAGGGAAGGGCGGCGCGGCATGGAAACCCTGCTCAACGTCTCGCTGCCGTTTTTCGGCCTGATCTTCACCGGCTATGCCGCCGGCTATACAAAACTGATCACCGCCCAGGCTTATCTGGGCCTGAATGCCTTCGTGATCTGGTTCGCCCTGCCGGCAATGCTGTTCCTCAAGATGTCGGAAGCCCCGGTCTTCGAGGCTTTCGACCCGAAATTCGTTGCCGCCTATACCGGCGGCGGGTTGATGGCCTATGGCCTGGTGGTGGGCCTGAGCCGCTTGCTGTTTCCGATGAAGTGGGGCGAGCGCGCCGTGCAGGGCATGGGCGCATCCTTCGGCAATGTCGGCTTCATGGGCCTGCCCATTCTGGTCACGCTGTTCGGCGATGCCGCCGTGCTGCCGGCCGTGCTGGTGATCGTGTTCGACCATATCCTGCTGATCCCGATCACGACCGCGATCATCGAGGGCAGCGCGGGCGGCCATGCCTCGCTGGGTGCGATCTTCCGCAAGGTGGCGATCGGTATGAGCCGCAATCCGCTGATCCTCTCCACCTTTGCCGGCCTGATCTGGGGCCTGATCGGCTGGCATTTGCCGGTGCCGCTGTATGCGCTGCTCAAGCTGCTGTCGGATGCCTCGGCGCCTTGCGCGCTGTTCGCGCTGGGCCTCACGCTGGTCGGCCGGCCGATCTCGGAGGGGCTGGAACAGGTGACGCTCACCGCCATCGGCAAGCTGGCGATCCATCCGCTGCTGGTCTGGATGCTGGCGGCCTATGTGCTGAAGCTCGATCCGTTCCTCACCGCCGTGGCGGTGATCCAGGCCTCCATGCCGACGGCGGCGAATGTTTATATCCTCGCCACCGCCACGAATACCTACGTGCAGCGCACCTCCAGCACCATCCTGGTGACGACGATGATCGCCACGATCACCGTGTCGGCTTTCATGGTGCTGTTTACGGCCTATTGAGGCCGGATCAGAGTTTCGTGCGCACCGACCACAGCTCGGGGAAGAAGCTGCGTTCCAGCGCCTGGCGCAGATAGGCCACGCCGGCGCTGCCGCCGGTGCCGGGCCGCATGCCGATGATGCGCTCTACCGTCTTCATGTGGCGGAAGCGCCATTGCTGGAAGCTGTCCTCGACATCGACCAGCTCCTCGGCCATCTCGTAGAGATCGAAATGGGTTTCGGATTCGCGGTAGACGATCTGCCACAACGCCTCGATGCGCGGATCGGCCTCATGCGGTTTGGTCACGTCGCGGTTCAGCACATCGGCCGGCACGGCCAGGCCGCGGCGCGCCATCAGGCGCAGGGCTTCGTCGTAAATGCTGGGGGCATCAAAAGCGGCCTGCAGGCGGGCGAAGATGTCGGCGCGGTGGCGGTGGGGTTTGAGCATCAGCGCGTTCTTGGCGCCGAGCTTGAATTCGATCAGGCGATATTGCCAGGACTGGAAGCCGGAAGACGAGCCCAGCACCGGGCGGAAACGCAGGTAATCCGCCGGCGTCATGGTGGCGAGCACGTCCCAGGCCTGGATCAGTTGCATCTGCACGCGCGAAACGCGGGAGAGGCATTTGAACGAGGGGCCCAGTTCGTCGGCGCGGATATGGTCAATCGCGGAATCCAGCTCGCGATTGAGCAGTTTCATCCATAATTCCTGCACCTGGTGGATGACGATGAACAGCAATTCGTCATGCTCGGCCGAAAGCGGCTGCTGGGCCGCCAGCAGGGTGTCGAGCTTCAGGTAGTCGCCATAGCTCATCCGGTCGGAGAAATCGGTCTGGATGCTGTCGGTGGTCATGGGCTTGCTCCGCAAATAATTTTAAGCTTAAAATATCATGCCCGGCACGGAAAGGGCGAAAAGCGGGATACCTGCCTTGCTCGACCTGAAATCCCATTTCAGCCGTTTCTTAAGCAGCGACCCGCAACGCCTGCATTTCGCCGCCCACAGCCATCATCCCTGGCCTGATGTCAGTCGCGACGCCCACCAACAGGCCTGGGACGATGCCGCCCGCCTGATCGACGGCAAATGGGAGCATATCCTGGGCGCGGTGCTGCCCGCAGCGCAGGGGCATGTCGCCTGGCACCTCAATTTAAGCGATCCAACGAGTGTCGTCTTTGCGCCGAACACCCACGAGTTGCTGATGCGGCTGCTGTCCTGCTGCCCGGCGGAGCGGCCGGTGCGGGTGCTGACCAGCAACAGCGAGTTCCATTCCTTCACGCGCCAGATCGCCCGCTTGGAGGAAGACGGCCTGGCGCAGGTGCAGCGCGTGGCTGCTGAGCCGTTCGACAGCTTCGCGGCGCGGTTCGCGGAAGCGGCCCGCGCCGGATTCGACCTGATCTATCTCAGTCAGGTGTTCTTCAATTCCGGTTTCGCCGTGACGGCGCTGGATGAGATCGTGGCGGCTGCCGGCGATGCATTGCTGGCGGTGGATGGCTACCACGCCTTCATGGCGCGACCGGTCGACTGGTCGGCATTCGAGGCGCGGGCCTTCTATCTGGCTGGCGGCTACAAATACGCCATGGCGGGCGAGGGTGTATGTTTCATGCATTGCCCGCCGGGTTGGGGCGCACGGCCGCGCGATACCGGCTGGTATGCCGCCTTCGGCGCGCTGAGCAAGCCCGATGACGCCCGCGTGGCCTATGCGGAAAACGGCTGGCGTTTCATGGGCGCCACCTTCGATGCCTCGGGGCTGTATCGCTTCAATGCCGTGCAGAATTGGCTGCAGGGGCAGGGCATCACGGTGGCGATGATCCATGATCATGCCCAGGCCCTGCAGGGGCGATTTGTCGCCGGCCTGCCCCGGCTCCTGCCGTCCGAGTGGCTGGTGGTGCCGATCACCAACCCGGCGCGCGGCAATTTCCTCACCTTCGACCTGGATGATGCCGAGGCGATGCATCGCCGGCTGACCGAGGCAAAGGTCGTCACCGACCTGCGCGGCCGTCGCCTGCGCTTTGGCTTCGGCCTGCACCAGACGCAGGCCGATGTGGATGAGCTGCTGCGGCGGCTTCAGAGCCTGTAGCCGGGATCCTTCGCATCCAGCAAACGCAGCAGCCCGGCCCAGGCCAGGCCGCTGACATCGATCTTCATGCCGCGCACCTGGGCCTTCACCACCTCCTGCACATGCGCCGGCGGCGTGTGCATCGGCCGGCCGCCGGCCAGGGCGCGCACCTGGGCCTGGCAGGCCCGTTCCAGCACGTGGATGTTGAGGAAGGCCTGGGCCACGGTCTTGCCGCAGGCCAGCGTGCCGTGGTTGCGCAGGATCATCAGGTTGTTCATGCCCAGATCGGCCACCAGACGCTCACGCTCGTCCAGGTTCAGCGCGATGCCCTCGAACTCGTGGTAGCTCAGGTTGCTCAGGGCCACCATGGCGGTCTGGCTCAGCGGCAGCAGGCCCTCGGCCATGGCCGAAACCGCGATACCGTCGCCGGTATGCAGGTGCAGCACACAGCCCACGTCGTGGCGCGCCGCATGCACGGCGGAATGGATGGTGAAGCCGGCGGGATTAATGATGTTGTCGGTGGGCGAGACGATGTTGCCCTCCAGATCCACCTTCACCAGCGAGGATGCCGTGATCTCGTGGAACATCCAGCCATAGGGATTGATCAGGAAATGCTCCTGCGGCCCCGGCACGCGGGCGGAGATATGGGTAAAGATCAGGTCGTCCCAGCCATAATGCGCCACCAGGCGATAGGCGGCGGCCAGGTCGACGCGGATCTGCCATTCCTCGGCCGATACGGTTGCGCGGATATCGGGGACAGCCTTGAGCGACGTGGCGGGCGGGGGCATGGCTACTCTCTGGATCAGTTGCTGGAATTGCGGTGAATCTCGCGCATGGTCTTGATGAAATCGTAGATCATCATAAGCATGACGCCGACCCAGATGATGATCAGCGGCAGCGCCTTGACCCAGGCGATCATGATGCCGAGGAACGCGCACATCAGCGCGATGCCGATCAGTCCGGCGAGCAGGTTGGATTTGAACATCGCGGTCTCCCGTCCGGTCAGGTGAAGTCGAAATTCTGCAGCCAGTTGGCGGTACGCAGCAGCCTGGCGTCGCTGCCGCGTGGCCCGACCAGCTGAACGCCGATCGGCATGCCACCCTCGCCCTGCAGCAGAGGGATGGTGACTGCCGGCAGGCCGCAGAAGGTCCATAACGTGCAGAAGGCAGGGCTGCCGGTCGCCTGCAGGCCAAGCGGGGCAACGCCCGGCGCGGCCGGCGTGACGAAGGCGTCATAGGCGAAGAAGGCGTCTTCCAGCGCGGCGTTCAGGGCCTCAATCGCCTCGATGGCGCGGGCATAGTCGAAACTGGAATGGCCGCTGCGGCCGCGGGCGATCATCTCGCGCAGCACGGGGCTGATCTGCTCGGGAGATTGTTCGTATTCGCGGCTGAGATTGACGGCCAGATCGGTTTCCATCAGCGTCTTGTGCCAGGCGATGGCATTGCCGAAGGCCGACGGCAGGTCGAACCGCTCAATCGTTTCGCCTAATGCCTCGACCAGTTCGGCAAATCCCGCGTGGGTATCCTCGCCGGCCTGGTCCCACAGCGGCGAGGGCACAAAAGCCAGCCGGGGCGTTACCGGCGGGGTGCTGACCGCGGTTTGACGCAGTGGCATGCGCTGCGGGCGCGTCGCCGCATCCTCGGGATCAAAGCCGATCATGCATTCGGCGATCAGCGCCGCGTCTTCGACCGAACGGGCAAAAACCCCGACATGGTCGAGCGCGCGTGACAGGCGCAGCGCGCCGGTGCGCGGGATCAGGCCGAAGCTGGGCTTGTAGCCGACCACGCCGCAGAATGACGCGGGGCGGATCACCGAGCCGTTGGTCTGGCTGCCGATGGCCAGCGGCACCATGCCGGCGGCCACGGCGGCAGCCGAACCGCTGGAGGAGCCACCGGGCGTGCGGGCCGGGTCAAGTGGATTGGCGGTTTTGCCGGGATGATAGACGGCAAATTCGGTGGTCACCGTCTTGCCGAGGATCACGGCGCCAGCCTGGCGCAACAACGCCACCGCGGCGGCATCGCGGCGTGGCGTGCGGCCGGCATGCAGCGGAGAGCCGTCGCCGGTCGGCATGTCGTGGGTGTCGAAAATATCCTTCACCCCGACCGGGACGCCGTGCAGCGGGCCATGCGGCCTGCCGGCGCGGTGGGCGTCATCGGCCATGTCGGCCTGCAGCAGTGCCAGGTCACGGTCGAGAAATGCCCAGGCGCCGACGGTATCTTCCTGCCGCTCGATACTCGCCAGGCAGGCCTCGGTCAGCTCGCGTGAGGTGATGCGGCCATCGGCGATCGCCGCCGCCGCATCACGCGCCGAGATCCATTCCAGGGCATCGCTTTTCATGACTGTATCCAAAGTGGCTCCTTCACCGCGGCGAGTAGAGATAGTCCGGCAGCCACAGAACGATGCCCGGGAAGATGTAGACGATGACCATCGACAGGAAGACCATGAACACGAAGGGCAGGGCACCGGCGAATATCTGTGTCAGTTTCACATGTGGCGGTGAGACGCCTTTCAGGTAATAGGCCGCCATCGCCATCGGCGGCGTGTTGAACGAGGTCTGGATGTTCAGCGCCACCAGGATGCCAAAGAAGATCGGATCGATCTCGAATGTCTTCAGCAGCGGCAGGAAAATCGGCACGAAGATGATGATGATCTCGCTCCATTCCAGCGGCCAGCCCAGCAGGAAGATGATGACCTGGGTCAGGATCAGGAATTCCACTGGCGACATGTCAAGGCCAAGGATGAAATGCTCGACCACCGAATGACCGCCCAGATAGGAGAAGACCGACGAGAATGTCCATGATCCGATAAACAGGTAGCAGACCATCGCCGTGGTGCGGGCGGTGAGGAAAACCGCTTCCTTCACGCGCTCGAAGGTGAGCTGGCGATAGGCCGCGGCCAGGACCAGGCTGCCCAGGGCGCCGATGCCGGCGGCTTCTGACGGCGTGGCGAGGCCGAACAGGATGGCGCCCAGCACGGCAAGGATCAGAATCGCCAGCGGGAAGAACGAGGTCAGCAGCGCCCAGATCACCCGGCTGAACGGCACATCGGTCTGATCCTTGGGCAGTTTCGGCGCCCAGTCCGGTTTCACCACGGCCACGCCGATGACGTAGACGATGTAAAGACCGGCCAGCATGAAGCCCGGGAACAGTGCGGCGGCATAGAGTTTCACCGCCGATACGCCGGCGGTGGCGGCGTAGACGATCAGCAGGATCGAGGGCGGGATCAGGATGCCCAGCGTGCCGCCGGCGCAGACCACGCCGGCCGACAGGCCGGTGTTGTAGCGCGCCTTCAGCATGGCCGGGAAGGCGAGCAGGCCCATCAGCGTCACCACGGCGCCAACGATGCCGGTGGCAGTGGCGAACAGGGCGCAGGTGATCAGGGTCGCGACGGCCAGCGCTCCGGGAATGTTGCGCATCGCCACCTGCACCGAATGGAACAGGCGGTCAAGAATGTTCGATCTTTCGACCACGTATCCCATGAACAGGAATAACGGTACGGCGGTAAGCACGTCGCTTGACGTCACTTCGAAGGTTTTCTGGATCAACAGGCTGAAAACCCGGTTGTCGAAAATATTGTCGAGCTGGGTTGGTCCGGCATAGGCGTAGTAGCCGAACATCACGCCCATCGCCATCAGCGTGAATGCGATCGGGAAGCCGAGCATCACGATGACGATGAACAGCGAAAGCATCAGAATAGCGACCTGCGGGTCGGTCATGGTCAGGCCCCCTTGCCCGAGGCGGCGTTTTCGCCGGCATGTTCTTTCTGGTATTGCTGCTCGGCGAGGATCGCCGTCTCCATTTCCTCCACGTCATGCAGGCGTTGCGGCCAGGCGCCGTCGCGGATGCAGACGATGCAGCGGATGATGTCGGCGATCCCCTGCAGAAACAGCAGAACGCCGGTAAGCGGGATCAGGCCTTTCAGCGGAAAGACTGGGATGCCGGCCGGGCTGAAGATGCTCAGCTCCTTGAACATCCATGACATCCTGGCGAAGTTCCAGCCCGCCCAGATGAAGGCGATCACGGCGGGAAAAAAGAAGATGATGTAGAGGATGAGGTCGACAATGGCCTGCACCCGTGGCGGCCACAGGCGGTAGATCACGTCGGCGCGCACGTGGCCATTGCGCGATAGGGTGTAGGCGCCGGCCATCAGGAACAGCGCACCATAGGTGATATAGCTGATATCGAAGGCCCAGGTGGTCGGCGCGCCCAGCAGGTAGCGCATGAAAACCTCATAGCTGACGCCGAATGTCAGCACGAGGATCAGCCAGCCGAAGCATTTTCCGACCCAGGAACTGAGCAAGTCGATGAAGAGCAGCATGCGTGTCATTATCAGTCACCCGAAGGCAGCGTCTACTTGCAGTGAGAAGTGGGCGGCGTCTTGCGGCGCCGCCCACGGGATAGAAATCCGGCTCGGGCCGGACTTTTCCGGTCAGCCCTGCATCTTGCCGAAATGATGCTCGTAGGCGGTGACGTAATCGGCCGAGTTCAGGGTTTCGTAATAGACCACCCGCTTGACCCAGGCCTTCTGTGACTCCATCACCTTCTTCATGTAGGCATCCTTGCCCAGAGCCTCGATCAGGCCGTCCCAGGCCTTGATCTGCGCCTCGAACACATCCTTCGGCGTGCGGATGACGTTGACCTTGTCCTTGTCCTTCAGTTCCTGCAGGTCCCTGGAGTATTGATCCATGGCCTTCCAGTAATTCGCCGAGGATGCGGCCTCGGCGGCGTATTGCAGGATTGCCTGATGCTCTTTCGGCAGGCCGGCAAACTTCTGTTTGTTGAACATGATCTCGAAATACTCGGTCGCCTGGTGATAGCTGCCGAGCATGTAGTTTTTCGCCACGTTCTGGGCGCCGAAGCGACGATCGGAGGTCGGGTTGTTGAACTCGAACGCGTCGATCACGCCGCGTTCCATGGCGGGCACGATTTCGCCACCGGGCAACTGCGCGACGGCCAGGCCCATGGCTTGCATCAGGTCAGCCGCCAGGCCCACCGTGCGGTATTTCAGGCCTTTCATGTCGGCCATGCTCTTGACCGGCTTCTTGAACCAGCCAAGCGGCTGGGTCGGCATCGGCGTGGCGAAGAAGCTGACGATGTTGAGCTTGAGGATGTCGGTCAGCAGCTCATTGAACAGCTCCTTGCCGCCGCCGCGATAGATCCAGCCCAGCCCCTGCTCGGCATTGAAGCCGAAAACCGGGCCGGAGCCGAACAGCGATGCTGCCTTGTGCTTGCCGTACCAGTAGACGGGCACGGTATGCGCCGAATCCAGCACGCCGGTATGCACGGCATCCTGCACGCTGAAGGGATGCACCACCGCGCCGCCGACCAGCAGATCGACCTTCAGGCGGCCGCCAGCCATCTCGTTCACGCGGGTGCAGTAATCGGCCGCCATCTCCTGGAAGATGTCGGATGCGGTCCAGGACGTCTGCATCTTCAGGGTCACGGTCTGGGCCCGTGACACATTCGGCATGGCGATGGTGCCGACGGCTGCGCCGGCAGCGATACCGCCGGCCTTGAGGAATTTGCGGCGCGTGGACTTGGCCGCGCCGGTTTCGGGATTGCTAAGGGTTTGATTGGTCATATCGTTCCTCCCATTCGTTGTCGATCTTTTCACGCGACAATCGCACCGCCGTTATCCTGCCTGTCGGTCGGCTGACCGGCTCAGGCAGGCGGCGGCAAATTCGGTACGATGGGAGGCAACGTCTTCTTTATTTAGGTCAGCCTAGGTCGCGACGTGTAATGGGTCAATGCCACAATGTGATGCTACCAATCTGAACCAATTTTGCAGCGCAATATGCGGTGGCAGACAACGAAAAAGGGCCGGGAAACCCCGGCCCTTTGACATCGCATGCAGGTTTGTAATCAGGCGGCGTAGAAGCTTTTGCCCTGATCGGCCATGTCGCGCAGCAGCCTGGGTGGCGTGAAGCGGGCACCGAATTTCTGCGCCAGCTGGTCGCATTCGGCCACGAAGGGCTTCACGCCCACGCTGTCGATGTTGCTGACCGTGCCGCCCCGGAAGGGCGGAAAGCCCCAGCCCATGATCGAGCCGACATCGGCATCGCGCACGTCGATGATCACCTTTTCCTCCAGGCAACGGGCGGTTTCGACCGACTGGATGTAGACCAGCCGCTTGATCACGTCCTGCACGTCGGGCTGTTCGGCCTTGACCGGGAAATGTTTGCCCAGATCAGCCCACAGCTTCTTCCTGCCGTCGGCCGGATAGTCATAGAAGCCCTTGCCGGCCTTCTTGCCGATGCGACCCAGCTTTTCGACCATGGCCTGGAGCACCGGCTCTGAACCATCCGATTTGTAGGCGTCACCCAGGTCCTTCCTGGTCTGGCTGCGCACGCGGTGCATCAGCTCCAGCGACACTTCATCGGCCAGCGCCAGCGGACCGACCGGCATGCCGGCCATCTTGCCGGCATTCTCGATCACTGCCGGGGCCACGCCCTCGGCCAGCATGGTCAGGCCTTCGGTCACGTAGGTCGCGAAGACGCGGCTGGTATAGAAACCGCGTGAGTCGTTCACCACGATCGGCGTCTTGCGTATCTTCTTCACGAAGTCCATGGCCCGCGCCAGCGTCTCATCCGAGGTCTGCTTGCCGCGGATGATCTCCACCAGCGGCATCTTGTCGACGGGCGAGAAGAAATGCAGGCCGATGAAATTGGCCGGGCGGCTGCTGGCTTCGGCCAGGCCGGTAATCGGCAGGGTCGAGGTGTTGGAGGCAAAGATGGCGGTCGGCTCCAGCTGAGCCTCGGCCTTCTTCGTCACCTCGGCCTTGATGGCGCGATCCTCGAACACGGCCTCGATCACTAGGTCGCAGCCCTTGAGGTCGTCGTAAGACGTCGTGGCCTTGATCAGGCCCAGCTGCTTTTCCTTGTCGGCTTCGCTGGTCTTCTTCGCCTTCACCCGCTTGTCGAGCAGGCCGGCGGTATAGGCCTTGCCTTTCTCGGCGGCTTCCTGGGTGGAGTCCAGCAGCACGACATTCAGCCCGGCAGACGACGCTGCATAGGCAATGCCGGCGCCCATCATGCCGGCGCCCAGGACGCCCACCTTTGTGTAGGCCTGGGTCGGCACGTTCTTGGGGCGGTTGGCCAGCTTGTTGGCTTCGCCGATTGAGAAGAACAGCGAGCGGATCATGTTGCGCGCTTCCTTCGACTGGGTGCAGGCGACGAAATAGCGGCTTTCGATCTTCAGGCCGGTATCAATATCGACCAGCATGCCCTCGTAGACGCAGGACATGATGTATTGCGCGTTCGGGTAGTTGCCCATGGTCTTGGCGCGCAGCATGCCGTTGCCGGCAGTGAAGACCTGCGCGCCCTTCGGCGTGTTGGCGGCTTCCGGCACGCGGAAGCCTTTCTGGTCCCAGGGCTTCACATGGCCGGTCTGGCCCTCATTGAGCAGCCAGGCCTTGGCGCGGATCAGCAGCTCACCTGGCGCCACCAGCTCGTCGACCATGCCAAGGGCCAGCGCGGCCTTGGGATCGACCTTCTTGCTTTCCAGGATCATCGGCAGGGCCTTGGACACGCCGATCATGCGCGGCAGCCGCTGGGTGCCGCCGGCACCGGGCAGCAGGCCGATGCTGGCTTCCGGCAGGCCGATCAAAGCCTTGGGATTGTCGGCGGCGATGCGGCGATGGCAGGCGAGGCAGATTTCATAACCGCCGCCCAAAGCCGTGCCGTTGATGGCGGCCACGAAAGGCTTGCCGGCCTTTTCGATGTCGCGGAACAGCTTCTGCAGGGCGAAGGAGTTCTGCAGGGCCTTGGCGGCGTCCAGGCTTTCCTTCAGCAGGTTCACCAGGTCGGCGCCGGCGACGAAGTCGTTCTTCGCCGAGGTGACGATCACGCCTTTCACGGCCTTGTCCTGGATGGCCTTGTAGACGGCCTCGCGGAAGGCGGCGAGGCTGTCGCCGTTCATCACGTTCATCGGCCGGTCGGCCATGTTCCAGACGATGGCGGCGATGCCGTCGCCGTCGATGCTGTAGTCGATCATTGTCCTACCCTTGAATCTTTTGTTATGGCCGCGATCAGACGCGTTCGATGATGGTGGCGATGCCCATGCCGGCGCCGACGCAGAGCGTGACCAGCGCGGTGTTCTTGTCGCTGCGCTCCAGCTCATCGACCATGGTGCCCAGGATCATCGCCCCGGTGGCGCCCAGCGGATGGCCCATTGCGATGGCGCCGCCATTCACGTTGATCTTGTCATGCGGCACGTTCAGTACCTGCATGAAGCGCAGCACCACCGAGGCAAAAGCCTCGTTCAGTTCATAAAGGTCGATATCGGAGGGCTTCATGCCGGCCAGCTTCAGCGCCTTCTCGGCGGCGAAGCTGGGGCCGGTCAGCATGATGGTGGGTTCCGAGCCGACCGAGGTGAAGGCGCGAATGCGGGCGCGCGGCTTCAGGCCGGCCTTGCGGCCGCCTTCGGCATTGCCGATCAGCACGGCGGCGGCGCCGTCGACGATGCCGGAGGAATTGCCGGCATGGTGCATATGCTCGATCCGCTCCACATCGGGATAACGCTGCATCGCAACCGAGTCGAAACCGAACTGCTCACCCATCACGCCGAACGAGGGCTCTAGGGCGGCCAGGCTCTGCATGGTAGTTTCCGGCCGCAGATGCTCGTCGCGATCCAGCACGGTCAGGCCGTTGATATCCTTGACCGGGATGATCGATTTCTTGAAGCGGCCTTCATCCCAGGAGCGCTTGGCGCGCTTCTGGCTTTCCACCGCATACGAGTCCACGTCGGCGCGGCTCATGCCGTATTTGGTGGCGATCAGGTCGGCCGAGATGCCCTGCGGCACGAAATAGGTCGGCATCGCTACCGCCGGGTCGGTCGCCCAGGCGCCGCCGTCGGAGCCCATCGGGATGCGGCTCATGCTCTCGACGCCGCCGCCGATCGCCATCTCTGCCTGGCCGGACAGCACCTTGGCCGCGGCCATGTTGCAGGCCTCCAGCCCCGAGGCGCAGAAGCGGTTGATCTGCACGCCGGCAACGGTCTCGGCGTAATTCGCCTGGATCACCGCGACGCGGGCGATATCGGCACCCTGCTCGCCTACCGGCGCCACGCAGCCCAGCACCACGTCATCGACCAGGCTGGTATCCAGCTCGTTGCGGTCGCGCACCGCTTCCAGCACGGTGGTGGCCAGGCGCATCGGGGTGACTTCATGCAGGGCGCCGCTGGAACGGCCCTTGCCGCGCGGCGTGCGCACGGCGTCGTAAACGAAGGCTTCGGTCATTTTTTCTCTCCCTAGTGTAGCGCGGTTGCGCCGGGTCCCGGATTTACAGGGTGCGGCTGATCAGTTCCTTCATGATCTCGTTGGTGCCGCCATAGATGCGCTGGACGCGGGCATCGGCATAGGCACGGGTGATCGGATATTCCCACATGAAACCATAGCCGCCGAACAGCTGCAGGCAGCGATCGAGGATCTTGCACTGCAGGTCGCTGCACCAGTATTTCGCCATCGCGGCGGTGGCGACGTCCAGCTTGTGCTGGGCCACCATCTCGATGCATTTGTCGACGAAGACCCGGGCGATCTGCGTCTCGGTCTTCATCTCGGCCAGCTCGAATTTGGTGTTCTGGAAATCCAGCACGCTTTTGCCGAAGGCCTTGCGTTCGCGGGTGTAGTCCACCGTCCATTTCAGCGCGGCCTCGCAGCCGGCCACGGCCATGATCGCGATCTGCAGGCGTTCCCAGGCCAGTTCCTGCATCAGGTAGAAGAAGCCCTGGCCTTCGCCGCCCAGCATGTTCTCGGGCGGTACGCGCACATCGGCGAAGAACAGCTCGGAGGTGTCCTGCGCCTTCATGCCGAGCTTTTCGAGATTGCGGCCCTTGGTGAAGCCCTCGCGGCCAGCCTCGACCAGGAACAAACTGGTGCCCTTGGCGCCCTGCTTGGGGTCGGTCTTGGTCACCACGATCACCAGGTCGGCATTCTGGCCATTGGTGATGAAGGTCTTCTGGCCGTTGATGACGTATTCGTTGCCGTCCTTGATGGCGGTGGTCTTCACCGCCTGCAGGTCGGAGCCGCCGCTCGGCTCGGTCATGGCAATGGCGCCGATCACCTCGCCGGAGGCCATTTTGGGCAGCCATTTCTTTTTCTGCTCTTCCGAGCCATAGGCGAGGATGTAGGGCGCGACGATGTCGGAATGCAGCGAGAAGCCCGGGCCGGTGCAGCCGGTATAGGCCTGCTCTTCCATCAGGATGGCCGAATAAAGGCGGTCGACGCTCGAGCCGCCATACTGCTCCGGCATGGTGGCGCAGAGGAAACCGTTCTCGCCGGCCTTGCGCCACACCTCGCGCGGCACGAGGCCGTCTTCTTCCCATTTGGCATGGTGAGGCACGACTTCGCGCTCGAAGAACTTGCGCGCCGCCTCGCGGAACATCTGGTGGTCTTCGGTGTAGATGCTGCGCGGGATGCCGTATTCGGTCATTCTCTTCGTTTCCTCTCCTGGACTTGCCATGCCCTCCTTCTTCTGAGGAGTGGCATGGCCTTGATGATCAGAAATTGGCGGCCTTCAGCATCATGGTGCTCTCAGAGCCGGCCTGGATCTTGGCCAGTTGCGCCGCCGTGTCGGGCAGCATGCGCTCCATGAAGAAGCGAGCGGTGACCAGCTTGGTCTCGTAGAAATCCTTGTCGCCCACACCCTCGGCCAACTTCTGCTTGGCCACCTCGGCCATGCGGGCCCACATGAAGCCCAGCGCGACCAGCGCGAACATGTTCAGGTAATCCCACGAGGCGGCGCCGGCTTCGTCCGGGTTCTTCAGGCCACGTTCGCTGATCAGCGCGGTGGCGGTCTGCAGGCGGGCGAAGGCCTTGGCCAGCGGCATTACGTAATCCTTGCCGATCGCCGGGTCCATCATCTTTTCCTCGATGAAGACCGAGACCGGATGGAAGAACCGCCGTGCCAGCCGGCCGATGCCAGTCGGCAGCTTGCGGCCGACCAGGTCGAGCGCCTGGATGCCGTTGGCACCTTCATAGATCATGGCGATGCGGGCATCGCGCACGAACTGCTCCATGCCCCATTCGGCGATGTAGCCGTGGCCGCCATAGACCTGCTGGGCCATGGTGGCGCACTGGTAGCCGTAGTCGGTCATGTAGGCCTTCACCATCGGGGTGAGGAAGGCGACCAGGTCTTCGGCCTCCTGGCGCTTCTCCGGCTCGGGGTGCTTGGCGGCGACATCCAGCTCGATGCCGGTCCACAAAGCCAGCGCGCGGCTGCCCTCGACGAAGGCCTTGATGGTCAGCAGCATGCGCCGGATGTCGGGATGCACGATGATCGGATCGGCGGGTTTATCTGGCGCTTTCGTCCCCGTAATCGCACGACCCTGCAGGCGGTCATTGGCATAGGTCAGCGCGTTCTGGTAGGCCACCTCGGCCTGGGACAGGCCCTGCACGCCGACGCCGAGGCGGGCGGCGTTCATCATCACGAACATCGCCTGCATGCCCTTGTGCTTCTGGCCAACCAGCCAGCCCTTGGCGGCATCGTAGTTCAGCACGCAGGTCGAGTTGCCATGGATGCCCATCTTGTGCTCGATCGAACCACAGGACACGCCATTACGCGCGCCCAGGCTGCCATCCGGGTTGACCAGGAATTTCGGCACGACAAAGAGGCTGACGCCCTTGATGCCTTCCGGGCCGCCGGGAATCTTGGCCAGCACCAGATGGATGATGTTCTCGGCCAGGTCATGCTCGCCGGCCGAGATGAAGATCTTGGTGCCGGTGATCAGGTAGCTGCCATCGGCCTGCGGCTCCGCCTTGGTGCGCATCAGGCCCAGATCGGTGCCGCAATGCGGCTCGGTCAGGTTCATGGTGCCGGTCCATTTGCCCGACGCCATGTTCGGCAGATACATGTCCTTCTGCTCTTCCGAGCCGTGCCGCAGCAGGGCCTCGTAGGCGCCATGGGTCAGGCCGGGATACATGGCAAACGCCATGTTGGCGGAAGACTGGATTTCCGCCATGGCGATGCCGATCACGTGCGGCAGGCCCTGGCCACCGTATTTCTCTTCCGCGGTCAGGCCGCCCCAGCCGGCCTCGCAATACTGCTGGTAGGCTTCCTTGAAGCCGGTCGGCGTGGTCACCACGCCGTTATCCCACTTGCAGCCTTCCTGGTCGCCAACCTGGTTGAGCGGGGCGGTCACCTCGCTCATGAACTTGCCACCTTCTTCCAGCACGGCGTCGATGACGTCGCGCGAGGCATCGGTGAAGCCCAGCTGGTTGCTCAGTTTCTCGATCTGCAGCACATCGTGCAGCACGAACTGGAAGTCCCTGATCGGGGCGGTATAGCTCGGCATGACTGTGTCTCCCTGATCCCTGTCTCAGTTGCGCAGGGGCTTGCCCTTGGTGAGCATATGCTCGATGCGGTCCAGCGTGGCGTTGGTCTTGATCAGCGCCATGAAGTTCTCGCGTTCCAGCTCTAGCAGTTTCTTCTCGGTGATCACCTCGGTGATGTCGGTCTTGCCGCCCGACACCACATTGGCCAGCGCGCCTGACACGACCACGTCGTGCTTGGTGGCCTTGCCCTGCTGGAAGAAGCCTTCCACGGCCAGGCTCATCGCCGCCTTGGCCGACGGGCCCGGCAGGCTGATTTCCACCGGCACCGGCGGCTTGTAGTCCTTGGCCAGCTCCAGCGCCTTCGCCTTGGCATCGGCCAGCAGGCGGCGGCGGTTCATGGTGATACCGTCGCTGTCGCGCAGGATCAGCATGTCGCGCGCTTCCATGGCCGAGGTGGCGACCTTGGCGGTCGAGATCGCCTCGAACACCTGGGCCAGCGCCGGCATCGGGCCGCCGGGACGCTTGCGGTTGGTGATGGCGCGGGTGACCAGCTCCTTGCAGCCGCCCCAGCCCGGGATCACGCCGACGCCGACCTCGACCAGACCCATATAGCTTTCGGCATGGGCCTGGATCGCCGAGGAATGCATCGCCAGCTCGCAGCCGCCGCCCAGCGCCATGCCGCCAACGGCGGCCACGACCGGGAAGGGCGCGTATTTCAGCTTCATATAGGTATCCTGGCCTTCCGAGATGCCCTGCTCGATGGCGGGCCACATCGCGATATTGGCCTGGAACAGCGCGATGCCGACATTGGCGCCGACCGAGAAGTTGTCGGAATCGCTGCCGATGATCAGGGCCTTGAAGCCTTTCTTGTCGATCTTGGTGGCTTCCTTCACCATCGCGATGATGTCGGCGTCCACCGCATTCATCTTGGTGTGCAGCTCCAGGCAGGCGACGCCGTCGCCCACATCCCAGATGCTGGCGCCGCGATTAGACAGGACCGGCTGCTTGCCACGCTTGATATCGGCCAGCAGCCAGGCATCCGGCGCCACCACCATCTCGGCATAGTCGCCCTTCGGCGTCAGGCGATAGGCCTTGCCGTTCTCTTCCTTGTAGAAGGGGCGGCCGGCGGCGATCTCGACCATCTTCGGCACCGGCATGCCGGATGCTTTGAGCTTGTCGGCGAACCAGCCCGTGCCGAGCTGGTCGATCTGCTGGTAGGGGCCGTATTTCCAGGCATAGCCGGTCTTCATCGCGGTATCGACCGCGGCGATGTCGTCGACGATCTCGGGCACCAGGTCGGCGGCATAGCTCAGCACGCGGCTCAGCACGCCCCAGGCATACTGGCCGCCCTTGTCGTCATGCTCGACCAGGGCGCGCAGGCCTTTTCTCGCCGCCTTGGCAGAATCCAGGTTGGCGCGCCGCAGCGGACGATACTCGCCGGTCCCGAGGTCCAGCACTTCCTTGCCGCGGGCGCGGTAGAAGCCGCCCTTGCCCTTGCGGCCGGTATAGCCGTCCTTGATCATCTTCTGCATCAGGGCATTCAGCGGATGATCCGCCTTGTAGAAAAGATGCAGCGGATCGGTCTTGGGCAGGGTTTTCAGCATCGAGCCGACCACATAGGGGCCGAGGTCGATGCCGGTCAGGTCGGCCAGGCCGAAAATGCCGGTCTTGGGCACGCCCATCGGCTTGCCGACGATACTGTCGGCTTCTTCCACGGTCAGGCCCAGGTCATAGGCCAGCGCGGTGGCGACCGTGGACCAGTAGATGCCGATGCGGTTGGCGATAAAGCCCGGGCGATCCTTGCAGTCCACCACTTCCTTGCCCAGCTTCACGTCGCCGAAGCGGCGCAGCGCCTCGATCACGTCGGGCTTGGTCTTCGGACCCTTCACCAGTTCGAACAGGCGCATGTAGCGCGGCGGATTGAAGAAGTGGGTGACGGCGAAATCCTGGGCGAAGCTCTCGGGCAGGCCCTCGGTCAGCAGGTCGAGCGGGATCGTCGAGGTATTCGAGGTGACGATCGAGCCCTTCTTGCGCTTCTGCTCCAGGGTCGCATAGAGCTTCCGCTTCAGGTCGACATTCTCGATGATCGCCTCGCAGATCCAGTCCACATCGGCCAGCTTGTCGAGGTCGTCTTCCAGGTTGCCGGGGGTGACCAGCCTGGCGACGCGCGGGTGCATGAACGGCGCCGGCTTGGTCTTCAGCATCTTCTCGATGGCGCCCTTGGCCAGCGCGCTGCGGTCGTTGGCGCCGGCTGGCACGATATCCAGCAGGATGACGGGGATGCCGGCATTGGCGACATGGGCGGCGATGCCAGACCCCATGACGCCGGCGCCGATCACGGCGACTTTCTTGATCTCGCTCATGGTCAAATGGCTCCGGTGCTTACACGGCTTCCAGAACGGTGGCGATGCCCTGGCCGCCGCCGATGCACTGGGTGGCCAGCGCGAACTGCTTGCCTTCGCGCTTCAGCAGCGACGCGGCCTTGCCGGTGATGCGGGCGCCGGTGGCGCCCATCGGATGGCCCAGCGCGATGGCGCCGCCATCCAGGTTTACCTTGGCCATGTCGTAATTGGCCTGTTTCACGCAGGCCAGCGCCTGGGCGGCGAAAGCCTCGTTCAGCTCGACGATGTCGATGTCCTTCATCGACAGGCCGGCGCGCTTCAGCGCCTTTTCGGTTGCCGGCACCGGGCCGATGCCCATCAGCTCCGGCGCACAGCCGGCCACGGCGATCGACTTGATGCGGGCCAGCGGTTTCAGGCCATGGGCCTTGGCGAAATCCTCCGAGCAGACCAGCGTGGCCGAGGCGCCGTCGGTCAGCGGCGAGGAGGTGCCGGCGGTGACGGTGCCGGCGGCGTCAAAGGCCGGATTCAGGCCGGCCAGGCCTTCGGCGGTGGTGTCCGGACGGATGCAGCCATCCAGCTCGACGCGGTTGTTGCCGTCGACGATGGCGACGATCTCGTCCTTCAGCTTGCCGGCCTTCTGCGCGGCCGCGGCCTTGGCATGGCTTTCGACCGCCATCTGCTCCTGCGTCTTGCGGTCGATGCTGTACTTCTTGGCCAGGTTCTCGGCGGTGATGCCCATCGAGACATAGGCCTGCGGGTATTCCTGCAGCAGCTTGGGATTCGGCAGGGTGTTGAAACCGCCCATCGGCACGCGGGTCATGCTCTCGATGCCGGCGCAGATGAAGGCCTCGCCGGCATTCATCTGGATGGCGCCGGCGGCCTGGTGGATGCCCTGCATGGAGGAGCCGCAGAAGCGGTTCACCGTGGTGGCGGCGGCGTCCTGCGGGATGCCGGCCAGGAAGCTGATCAGGCGGGCGACATTCAGGCCCTGTTCGCCCTCGGGGAAGGCGCAGCCGACGATCACGTCCTCGATGGTCTTCGGGTCGACGCCGGTGCGCTCGAGCAATGCCTTGACCACCTGGGCGGCCAGGTCGTCAGGACGAACCTTGGTCAGGGCACCCTTGCGGGCCAGCGTGAAGGGCGAGCGGGCGTAGCCGGCGATCACCACGTTGCGCATCATGACGGCGTCTCCTTGGAATGCGGACGGACTTTATCTGGTTGTCGAAAAGCCCCGGGGAAGCCTCTTGTGGAGGGTCCCCGGGGAAAGCGGGGGTACGGCGGTGATTATTCCGCGACGTTGGCGAGTTCGCCGTGCGTCTGCACGAATTCCTTCAGCGTCACCGGCTGGCGGTCGCGCTCACGGGCCTTGAGGAATTCTTCCATCGTGCGAATGTCGTGTTTCAGCTCAAGCACGGCAGCCTCGATGTCGCGACGCTGCTGCTCCAGGGCGCCCAGGCGGTCGCGTGACCGCTTCAGGGTAAGACGGAGCTGTTCCAGTTGGCCATCGCCGAGATCGTAGAGGTCGATCATTTCGCGGATTTCGGCCAAGCTGAAGCCTAGGCGCTTGCCGCGCAGGATCAGTTGCAGGCGGGCGCGGTCGCGCTTGGTGTAGACCCGCATCATGCCCTGACGGGATGGATGCAGCAGGCCCTTGTCCTCATAAAAGCGGATCGCGCGGGCCGTGACTTTGAACTCGTGGGCCAGATCGGTGATCGTAAAGGTCTTTTCCGACACGGCATGCCTCCCATTGGGCTTGTTTTGTGAGTCGGCAGGGAGTCTTAGTTTACGTTTACGTAAACGTCAAACCGAATCTTGACGCCCCACCGGGTTTTCTAATTTTTACTGGTAATCCGGTATTTTTCTGATATTGTAGTCATAATCAAAACTGGAGGAAACCACTATGTCCGACAATCGGATTGCGACATACGGGGCATTCTGGCCGTTTTACCTGCGTGAGCATGCCAAACCGGTCACCCGCGCCTGGCATTATCTCGGCACCACCATCGGCCTGACCTGTCTGGCCATGGCGATCGGCACCGGCAACCTGCTCTGGCTGCTGGCTGGTCTGGTCTCGGGTTACGGTCCGGCCTGGATCGGCCATTTCTTCTTCGAGAAGAACAAGCCGGCCAGTTTCCGCTATCCCCTCTGGTCCTTCATTTCGGATTTCCGCATGTATTTTGCCTTTCTGAGTGGCAATCTGGGCCGCGAGCTGGCCAAGGCGCAGGCTGGGGCGCAGCAGGCTGGGACGGGAATCGAGGCGGTGCCGGCCGGGGAGGCCCCCGCAAGGCAGTGAGGGGCGGATCGAGGCCCAACGCAGCCCGCGATGGTCACGAAAACGCAACGGTTGACGTGCCAGTTTAACAATCGATGATGGCCGCAAGGCCAGCATGCAGCGGTCGGGTCGGCGCTGCCGGCCATGGCCGCTTGGGCGTCGCGTCTCGGGATTCACCAGCAATTATGCAAATCTACCTTCCCATCGCCGAGCTGTCCGTCAGCGTATGGCTGCTGCTCGGGCTCGGTGGGGCGGTGGGGTATCTGTCGGGCCTGTTCGGCGTCGGCGGCGGCTTCCTGCTCACGCCGCTGCTGATCTTCATCGGCGTGCCACCGCCGGTGGCGGTGGCCACCTCGGCCAACCAGGTGGTGGCGGCCAGCGTCTCAGCGGTCTATGCGCATTGGCGCAAAAGCAATGTCGATTTCAAGATGGGTACCGTGCTGCTGGTTGGCGGGCTGATCGGTTCCAGCTTCGGTGCCTATCTGTTCAGCGTGCTGAAGCGCATCGGCCATCTTGATGCGGTGATTGCGCTGTCATATGTGACGATCCTGGGCGTGATCGGCGCGCTGATGCTGACCGAAAGCCTGCATGCCCTGCGGCGCAAGCCGAATGGCGGCCAGCCGGTCAAGCGGCGTAAACGGCTGCATGACCATCCGGTCATCCGTGCCCTGCCGTTCAAGATGCGGTTCCGCAAATCGCAACTTTATATCAGCGCCCTGATGCCGCTCAGCCTTGGCGTGCTGGTCGGCATCCTGGCGGCAATCATGGGCGTTGGCGCCGGCTTCCTGCTGGTGCCGGCGATGATCTACCTGCTTGGCATGCCGACCGCCGTGGTGGTCGGCACCTCGCTATTCCAGATCATTTTCGTCACCGCCAATGTCACCATGCTGCACGCCATCACCACGCAGACGGTGGATGTGACATTGGCTTTGCTACTGCTGGTCGGCTCGGTGATTGGCGCGCAATATGGCGTGCGCCATGGCGCGCATCTGCGCGGCGAACAGGTGCGTGGTCTGCTGGCGGCCCTGGTGCTGGCGGTGGCGATTGCGCTCGCCTTCGAGCTGGTGCTGACGCCTGACGACCTCTATTCCCTCGAAGCCGGCGGTCCGCGATGATGCGTCTGGCCGCCTTATTTATGCTGCTGCCGGCCCTGCTTCTGGTTCCGGGTGGCGAAGCTCATGCCCAAGCAGCGCGTAACGCGCCACGCGGCCCGGTACCGGCCGATGCACCGCTGATCACCGACCTGTCCTCGCATCTGATCGCCATCACCTCCAGCTTCACCGGCACCGAACTGTTGCTGTTTGGCGCCATCGATGAGCCGGGCGAGGTGATCGTGGTGGTGCGCGGCCCGACCTCCACGTCAGTGGTGCGGCGCAAGCGCCAGACGCTGGGCCTGTGGCTGACGCGGCGCTCGGAAAGCTTCGATGGAGTGCCGGCCTATTATGCCGTGGCCAGCACGCGGCCGCTGGCCGAGATTGCGCCGCCCAGCCTGCTGCAGCGCCTGCAGATCGGCGCCAACACCCTGCGGTTCCGCTATATCGGCCGCCGCAACCCCGACGAAGTCAGTGAATTCCGCACTGCCATCGTGCGCCAGAAAACCCGCGAGGGGCTTTACCGCGACAATACCGGCGGCGTCGATTTTCTTGGCCCCAAGCTGTTCCGCACCGCGATCAGCTTTCCTGCCACCGTGCCGGTGGGCACCTACCAGACGGAAATCTATCTGGTGCGCGACGATCGTATTGTTGCCGCGCAATCGACGCCCCTGTTTATCGACAAGCAGGGCATCGAACAGGAAGTGTTCGATTTCTCACGGCATGAACCGGCGGTCTATGGCCTGGTCGCCGTGCTGCTGGCGGCCATCGCCGGCTGGCTGGCTGCAGTCGCATTCCGGCGCGGCTAAGCCGCTTCCGGCGCGCCGGAACTTGTGTCAATCTGTAGGCAGACCAAGTTGGAAGAGTGACGAGTGCCATGGACAAGGATACGCTTGAGCAGACCAGGCTCATGCTGCGCCGTTTCGTGCGCGAACGGCTGGTTCCCCTCGAAAAGCAGGTCGCAGATGAGGATCACATCCCCGATGAGATCCGCCGCGCCTGCGCTGAACTTGGCCTGTTCGGCCTGTCCATCCCTGAAGAATACGATGGCCTGGGGCTCAATCTGGCCGAGGAGATCGAACTGGTCTTCGAGCTGGGTTGGACCTCGCCAGCCTTCCGCAGCATGTTCGGCACCAATGTCGGCATCGGCAGCCAGGGCATCCTGATCGACGGCACCCCGGAGCAGAAACAGACCTGGCTGCCCCGGCTCGCCAGCGGCGAGGTGATCGCCTCCTTTGCCCTGACCGAACCGGATGCCGGCTCGGACGCGGCATCCGTACGTACCCGCGCCGAACGCCAGGGCGACCACTATGTCATCAACGGCGCCAAGCGCTACATCACCAACGCACCCTATGCCGGCATCTTCACCCTGATGGCGCGTACCGATCCCGATAACAAGGGCGCTGGCGGCGTCACCGCCTTCATCGTCGAGGCCGGCACACCCGGCATCACCATCGGCAAGCCCGACAGGAAGATGGGCCAGCGCGGCTCGCATACCGCCGATGTGATCTTTGACAATGCGAAAGTGCCGGCTGCCAATATCATCGGCGGCCGCGAGGGGCAGGGTTTCAAGACTGCGATGAAGGTGCTCGACCGCGGCCGCCTGCATATCTCGGCCATGTGTGTCGGCGCCGCCGAGCGGCTGATCCACGAGGCGGTCAGCTTCGCCCGCGAGCGCAGGCAGTTCGGTCAGCCGATTGCCGAATTCCAGCTGATCCAGGCCATGCTGGCCGACAGCCGTACGGAAGCTTATGCCGCGCGCTGCATGGTCCGCGATGCGGCGAAACGCTATGCGACCGGTGAGAATGTCTCAATGGAAGCCTCCTGCTGCAAATATTTTGCCTCCGAGATGGTCGGCCGCGTCGCCGATCGCGCGGTGCAGATCCATGGCGGCGCTGGCTATATGCAGGAATACGCCGTCGAACGCTTTTATCGCGATGTGCGGCTGTTCCGGCTCTACGAGGGCACCAGCCAGATCCAGCAGATCGTCATCGCCCGGCAGATGCTGCGCCAGGCCGAAGCCGGGGCCGAGGGCTGAGTCGTGCCGGAGGACGGACCCAGTCGCAGCGCGACCAAGACTGCGATTGTCCTGGTCGGCATCTGTTTCTTCCTGAACGCGCTATCGCGCGGTGTCGGCGAAACCTTCACTACCTTCCTCCTGGCGCTGACCGAGGAGTTCCAGGCCAACCGCGCCGATGTGGCGGCGATTTATTCGCTGCAGATGCTGCTGGCTGGCTGCAGCGCGCCACTGGCCGGCTACTGCTTCGACCGTTTCGGCCCGTTGCGCCTTTACATCGCCGGCCTCGCCATGCTGATGCTGGGATTGGTGCTGGCCTCTTTCGCCACCCAGCTCTGGCATTTGTATCTTTTCATCGGCGTCGGGGTTGGCAGCGCGGCGGCCTCGCTGGGCAACGCGCCGCACTCGGCCCTGCTGGCGCGCTGGTTCGAGGGTGCCAGACTCTCCCGGGCCATGAGTGTGGTCTATGCCGCGCTTGGCATGGGTTCGCTGATGCTGGTGCCGCTGGCGCAGTACGTGATTGAGACCTGGGGCTGGCGCGTTGCCTATCTCACGCTGGCCGGAATCGCCCTGCTAGCGTTGCCGGCCCTGCTGCTGCTGCACTGGCCCACGGTGCAGGCTGGCCGTATCCGGCTGCCGCAGCCCGTCGCAGACGCAGCGTCAGGCGCCATGGCCGGTGATGACTGGACTCTGGGCAAGGCGCTACACACGACCGCCTTCTGGGGACTGGCCTCGGTCTTCTTCTTCACCAGCGCCGGCATGTTCTCGGTGATGGTGCAGGCCGTGGCCTACCTGGTCGAACTGGGCTACGCGCCGCTGCAGGCGGCCTCGATCTACGGCCTGGTCGGCGTGCTGACCCCTATTGGCATTGTCGGTTTTGCCTGGCTGGATGGTCGCGTCGGCCGCCATGCCTCGGCGGCCCTGTCCTATGCCTTCAGCCTGGCCGGCCTGGCCGCGCTCTGGGCGCTGGAAGGTTGGCGCTCACCGGTGCTGCTGTGGCTGTTCGTGCTGCTGGTCGGCCTGTCATTCGGGGCCCGCGGCCCGATGGTGGGGGCGACGGCCGCCCGCATCTTCCAGGGCCGGCGCTTCGGGATGATCTTCGGCACTATCATGGTTGGTTCCGGCCTGGGCGTGTCGTCTGGCACCCTGATCGGCGCCAAGCTGCACGACCTGACCGGCGGCTATACCGCGGTTTTCCTGTTTGCCGCCGTCTGCGTCATTGCCGGCGCCCTGCCATTCTGGACCTATCGCTCGCTGCGCCGCTACGGGCCCTGATTTGGGGGATGACATGCGGGTATTGTATCCTGGCAATGATGCGTAACCGGACGGGTTGAAAGGTGGTCGGGAATCCCTATCATTTCGCCCAAAGTTTTTCGGCCTTACCCCTTACTTTCCGCCCGAAAGGACGTCCCGATGAGCAAGTTCGGCCAGAGCCAGCCGGTTCGCCGTGTCGAAGACCAGCGTTTCATCACCGGCAAGGGGCGCTATACCGACGATATCAACCTGCCCAGCCAGGTTTACGGCGTGATGCTGCGTTCGCCGCATGCCCATGCCAGGATTCTGAAGATCGACACGTCGGCTGCCCAGGCCGCCCCGGGCGTGCTGGCCGTCTATACCCATGCCGACCTGAAGGCCGCCAATATCGGCGACCTGCCCTGCACGATTCCGCTGAAGAACCGCGATGGCTCCATGCGCGCCGACCCGCCGCGCCCGGCGCTGGCCGATGGCATGGTGCGCCATGTCGGCGATCCGGTTGCTTTCGTGGTGGCGGAAACCGCTGCCCAGGCCCGTGATGCCGCCGAGATGATCGAGGTGGATTACGATGCCCTGCCGGCGGCGGCCGAACTGGCCACCGCGATGGAGCCGGGCCAGCCGCAGATCTGGCCGCAGGCGCCCAGCAACCGCGCCTTCGACTGGGAGATCGGCGACAAGGCCAGAATCGACGCGCTGTTCGCCTCGGCCGCCAAGACGGTGAAGCTGACGCTGGAAAACAACCGCATTGTCGTCGCCTCGATGGAGGCGCGCGTGGCGCTGGCCGCCTTCGACAAGGACAGCGGCCGCTTCACGCTTTACACGCCCACCCAGGGCGTGTGGGTGCAGAAGAAGCTGTTGGCCAAGATCCTCGGTCTGCCGGAAGAGAAATTCCATGTCGTCACGGGCGATGTTGGCGGCGGCTTCGGCATGAAGATCTTCATCTATCCCGAGCAGGTGATGACGCTGTTTGCGTCGCGTGCGCTCGGCCGGCCGGTGAAATGGACCTCGGATCGCGGCGAGGCTTTCCTGACCGATACCCATGGCCGTGCCAACCTGACCCATGCCGAGATGGCGCTGGACAAGGATCACAACTTCCTGGCCCTGCGCATCCACAACATCGCCGACATGGGCGCGTATCTCTCCACCTATGCGCCGATGATCCCCACCATGGCCGGCACCAAGGTGCTGTCCTCGGTCTATCGCTTCCAGGGCGTCTATTCGCGCGTCGAGGGCGTGTTCACCAACACCGTGCCGGTGGATGCCTATCGCGGCGCCGGCCGCCCGGAATCGAACTACATCATGGAACGCCTGATCGACGTGGCCGCCCGCGAGCTGGGCATCGACCGCGCCGAGCTGCGCCGCAAGAACTACATCCCGCCCACCGCCTTCCCGTGGACCAGCGCCATGGGGCTCACCTATGACTCGGGCGAATTCGAAAACACCTCCAATACTGCGCTCAAGGCCATCGACTGGGCCGGTTTCGAGGTTCGCCGCGCGGAAGCGAAGAAGCGCGGCAAGCGTCGCGGCATCGGCATGGCCTATTACCTGGAGGCCACCGGCGGCGCGCCGACCGAACGCGCCGAAATCCGCTTCGCCGAGGATGGTTTCGTCGAGGTCTATGTCGGCACCCAGTCGACCGGCCAGGGCCATGAAACCGCCTATACCCAGATCGTTGCCGAGCAGCTCGGCGTCGATTTCGACAAGGTCCGCATCCTGCAGGGCGATTCCGATGCCATCCCCACCGGCGGCGGCACCGGCGGCGCGCGGTCGCTGTATTCCGAGGGCGGCGCAATCCTGAAAGCCAAGGACGGCGTGGTCGAGAAGGGCAAGGTGGTGGCCGCTGACATGCTTGAGACGGCGGCCGGCGACATCGAGTTTGCCGCCGGTCGCTTCCGCGTCGCCGGCACCGACCGCGATATCGGCATCGTCGAGGTGGCGCAGGAAGCCCGCAAGCGCAGCAATGCCAAGGCCGGCGAAGCAGCCGGCCTCGATACCGCCGCCGACTGGCAGGTGCAGGCGATCACTTTCCCCAATGGCTGCCATGCCTGCGAGGTCGAGATTGATGAGGCCACCGGCGTGGCCGAGGTGGTGCGTTATGTGGTGGCCGACGACATGGGCAAGGTGATCAACCCCACCATCGTCAAGGGCCAGATCCATGGTGGCGTGGTGCAGGGCGTCGGCCAGGCGCTGTATGAAAACGTCGTCTACGATACCGACGGCCAGCTGCTAACCGGCAGCTTCACCGACTATTGCCTCCCGCGTGCCGACAACTTCCCCGAGATCGAGGTGATCCTCTGCGAGGTGCCGTGCAAGACCAATCCGCTGGGCGTCAAGGGCGCGGGCGAGGCGGGCGCTGTCGGTTCGGCCCCGGCCACGATCAGCGCCATCGTCGATGCGCTGGCTGATCTTGGCGTCAAGCATGTCGACATGCCGGCGACGCCGCAGAAGCTGTGGCGCATCCTCAGCGGCGGGGTGGCTCAGGCTGCCGAATAGGCGATCTGCAGGCGGTTCAGGCCGCGCACCACGATCGAATCGCTCCAGTCCGGCGGGGCGGCCAGTACGATGTCGCCCAGCCGCTCCAGCAGGATCGGGAAGGCGACTTGGCCTTCCAGCCGCGCCAGCGGCGCGCCCAGGCAGAAATGGATGCCAAAACCGAAGGTGACGTGGCGGCTGCTGTCGGCGCGCACGATGTCGAAGCGGTCCGGATCGCTGAACGCCTCTGGATCGCGGTTGGCTGATGCCAGCATCTGGAAGACACGCTCGCCCTTGCGCATGGTCCGGCCACGCAACTCGTAGTCCTCGGCCATCACGCGCACCTGGGCCAGCGACGGACCGTCCCAGCGCAGCATCTCCTCCACTGCATTGGCGACCAGGGCTGGGTCGTTGCGCCGGTCGCGCAGCATCTGCATCTGGTCGGGATGCCGCAGCAGGGCTAGCAGCCCATTGCCCAGCAGATGCGTGGTCGTTTCATGCCCGGCAAACAGCAGCAGCACGCAGGCGGCCACCAGTTCGTCGCGGTTCAGGAAGTCGCCGCGTTCGGCGGCCATCACCAGTCCGGTGGTGACGTCTTCGCGAGGTTGTTTGCGGCGCTCCTCCACCAGGGCGCCGAAATACTCATTCATTTCCACGACCGCGTCATTGGCGCGGACGTATTTGTCTGGCGAAAGCCGCGAGGTCAGCACGAAACTGCCCAGGTCGTCCGACCAGTGTTTCAGCAGATCCACATCCGCCTGCGGTACACCCAGCAGGGCGGCGATCACCGTGGCCGGCAGCGGATAGGCAAAGCTGCGGATGAAATCCGCCTCGCCTTTCTGCAGCAATTCATCCACCAGACCATGCACGATCGCCTCGATCCGCGGCCGCAGGGCGGCAACGGCAGACGAGGTGAAGGCCCGGTTCATCAGGCCACGCAGCCTTGTGTGGTCAGGCGGGTCATTGAACACGGCCCACAACGCCATATGGGTTTCCAGGTCGGTCAGGCCGCCGCGGGTATCGTCGGGCAGGTGAGCGAAGAAAGGACGCATCCGGTCGGACGACAGGCGGGGATCGCGCAGGGAGGCGCGGATATCGTCATGCCGGGTCAGCATCCAGCCGCCCAGCCGCTTGCTCCAATGCACCGGATCGTCCTGCCGCAGGCGGGCCAGCGCCGGATAGGGATCGGCAATCACGGCGGCATCATGGGCGTCAAACTGGATCGTCACCGCGTTATCCTCCCGCTCTTTTTTGCTATTCTGGCGCAGCATTTGAACGCGCCGGCCAGTATGGAGAGGATTCGATGGCTCGTGAATACCCTGCGCAACCGCTGGTCGGCCTGGGCGCCATCGTTTGGAAAGGCGGTAAGGTGCTGATGGTGCAACGCGGCAATCCGCCCCGCGCGGGCATCTGGAGCCTGCCGGGCGGGGCGCAGCATCTGGGCGAGACGGTCGCCCAGGGCATCCACCGGGAAATCGCCGAGGAGACGGGCGTCCGGATCGAACTACTTGGCCTGGTCGATGTCATTGATTCTGTCCACACGGCGGCTGATGGCCGGATCCTGTACCACTACACGATCATCGATTTCGCCGCCCGCTGGATTGCCGGCGAGGCGGTGGCCGGCGACGATGCCGCAGCCGTCGCCTGGGTCGATCCGGCCGACCTGGACCACCTGGATGTGTGGGAGGAGACCCAGAGAGTGATCGAAAAATCGCGCATCTGGCTCGGCTAGGACCGGTCTGGTTCTTTGCGCCTGCCCCGCCGTGTGGTTAAGTAGGTTCTGGGTTTCAGTTATTCTACCGGCAGGCGTGGGGGATGAATTTTCCAAAAGGCGCTGGGTCGCAATTCCAGCCCGCGAAATTCGAGGAACGCGGTACGGCCGTGGCCTTCACCACGCCGGCGCTCAGTCAGGCGCGCGTGCGCATGGACAGCCGCGACAACCTGGAACTTACCGTTTCGGCCTTTTCGGGCGTGAAGGGCAATTACGTCATCCGCTGGAAGGACGTGCCTGACATATTTTCGCTGACCATGCATGACCGCGCGCTGCAGGAAGCGATCCTTGCGCGCAATTCCTGCCTGCCGCCCGATATCCGCATGGCCATGCTGGAAACCGCCAAAACCGGTTTGGCCGGCCCGGAAGCGCAGCTCAGCGCGGAAGAGAGCCTGACCGAGGAGGAGAACGAGGTTCTGCTCACCCGCTACTATCTGTTCAAATCGGCGCTGGAGAAGCTCTCGGGCGGCGAGATGAAACTGAATGTATCGGATTTCACCACTGCCAGCGGGCGGGAGCGGATCAAGAGCGGCCTCGCCGGAATCGCCAAGGGACTGGGCATGACGGCCAACGAGCTCTACGAGCGTCTGGAACGCTGGGGCGGCTATCTCGCACCGCTCGGCATGCCGGGCATGCAGAAGGAGTGCCGGGTGCGGCGTCTGATCGGGGGCATTTCCGGCCTGGCCGACAGCCTGACCCAGTGGGCCGATACCGATAAATCGGAAGCGTCCTATCTGGCGCATGGCATCGCCAGGGTCGCGCTGTTCACCGAGGATTTTGCCCGCGACCTGGCTACAGCCGCTGTTCGCCCGGTCGAATATGCCGATCGCGTGCTGGCCAACTGGGATAAGGCGGTGGCCAATTTCCGGCAGGATATCGAGCGGTTATGGTGGACCGTCGATGGCTGGGAGTTCATCCTGCTGCTGTGGAAGGATGCCGAGGACCGCGACCGGGACAGTCAGCGCGCCGCGGTAACGGAAATTTATCGAGTTCTGCCGATTATCCCCGAGAAAGAAGCCATGAACCGTCCGAATCTGCGGGCCATGCAGGAAAGTACGCGCATGCAGGTGCGCGCGCTTGAAGGGTGGAATTCCGGGGTGCTCGATATCGAAATGATACGCCGCGTCGAAACCGTCAAACGGAGGCGGATATGAGCGATCTTGCTTCCGAGCTGCGCGATATCGAACGCAAGCTGTTCGAGATTCCGGACGAGAAGGTCGCGCAGCTCACCCTGCTGATCGAACGTTCGCGTGCCGTCGTGTTGTCGGCCGCGCTGGCGGATGCGGCGCTCGGCACCCTGCGCCCGCGCCTGGCCAAGACCCGGCCGCCGCGACATCTGACCCTGCAGCGCATTTTCTGCCATCCCTTTGAGGATCTGCTGATCCTGCCCGAGGACGGCGACAAGCAGTTCGGCCGTATCTCGCGCGCTTCCCTGGCGCCCTGCTGGGAGTTCATGCTGCAATGCCTGGATCAGGCGGCGGTGAAGGAACTCGAAGCCAGCCTGCGCGCCTCCCAGGCGCCGGCCATCGGCGCCACCGCCGATCCGCGCATCGCCAAGCTGGGCGCCACGCTCTGGGGTATCGCGGCGCGCCGCCTGCGCGAGGAAATCAGCCGCTGTGACAGCGAGCCGGCCTGGCGTGCCGAATTGGTCGCAAAACTGGGTGGCGAAACGGTCTTCCTCGATCTGGTCGACATGCTGGGCATGCTCGAGATCGCAGGACCGCTGGAGCAGCTGCGCGAGGAACTTTCGCCCAAGCCGGTCGGCAAGTTGCTCGACGAGCAGGTCGAGGCAATCAAGGAGCATTACAACGGACTTACCGCCAGTGGCGCCGGCCTGCCCGGGTACATGATCGCCTTCGTGCTGGCCCGCATGAGCAATCCGTTCCAGCTGCTGCCGATCATGGACGGCCTTGGCGACGTGCCGACCGGCATCGACGGGCTGAAGCCGGGCAAATATGCCCGCCGCATGATCGCTGGCGACAGCAAGCGTTTCTTCAAGGCGATCGGCCGCTCCGATGCCACCAAGCTGGAGGCTGGCAATATCGCCGGCATGGTCGATGACTTCGTCGGGATGATTGGCCGGCTCAAGGCCGACGGCATGGCCGAAGGCCCGCAGCCGGAAATGGAAGCGGCTGGCGCCAAGCTGCGCGACATGGTGCGCATCGGCGTGCTGGACGGCGCCGATGGCGCGATCCTGACCGCGCTGGAAGCTCCCGGCGCGATCGAGCCGGGCCAGGAAGCGGCGATCAAACAGGCGATCTTCGATGCCAAGGTGGCGGCCGAGAACCGCGTCTACGCCATCCAGAAGGTCGCCCGCGTGGCCGGCGAGATCGGCGCCGACAAGGATGTCGGCGCGACACTGAAGACGCTGGGTGGGCAGATCGAGCAGGGCGGCAGCACGCTGATCGCCGATATCAAGGCCGGCCGGCTGAACGGCCTGGGCAAGGAGGCCGCGCGCCAGCAGCTCTACGGCGCGGTGCGCATGCTGGAGCTGGTCAGCGGCGCCAATGTGGCCGCCAAGCTGATGAAAGACGGCCTCGCCGCCATCGACAAGATGCCTGGGTAGGTTCACGATACTTGTCGGGTGGCCTGGCGTACGGGAGCGGCCGATGAGCATGGACCAGGGTGATAATGCCGGTCGGAAGAAGCCGGGGCCCGCCGAAATCCGGCAAATCGTCAAACTGCATCATGACTACCGCAATGGCGTGCTGGGCGGTCGGCGCGCCAGCTTTGCTTTTCATGACCTGACAGGCGGCGTTTTCGCGGGCGCGGATCTCAGCGATGCGGATTTTACCGGCGCATCGTTGTATGGCGCCAATCTCGGTGGCTGCAATCTGGATCGCGCCCTCCTGTTCGGCGCCGATCTGCGTGGCGCCAACCTGATTGGCGCCAGTCTGGTGCGTGCCGATCTGCGCGGCGCGATGCTGCAGGGCGCGAACCTGACCAATGCCAACCTGTTCGATGCCGATCTGCGCGACGGCCTGATCGCCGAGCGCGATGCCCGCGGCAACATCGTGGCTAAGACCTTCGAAACCCGCATTCCGGCCGAGATGCAGGGCGCGCGCATGCGGGGCGCCAACCTGTCCAGCGCCAAGATGAGCGGCGCGATGGCCAACCACACGGATTTCACCGATGCGATCATGGTTGGCTGCAATCTGGTGCGGGCAAATCTGACCAATGCCAATCTGACCAATGCCAATCTGACGGATGCCGACCTGTCGGGGGCCACGCTGAAAGGCGCTGCCTTGACCAATGCCGTGCTGACGGGCGCCAAGACCGTGATGGCCGACCTGTCAGGCGCCGACGTCGCCGGGATGATCGGCGACAAGCCGGCCGGCAAGCCGCTCGATCAGCTCGGCATGCCGCCGGTGGAAGCATTGCGCCTGCATGCGTTATGGGTGACCAGCGGTGGTCGGGATGGCCGGCTGGTCGATTTCAGCGAATACGATCTGCGGCAGATCGGCAGTCTCTATAAGGCGCAGCTCACCGGCCTGATGGCGACCAAGGCGGTGTTTTTCGGCCTTAACATGGAAGGCGCCGCCCTGCAGGGCGCCCGCCTGACCGGTGCGGATCTGCGCAATTGCCGCCTGGTTGGCGCCGATCTGCGGGGCGCCAACCTGAAGGACGCCAAGCTGGCTTATGCGGATCTGCGCGATGCAGACCTGCGGCCGCTCGTGATCGCGCCCGACCGGCAGTTCCCTTGCCATCTCGATGGCGCCATGCTGCGCCATGCCGATCTGCGTGGCGCAAAGCTGGAAGGCGCCGTGCTGCGCAACGCGGATATGCAGGATGCCAACCTGGGTGGTACGGATTTGGCCGGCGCTGATCTTACCGACGCGATTGGCGTACCGGAGCGGAAATAGCGCGGTTCAGCGCGCCGAAGCTCGCGAAGCATAAGGCACGGCTTCGACTGCAAAATCACTCAAGTCGTTGGCTTCTCGTCCCAGCATGAGCGTGTCGGCGCCATCACGTTCGATGGCGGCGCGGATGTTGAAGGCCTGATGCGTATAGCCGTGTTTATCGCCAATGTGATAGAGCAGGCTGCCATTCTGGCGCTGGGTGCCGCCGGTCGGCACGGCGCGCATGCCCAGCAGCGGCAGATGGCCGATCTCGACATCCGCGAGTTTCTCCGCGATCAGCGCGGCGCGGGCCAGGAAACCCGGCGTGTCAAGAACGGCTTCCTTGGCGCCGGCTGGCAAGTCGCGGTTGAAGGCGCCGGCCAGAATCTGCCCCGGCAATGCCTTGGCGATGATGCGTGCCAGCGTGATCGTCACGTCGCCGACGATATACTCAAACCCGCGCGGCGTGGTGCCTTCCACCTGATGGTAGGAGAAATGGCTGCCGATGGAAAAAGCGGCGCGCAGGGTGGGCACCAGTCGCGCATTGCCTTTCTGCCGCGCCAATGCATTGTCGGCCAGGATCAGCAGCAGCGCCAGCCAGCAGCGCAGGTCGGCCTCGATGCCCTTGGCCCGGTTCCACACATAGAAGCCGTCGCCCACGGTGGAGCGCGCCAGCTCGGTGCGCAGGCCGGCATTGTTCATCCGCTTGACCGCGCTGTTGATCGAGTATTCCAGAGAGGAAAGCTGGGCCACTTGCTCCAGCGGCGTGTGCTTCGAAAAACTGACGATATCGAACAGGATTACCGCGCGGCTGGCGGTTTCCATCACCGCATAGCGTTTGACCAGATTCTCGATCAGCAGCGGATTGACCTCGCCCTTGGCGCCGCCGATCGAAAACGGCAGCTCCATCTGCACGGCGCGGGCACGCAGGGCTTTGCAGGTATCGGCGAAGGTGCGTGGGCCCATCAGCCGCTTGCCGCGGATCAGCCGCGGCAGCTCGGCGGCGCGGCCCAGTACGTTATAAGGCTCGGAAAAGCAGAAACTGATGCGGCTGCCCTGATGGGTCCAGCCGGCGACGATGGTTTTTCCCAGTCGCCAGGATGAATGCAGGACGAAATCGATTTCCCGCATGCCCTGACGCACGGCATCGGCTTCGCTCATCCTGCAGCCTCATCCCCCAATGCAGCGCTTCTGCCGGCGCTGCTCCCGGCTGGGATATCTTACGAGCGTGGCTGGCTGCGCGCCAGACTGATCAGCGCGCTGGTGGCGGCATCATGGAGATGTTGCGCGGCGGCGTCGGTCAGCTCCTCCAGGATCGGCTTGGCAAGCTGCTTGCCAAGCTCGACGCCCCACTGGTCGAAGGAATTCACGCCCCAGAGGATACCCTGCACGAAGATCTTGTGCTCGTAGAGGGCGATCAGCATACCGAAATGGTATGGGTCGAGCTTTGGCAGCGCAATGGTGGTGCTTGGCCGGTTGCCGGGGAACACCTTGTGCGGCGCCAGCATGGCCACCTGCTCAGGGCTCAGGCCGGCCGCGTGCAGTTCGACCTCGGCCTCGGCCCGGGTGCGGCCGCGCATCAGCGCCTCGGCCTGGGCGAAGGCATTGGCCAGCAGGATGTCGTGATGACGGCCCAGCGGATAACGCGACTTCAGCGGCACGATGAAATCAGCGGCCACCGGCTGCGGTCCTTGGTGCAGCAGCTGATAGAAGGCATGCTGACCGTTGGTGCCCGGTTCGCCGAACACGATCGGTCCGGTGGCATAGCCGAGCGGCCGGCCCCAGCGGTCGACGCTCTTGCCGTTGCTCTCCATGTCGGCCTGCTGCAGATAGGGCGCCAGCTTGCACAGGCTCTGGTCGTAGGGCAGCACGGCCAGGCTGGTGAGGCCGAGGAAGTTGATGTTCCACACGCCAGCCAGCGCCATCAGTACTGGCAGGTTCTCGTGCAGGGGTGCGCCGACAAAATGCCGGTCCATTGCGTGCGCGCCGGCCAGCAGGCTGCGGAAATTCTCCATGCCGATGCCCAGCGCGATGGGGAAACCGATCGCCGACCACAGCGAATAGCGGCCGCCGACCCAGTCCCAGAATTGCAGCACCTGATGAGGCGGAATGCCGAACTTGCCGGGCACCGCAGTATTGGCCGAGATGCCCATGAAATGCCGCGGCCAGTCGATGATGCCGGGGCCGAGTTTTTCCTGCAGCCAGGCTCGTGCCGTCTCGGCATTGGCCATGGTTTCCTGGGTGGTGAAGGTTTTCGACGCCACCACGAACAGGGTGGTCTCCGCCTCGCACTTCTCCAGCGTGCGCGCGATGTCGGTGCCATCCACGTTACTGACGCAGTGGACCGCGATATCGGTGTCGCGGTCGGCATTCAGGGCTTCCAGCGCCATGCGCGGACCGAGGTCGGAACCGCCGATTCCCATGCAGACCACATGACGGAACGGCTTCTCGGTGATGCCGCGCCAGCTGCCGTCGCGGATCGCGGCGATAATCTCGGCCATGCGCTCCAGCTCGCGCTGCACCTGTGCGACGATATCGATGTCATCCACGGTCAGGGTCGCATCGGCCGGCAGGCGCAGCGCGGTATGCAGCACCGCGCGATCTTCGGTGATGTTGATGTGCTCACCGCGCAGCATGCGGTCGCGCCAGGTTTCCACCTGCGCCTCGCGGGCCAGATCGAGCAGCAGTTCGAGCGTTTCGGCCTCGATGCGCTGGCGTGACAGATCAAGCAGCAGGTCGCCGCAGCGGAACGAGAGTTTGGCAAACCGTTCGGAATCGGCGATGAACAGGTCGCGCAGGTGATGATTGCGCACCGCTGTGGCGTGCGCCACAAGGGCGCGCCAAGCGGCGGTCTGGTCGATCGGCGGCGGCAATGTCATTTCTCCTCCGTCGGTTCGTTCTGCTTTATGTTATCACGTCAGGGCCGCGGCGCCCGCTGGCCGCGCGCAGGCCGGTCATGTGCTCGGCGAAATCCACCAACGGGGCGATCCGCGCCTGCACGTCGTCGCGCTGGCGCGCCGGGTCGGCTTCGAACAGCTCGAAATACAGCCGCACGGTGGCGCCTTCGGTGCCGGTGCCCGACAGGCGGGCGATCACGCGCGCCTGCTCGCCGCAGACCACGCGCAGGCCCTGGCCCGTGCTGATCGACTGGTCGATGGGATCGGTATAGGCAAAATCATCGGCGGTGGTAACGACAAGCCCGCCGATCCGGTTCCCCGGCAGGCTGGGCAGCGCGTCGCGCAGGCGTTGCAAAGCTGCCGCCGCGATCCCGGCATCGACGGCCTCGTAATCATGGCGGCTGTAGTAATGCCGGCCGAAGCGGCGCCAATGGGTCGTCAGCAGCGAGGCAACCGTTTCGCCCGGCTTCACGGCCAGCAGGTTGAGCCAGAACAGCACGGCCCACAGGCCGTCTTTTTCGCGCACATGGGCCGACGACGTGCCGTAGCTTTCCTCGCCGCACAGCGTGATGCGGCCGGCATCCAGCAGGTTGCCGAAGAATTTCCAGCCAGTCGGCGTCTCGAAGGAGGCGATGCCGAGGCCAGCGGCCACCGCATCGGCGGCGCGGCTGGTCGGCATCGACCGCGCGACGCCGGCAAGGCCTTTGGCATAACCGGGTACCAAAGTCGCATTGGCGGCCAGCACGGCGAGGCTGTCGCTGGGCGAGACCGCGATGCCGCGGCCCAGGATCATGTTGCGGTCGCCGTCGCCGTCGGAGGCGGCGGCAAAATCCAGCCGGGCTTCCAGCACGGTTTCGCGGTACAGCGCCTCGGCATGAGCTGGGTTGGGGTCAGGATGGTGGCCGCCGAAATCTTCCTTCGGCTCGGCATTGATCACGGCATCTGCCGGTGCGCCCAGCATCTCGACCAGCAGGCGTTTAGCATAAGGCCCGGTCACCGCATGCATGGCGTCAAACCGGAAGCGGAAATCCGGCCGCCGGATCAGCGCACGGATGGCCTCGAAATCGAACAGGGTTTCCTGCAACGCGGCGTAATCGTCCACCGGATCAATCACTTCCACTGCCATGCCGTTGATATGCTGCAGGCTGACATGATCGAGGTCGAGGTCATGATGGTCGAACACGCGATAGCGTTCGATCTGTGTGGTGCGCCGGTAGATCGCCTCGGTCACGCTCTCGGGCGCCGGGCCGCCATTGCCGATATTGAACTTGATGCCGAAATCGCCGTCCGGTCCGCCGGGGTTGTGGCTGGCTGACAGCACTAGGCCACCCTGGGCGCCATGGCGGCGGATCACCGCGCTGGCCGCCGGCGTGGAGAGAATGCCGGCGCGGCCGACCAACGCGCGGGCGATGCCGTTGGCGGCGGCCATGCGCAGGATCACCTGGATGGCCTGGCGGTTGAAGAAGCGCCCGTCGCCACCCAGCACCAGCGTGCCGCCGCGCAGATCAGCCTGGGTATCGAATACCGATTGCACGAAGGCTTCCAAATAGCCCGGCTGGCGGAACACCATCACCTTCTTGCGCAGGCCGGACGTGCCCGGTTTCTGCCCGTCGAACGGCGTGATCGCAATCTCGTGCGGACTCATTGGCAGGAATCCTGGTTCAGCGCGGCACGCGGCTGACCAGATCGTAGCGCGCGCCGGTCCTGGCCATCAGAATCACGGTGTGCAGGCGGGCGAAACCCTTTTCGATGGTCACGCCGCGGCAGAGCGGGCCGGAATTGATTCCGGAGGCGACGAAGATGGCGTCGTCGCTCTTCACCAGTTCGTCCCCGCTCATCCACTTGCCGCTGTCGAGGCCGAATTCCTTCACCTTGACGGATTCTTCCTCGCCCTGCGGATCGACGCGGCCGAAGAACTCGCCGCCCAGCGCCTTGGTGAAGATCGCTGTGATCACGCCTTCGGGCGAGCCGCCGGTGCCGAACAGGGCATCGACATTCTGGCCCTTCTGCAACGCCATGAAGGCGCCGGCCACGTCGCCGTTTTCCTGCAGCATGGTGCGGGCGCCGGCGTCGTGGATGTCCTTGATCATCGCATGGTGCCGCTTGCGGTTCAGCACGAAGATGCGCAGTTCCGAGATTGGCTTGTTCAGCGCGGCTGACAGCGCCTCCAGTTTTTTCTTCACCGGCCAGGTCGGATCGACCTTGCCCTTGGCGGCGGCCGGCAGGACCAGTTTGTCCATATAGAAACTGGGGCCGAGATCGAACATCGCGCCGCGTGGCGCCAGGGCGAACACGGCCATCGAATTGTCGACGCCGTTGGCCATGTTGGTTGTGCCCTCGATCGGATCGACGGCGATTTCGATCTCGGGTTCACCCCCGAGCGCAGCCTGGCCGATGCGCTCGCCGCGATACAGCAGGGGGGCATGATCCTTCTCGCCCTCGCCGATCATCACCACGGCATTGATGTTGATCTGACCCAGCGCCTTGCGCATGGCATCCACGGCGGCGCCGTCGCCTTCTTCCTTTTTGCTGCGGCCGACCCAGTCATAGGAGGCCAGCGCGGCGGCCTCGGTGACGAGACGCAGGGCGAACGGGAAATCGGCGCGGTCGAAGGGACCGGGACGGGTGCTCATGGGTGAAACTCCGAGGCAGCAGAGATCGGATCGGGCCGGTTGGTCCGGGCGGTTTATTCCTTGGAAATACGGCAAAAACCGGGCGAGGCCAAGACGGAGGCGGCCTTTTTCGCGGTATTGTTTTGCGCCTTATTGGTCAAACCGCCGGCGCCAGAAATCCTGGCTCTGCCGTTCGCCCACGTCGCAACCTTTCGGATACTGGTCGCCGGATTGTGCGCGTTGCAGCAGGGCAGGTGCTTTTTTGACTTTCGTTGCCGGTTTTTGGGCGATTTCCAGGATCAGCTTGCGCCGCACCGCCTCGCCGAAGGTGTCAAAACTCTCCGCCACCACCATGAAAGAGCCCGGCCCGCCGATCACGCAGCCCTCGTAATAACGGTCCAGATCCTCCAGCATCGGGAAGCCCCAGGTATTCTGCTTGCCGTTCATGATCGGCAGGCCGTTGATCACGATGCCAGCGGCTAGCGCCTTGTCGCGCGCCAGGTCGACCGGGCCGCCATCGTTGTTCGGCCCGTCGCCCGAGATGTCCAGCACCTGCCGCACTCCCTTGTAGGGTCCGCTGCCGAAGCGGGGGATGGCATAGAGGATAGCGCCAGTGATGCTGGTGCGCCGCGCGGTGCGGATCGGATGCTCAACCAGCCGGCGGGCCACGGCCTCGGCGCTGGCTTGGTCGGAAACCAGTGCCCAGTCCAGCACATCGCCCTGGGTGTAGCTGTCGGCCCATTCGAAATAGGCAAGTGCGATTTTGCCGTGGATGCCGCCGCGGATCGCCTTCACCACGGCCGGATGCATGATGGCCTTGGCATAGCCATCACGTTGCAGCCGTGCCTCGTCGGGATCGATACTGCCGGAAATGTCGACGGCCAGCAGCAATTCCAGATCGACCGGGATTTTCTCCGCTGCTCCTGCATCCATTGCCGGAAGCGCCGGAACCAACCCCGTGAGCCACGCCAGCACCAGAAGAGCCGGGAGCCTGAACCGCATGGCATGAAGCTAGTACGGCTGCGACATTGCGTCCATCGCAGACTTGAATCCAGCCCGGCCGACACTGGACAAGCCGGCCGGCCCTGCCGATGTTACAGCCATGAGCAGCGCATCCCGTCTCTATGATGTTGCCGTGATCGGCGGTGGCCTGGCCGGCCTGACCCAGGCTATCGCCTTGGCCCGTCACGGCCTTTCGGTCACCGTCATCGACCGGGAAGACCCGGCCCGTGCCTTGGCCGCCGGTTTCGATGGCCGGGTTTCGGCCATCGCACTCGCCTCACAGCGCATGCTGGAGGGGATCGGGCTCTGGGCCCATGTCGCCGAAGCCCAGCCAATGTGGGATATCCGCGTCTCCGACGGCGACTCGCTGCTCTTCGTGCATTACGACCATCGTGAGTTGGGCGACCAGCCCTTCGGCTACCTGGTCGAGAACCGGGTGATGCGCCAGGCCCAGCAGGCCGCCATTGCCGGCCTGTCAAAACTCGACCTGATGGCGCCGATGACGGCGGCCAATATCGAATATGGTGCCGCCGGTGCCGGCGCGCCGGCGCGACTTGTTTTGGCCGATGGCCGCCAGATCGAGGCCCGGCTGGTGATCGGCGCCGATGGCCGGCA
>NZ_JANLJJ010000042.1:2207-14812 GCF_029255545.1 Ferrovibrio sp. | reverse complement strand
ATGGCGCTGAACGATGGAGATTTCGCCGCCGAGATGCGCCAGCGTTTCGGCGATGGTTACGGCGCGACGCGCATTCTGGGGCCGCGCTGGTCCTATCCGCTCACCTTCCTGCTGGCTCAGCGGTATACCGATCATCGTCTGGTGTTGATTGGCGATGCCGCCCACGGCATCCATCCCATCGCCGGCCAGGGCCTCAATCTCGGCCTGCGCGACATCGCCGCCCTGACAGAGGCGCTGGTGGAGGCGAAACGGCTCGGCCTCGATATCGGCCGTATCGACGTGCTGGATCGCTATGAGCGCTGGCGCCGGTTCGACAACGTGGTGCTCTCGGCGGTCACCGACGGCCTGACCCGGCTGTTCTCCAACGACATCGCGCCGATCCGCATCGCCCGCGATCTGGGGCTGGGGGTGGTGGAGCGCATCGCGCCGCTGAAAAAACTGTTCATGCGCCATGCCATGGGCGATGTGGGGCAACTGCCCCGCTTGCTGCGCGGCGAAAAACTGGGCTGAACGCAAAAAAACGCAAATTCCGGTACGGTTTCCGGGCGCTGGAACGTCCTTAGATGGGGAAGTCCTGTCTTCTGCCATCCGGAGCCGTCCATGAGCGTGAAAACCTTCAAGATCTGGTATCTGACCCATAAATGGACCAGCCTGATCTGCACGGCTTTCATGCTGCTGCTCTGCATCACCGGCCTGCCGTTGATTTTCCATCATGAGATCGAGCATCTGCTGGGAGATGCCATCGAGGCTCCGGCCCTGCCGGCCGGCACGCCGCTGACCTCGCTGGATTCTGTTGTCGCGACGGCGCAGCAGGCCAGGCCCGACGAAAAACCGCTATTCGTTTCCTGGGACCCGGATGAAGCGGAACTGGTTTTCGTCACCACCGCCAAGTCGCCGACCGAAACCACGGATTTCCATTTCCTCGCCCTGGATGCGCGCACCGCCCAGATCCTGAAAGCTGATTCCTCCGACCAGCTCGATTTCATGCGGGTGATGTTCCGCCTGCATGTCGACCTGTTCGCCGGCCTGCCGGGCATGCTGTTCCTCGGCTTCATGGGGCTATTGTTCGTGGTCGCCATCGTCACCGGCGTCGCCGTCTATGGTCCGCTGATGCGCAAGCTGGATTTCGGCACCGTGCGCAAACAGCGCTCGACCCGCATCAAATGGCTCGATCTGCACAACATGTTGGGTATCGTCACGCTGGTCTGGGCCCTGGTGGTGGGCGGTACCGGCGTGATCAACACCTGGGCCGACCTGATCTTCAAATACTGGCAGCATGACCAACTCGCCGCCATGGTGGCGCCCTATGCCGGCCAGCCGGTGCCGCAAGGCCTGGGGTCGCTGCAGGCTGCCGTCGAGACCGCGCATCGTGCCGTGCCGGGCTCCACGCCGCGCTTCGTCGCTTTTCCCGGCACCAATTTCTCCAGCCCGCATCATTATGCGGTGTTCATGCGCGGCGACACGCCACTGACCAGCCGGCTGTTGCAGCCTGTGCTGGTCGATGCCGTCACCGCCGAACTCACCGACACGCGCAAGCTGCCCTGGTATGCTGCCACCCTGCTGGTGTCGCAGCCGTTGCATTTCGGCGATTACGGCGGATTCCCGCTGCAGGTGATCTGGGCGCTGCTGGATGTCGTCACCATCATCGTACTGGGCAGCGGGCTGTATCTGTGGCTGGCGCGCCGGCGCAGCAATCCGGTCGAGCAGCGCATCGCTGAGCTGGAGCGCGAGGCGGCGATCGCGCCGGCTCTGGGAAGCGCGGAATGAAAAGCCCATTCCTGCATCTATGGGGCATGCCGATCCTGCTCGGCATCTTCAGTGCGATCGGCTTGGTCTCGGCGCTGGTCGCCGATGGCCTCGGCGACCTGCTGTCGTGGCTGACACTGGGTCTGCTGGTGCTGCTGATGGCCTGGTGCTGGCTGAAACCGGCGCGGTAGGTCAGGAGCACCGCGGTTCGCGGCGCGTGTTTCTCTTCACCGCTGCGGTTCGCGGCTGAGGCCCCGTTCCTCCAGCCGCTTCAGGTAATCGGCCCAGAGGGCGTCCTGATCGTGGCCGCGGTCGTAGAACCATTCCCAGCTGTAGAGGCCAGTATCGTGCAGATCGTCGAATTTCAGGCGCACGGCATAGGTGCCGACCGGCTCGATGCCGATGATGCCGACATGGCGGCGGCCGGGCACCAGGGTCTTCTGGCCGGCGCCATGGCCCTGCACCTCCGCCGAGGGGCTTTCGATGCGCAGGAATTCCGACGTGAACGCAAAACTCTTGCCATCGGCAAAGACGACTTCCAGCCGCTTCTCCGCCGAGATGTAGCGCAGGTCGGTGCAGGCCGGCCGCCCGGCCTGCTGGTAGGGTGAGTTGGGATTCACGCTTTTACTTACTGGGCGTGGGGCGGGCGGTCGTCGATCTGGCGCGCCTCGTCGACCAGCATGATCGGGATGCCGTCGCGGATCGGGAAAGCCAGGCCGGCTTTATCGCTGACCAGCTCGTTGCGGGCGCGGTCATAGGTTAGCGGGCCCTTGGTGACGGGGCAGACCAGCAGTTCGAGCAGCTTGGGATCGACCGGGGCCGGATTCTGCGCATCGCTCATCGTCATCTCCTTCAGTTCAATACGGTGCCGCGCCTCGGGCCGGTCATTTCCAGCAGGGCCATTTCCAGCAGGGTGGTCAGCATGGTGGCGCGGGCCGGGAAATCCTGGGCTTCCAGCAAAGCCTGTTTCTCGCCGGGCGTGAACGGGCAGATCATGGCCAGCGAATGCACCAGCAGGTCGTCGCTGGCCGCATTGATCGAATCCCAGTCGGCCGGCAGATTGTGCCGCTCGCAATAGCCGCGCAGGGCGTTGAGCAGCCGCGTGCGGTCGCATTGCCCGTCAGGCGCCGGCGTCATGTCATCGGCATAGGGCGCGTAATCGGCCTCCACCTGGCGATAGAGCGTGCCGGTATCCTCCAGTTCGCGGCCAATCCCGAAGCGGCACAGGCCGCGCAGAGTGATCAGGATACGGCCATCATCGGTTTCGGCTGCCGAGACGATCTGCCCGACGCAGCCGATGTGATAGACATCCTGGCGCTTGTGGCGGCTTTCGGCCTCGGTCGGCTGGATCATGCCGATCAGCTTGCTGCCTTGGATGGCGTCGCGCGTCATCGCCAGGTAGCGCGGCTCGAAGATGTTGAGCGGCAGCAGGCCGCGCGGCAGCAGCAGCACGCCGGTCAGCGGGAAGATCGGGATGGTGCCGCTGAGCTCGACGACGGAACCCAGCACCGGTTCTGGCGCGGGTGCGTCGCTCATGCGAACAGGATGGAGGACAGCCGGCGGCGCGCGTCGACGGTGATCGGGTCCATCGGCCCCAGCGCCTCGAACATCTTCACCAGCTGCTTGCGCGCGGCTTCCTCGTTCCATTTGCGGTCGCGTTTGACGATGTCGAGCAGCTGGTCGACGGCGTCCTGCGGCCGGTTGGCGCCATGCAGCGCCAGCGCGTAGTCGTAGCGCGCCTGATGGTCGTTCGGGTTGGCGGCGACGGCGGCTTCCAGCGGCTTGAGCTGGTGCGCGGCATGCGAGCCCTCCTCATGCAGCTGCAGCACCGAGCGGGCGGCATGCACGTCGGCATGGTCCTTCTGCGCCTCGGGCACCTGGGCCAGCACTTCCTTGGCTTCCTCGATTTCGCCCATGCCGATCAGGGCGCGGGCCAGACCACCCAGGGCGGCCGGATTTTCCGGCTCGGTGCCCAGGGCGGTGGAGAAGGCCTGCGCGGCTTCCGCCCAGTCCTGCGCCGCCAGGGCGGCCTTGCCGGCCTCGATCGCCTGCGCGGCCGTGTCTTCCACCGCGCCGCCGGCCAGGCCCTCGACGAATTTCTTCAGCTGGCTTTCCGGCAGGGCGCCAACGAAGCCGTCCACCGGCTGGCCCTTGGAAAAGGCGTAGACGGCCGGGATCGACTGGATGCGCAGCTGCTGGGCCAGCGGCTGGTTTTTCGGATCATCCACGTTGACCTTCACCAGGCGCAGCTTGCCGTTGGCGGCCTTGACGATCTTTTCCAGCATCGGCCCGAGCGTCTTGCAGGGGCCGCACCAGGGCGCCCAGAAATCCACCAGCACGGGCACGGTCATCGAGGCCTGCACCACATCCTGCATGAAGGTGGTGATATCGGAATCCTTGATCAGGTCGGCGCCAGCAGAAGCGGCGGAACCGGTGGTGGGATTGGGCATGAGGTCCATGGCGGCGGTCATCGCAATCTGAAGGAAAGGGCTCGGTTGGCTCAGAGATAATGGCGCGGCAGTGAAAAGCCAACAGCCGGCCGCCGCAAATGCCGACAGGCATGCCGAAAATATAGGCAGCCGGCCGGCTGCGGCAAGCGCGCGACTCGGCAATTTGCCATGGTACGTCTCTTGCTACGCATTGCAGGCGCATGACCCCGGACCGGATCGACATTGCCTGGATGCTGGTCGCGACTTGTATGATTTTTGTCATGCAAGCCGGCTTCTGCTGCCTTGAGAGCGGCTATGTGCGGGCCAAGAACAGCATCAACGTAGCGTTGAAGAACCTGGCCGATTTCTGCATCGCCGCCTTGCTGTTCTGGGCCTTTGGCTTTGCGCTGGCCTTCGGCAATGGCGAGGCCGGGCTGTTCGGCCTGACCCACTGGTTCTTCGACGGCCGCGGCGACATATCCACCAGCCTCTTCTCGGGCAGCTTCTTCCTGTTCCAGCTGATGTTCTGCGGCACCGCCGCCACCATCGTCTCCGGCGCCATCGCCGAGCGGGTCGGCTTCGGCAGCTATATCGGCATCACCATCGTGATCTCGGGCCTGATTTACCCGGTTTATGCCCACTGGGCCTGGAATACTGGCCAGTTCGGCGGCGCGCCCGGCTGGCTGGCCGCGCTGGGCTTCATCGATTTCGCCGGTTCCAGCGTGGTGCATTCGATTGGCGGCTGGGTTTCGCTGGCCGCCGTGCTGATCATCGGTCCGCGCGCCGGCCGCTTCCTGCCCGGCCTGCCCAGCATCCGTGGCCATGATCTGGTGATGTCGACGCTTGGCACCATGCTGCTGTGGTTCGGCTGGTTCGGCTTCAATGGCGGCAGCACGTTGGCCCTGAACGAAACCGTGCCGGGCATCCTGATCAACACCACATTGGGCGGCTGCGCCGGCGGTGTCACCGGGCTGCTCGTCTCGCAGGTGGTCTATAACCGCATCCGGGTCGAGGATTTCCTCAATGGCACGCTCGCCGGCCTGGTCGCCATCACTGCCAATTGCCACAACACGTCGGGTTTGAGCGCGGTGATCATCGGCGCCGTTGGCGGCCTGGTGGCGATGGCGGCGGCGGAAGTCATGGAGCGGCTGAAGCTGGACGATGCCGTCGGCGCCGTGCCGGTGCATCTGGCCGCCGGCATCTGGGGCACGCTGGCGGTGGCCCTGTTCGGCGATCCCGCCGGCTGGCCGGCCACCGCGACGGGCCTGCCGCATGACCGCATGACCCAGCTCGGCATCCAGGCGCTGGGCTGCCTGGCCGCCGGCCTCTACGGCTTCGGCGTCACCTTCATCCTGCTGCGCGCCATCAACCGTATCTTCCCGCTGCGCGTCTCGACCGAGGCCGAGATGGTCGGGCTGAACCAGGCCGAGCACGGTGCCGGCTCGGCCATGCTCGACCTGGTCAACGACATGGAGCGCCACCGCCGCGAAGGCCGCTTCGACCAGCCGGTGCGCGTCGCGGGCGGCTCCGAGGTCGAACCCATCGCGCTGCAGTACAACCGCGTGATCGCCCGCGTCACCCGCGACGCCGAAGCCTTGCGCCGCGCCATCGAGGACCTGAAGCGCGCCAAGGCGGCGGCCGAGGAAGCCAGCAATGCCAAATCCGCCTTCCTCGGCAACATGAGCCACGAGCTGCGCACGCCGCTCAATGCCGTGATCGGTTTTTCCGAAATCCTCACCGGCGAATTGTTCGGGCCGCTTGGCGACCAGCGCTATCGCGAATATGCCAGCGACATCCTGGCCAGTGGCCGCCATCTGCTCAGTCTGGTCAACGACCTGCTGGATCACACCCGCATCGAGGCCGGTCAGGTGATGCTGCATGATGCCGAGCTGGACGTGGCCGAGCAATGCGAGGCGGCTTTGCGCATGATGCGCGAACGCGCCGCCGCCGGCGACGTGAAATTGTATTCCGATTACGCCGAGGCCCTGCCCGAGCTGATGGCCGACGAGCGCGCCCTGCGCCAGATCCTGCTCAACCTGCTGGGCAATGCGGTGAAATTCACCCCGCCGGGCGGCCAGGTGGCCTTAAGCGTGCGGCAGGAGGAAGACGGCCGGCTGGCGATTGCCGTCTCGGATACCGGCATCGGCATGAAGAAGGAAGACGTGCCGCGCGCGCTCGAGCCCTTCGTGCAGTTGCACGACCACCTGAACAAATCCTATGGCGGCACCGGGCTGGGCCTGCCGATGGTGCAGGCGCTGATCCGCCTGCATGGCGGCACCATCACCATCGCCAGCCGCGAAGGCGACGGCACCACCGTGACGGTGCGCTTTCCGCGCCGCCGCGTGGTGCGGGTCAGCGCGGCGGCGGACTAGGCGGCCGATTAGGCGGCGCGTTTCTTCTGCCGGTCCAGGTCGCGGCCCACCGCCAGCATGTGGCGGCGCAGCCAGGTCGAGCCCGGATCGTTCTGGTTGCGGGTCGGCCAGAACAGGAATTCCTCGTCGCCATCGGGCTGGACCGGCGGCGTCGCGCTTACCAGTCCAAGCTGGTCGCTCAGGCTGCCGATCAGCCGGCCCGGCACGAAGGCAACCAGGTCGCTGCGCGCCACGGTATGCAGCGCCTGCAGGTAACTCGGCACGCTGAGCGCGATGCGGCGATGGATGCCACGCGCCAGCAGCCAGGTATCGATCGGATCCTCGGCGAGGCCGCGGCCGATCACCGCCACATGGCGCGCCTTGAGGAACACCTCCATCCGCCTGAGCTTCGCCGCCTGCGGATGGCCACGCCGTACCGCCAGGCTGTCGCTATCGCCGAACAGGCGCTGGCGGTGGAAGCCGGGAAAGGCATCCGGGTGGCAGTTGATCACCAGGTCGACATGGCGCGGAAAATCCTCCGCGCGCAACGCGGCGCCGCGCCACGGCGTCACGTCCAGCCGCACGCCGGGCGCTTCCTCGGTCATGCGCGCCATCAGCGGCGCCAGCACCAGGTTCACCACATGGTCGGGGATCATCAATGCAAAGCGGCGCTGGCTGGTGGCCGGGTCGAAACCATCGGCGACGAACAACCCGCGCACCTGCTCCAGCGTCTGTTTCAGCGGCGCGCGCAGGCCCTGCGCCCGTGGCGTCAGCTCCATGCGTGGCCCCACCCGCACCAGCAGCGGATCGTCCAGGATCTCGCGCAGGCGGCGCAGGGCATGGCTCATCGCCGGCTGCGACAGGCCGATGCGCGTGGCCGCCCGGCTGACGCTGGCATCGCTCAGCAGGGCGTCCAGCGCCACCAGCAGGTTGAGGTCGAGGGCCGCTAAATTCATGACATGAATATATATCATGCCAAGCATCGATTGGAAGAATGGTATTGGCGACCGCATCATGGCCGCGGATGACAAGGAGACCACCCGCCATGACCAATCAATCCCGCATGCCGCCCCCGCGCATCGAACCGGTTGCCCCGCCCTATGCCCCAGACGTGCAGGCGGCGCTGGCGCGACTGCCGGCCGACTGGAATCCGCCATTCACGGTGTTCACCGTGCTGGCGCAGGACCCCGATCTGCTGGTGCGCTTCCTGCGCGGCGCGCCGGCCTACCGCCCCGACGCGAAGCTGAGCCTGCGCCAGCGCGAGGTGCTGCTGCATCGCGTCACCGCCAATGCCCGCTGCCAGTATGAATGGGGGCTGCGCGCGCATTTCTTCAGCCGGCAGGCGGGCCTGAGCGATGACCAGATGTTTTCCACCGTCTACGGCAACGCGGAGGATCCGTGCTGGACGAATGATGAGGACCGCCTGCTGATCCGCCTGGCCGACGAGTTGCATGCCCGCTGCGACATCGCCGATGGATTATGGGGCGAATTGCGCGCCGCCTTCAGCGAGGGCGCCATGCTCGAGGCCCTGCTGCTGGCCGGCTATTACCGCACGGTGGCCTATCTGGCCAACGGCCTGCGCCTGCCGCCCGAGCCCGGTCTCTGCCGGCCCTTTCCCATGGCCAAAGCGGCGCAGGGAGCCGCCGCATGAGCGCCGCCGCCAACAAGCAGATCCTGCAGCAGGCTTTCGCCCGCACGGCGCAAGGCGAAGGACGCGCCTTCGTCGACATCCTGGCCGAGGATGCCGTCTGGATCACGCTGGGCGACACCGCCTGGTCGAAACGCTTCGAGGGCAAGGCGGCGATCCTGCGCGACCTGCTCGGGCCGCTGCGCGCGCGGTTCAGCCAGCCCAACCGCGTGCGGGCCGAGCGCTTCATCGCCGAGGGCGACATGGTGGCGGTCGAGGCGCGGGGCGATGCCGTTACCAATGACGGCCAGCCCTATCGCAACCGCTATTGCCTGGTCTGCCGGATGCGCGACGGCAAGGTGGTTGAGCTCACCGAATATGCCGATACCGCGCTGATCGACCGCGTGCTGGGGCCGCCCGGGCCGGCCATCCGGGTTTAATCCGGTCAGGCCAGCGCCGTCTGCCGTTCCAGGTTGATCGCGGTCAGCCGCCGCACGGTTTCGCGGTCGATGCCGGCCTTAAGCCGCGCCCTGCGCATCGAACGGCGTTTTCCAGTCGAAGGCATGCGCGGTGGTTATGGCCCTGCCGGCCGCCGCCGCGCGACCGCGATGCCCAGCGCGACGAACAGCACGAAGGTGATGCCCTGCGCCACCGCGAAGGGCGGCTCCGACTGCGTCGGCGCCAGGGCGTTCAGGGCCGCCACCTTCAGAAAGGCCTGGGCGATCAGCACGAAAACCAGGAAATACAGCCCCGTCACGGCGCTGACCCCATAGATGCGCCGCCACGGGCCACGAAGCTGGAAGCGATAGCGCGCCAGCGCCGCCACCGCCAGCACGATGATCGACAGCACGCCGATCACATGGGCGGGCATCAGCCGCAGATAGGGAAAGCCGAAGCCGGTGATGCTGGTCAGCGCCGCGCTGGTCAGGAACAGCGTATTCCAGACCGGCTGGCGCTCGCGCCCGAACAGGCCCGCCACCGCGACGATGCCGGCGACGATGGCGATCAGGCTCAGGATGGTGTGGAAAGCGGTATAGCTCGGCAGGTCGAGGAACATGAGGTTGCTTTGGTCCGGGTGGGGCTGCGACCATCATGCCCCAGCCCGCGCCAGCCGGCAGCGTTTTTTACAGCAGCCCGATCCGCGCCTCGACGACATGACGCAGCGCCCCGGCATGCGGCGGGACGCCGGCAGGCGGCGCGAGCCCAAGATCGCCATGCAGGGATGCGGGCGCGGGGCCATCGGGCTCCGGCCCGGCCCGCCGAGGGCGCCAATGCAGGAGGGGCAGAAGGAATCGGGGCAGGGATAGGCGAGGCAGCGTTAGGTCCATGGGGCGATCCGAAAAAAGCTGCCCGCAGATTGCGCTCCGTCGATTTCCGTGAAAATAAGCCTCTGATTTGATATATTATCCCGATTATTGGGAGAATGTAGGCCAAGGACCCATGTCTGAGATCGAGGATTACCGGGCCTTCGTGGCCATCGTCGAGCGCGGCAGCCTCACCGCCGCCGCCGCCCAGCTCGGCCGTTCGCTGCAGGCGGTCAGCCGTTCGCTGCAGATGCTGGAAGACCAGCTCGGCGTCGAACTGGTGGCGCGCACCACCCGGCGCTGCCGCCCCACCCAGGCGGGCGAGGATTTCCATCGCCGCCTGAAAGGCATCCTCGCCGATCTCGACTCCGCCCGCGCGGCCGTGGCCGAGGAAGGCGCGTTGATCTCGGGCCGCATCCGCGTGGCGGCCTCCTCGCGTTTCGGCGTGGCCTATGTGCTGCCGATCATGGCCGCTTTCATGGAGCGCCATCCGGGCGTCGAGATCGATCTCTCGCTGGACGATCGCTACGTCGATCTGCTGGCCGAGAATTTCGATCTCTCGGTGCAGTTCGGGCAACTCTCCGATTCATCGCTGAAGGCGAAACGCCTGGGCCTGATCCGCCGCGTGGTGTTCGCATCGCCGCGCTATCTCGCCGCCCATGGCCGGCCAACCACGCCGGCTGATCTGAAGCAGCATGATTGCGTGGCGCGATTGACGCATCACAGCACCGATACCTGGCGATTCGGCGAGGGCGCGGCCGAGGTCGAGATTCCGGTGAAGGGCCGCTTCCGCTCGGATTCCGCGCCGGCGCGCATCGCCGCCGTGGTGGAAGGATTGGGCATCGGCCTTGCGCCGCTTTACCAGATCCGCCCCCTGCTCGATGCCGGCCAGGTGGAAGTACTGCTGCCGGGCTTTGAGCCGACGCTGACGCCCGTGCATCTGGTCTGGCTGCCCGGCACGATGCCTTTGCGCCTGCGCCGCCTGATCGATTTCATCGCGACGCGGCTGTCGCTGGCGGGAGTGTGATCAGGTCAGGCCGATCACAATCTTCCCAAACGCCGCGCCCTTGCCCATATGGCGATAGGCGTCGCGCACGCCGGGTTCTGAAAATTCGAAATGGCTGTCGATCACCGGCTTGGTTTTTGCCACGGCCATGGCGCGCAGCATGGCGTCCAGGCCTTCCTTGCTGCCCACGGTCACGCCCTGCAACCGGATCTGCTGCATCACCACCAGCGGGATATGCAGGTCGTTGCTGGGGCCTGACAGCACGCCGATCATGCTGATCACGCCGCCAGGCCGGATGGCGCGGATCGATTGCATCAGCGTGCCGGCGCCGCCCAGTTCCACGATATGGTCCAGGCCGGCACCATTGGTCATGGCGCGCGCCGCCTTGCCCCAGTCGGGATTGGCCTTGTAGTTGATGCCGTGATCGGCGCCGAGTTTTTTCGCCATTTCCAGCTTGGCGTCGCTTGAGGACGTGACGATCACTTCCGCGCCACAGAGTTTGGCGAATTGCAGCGCGAACAGCGCCACGCCGCCGGTGCCCTGGATCAGCACGCGTTCGCCCGGCTGCACGCGGCCCATTGTGACGATGGCGCTCCAGGCCGTGAGCGCGGCGCAGGGCAGGGCGGCGGCCTCGGCATAGCTCAGGTGATCGGGGATTTTCGCCAGCGCGTTGGCGGGAAAGATGCGCTGCTCGCACAGCCAGCCGTCATACGGCCCGCCCATCGAGACGCTGAATTTCTCCACGCTGGGTTCGCCGGCCAGCCAGGCGGGAAAAAAATGCCCCAGCACGCGGTCGCCGGGTTTGAAGGTCGTCACGCCGGGGCCCACCGCCACCACCTCGCCGGCGCCGTCGGAAACCGGGATCAGTGGCAGCTTCTGGCGCGGGTTATAGCTGCCCTGCGCCATCAGCCAGTCGCGGAAATTCAGCGAACAGGCCTTCACCGCCACCAGCACGTCGCCGGGCTGCAGGTCCGTGCCCGGCTCCGGCCAGGGGCGTTCCGCAAGGGTAAGCTGGTCGACGCTGAACCCGCGCAGTTCGATGACGCGCATGCAATCCTCCCGGTTTTATCCCGGCCGCGATTGTGCGGCAGGCATTCCGGCCCGTCCAGTCTGTGTTAGGATCAACGCGAGATCGCTACAGGAGGCCGCGCCCCATGCCGACGCTTTTGGTCAATGGCTTGAATCTCGACGTGCTGGCGGAAGACGACATGCCGCTGCTCTGGGTGCTGCGCGACATGCTGAACCTCACCGGCACGAAATACGGCTGCGGCATCGCCGCCTGCGGCGCCTGCACCGTGCTGATCGACGGCCAGCCGGTGCGCTCGTGTTCCTATCCGCTCTCGGCCGTGGGCGAGGGCAAGATCGTCACCATCGAGGGCCTGTCGCCCGATGCCTCGCACGCCGTGCAGCGTGCCTGGGCCGAACTCGACGTACCGCAATGCGGCTATTGCCAGTCGGGCCAGATCCTGGCCGCCGTGGCGTTGCTGAATGAAACACCGGAGCCAACGGACGCCGATATCGACGCGGCGATGACCAATATCTGCCGCTGCGGCACCTATCCCGCCATCCGCGCCGCCATTCACCGGGCAGCCGAACTGGCGAAGGGATAGATATAGCCGTCATGGCCGGGCTTGGCCCGGCCATCCACGATTTTCTATTTCGGTTCAACGTGGATGCCCGGGTCGAGCCCGGGCATGACGAAAAGACCGATTGCGCCTACGCCGCGAAACTGACCTCGCAGCGGCCCAGGCCTTCGGCCACGATCTCCACATGGTCGCCGGGTTTGGCCGGCAGCATGGCGAAGAAGGTGCCGGTCATGATCACGTCGCCGGCCTGCAGCGGCATCTCGTCGGCGGCCAGCCTGGCCGCCAGCCAGGCCAGCGCATGCAGCGGGTTGCCATAGACCATGTCGCCCTTGCCCTGTGTCACCGGCGCGCCGTTCACGCTCATGCTCATGCCCAAGCGCCGCAGGTCGAGGCCGTCCAATTTGCGCGCCGGATTGCCCAGCACGAAGGCGCCGCCGCCGGCATTGTCGGCCAGCAGGTCGAAGGGTTTGGCATCCAGATTCGCGATGCGGCAGCCCACCACCTCGATGGCCGGCACGGCATAGCCCACCGCGCGCAGCACATCCACCAGCGTCGG
>NZ_JANLJJ010000042.1:0-2107 GCF_029255545.1 Ferrovibrio sp. | reverse complement strand
ACGCTGTTGGTTTCCGTGGCGCTGACGCCAACGGATTCGCCGGCCGCCACGATCTCGCCCCAGGTGGTGGCATCCACCGGGATGCCCTCGGCCAGGCGTTTGGCCCGCGCGCGGCGCTCGGGCTCGCCGGCGACCAGCACGCCGTCAGAGTTCGGGGCTTTTGGCGACGCTTTCACGAATGCAGTGAAGGCCGCCACCTCGTGGCGCCAGGTCTCGGCGCCGCCCAGCTTCGCCGGGTCGATGATCACCGAGAACATGTTGTTGGTGATGGTGCCGCTGGCCCAGCTGCCCTCATGCATGGTCACGCCGCCGGTCATGGCGCCGGCCAGCAATTCGGCGATCACCGCCAGGCCGTAGCCCTTGTGCTCGCCGAAAGCCAGGATGGCGCCGATCGGCGGGTTGAACATCGTTTTGGGATCGTTGGTGGGATTGCCTTGCGCATCGATCAGCGTGCCGGGCGCCACCTGCTCGCCCTTGTTCATCGCCACGCGCACCTTTCCCATGGCGATTTTTGATGTCGCCATGTCCAGCACGATGGGTTCGCCGCCGGGTTCGGCGGCCGGAATCGCGCAGCAATAGGGATTGGTGGCGAACCGCGCATCGGCGCCGCCATACGGCGCCACCAGCGGCGGACGGCCGACCACGTTCACGTAATGCGTCGAGACCAGCCCGGCGGCGGCGCATTGTTCGCCCCAATGGCCGATGCGGCCGATATGGTGGCTGTTGCGCAAGCTCACGATGCAGGCGCCGAGGTCCTTGGCGCGGCGGATGCCCAGCTCCATCGCCTCGTGCCCGATCACCTGGCCGTAGCCCATGTTGCCGTCCAGATTGAGGATGGCGCCGGCGTCGCCAAGGACCCGCACGGAGGTATTCACCTTCAGGCGCTTTTCCACCACGGCGAGGATGTATTGCGGCAACATGCCGACGCCGTGGCTGTCATGGCCACTCAGGTTGGCCAGCACCAGGTTCTCGGCCACCAGGGCGGCCTCGCGCTCGTTGCTGCCGCCGGCCAGGCAGATATGGCGTACGGCGGCGCGCAGCTTGTCGGCGGCGATGGTGACGGTGGCGGCCATGGAGGGTCCTCGGGTCGTTTTTCGCTGGGCTTCCGGTTTATCGGAAAGCTTGCAGGCGAACAACGGGGCGGGCAGACTGCGACCCATGATGCACCGCACCCTGCTGCTTCTGCCGCTTGTCCTGCTGGGCGCCTGCGCGTCCCATCTGGAAGGCACCGCCGAACGCGCCCGCACCGCTCTGGTCGGCCTCGACGAGGCCGGGCTGAAACGCTGCCTGGGCGAGCCGGTGGCGATCCACAAGGAAGGTGGCAACGACCTCTGGCTCTATTTCCGCGAGACCAGCCGCTCGGCCACGGCGATCAGCGACACCGGCTATACGCCCACCAATCGCGGCAGCGTTTCCTACGATTACTACCGCTATTGCGAGGCGGCGTTTTTCATGAAGAACGGCCGGGTGCAGGCGGTGGACTTCACCGGCCGCACCTCGACGGGCCGCCAGACGCTGGAACCCTGCGGCGCGCTGGTCGAACGCTGCATGGCGGGGAAGTGATGCCATGATCACCTGTTTTCTGCGCTACGAAGTCGATGCCGACAAGCTGAAGGATTTCGAGGAATACGGCCGCATGTGGATCAGGCTGGTCAACAAGCTGGGCGGCCGGCATCACGGCTATCTGATGCCCAGCGAGGGAGAGAGCGACATCGCGCTGGCCAGCTTCACCTTTCCCAGCCTCGCGGCCTATGAGCAGTATCGCAAAGCAGCGGCCACCGATCCCGAATGCCAGGCAGCGATGGCCTTCTACGAACGCACGCGCTGCTTCCGCCGCTACGAGCGCAGCTTCTTCCGTCCGGTTTTCGAGTAAGCCATCTCCGCAATCGTCATGCCCGGCACAAGGCCGGCATGACGGATCTGGATTAGTGCGCCGCGTCCCAGTTGGCGCCGCGGCCGGCTTCCACCACCAATGGCACATCCAGCGCGGCGGCCGCCTGCATCACGTCCTTCGCCACGGCGATCGCGTCGTCCACTTCCCGTTCGGGCGCTTCGAAGACCAGTTCGTCATGCACCTGCAGCAGCATGCGGGTCTTGAGGCCGGCTT
>NZ_JANLJJ010000041.1:19108-57881 GCF_029255545.1 Ferrovibrio sp. | reverse complement strand
CCCTCCTATGCCGGCCAGATCATCACCTTCACCTTCCCGCATATCGGCAATGTCGGGACCAACCCCGAGGATATCGAGACGCAGGGTATCGCCGCCCGCGGCCTGATTCTGCGGGCGCCAATCACCGCACCGTCGAATTTCCGCAGCGACAGCCACCTGAATGACTGGCTGAAGCTGCGCAACCTGGTCGGCGTATCGGGCATCGATACCCGGGCCATGACGCGGCGCATCCGCGATCTGGGTGCACCCAATGGCGTGATCGCCCACTCAAAAGATGGCAGGTTCGATCTCGCCGCCCTGCATGCCAAGGCGCGTGAATGGCCTGGACTGGAGGGCATGGACCTCGCCGCCGAGGTGAGCTGCCGCCAGACCTATGGCTGGAACGAGACGCGCTGGGCGCTGGGCCAGGGCTATGGCAAGCAGACGCAGCCGAAATTCCACGTCGTTGCCATCGATTTCGGCATCAAGCGCAACATCCTGCGCTCGCTGGCCACGGCCGGCTGCAAGGTCACTGTCGTGCCGGCCAACAGCAATGCGGAAGACGTGCTGCGGCACAATCCTGACGGCGTGTTCCTGTCCAACGGCCCCGGCGACCCGGCGGCCACCGGCGTCTATGCCGTGCCCACCATCAAGGCGCTGGTGGAGAGTGGCAAGCCGGTCTTCGGCATCTGCCTGGGCCACCAGATGTTGGCGTTGGCACTCGGCGGCAAGACCGCGAAAATGGATCGGGGCCATCGTGGCGCCAACCATCCGGTGAAGGACCTGGAGACCGGCAAGGTGGAAATCACCAGCCAGAATCACGGTTTCTGCGTGCTTGAGGAAAGCCTGCCGAAGAATGTGGTGCGCAGCCATGTCTCGCTGTTCGATGGCTCCAACGAGGGCCTGAAGCTGACCGACAAGCCGGTCTTCTCGGTGCAATACCACCCTGAGGCTTCGCCCGGCCCGCAGGACAGCCACTATTTGTTTGAACGCTTCGTGAAATTGATGGAGCAGAAGCGCGGCTGATCTTCAGCGTTCGCTCCCTGGTGAAACATGCCCAAACGTACTGACATCAAAAGCATCCTGATCATCGGCGCCGGCCCCATCGTGATTGGCCAGGCCTGCGAATTCGACTATTCCGGCACGCAGGCCTGCAAGGCGCTGAGGGAAGAGGGCTATCGCGTCATCCTGATCAATTCCAATCCGGCCACGATCATGACCGATCCGGGCCTGGCGGATGCCACCTATATCGAGCCGATCACCCCCGAGATCGTCGCCAAGGTGATCGAGAAAGAGCGGCCCGACGCGCTGCTGCCGACCATGGGCGGCCAGACCGCGCTGAATACTGCGATGAAGCTGGACGAGCAGGGCGTGCTGAAGAAATTCGGCGTCAAGATGATTGGCGCCACGCGCGAAGCCATCGAGATGGCAGAAGACCGCGAGCAGTTCCGTCAGGCGATGAACCGCCTGAAGCTCGACATGCCGCGCTCGGGCACCGCGCATACGCTGGACGAGGCCCGCGCGCTGCTTGCCACCGTGGGTCTGCCGGCCGTGATCCGGCCGTCGTTCACGCTGGCTGGTACTGGTGGCGGCATCGCCTATACGCGCGAGGAATTCGACGAGATCGTCATGCGCGGCCTCGATGCCTCGCCCACCACCGAAGTGCTGATCGACGAATCGGTGCTGGGGTGGAAGGAATACGAGATGGAGGTTGTCCGTGACAAAAAGGACAACTGCATCATCATCTGCTCGATCGAGAATATCGATCCGATGGGCGTGCATACCGGCGACAGCGTCACGGTGGCGCCGGCGCTGACGCTGACCGACAAGGAATACCAGATCATGCGCGACGCCTCGATGGCGGTTTTGCGCGAGATCGGCGTCGAGACTGGCGGCTCCAACGTGCAGTTCGCAGTCAACCCGGCGGATGGCCGCATGGTGGTGATCGAGATGAATCCGCGCGTGTCGCGATCCTCGGCGCTGGCCTCCAAGGCGACGGGCTTCCCGATCGCCAAGATCGCGGCCAAGCTGGCGATTGGCTACACGCTGGATGAGCTGATGAACGACATCACCGGCGTGACTCCAGCCTCGTTCGAGCCGACCATCGACTATATCGTCACCAAGATGCCGCGCTTCACCTTCGAGAAGTTCCCCGGCACCGACCGGCTGCTGAACACCTCGATGAAGTCGGTCGGCGAGGCGATGTCGATGGGACGCAGCTTCCAGGAAAGCCTGCAGAAGGCCCTGCGTTCGATGGAAACCGGCCTCACCGGCCTGAACGAGGTTGCGATCCCCGATGCCGACGAGCCCGATGGCAAGGAAGCCATCGTCGCCGCCTTGGCGCGGCCGACCCCAGACCGCCTGCTGGTGATTGCCCAGGCCTTCCGCCATGGCCTCAGCGTTGCCGAGATCCATGCCGCCTGCAAATATGATCCGTGGTTCCTCGAGCAGATCGCCGAGATCGTGCGCACCGAGCAGCGCATCCGCAAGGAAGGCCTGCCGAAGGATGCCGATGGCCTGCTGGGCCTGAAGCGGATGGGATTCTCCGATGCGCGGCTGGCGGAACTGGCCGGGCAGAGCGAAGCCGAGGTTTCCGCCCGGCGCCGCAAGCTGGGCGTGACGCCAGTTTTCAAGCGGGTGGACACCTGCGCGGCCGAGTTCGAAAGTCGCACGCCCTATATGTATTCAACCTATGAATTCGGCCCGCAGGCCGAATGCGAGGCGCAGCCGCAGGATCGCACCAAGGTGATGATCCTGGGCGGCGGGCCGAACCGCATCGGCCAGGGCATCGAATTCGACTATTGTTGCGTCCACGCCGCCTATGCGCTGAAGGACGCCGGGTTCGAGACCATCATGGTCAACTGCAACCCGGAAACCGTCTCCACCGACTACGACACCTCGGACCGCCTCTATTTCGAACCGCTAACGGTGGAGGACGTGCTGGAGATCGTCCGCGTCGAACAGTCGACCGGCAAGCTGCTCGGCGTGATCGTGCAGTTCGGCGGCCAGACGCCGCTGAAGCTGGCGGCCGGCTTGGAAGCCGCGCAGGTGCCGATCCTCGGCACCTCGCCGGATGCCATCGACCTGGCCGAGGACCGTGAACGGTTCCAGCAGCTGCTGGAGAAGCTGAAGCTGAAGCAACCAGCCAACGGCATCGCCCGCTCGGAAGATGAGGCGCGCGCCGTGGTGGCGAAGATCGGCTATCCGGTGGTGATCCGTCCGTCCTACGTGCTGGGCGGCCGGGCCATGGAAATCGTGCGCAACAACGCACAGCTCGAACGCTACATGACCGAAGCGGTGAAGGTTTCCGGTTCTTCGCCGGTGCTGATCGACAGCTATCTGTCGGATGCCATCGAGGTCGACGTTGACTGCCTGGCCGATGACGAGACGCAGTTCGTTGCCGGCGTGATGGAGCATATCGAGGAAGCCGGCATCCATTCCGGCGACAGCGCCTGCACCCTACCGCCCTACAGCCTGGCGCCAGCCATCATCGACGAGATCAAGACGCAGACCGAGGCCCTGGCCCGCGCACTCAAGGTCGTCGGCCTGATGAATGTGCAGTATGCGGTGAAGGATGGGGTAGTCTACATCCTGGAAGTCAATCCGCGCGCCTCGCGCACCGTGCCATTCGTTGCCAAGGCGATCGGCGTGCCGCTGGCCAAGATCGCCTCGCGCGTCATGGCAGGCGAGAAGCTCGCCAGCTTCAACCTGCATGAACATAAAAACGACCATATCGCGGTGAAAGAGGCCGTCTTCCCGTTCGCGCGCTTCCCCGGCGTCGACATCATCCTTGGCCCGGAAATGAAATCGACCGGCGAGGTGATGGGCATCGACCGCGATTTCGGCACCGCTTTCGCCAAGGCGCAGATCGCCGCCGGCACCGTTCTGCCATTGCAGGGCAGCGTGTTCATCTCGGTGCGCGATGGCGACAAGCCGGCCCTGGTAGACGCGGCCCGGCGCCTGGTTGGAATGGGTTTCGTGGTGGTGGCGACTGCCGGCACGGCGCGTTTCTTCGAGGAGCACGGTATTGCCGTCCGCCGCGTCAATAAGGTGATGGAAGGCCGTCCGCATGTGGTGGATGCCATGAAGAACGGCGAAATCCAGCTGGTGTTCAACACCTCCGAGGGCGTGGCATCGATCCGCGACAGCTTCGACCTTCGTCGCACCGCCCTGATGAACAAGATTCCGTATTTCACCACCGTGGCCGGTGCAAAGGCCGCCGTGCGCGCCATCGAAGCGTTGCGCGCAGGGAGCCTTGCAGTGGTGCCGCTGCAGGCTTATTTTTAATTTTTTGACGGTCAGCCAGGAAGGGGAATTATGCAGAAGATTCCGATGACCGCGACCGGCTACCAGCGTCTGGAAGCCGAGTTGAAGACGCTGAAGACGGTGGAGCGCCCGGCGGTGATCCGCGCTATTTCCGAGGCGCGTGAGCATGGCGACCTGTCCGAGAATGCCGAATACCATGCCGCGAAAGAGCGCCAGGGCTGGATCGAAACCCGTATCCTCGAGCTGGAAGACAAGCTGCGCCGCGCCGAGGTGATCGACGTTTCCAAGCTGTCTGGCGACAAGGTGAAGTTCGGCGCCACCGTAGTGCTGTCCGATGAAGACAGTGGCGAGGAAAGCACCTACCAGATCGTCGGTGCCGACGAGGCCGACATCAAGTCGGGCCTGCTCTCCATTACCGCACCGCTGGCCCGTGCCCTGGTCGGCAAGGCCGAGGGCGACAGCGTCGAGGTAACGACTCCGGGCGGCGCCAAGGCCTACGAGATCGTTTCGGTCGCTTTCAAGTAAAACTGGACACGGCGAATGGGAGTCCCGATGGATCGCGCGACTCTCGACCGGCTTTACAACAACCGGGCTGCGGTGCCGACGCACCAGCAGGATATGGATCGCTGGGCGGCGGAAAGTGCTGCGGCGCGGCAGGCGCTGGTCTGCCGGCTTGACCTAGCCTATGGGGCGCATCCCCGTGAAACCCTCGATCTCTTCACGCTGCCAGAACCGGGCCGGCCGCTGCTGGTTTTCATCCATGGCGGTTACTGGCAGGCACTGGATAAAAGTTCCTTCAGCTTCATTGCCAACGGTTTTGCCGGCTCAGGAGATTCTCCTTTGGCCAATGTGGCGATACTGAACTATCCGCTGGCGCCCGAAGCGGATCTGGACCGCATCGTCGCCTCGATCCGTCGCGCCCTGTTGTGGCTGTGGCGCGAGGCGGCGCCGCTGGATTTCGATCGCAACCGGATTTTCGTCAGCGGCCACTCCGCTGGTGGCCATCTCACCGCCATGGCGGCGCTGACGGAATGGGAAAAGCTGGATGGCGGCGCACCGGCCGATCTGGTGAAGGGCGGCATGAGCATCTCCGGTCTCTACGACCTGCTGCCGATCCGCCATTGCTATCTGAACGACCGGCTGGGCATGGATGATGTGGTGGCCATGCGCAATTCGCCGCTTGGCCTCGTGGCGGGCTGGGCGCGGCCGCTGCCGCCTCTGATCTGCGCCGTGGGTGGTGCCGAAACACTGGCCTTCCCGGAGCAGCAACACGATTTCGTGACAGCCTACAGGCTCCGTGGTGGCAAGGTGACTGCGATCACAGCGCCGGACTGCCATCATTTCGATATCCTGTATGGCATGGCGCGGCCGGGCGGCGATCTGCAGAGCGCAGTCGCCAGCATGCTGCGCTGAAGGAGGGGGAATGAGCGGACAGAAGCACGTGTTGCTGGTTGATGACGACCGCACCCTGCAGTCCCTGCTGGCCGAGCAGTTGGAAACCACCAGGGAATTCTCGGCGGTCTGCGTCAACGACGCGACTGCCGCGCTGGCTCTGGTGCCGGGTGAGCATTTCGATCTGCTGCTGCTCGATGTCGGCCTGCCCGACATGGATGGCCGCGATCTGTGCCGCAAGCTGCGCGAGAAAGGCGTACGAGCCCCGATCATCATGCTGACGGCCGCCGATGGCGAAGCGGATACCATCCTTGGGCTGGAATCCGGTGCCAATGATTATGTCACCAAGCCGTTCAAGCTCGGTGTGCTGCTGGCTCGCATCCGCGCGCAGCTGCGGCAGTTCGAGCAGAGCGAGGATGCCGTATTCGGCATCGGCCCTTACACCTTCCGGCCGGCCAGCAAGCTGCTGCTGGATAACGAGAAGGCCGGCAAGAAGGTGCGGCTGACCGAAAAGGAAACCGCGATCCTGAAATACCTGTTGCGCGCCGGCATGAAGCCGGTGCCGCGCGAAACCCTTCTGGCCGAGGTCTGGGGTTACAACGCCGGTGTCTCCACTCACACGCTGGAGACGCATATCTATCGCCTGCGACAGAAGATCGAACGCGATCCAGGCGCGGCGCAACTGCTGATCACTGATCCGGGCGGCTATCGCCTGCAGCCCTGATGAAGAGGGCGATCAGCGGCCGCTGAATCGTGGCGGCCGTTTCTCCGTCATGGCGCGGCGGCCTTCCTGAAAATCCTCGGTACGGAAACTGGCGGCAGCGCGGTCGCGGGCGGCGCGTTCGTCGAACAGGCCGTTGGCGATCTCATTCAGGCTCTGCTTCATGCCGCGCACGGCCTGCGGCGCCAGGCCGGCCAGGGTTTTGGCCAGCACCTCGCCATGCGCGTGTAAATCTTCCGGCGACACCAACCAATCGACGAAATTGCAGCGCAGCATTTCCGTGTCGTCGAAACTTTCGGTGGCCAGGAACAGGCGTTTTGCCGGCCCCAGCCCCAGGCGGGTTACGGCCCGTTTTAATCCATGTGGGTGATACTGGATCCCGAGTTTCGCCGGTGGAATGAAGCATTTGATTCCACGTGCGCCCAGCCTGAAATCACAGGCCAGGGCCAGATCGGTGCCGCCGCCATACACGCCACCCTGCAAGATGCAAAGTGTTGGAAACGGCATGTTTTCCAGACGATCGGTCACACGTTCCAGCGGATTGTCGCGCCAGTCATGCCCTGCGACAGAGCCAAAATCGACACCTGCGCAAAAACTCTTGCCTTCGGCACGCAGGACCAATGTGCGCAAATCGCTCTGCGCTGCGAGTTTGATTAACGTTGCGTCAAGCGCCTCAAGGTCGGTGATTTCAAGGGCATTGTGCTTTTCCGGGCGGCAGAATGTGATGGCCGCCTGCAAATCTTGGATTTCTGCAATAAAAGCTTGAGACATCGTGCAATCCGCCCTTAATCTTTGCCATGTCACATTTCCGCACAGACCCCGCCGACCGGCAAGGGTCGGTCATTGTAGACGGCACTCCATCCCACGACGCTGACGGGATAAAAAAGGAGGCCACCGTGGGGGTTGAAGAGTTTTACGTTCGCTTCTGGGGCGTGCGCGGCAGTATTGCCGTGGGCTCGCCAGAAGTTATGCGCTATGGCGGTAATACGTCGGCGCTGGAGATTCGCTGCGGCTCGCATCTGTTTCTGTTCGATGCGGGAACGGGTGTTCGTGCGCTTGGCGTCGCCCTGCAGCAGGCCCAGGCGCCGATCGATGCTGATCTCTTCTTCACCCATACCCACTATGACCATGTCTGCGGTTTACCGCATTTCTGCCCGGCCTTCGATCCAAGTAATACGTTCCGCATCCATGCGGGCCATGTCACCGACGCCGGCGGCATCAAGGGCGTGCTGAAGCAGATGATGTGTTCGCCGCTTTTTCCGGTGCCTTTGGAAATCTTCCAGGCCAATCTCAGCTTCCACGATTTTCGGCCGGGCGAAGTGCTGCATCCCAAGCCGGGCGTTACTGTCCGCAGCGGCCCGCTGAGTCACCCGGATCTGGCGACCGGCTATCGCATTGAGTATGGCGGCAAGTCGATCTGCTATCTCACCGACACCGAGCATCCGGCCGAGGGGCTGGACCAGAATATCCTTGAGCTGATCCGTGGTGCCGATATCGTGATCTATGACTCGATGTACACCGACGAGGAATATGCCTGCCGCAAGGGCTGGGGCCACTCGACCTGGCAGGCTGGCGTCAGGCTGTGTGATGCGGCCGGTGTGAAAACTTTCGTCGTGTTCCATCATGATCCGGAGCATGACGACGATTTCATGGATCGCGTCGCAGCCGAGGTCGAAGCCACGCGTCCCGGCTCCGTGGTGGCCCGCGAGGGCATGATCCTGCGGCCATGATGCCTCTGGGACGCAGATGAATAAACGCTGGCGGCAGCTCCGCATGGGGCTGCAGGCTCTGGTCGCCCCACTGCTCGGTTTGCGGCGACAGGGCTTTTTCATTCCCTATCGCTATGCCGATTCCGTTGCCTTGCGGCAGCCGGTCTATGAAGCCGTCGCCGAACAGTTCGCAACCTGCGAACCGGTCTTCCGCGATCTGCTGGACGAGGCCGACAGCCACGCCGACGCGCTGGACCGCATCGCGATGGAGCGGGCATCAGGCCAGAATGGACCGCGCTTCGATCAGGACTGGTTTCCGACCCTGGATGCGGTGGCCGCCTATACCCTGGTACGGCGCCTCAGGCCCGCGCGGATCGTCGAAGTGGGTTCCGGCCATTCCACTCGTTTCCTGGCCCGCGCGGTGGCGGATGCCGCCCTGCCGACGGACATCACCGCCATCGACCCGCAGCCGCGGGCGACGCTCGCCGGCCTGCCGATCCGTTTCGTGCCGGCGGTGGTGCAGACCGCCGATCCGGCCATTTTCGCCGCCCTCCGGCCGGGCGATATCCTGTTTATTGATTCCAGCCACATCCTGCTGCCTGGCACGGATGTCGACTGGCTGTTCAGCCGCGTGCTGCCCAGGTTACCCGCCGGCGTCGCGGTGCATATCCATGACATCTTCCTGCCGGATGATTATCCGGAAAGCTGGGCTTGGCGCGGCTATAACGAGCAACAGGCCGTTCCGCCGATGCTGATCGGCGGATTCCGGCCACTCTTCGCCAGCCATTATGCAGCAACCCGGATGTCGGAGCGGGTGCGCAATGGCATCGTCGGCCGCTTGCCGCAGCCGGCCGGGGCCTTGCCGGCCAGTCTGTGGCTGGTCAAGCAGGCTTGACGGTTTACTTGTAAGGATCTGCCGCGTCGCGCAGGCCGTCGCCGAAGAAGTTGAAGGCCAGCACGACGATGATCACCGGTATCGCCGGTGCCATGAGCCAGGGATACAGCGCCACCACATTGATATTCTGCGCCTCGTTAAGCAGCACGCCCCACGAGGTAATCGGTGGTCGCAATCCCAGGCCAAGGAAGGACAGCGCCGTCTCGCCGAGGATCATCGACGGGATCGACAGCGTGGCCGAGGCGATCAGGTGGCTCATGAAGCTGGGCAGCAGATGCCGGCCGATGATGCGACCGGGTGAGGCGCCCATCAATCTGGCAGCCGTGGCGAAATCCTCCTCGCGCAGGGATAGCAGCTTGGACCGCACCGCGCGGGCCAGACCAGGCCAGTCGAGCAGACCGAGGATGATGGTGATCCCGAAATAGACTAGGATTGGCGACCAGGTGACCGGTAGGGCGGCCGACAAAGCCATCCATAACGGCAGCTCCGGCAGGCTGCGGATCAGCTCAATCAGGCGCTGGATCACGTTGTCGATCCAGCCGCCGTAATACCCAGAGATGCCGCCCAGGGCGATGCCGATCAGGAAGCTGATGGCGATGCCGATCAGACCCACGGTGAGGGAGATGCGGGTGCCGTAGACGATACGGGAGAAAATATCACGGCCGAGCCGGTCGGTGCCAAGCAGGTAGAAATGCCCCTTCTCGCTGGGGCAGACGAAATGGAAGCGCATGGGGATCATGCCCCAGAATTCATAGGCATCGCCCTGGCAGAGGAACCGCAGGGGCTGCACCCGGCTGGTATCGGGCGAATATTCGCGCTTCAGCGTCTCGGTATTCATGCGGAAACGCAGGCCATAGACGAATGGCCCGACGAATTTGCCCTCATGAAACAGATGGATCTCGTGCGGTGGCGCATAGATCGCCCGCGGATTGCGGGTCTGCAGGTTGTAGGGGGCGATGAATTCCGAAAACAGCGTCGACAGATAGATCAGCAGCAGGATCGCGCCACTCCACAGCCCGAGGCGGTGGCGACGGAATTTCCACCACATCATCTGCCACTGCGAAGCGCGGTAATAGCGCTCCTGGCCCGGCGTCAGGCTTTCGATCGAATGAGGATCGAAGGGGGCGGGGTTGACCCAGTGTTCGTGTGTCTGGCGATTCTCGCGCATGGATTGATCCTATTTCGCTGCGCCGCCGGTGAGGCGGATGCGCGGATCGAGCAGGGCGAGCAGGATGTCGGAGATCAGCATGCCGACAACCGTGAGCAGGGCAAGGAACATCAGGAAAGAGCCGGCCAGATACTGGTCGAGCGACTGCAGGGCGCCCAGCAGCATGGGGCCGGCAGTCGGCAGGCTCATCACCACCGAGACGATCACCGAGCCGGACACCACCGAGGGCAGAAGGTTGCCGATATCGGAAATGAAGGGGTTGAGGGCCATGCGGATCGGGTATTTCACCAGCAGGCGCAACGGCGGCAGACCCTTAGCCCGCGCGGTGGTGACATACTGCTTCTGCAGTTCGTCCAGCAGGTTGGCGCGCAGGCGGCGGATCATCGCCGCAGTCCCCGATGTGCCGATCACGATTACAGGTACGATCATGTGAACCATCAGCGAGGCGATTTTCTCGCTATTCCAGGGGGCGTCGATCAGTTCGGGATCGACCAAGCCCCCCATCGAGACGCCGAACCATATGTTCGAATAATAGAGCAGTACCAAGGCCAGCAGAAAATTTGGTGTCGCCAGGCCGATATAACCCAGCAACGTGAAACCGTAATCACCCCAGGAATATTGCCGGGTCGCCGAATAGACGCCGATTGGGAAGGCTACGATGTATATGAACAGGATGGTGAAGACGTTGATGATCGTCGTCATTACCAGTCGGTCGCCGATCAGTTCGCCGACCGGACGGTTGTATTCGAACGACCAGCCCCAGTCGCCCTGCAGCAATCCGGAAAAACCATTCGGTCCCGGCCAGAAACCCATCCAGATGGCGTATTGCTCGAGCATCGGCCGGTCGAGCGCATACTGGCTGCGCAGGAACTCGGCACGCTCCAGCGCGTTGGTCTCGCCCTGGGCGCGCAGTTCGGCGATCTGGTTGGTAAGGTAATCGCCCGGCGGCAGCTTGATCACCACGAAAATGAACAGGCTGATCACCAGCAGCGTCGGGATCATCAGCAAAAGGCGGCGCGCGAGATAAAGCAGCATCGATCAAACCGTTGCTCAGGGTCGCAGCCAGAAGGTTTCCGGCCGGTACAGGCCGACGAAAGCGCCGGGGTCCCAGTTGAACACGCCTTCCTTCGGAATATTGGCCAGTTTCCGGCTGGCAACGATCGGCTGGAAAATGCCGCTGATCACGCCGATGCTGAATGTCTGTTCGGCATGGATGGTCAGCATGCGTTGCCAGATGCGTTGGCGCTGGGCCTCGTCGCTGGTTTCCATCCAGGCTTCGTAAAGGTCATAGAGCTCCCGCGCGGCCGGCATGTCGATCGCCTCGCCGGATTGGCCGCGGGTTTCATGCCACTGGCCCCATTTCGGCCATTGCAGGCCATATTGCGTCGTGGGGGCGAGTTCGTGCGGATTGGTGTTGGCCGTCGGCAGGCCGTTTTCCAGTCCGGTCCAGACCGACATGATCGCCTCGCCCGAGAAAATCCGGTTGCGCACCACGTCGCGCTGGCTCGGTTTAGCAAACAGCTTGATGCCGATCCTGGCCCAGTTTTCGCCGATCAGCTCCAGCACATCGGTCTGCTCGGTATCTTCGCCGGCGGTTTCGACCACGATCTCCAGTGGTTTGCCGTTGCTCATCAGGCGGATTCCATCGCCGTCGCGGCGCGTCAGGCCAATCTCGTCCAGCAGCCGATTGGCGGTAGCCATATCCAGGGTGGCATTGGTCGACTGATATTCTGGTTTGAACAGCGGGCTGTCTGGCAGGACCGTGTTGTTGGATTCGATCGCCAGTCCGAAATACAGCGATTCATTGATGGCCTGCCGGTCGATGGCCAGCGACAGGGCATGGCGGAAACGCACATCGCGCAGCAATTGGCGCCATATCGGGTCATTGGCATTGAGATTGGGATAGAGCGTGAAATGCGATCCCTTGGCCGTGCGCCACAACAGCGTCCTGTAGCCGGCGCGCTTCTCGTTTTCCTTGAGGAAGGTGAAGTTGTTAAAACTGATATTGCGGAATTGCAGGTCGGCTTCGCCGGCACCAGCCTTGGCTGGAATCAGCTTCGTGTCCGCCTGGTTGAAAATGACACGGTCGATATAGGGCAGTTGCCGGCCGTTGGCGTCGATCCGGTGGAAATACGGATTGCGCACGGCGACGAAGCGGATCGCCGGTGGCCGGGTCGTCATGGTCCAGGCATCCAGGCTGGGCAGGTCTGGATTGTCGCTCTCCACCATGTTGTCCATGCGGTTATGCAGCGCTGCCCAGCTGGCGCGCTTGTCCCTGGCAACCAGGGCTGTCAGCTTCTGTGGATCGGCATATCTGGCGTGGAACTGTTTCAGGTAATGCGCCGGGCGATACAGATAGAAAGCCGACGTGCCGGCAATACGCGGCAGGAAGGCCGGATTGCGCTTCGACCAGCTGTAGCGGATCGTGGTTTCGTCGATGAATTCCACCTTCGGCCTTTCGCCATCGACCAGCAGGTCGACCGGCGGGCCGGCGGGGCTGATATCCTTGTTGTTGGCGACGTCTTCCCAGTAATAGCGGAAATCATCCGAGGTGAAGGGATGTCCGTCCGACCAGCGATGGCCTTTGCGCAAATGGAAAGTAAAGATCCGGTCGTCCTCGATCTCAATTTTTTCGGCGAGATCGGGAACGAATTTGTACTGCTCGTTGTAAATAACCAGCCGGGTATAGCCGATCACGTTCAGCAGGCGGACGTCGCGGGCGCGCCCGATCAGGGTGCGTAGATCACCGCCGGGCTGGCCGGCTTCCTGCTCCGGCCTGGTGCTGACGACCAGCGGGTTCTCCGGCAGGCGCTGAGCGACCGGTGGCAACTTGCCGGCGGCAACTTCGGCGGCCAGTGCCGGCGTTTCCTGCAGGTCGGGCGTTTGCGCGCGGGCAATTCCCATCGATGCGACGAAGGCGGTGGCAAATGCGGCCAGGCGAAGGGCGGTTTTCATGCGACTAAATCCCGGAGGGCGGCGGTATCGGCGGCACGCACGAGATGGCCGTCGCCGACATCGATCATGTGCGGCCTGGTGCTGCCGTCGATGGTGAAGGGGCGCGGCCATGCCTGTGGATTGGAAGCCTTGCCTTCCATCAGAAGACCAAGATCCAGCCGGCTCGATGGATCAGGCTTAGGGACGGCAGCGAGCAACGCCTTGGTATAGGGGTGGATCGGATTTGAGAACAACTGCTCGCGCGGCGCGATTTCGACCAGTCGCCCGGCACACATCACCGCAATACGGTCGGCGATGTAATCAACGACGGCAAGGTTGTGCGAGATGAAGAGATAGGTCAGGCCGAGCTCTGATTTCAGATCCTTCAGCAGATTGAGAATCTGGGCCTGGATCGAGACATCAAGCGCCGAGACCGGCTCGTCGCAGATCAGAAGATCGGGTTGCAGTGCCAGGGCGCGGGCGATGCCGATGCGCTGGCGCTGGCCGCCCGAGAAGGAATGCGGATAGCGTCGCAGGAAACGCGGGTCGAGGCCAACCAGCGTCATCAGTTCCTTGACCCGCTCGAAACGCTCGTCCTCATCACCAATGCCATGGATTACAAGCGGCTCGGAGACGATGTCGAACACCGTCATGCGGGGATTCAGCGATGAGAACGGGTCTTGGAAAATGAACTGCACCTTGCGGCGATAGCTGAACAGGGCCTCGTCTTCCAGGGCATGGACGTCGACCAGCCGGTCGCCGTCATGGAAGCGGATGCTGCCGCTGTCTGGCGTCATCGCCCGCATGATCAGCTTGCTGGCAGTGGTTTTGCCGCAGCCCGATTCCCCGACCAGACCAAGGCATTCGCCACGCATTACATTGAAGCTGACGTCATCGACAGCCAAGACGCTGCTCACCTTGCCGCCGCCAAACAAACCACCCTTGCGCAGGGCAAAGGACTTGCTGACATGCTCGACCTCAAGCAGGGGCGTGCCGGGCTTCGCGCCGACGTCCCGATCTCTGCCGCTGCGCAGCAGCGCGCCGATCTCGCCCTTGATCTCACGGATCGGAACCAGGCGTTCGCCTGGCTTCATGTCAAAACGCGGCACGGCCTTGAGCAAAGCCTGCAGATAGGGATGTTGCGGTGCTGTGAAAATGTCGTGCAGGCCGCCACGCTCCATTATCTGGCCGTGATACATCACCACGATTTCGTCGGCCATATTGGCGACCACACCGAGGTCATGGGTGATCATCAGGACGGCCATGCCCAGTTCCGACTGCAGGTCCTTGAGCAGTTTGAGGATCTGGGCCTGGATGGTGACATCCAGGGCCGTGGTTGGCTCGTCGGCGATCAACAGGGCCGGGCGGCAGACCAGGGCCATGGCGATCATCGCGCGCTGGCGCAGACCGCCCGACAATTCAAAGGCATAGGTGCGCATGGCGCGCTGCGGGTCGGGGAAGCCGACAAGACGCAGCATCTCGGTGGTCAGCTCCTGGCCTTCGGCATCGCTTACTTGGCGATGCAGGTGCAGGGATTCGGTGATCTGGTTGCCGATGGTATGGAGCGGGCTCAGCGACGTCATCGGCTCCTGGAAAATGATCGAGATGCGGCCGCCCTGCAATTGGCGCATCTGCGCTGAACCGGGTTGCAGGGCTGCGATATCGATCGCGGGCTGCTGCGGCTTCTGCGGATCGCGGAACAAGATTTCGCCGCCCGCGATCCGGGCAAGGCGGGGCAGGATGCCCATGATCGCCTGGCTGACGACCGACTTGCCGGAGCCTGACTCGCCCACCAGGGCCACGGTGCTGCCCTGCGGAATCTGGAAGCTGATGCCGTCGACGGCCTTGATCAGGCCTTCGGGCAGATCGAAATGGACCTGCAGGTTCCGGACCTCAAGGACATTGCCACTCGTTGCGGCATGGCTGATCACCGGATCACTCATCGCGGGTGATCTCCGGATTCTGCCATATGCGTGCCGGCAATATTCAGACGGGTCGCATTCAGGCGGGTTGCATCACTGAGTGCAATGCTCCGTTCCCCGGCGGCGGCCATGGTCCGTTCGACCAGCATCGGAAAGCCGATCAGATCGCTGTCAGCGCGCAATATCCCCGTGTCCCCTTCAATCGTCAGCAGCAGCCAGCCTTCGCTGCGATCCCGGCGGGTCGAATAATACCGCAGGGTTACGTTGCGAAGTCCGGACCACGGCATGACCAGTTGCCGCCCTATACCCCATCGGCTGGACCGGGCCACCCCTGACTCGTCGAGTAGGATCTCGATCTGTTGGCGCCATATCGTAACGGCACCAAGCCAGGCCAGCAGCAAACTCAATCCGACCAACAGCATAAAAATGACAGATTGAGGCGTGGCAAACAACAGCAGTCCCAGGCAGGTGGCGAGCCCGAGGCCGGCCCGCAGATAGTCGGGCCAGAGCCCGGAGAGGGGGTAATACAGGCGGGTCATGACGTCCGCATGACAGGGGCAGCCATATCGGCCGGCCGGCCGATCGCCAGCGCGGCGACGGTATCGATCCAGTGGCAGGCTGGATGCCGGGCAACCGCCTCGACAAATGAAGCCACAAAGCCCCACAGGAATTCATCGTGGCGCAGGTGGTGGGTCAGGAAGCCCACAGGTTGCAGCGGCAATTCACTGTGCCGCATGGCGCGCAGCAGGGCGGTCGCGGCCTCCAGACTGTTCCGGGCGGCGGCGGGGTTATTTGAACCATGCCAGTCGATGGGGTCGAGCTGGGTATTCAGCCAGGCCAGCTCCGGCGCGGCCCAGTAATCCGCTCTAGGTTTGAAGCCGGAAACAGCAACAAAGCCGAGCTCTGTGAGCATGGGCAGCATGTCGTCGGCGATCCGGTTCCAGGGCGGAACCAGCACGGGGAGAAGCGCAGAGCCTAACCGGGCCGCCAGATTATCCCGGCCTAGCCGGATATCCGCCAGCCGTGCCTGCAGGGATCGGGAAGTGGGGAACTCGGATTTCTTTTCCCCAACGAGGGCATGATTGTGATGGACATATCCATGTTGCAGCGCAGCAATGGCGGTTCCGCTTTGCAGACACTCGACCAGTCTTTCGCTTGCCTGTGCCGGAATCACCGCCAGGGCAAGGGGGGCCGCAAAGCGGATCTGTAATGCCAGCAGCCGGGCAAGGGCGGGCGTGAGATCGGCGGCATCGTCATCGCGCCACCAAAAAACGGCCTTCTGCCCCGCCGCCGCCCAGAGATCGAGTTCGGCCGTGAACGCGCTCCAGGCTGCTGCGGGAATAGTCATGCGCGGCGGTCCACAAAGCCCTGCACCAGCCGTACCGTCTCGTCGGCGCCATCCAGGCGGATGCCCGGGCCTGCTGCCCGCGGCGCGGCGAGAGCCATGTCGATGGCCCTGGCCAGCCGGGCGGGGGCAAGCTCAGTCTCGCGCAGAACCTGCAGCAGGCCACGTTCAGCGAGCAGGTTGGCGCGCAGGGCCTGCTCGGTTTCCTCGCCGCCGGCAAACGGGACGACAACGGCCCGGGCGCCACTGGAAAGTGTTTCCATCACGGTGTTGTAGCCGGCCTTGCTGATCGACAGCAGGCAGTGGCGCAACATGCCGGGAAAATCCGGCCGGACAGTTTCAATGGTCACGCGGCTGTCGGCGCCGCGGCGCAGTTCCGCCACCGTTTCAGGATTCTCATGCGGGCTGACCAGGATGCGCCAGGGTTTGTCCCGCGCCGCCGATAACGGGCGGGCGGCCAGCGCGGCGCGGAACAGAGGCATGCCAACGGCGCCGCCACCAGCAGAAACCAGGACTTCGTCCTTGCCGTCGATGGTTTCCGGAATGGCGTGGCGCTCAACGATATAGCCGGTGTAATGCAGCTGATTGGCAATTTTCTCAGCCAGCGGAAATGTTTTTTCAAACGGCACGAAAGCCGGGTCACCATGGATCAGCGCCGCGTCATAGTAGTCCTGCAGCCAGGCTATGCTGTCGAGATCGCGTTGTGGCTTGGTTCGGTCGACCAGGATGTCGCGCACCGAACAGAATACCAGCGGCCGCGGCCGCTGGGTTCGGGCGTGGGCCAGCAGGGGCAGCAATTCGAACCGCATCGGGCGGCGGCCGAAGGGAAACAACTCGGTCAGCAAAGCCTGCGGCGCGAAATGGTCGAATATGTCCTGCAGCCGCTTGATCCGCGTGGCGCGCCAGTCGTCGGTGATCTGCGCGCCGGTTTCATCGAGCAGGATCTTGAAACTGGCATCTTTGGCGCGGGCCGGCGGCAATTGTTCAAAACGCACGCCATCCAGCCCCTGCAGGGTCGGATCGGGCATGCCACCGGAAACCAGCAAGGTATCCCAGCCGTGGCGCTTGAAGGCGCGGGCAATGGCGGCGACGCGATGCAGATGCCCGACGCCGAGCAGATGCTGCACATAGATCATCACGCGCGACGCGGTCATGCCTTCGGCTCCAGCGGTATATTGGCAGCCAGCAACTCCGGCCGACCGTGCTCGGTGATACGAAATTCCTGCAGGCAGCGCCAATCGAGTTTCACCGGCGGCTTGCCAATCATCGGCCAGTCGAAGGCCAGGGCCAGTATGGCGCGGATCACACCCTTGTGGGTCACCGCGCCAGCATTCATGCCGGCCCCAGCCAGCCGTTGCAGCCAGGGCAACAGGCGGGCCTGCACCTGACGCGGGCTTTCGCCGCCGGGCGGCTGCAAGTCCAGGCCACGGTCTTCATTCGCGATGAAGGGCGCCCCGAATTCTGCCCGCAGATCGGGCAGGGTACGGCCTTCATAGTTGCCCCAGTCCATTTCGATCAGCGCCGGTTCGATGGTCGGCTGCAGATCGAGGGCTGCGGCGGTTTGGCGGGCACGCAGCAACGGGCTGCAATACCAGCGATACGCCTGATAGGCGTATGGCAGCCGGCATCCGGCGAATTGCGCCAGGCCGATGTCAGACAGCGGTATGTCGGCGCGTCCCTGCAGCCGACCGGCCACGTTCCATTCAGTCGTTCCATGCCGCAGCAGGGCAAGGCGGGTCATGCCGGCAACCCCAGGTTGGCGAAAAGATCGGCCAGGCGCTGCTGGGCTGCCGTGATCGACAGATCGGCCGCAACATGACGGATGGCGGCATCTGCCATGCGACGACACCCCGCTTCGTCATCCAGTAGGTCGCGCAGGGGGGCGGCCAGGCTGGCCGGACGATCATCGGCCGCCAGCCAACCGGTTTCGCCATGGCGCACGATATCGGGCACGCCGCGCGTGTTGACTGAAAGGACCGGCAGACCGGCAGCCTGCGCCTCGAGAAGGGCCATGCCATAAGCCTCGTTGACGGCGGGCCAGACGTAAAGGTCGCTGGCGGCATAGATACCGGGCAGTTCCTCGGGCTCAAGCTGGCCGGCAAAACAGACTTGATCGCCTGCAAAGGAGAAGGCCTGCTGCACGTGCGCGCGCTCAGGGCCGTCGCCCACCAGCAGGATTTGCCAGTTCCTGCCCCGAACCAGCGCCAGTGTTTCGGCCAGGCGCCGGAAGGAGGCCAACTTGTCGCCGGCTCTCATCATACCGACCGCCAGCAACCAGGAACGGTCAGGCGACAGGGCAAAGCGTTGCGCGATGTCATGACGATAACGGCTGCGTTCGACGGCCGCGGCGGCGAATGGTGACGGGTCGAGAAATGGTGGGAAGGCATGCACCCTGGCAGCATCGGCAAATGCGGCAAGGCAGGCCATGTCCAGCGTGGTGATCGCCAGCAGGGCGTCGGCGGCCCGTATCGCCCGGCCCGCCTGGGCATATCCGACAGCCCAGGGGCCATGTTCCCGTTTCGGCGCCACCGAGGGTTCGGCGATCACATAAGGCAGGCCGAAGCGGGACTTCAGGGCCGGCCCGAGATAATCCGCAGCCTTGTGATAGACATGATAGGTGAACAGCAGGTCGGGCCGTCGCGTTGGCTCGGCCTGCCAGGCCGCGCTCAGGCGATTGATCTCGCTTTCAGCGGCCACCGCGGTTTTCGCTTCCAGGTCGGCATCGCCATCGCGGTTGAAACTGCGCAGTTCGGATAGGGTGTCGACCTGATGGCCCAGATTGCGCAAAGCCTGGATGAACAGCCGCGCGACCCGGCGATCCCCCGATGGCGCCGGGTGATTCGGCGGTTTGAGCGGGGCGTAGAAACCGATCCGCATCGCCTGTTTCTGCCGTTATGCCGCCAGGCCGAAACGCCGGGCCAGTTCCGCGATGCCGGCCGTCATGCCGAAATCGCGACGCACGCGCTGTGCCCCGGCATTGCCAAGGCGCATGCGCAGGGCAGGATCGACGACCAGGTGGTTGAGAGCGACAGCCAGCGCATCGGCATCGTCAGGGGGGACCAGCAGGCCGGTTTCGCCATCAATCACCAGTTCCGGGATGGCGGAAATCGCACTGGTGGCGCAGGGCAGGGCCTGGCTCTGGGCTTCCATCAGCACATTCGGCAGGCCATCCATGTCGCCTTGGCGGTCGCGCCGGCAGGCCAGGGCAAAGATGTCGGCTTCGCGATAAGCGGCGATCACCTCGTCCTGCGCCTGTGCGCCCTGCCAGGCCACGCGATCGGCGATGCCGAGTTTTTCCGCCTGCGTCTGCAATGCGGGCAGCAGCGGGCCGCCGCCAATATGGGTAAAGCGCCAGTACAGGTCGCTGGGCAGCCGGGCCAGGGCGTCGAGCAGGATATCGAAGCCTTTTTTCTCGACGGCGCGGCCAACCGAGATCAGCCGGACCGGATCGCCCGGATCGCGGCCGTCGCGTGGCGGCCGCCAGGTCGGGGGGGCGGGAAACCGCTCGAAATCCAGCCCGTGATAAACCAGGGTTACTTTCGATGGATCGCTCAGGGCCGAGAGATGCGTGACATTATGGGCTGTGCAGGTGACTGCCCAGCGGCAATCGCGCAGTTTCTCTCGCTTCTCCCATTCCGGAGTGATCCAGATATCGCGCGCATGGGCCGAGGCCGACCACGGCATCCCCAGCATCATGGCAGCATAACGCGTGACCGAGCCGGGGGTGTGGATGAAATGGGCATGTAGGTGCCGGTATCGCTCGGGCAGTTCGGCGGCGAGCACAAGGGCCTGGCCGAAGCGGCGGATGCGGTTCGGGGTCCTGTCGCGCCTGAAGTCATGCCACCATTGCCGCAATACGGCGCGATAGCCGGGCAGGCGGCGGCTGTGCCACCATCCGCGTAGCACGCGCAGTGGTTCCTGATACAGATATTCGGGCAGATAGAGCAGTGGCGCCCTGATCTGCCCATGCAATGGATGCCGCTTGGTGTCGGTGGGGTGGCGCAGCGAAACGATCAGGATATCAAGACCGCGCGCTTCCAGCGCGGCGATTTCCTGGGCGATGAAGGTTTCCGACAGGCGGGGATAGCCCTTCAGAACAAAGGCAACCGGAATGGGCGTCGACTCTGGCATAGACTGCAATACTGGCTGTGGCGCAGATCAGCCGCGCAGACCGATCACGTTGGAAGCCTGGGCCGAAGTGGGGCGCAGCCATGGTTGCACCAGACGATCGACGTTATCCAGTCCCTCAAGCAGGCCGGGAATGACGATTTCTGATGGTTGCGGCTGGCGCGGCAGATTGCGTAGCGCGGTAGCCATCACCGCCGGATCGTAAACGCCGTCGTCTTCCAGCATGCGGACCAGACCAAGCTGCTGAGCGCGGTGGGCTCGGATGAACTGTTCCATGCGTGGCCGCTTGCGCGGCACGATGATCGCGCGTTTGTCGAGGCTGAGGATTTCGCAGAAGGTATTGTAGCCGCCCATGGCCAGCACGCCCACGGCGTTCTGAACCAGGTGTTCCATATGGGCATCGAAGGTGATGGCCTCGACACGCGGAAGGCGGGCAACCCGATTGAGGAAATCTGCCCGTCGTTCACGCTGCATGAAGGGGCCGAGCACGATCAGGGCCGGGTAGGGCAGCATTTCGTTGCTCTCATAGGCGCGCAACACCCACTCGATCAGGCCCTCGCCATCGCCGCCGCCGCCCGGAGTGACGAGCAGAAAGGGCCGTTGGGTGATCTCCGGCAACTGATGCTCGGGAAGGGCCTCGGGCGAGAAGCGCGGCAGGTAGCCGGTATAGACCACTTTCCGGCGCACCCGCTCGGGCAGGGCGATGCCTTCCAGGGGGTCGCAGAATTGCGGCAGACCATAGACCCAGATCTGGTCGAACAGCGACTTCAGCGCGGGCATAACGTTCTTGCGCTCCCATTCCGGGGCTAAGGCGCTCGGCTCGTCCATGACATCGCGCAGGCCCAGCACCAAACGGGTGCCGCCGGCCTTGAGCATCTTCATGGTTTCCAGGGCTTCGCCGCGCAGGCCCAGGGGCTCCTTGTCGACAATGAAGATGTCGGGATCGAAAACCTTGGCCGTATGCTGAATAATCTCGGCACGGATCTTTAGGGTTTCCTCGATATCCATCGGCAGATTGAGCGACGTGTACTGTCCGTCACGCAGCTTGATCACACCCGGGATGCGGACGAAATCAACCCGGCTGCGGAAATCGAAACTGCCGATGATCGGGGATCCCGACAGAATCAGCACCGACATGTCCTTGTGGCGTTCGACCAAGGCATGCGCGATCGTGCGGCATCGGCGCAAATGGCCAAGGCCGAAGGTGTCGTGGCTGTATATCAGCACACGGGTGCCGTCGCTGCGCGAAACCATGCCGGTTCCCCCCGGTGGGAGCTTTGATCGGAGGACTATGGCATAGGCCAGCACGGCAGGCCAAGCCCCTGAGATGATAGTGATTCTTAGACTGTTCCTGTTCCGTCTCGGCGATTGGCGGGCCGTCGGCAATCGGTTAAGGTCTGCGCTGGGCTCGGAGAAAGTTCCGTGGATAAGAATCTCTACAGTTTCATACTGAAATACAGTCTCAGGCAGCAGGTCATCATCACTGTCCTGTCGCTGATCTCCTTCGTTCCTTACTACTACTACCTCAGCATGCCCAAGACGATCGTCAATCAGGGCATTGAGGGTAAGAACATCAGTTACCCGGTCGATGTGATGGGCTTGGGCCTGCTGCGACTGGATAACACCGATTACCTCTTGCTGCTCTGCGTCGGCTTTCTGGCGCTGGTGCTGGTGCAGCAGGGCTTCAAATACGCCATCAACTATTTTCAGGGCGTGGCTGGCGAGCGCATGCTGCGGCGGTTGCGGTACGAGCTCTACGGGCGGATTCTGCGCTTTCCGTTGCCGACTTTCCGCCGCACCAGCCAGGGTGAGATTATCCCGATGGTGATCGCCGAGGTGGAGCCCATCGGCGGTTTCATCGGTGAGAGCTTTGCCCTGCCGATCTTCCAGGGCGGCATGTTGCTGGTGATTTTCACCTTCCTGGTAATCCAGAACCCGCTGATGGCTCTGGCCGCTGTGGCTCTATACCCGATTCAGTTCTATTTCGTGCCGCGGATGCAGGCCAAGGTCCGGGCGCTCGGTCGTGAGCGGATCAAGAATCAGCGCCGCCTGTCGGACCGGATCGGCGAGACGATCAGTGGCGTGCCCGAGTTGCACACCCATGATGCTTCCAATCCGATGCTGGCCGAATTCTCGCGTCGGCTGAGCATCAGCTATTGGATCCGGGTCGAAATCTTCCAGCGCAAATTCATGATTAAGTTCCTGAATAATTTCATTCAGCAGCTTGGTCCGTTTTTCTTCTACGCCATCGGCGGGTATCTCGCCATCCGTGGCCATATGGATGTCGGCACCGTGGTGGCCGCCGTGAATGCCCACAAGGAAATGGGCGCGCCATGGAAGGAGTTGCTGAACCATTATCAGACCCGCGAGGACGTGAAGCAGAAATACGAACAGGTGGTGAGCCAGTTCGAACCCGAAGGCATGCGGCCCGCAGAGGATCAGACGGCCGAGCCTTCCGAGCCGGTTTCGCTCTGCGGCCCGATTGCCGTCTCTGGTGTGGTCCTCAATGACGATCAGGATCAGCCGATCCTGGAAAACCTCAGCCTGACCTTGCCCTGGCCCGCGCGCGTTGCCGTGGTCGGCGACCACGGACGCGACGAGATGCTGCAGTTGCTGGGCAGGATGATTGTGCCGGCGCGCGGCAAGATTCTGGCCAACGAACACAATCTCGCCGATTTGCCCGAAACGGTGACGGGACGCCGCCTCGCTTATGTTGGCGCCTCCAGCTATATTTTCAACACCACATTGGGCAACAATCTGTTTCTTGGCCTTCGCCATCGCCCGATGCAGCCACGCACGCGTGAGGGCGCCGAGCAGTCCCGCTTCGAGCGTGAGCTTGGCGAGGCGCTGGCGTCCGGCAATTCGCCCCATGATCCCGATGCCGACTGGACTGATTATGCCGCAGCTGGTGCCCGGGGTCCGGAGGATATCACGGCTGCGGCTATCGTCGCCCTGCAGACGGCGGCATTCGACGAGGATGTCTATCAGATCGGCATGCGAGGCACGCTTGATCCGGAGCAAAAACCGGAGATTGCCGAACGTGTGCTGGCGGCCCGGCTGGCTTTCCGGGAAAAGCTGAGTAACGGGGCTTTGGCCGACTTGGTCGAGAACTGGGATCCGGCCAGGTACAACAGCAATGCGACCGTGGCCGAGAACCTGATGTTTGGCACGGCGCGCAATGGTATCTACCAGGAAGACAATCTGGCTCGCGATCCGCACATTCTGAGCGTGCTGGATGCAGTTGGCCTGCGTCAGCGCTTCCTGGAAATCGGCTACGAAGTGGCCGGCACCATGGTGGAACTGTTCGCCGACCTGCCGCCAGAGCATGAATTCTTCCAGCAGTTCAGCTTCATTTCTTCCGATGACCTGCCCGATTACAAGGATCTGTTGCTGCGTACCAAGCCGGATGCGCTCGACCAATTGCCGGAATCCGATCGCATTCGTCTGATGTCTCTGCCATTCAAGCTGGTTCTGGCCCGCCACCGCCTTGGTCATTTCAATGAATCCGAGCGTGATGCTATCCTGAGGGGCCGCAAGATTTTTGCCGAGACCCTGCCATCCGAGCGACGGGATGCCATTGCTTTTTTCGATCCCGACCATTTCACGATTTCGTCCAGCATCGTCGACAATATTCTGTTTGGCCGGGTGGCTTATGGTCAGGCCCAGGCGCAGGAGAAAATCGGCCGCGTGATGGCCGATGTGGTCGAACAGATGCGGCTGCGTGAGCCGATCATCGAGGTCGGCCTGCAATTCGAGGTCGGTATTGCCGGTGCGCGCCTGACCGCGGCGCAGAGGCAGAAACTGGCCGTCGCCCGCGCGCTCGTTAAGCGTCCGGATTGGCTCCTGCTGTCGGAGGCGACGGCGACACTGGACCCCCGTAGCCATGCCCAGGTGGTGAAGGCCGTGATCGAGGCCCGGAAGGATGCCGGGTTGATCTGGTCTCTGCAGCGTGCAACGGATTGTGAGCTTTTCGACATGGTCGTCGTGATGGAACATGGGCGGGTGGCGCAGTTCGGGCCCTATGCCGAGCTCTGCGAGAAACACGGGCGCTTCAAGCAGATGCTGGCCCCAGCCTGATTTTGGTCTGATCCCGGCTTGAATGCGCCAAGCGGATGGAGAGTGTGACATGAGCCTGAACGAGGAAGTCGAGTTGCTGCGGCGGATTCCGCTTTTCGCCAAGATCGAAGCCTCCAAGCTGAAACTGCTGGCCTTTACCAGCCAGCGACTTACCTACAAGCCGGGCGATGTGCTGTTCCACCAGGGCGATCCGGGTGATGCGGCCTTTGTCATCATCGGAGGCGAGGCGGATGTGATGGTCGATGCACCCGGCGGCCAGCTCAAGGTGGCGCATCTCAAGCAGAATGATTTCGTCGGCGAGATTGCCATTCTCTGCGATGTGCCGCGTACCGCGACTGTGATCGCCGCCACCGAAGTGACAACGCTACGTATCGAGAAGGATCTGTTCTTTCGCCTGATTGCCGATTTCCCGCAAATCGCCATCGAGATCATGCGGGTGCTGGCCCAACGTCTGGAGCGCACCACAACCGATCTGCGGACTTTGTCAGCCAAGCTTAAATCCTGACGCCAGATGAGCCGGTTGGACAGTTTTATCCGGCGCCTGCAGGCGCAGCGCGACATCCTGAACTGGGCAATGGACACCATCGCCGGCAAGTCCGGCAATGTTTTGGAAATCGGCCTTGGCAACGGCCGCACCTATGATCATCTCCGCAGTCGGCTGGGACCGGAGCGGATTTACGCTTTCGACCGTGCCAATAACGCCAATCCCCGATCTCAGCCACTGGACGAGCGGCTGGTGCTCGGTGAATTCGCCGACACGCTGCCGGCTTTCGCTGCCGCCCATCCCGAGGGCGCGGTCCTGGTGCATAGCGATGCTGGTCTGGGCGACCTGGAAGCCAATGCCCGCCAAGTGATCATGATGAGCGGGATATTGCCCTCGCTGCTTGCTCCTGGCGGCGTACTGCTGAGCGACCAGAAGCTCAGCCATCCGGATTTGCGACTGCAACCTATGCCGGTGCCAATTCCGCCGGATCGCTACTTCGTGTATATAAAGGGCTGAGGGGGCGGCAAATCCCCCATCCAACCAACAGGGCAAGCGGGGGATCATGTCGGACGGCAAGAAACGTAAGATCGCCATCCTTGGCGGTGGCGTATCCGCATTGACTAGCGCCTTCTATCTGGCCAGCCAGCCGGGTGCGCAGGACAAATACGATATCACCGTTTACTGCATCGGCTGGCGGCTGGGTGGTAAATGCGCCACCGGCCGTAATCCGGAAAACGGCAATCGCATCGAGGAGCATGGCATCCATGGCTTCCTCGGCTCCTACTACAACACCCTCTCGATGATGACCGAGGCCTATCGGCTGCTGGATCGCCCGAAAGGCGCGCCGCTGGCCACTTTCGAGGAGGCCTTCTATCCCATCGATTCCATCCTGTGCTGGGAATTCCGCGATTACCGCTGGGTGAACTGGAAGATCACGGTTCCCCGCAACGACCTGAAGCCGTGGGAACCGGAATCGCTGCCAACGCTGCGGCACTGGATCAAGGCGCTGGTCGAATTCCTAGCCAAGCTGTTCGACAGCCATGCCGGGCATATTCCTTCGGCGGCGCTGGAATTCAGTGTCGCCCGCGGCCTGATGAACCGTCTGTCGGAAGAGGCCGACGCGATCGCGCAGGGCCAGGGTGGCACCCTGCTGAAAGCGGTCGACGATTTCTGGCTCTGGTTCAAACGCCAAGTGGAAAAGCTGGTCGAGGGCAACGATGCCCTGCGGCATCTATACATAACCCTCGACTATTTTCTCACCATGCTGCGCGGCATCATCAAGGATGACGTGCTGAACAAGGGCTTTGACCAACTCGATGACGAGAATTTCTCCGAGTGGTTCGCCCGCCATGGCGGGTCGATGCTCACCATCTCCTCGCCATTGGCGATGAACACGCCAAATCTATCATACCAGTATCCTGATGGCGATACGACGCGACCACCGGCCATGGCGGCCGGTGCCTATCTGCATTGGACGCTGCGCGAATTCGCCTATCTTGGTTCATTCGGCTGGCTGTTCGCCGCCGGCACCGGCGATACTGTGGTGGCGCCGCTTTATCAGCTGCTCAAGCGGTTGGACGTGAAGGTCGAGCTGTTCCACAAGGTACGCGAGATCACGGCCGGGCCGAACGGCGTAGGCGAGGTGGTGTTCGACATCCAGGCAACGCCGAAGGACAAGGCGAAGGGCTACGACCCGCTGATCGAGCTGCCGCTGCCGCAGTTCGGCGGCAAGACGCTGCCTGTGTGGCCTGACCGGCCGCTTTACGACCAACTGGTCGAGGGCGAAGCGATGAAGGCGGCCAACGTAGATATCGAATCCTACTGGACGCCATGGCAGCCGGTGGCCGAGAAACGGATCAAGGCGGGTGAGGATTTCGACACCGTGATTGCCGCGATGTCGATCGCCACGCTGCCGATCCTGGCGCCGCAGTTGATGCAGGCCAACCCGAAATGGCCGCAGATGGTGGGCGCGATCAAGACGGTGCAAACCCAGACCCTGCAGGTGTGGATGAAGCCCACGCTGAAGCAGATGGGTTTACCCTTCGATTTCAAGAATTACGACCGCCTGATCGGCGCCACCTTTGTCAATCCGATCGATGGTGTCGCCGATTTCTCCGACCTGATTCCGATGGAAACCTGGCCGGTCGACAACGCGCCGCAGTCTTTGTTGTATTTCTCTGGCGCCACGCCGCAATACGGCGCCCAGCCGGCCTTCGCCGATCATGATTATCCGAAGCGTGAACATGCCCGCGTGAAGCATCAGGCCCAGCAGTACCTGCAGGCCTGCATGGGCGCGCTGCTGCCCAAATCGGTGACCAACGCGATCAACCCGCCGGGCGACCAGATCGGCTTCGATTTCAGCCAGCTTGTCTGCCTGAAAGATGATGCCGCTACGCTGGGTGTGGCGCGACTGGAGCAGCAGTTCTGGAAACCCAATATCGACCCCAGCGAACGTTATGTCACTTCACCGCCGGGTAGCACCAAATACCGCCTCAAAGCTTGGGATTCAGGGTTCTCCAATCTGGTTCTGGCGGGCGATTGGACTTATACCGGCCTGAATGTCGGCAGCTTCGAAGGCGCCTGCATGGGGGGCAAACTGGCTGTGCATGCCATCGATCCGGCGGCAATGCCGTTGGAGAAGGTATATGGCTATCCGCCGAAGCAGGGGCCCCAGGCGGATAATCTCTGAAGCACTGGCTTGGCGCATCCTGGTTGGCTAGCATCGCGGCGATGCCACCGCAGAGGATGCCAGCATGGGTGCGCCTGGACCGCTCAATCTGATTACCGATGTGGCAGGCCTGCGGGTTGGGCATGCCGTCGACGAAAAAGTCCGCACCGGCGTTACCGTCATTCTGCCGGATAATCGCGCCGCCTGCTCTGTCGATGTGCGCGGCGGCGGCTCGGGCACGCGGGAGACCGACCTGCTGCGGCCAGAAGCCGCGATGCCGGCTGTGGATGCGCTTTGTCTCTCGGGCGGCTCGGCCTTCGGCCTGGACTCGGCATCCGGAGCGATGCAGTGGCTGGTTGAACGCGGCCGAGGTTTCGGCGTACGTGGGCATGTGGTGCCGATCGTGCCGGCCGCCATCCTGTTTGACCTCGCCAATGGCGGTGACAAAGCCTGGGGCAGGGAGCCGCCCTATCGGCAACTCGGATATGCTGCCTGCGAAGTCGCAACCGCCGGTGATTTTGCGCTGGGCAATATTGGCGCGGGCTTCGGTGCCATGGCCGGTCGGCTGAAAGGCGGATTGGGCAGCGCTTCCTGGCAGGAAGAGGACGGACTAGTGGTTGCCGCCCTGGTTGCGGCCAATCCGGTGGGTAGCGTGCTCACCCCGGGCAATGGTGCCTTCTGGGCCGCGCCGTTCGAGCAGGGCGACGAATTCGGCGGCCTGGGCGCTGCTCCGGATGCGGAGATCGCTCTCGGCATTGCCGCTGAATGCCGCATTGCCCGGCCGGCCCCGGCCGGGCATATGGGAGGGCATGTGGGCGGCCATACCTGCATCGGCGTGGTGGCCACCAATGCCACCTTCGACAAATCCGCTTTGCGCCAGGTTGCGGTCATGGCGCATGACGGACTCGCCCGGGCAATCCGCCCGGTTCATACGCCGATGGACGGTGATACGATCTTTGCGCTGGCCACCGCCACGTGGCAGGATCGCGGCGACGCGGCAGGCCGGGACTGGCAGATTGCTAGGACTGGCAGCATCGCCGCCGATTGCATGGCACGCGCCGTGGCGCGTGCTGTCTGGTCGGCCGAGCCGCTGGGAGAATTGGACAGCGCCAGGGGATTGCTGCGGCGCCAACAGGAGGAAAAACGATGATGCGAGGTTGGAAATACTTTTCTGCAACCATCGGGTTGGGACTGGCTGCGGCCATCACTGCCGCCCCAGCTCTATCGCTAGCGCAGGCGAAGAAGGACTCTCTGGTGCTGGCGATGACCTTGGAGCCGCCGGGTCTCGATCCCACCATCGCCCCGGCCGCCGCCATCGGCGAAGTGACGCATTACAACATCTTCGAGGGCCTGACCAAGATCCTGGAGAACGGCCAGGTCGGCCCACTGCTGGCCGATAGCTGGACAGTGTCGCCGGACATGAAGGTTTTTACCTTCAAGCTGAAATCCGGCGTGAAGTTCAGCGATGGCACAGCCTTCGATTCCGCCGATGTGAAATATTCCTTCGAGACCTATGGCGGGGAAAAGAGCACCAACAAGCGCAAGGCGGTGTTTGCCAATATCGAAGCCATTGCCACGCCAGATCCGCTGACGGTGACCCTGACGCTCAAGAAGGCAGATCCGACCTTCCTGTTCAGTCTGGGCGAAAACACCGCAGTGATCACCGCGCCGGAATCAGCCGCCACCAACGCGACCAAGCCGGTCGGCACCGGGCCGTACAAGCTGGCCGACTGGGTGAAGGGTGACTCGGTGACGCTGGTCGCCAGTGACTCCTATCGCAGCCCGGCGATGGTGAAGCTCAAGACCGTCAAGATGCGCTTCATCAGCGATCAGGGCGCCCTGGTGGCGGCGATGCGCGCCGGCGACATCGACGCCGTGCCGATCGGCATTACTGGTGAGAATGTGCGTGAATTCGAGAAGGACAAACGCTTCAAGGTCACCGCAGGCTCGACTGAGGGCGAGACCATGGTGATCATCAACAACAAGCGCAAGCCGTTCGACGACGTGCGGGTGCGTCGCGCGCTCACCCTGGCCATCGACCGCGCCGCGGTGATCGAGGCCGCTTCGGCTGGTTACGGCAAGCCGATCGGCAGCCACTTCCCGCCGCATGATCCGGCCTATGTCGACCTCACCAAGATGTACCCCTACGATCCGGCCAAGGCGAAAGCCCTGCTGAAGGAAGCCGGCGTGAACAACCTGGAGGTCACGCTGCGCCTGCCGCCGCCGCCCTATGCCAAGCCGATCGGCGAGGTGGTGCAGGCGATGCTCAGCCAGGTCGGTATCAATGCCAAGATCGAGAATGTCGAATGGGCGCAATGGCTGGATGCCACATTCAAGAACAAGAATTTCGACTTGACCGTGATCAGCCATGTCGAGCCAAACGACTTCGTCAAATATGCCGAGCCCAGCTATTACTTTCAGTACGACAATGCCGAAGCCCAGGCGCTGATCGCCAAGATCAACTCCACCCTGGACAAGGCGGAGCGTACCAAAGCTCTGCAGGACCTGCAGCGCCGGCTGGCCGAGGATGCCGTCAATGTCTACCTCTACAACCTGCCGCGGCTGGGCGTGTACAAGCAGGGCCTGGCCGGCTTCTGGGTCAACGCGCCGATCTTCGTCAACGACCTGACCGCCGTTTCCTGGCAGTGAATGCTGCCATCAGGCAACAAAAAAGCCCGCCTTCCGGCGGGCTTTTTCTTTGTCCGGATTGACGCGCGTCAGCGCACGAAGACATGCACTTCGTTGGTTGCCGCCTGGGTATTGCTGCCGGCCGAGACATTCACCCGGCTGGCCGGCAGGCCCATATCGGCCAGCGAACGGATTACGCGGTCGGCATTGCGACGCGCCTGGTTCTGGTTACTGGCAGTCTGCGCCTGTGTGCCGCCGGCGGCCACTGCCACCACGTCGAACACGGCATTCGGCTTGCGCGCGATCGCCTGCGACACGGCGTTGTAAAGCGCCTGCTGGTAGGGCACGTCGGCGCGATCGAAGCGGATCACCACCAGGGGGGTGCGGCCCGCCGTGCTGACCGGGGCTGCATTCTGGTCGATGGCGGCGAATTGCTGCGCGCCGGCATAGAAATTGGCGCGGTTGCCGAGGCCCGGGCCAAGCAGCTCGCCCTGCTTGATCGCGGCCGACAGCGTGGTGAGGTTGGTGCGCTCGGCGCCGATATAGTTGCTCTGGCGCGCCACGTCCTGGCTCAGTTCGCCCAGCAGGCGGTCGATCAGCACCACGGTCTTGGCGGTTTCGTCCTCCAGCACGGCCAGTTGGCGATGATCCTCGTCGATGGCGCCCGACAGGCTGTAGGTCGACTTGATCGACTGCAGCAGATAGGTCGACATCGCCGAATCGGCCGCCACCTGGTTGGCAAGATTGCTCATGGCACCCACATCGGCGGCCATACGGTCCAGGTCAGTTTGGGCCTGGGTCCACTGGCTGACCAGAATGGGATTGCCCGGAGTGGTACCCATCTGCAGGCGGGTGGAAACCGCTGCCACGATGCCGTGGTAGCGCTGGGAATTCTGGGTCGCGCTGCCGCGCACGCCCTGCAACTGCTGGTTCCGCTGGGTCACCTGCTGCTGCAGCTGCGCGAGTTCGCCGCGCATCTGCTGCACCTTCTGGCCCACATAGGTTCCAGTCGACTGGCCCGGCGTGACGCCAGGCACAACGAAATTGGTGGTGCCCAAGCTGGGGCCGGACTGACCCAGGGTCGGGTTCGGGTTGGCCTCGGCGGCCGAGGGCGGAATCTGCTGGCTCATCACCGGGGAAGGGCCGCCAGCCGGATCTTCGCCGGTTAGGGACGGCCACAGCTCATCGCTCACATAGGAGCAGCCCGAGAGCAGCAGGGCGAAGGACGCCGTGCTGGCCATCAGCAAGCGGCGACCAAACGCCAAATTACGAACAGGATTTGCCATGCCGCGCCATCTCGCGTTGATGTTTCTCGTCACTGGTCTGCTGGCCTGGTGGGCCCCCCGTCGCATCCGGTGACGGCGCTGGACCAGCAAGCCGCGCATGCCTTCTGCGAACCTCGGCATTGTAGGGGGGCGCAGAACCGCCCGCAAGCATCTTCTGCCAGTAGAATCCGAGGGTTGCGCCGGCTCAAAGCAATCCGGGATTGACCCTTGCGCAGCCCCGGCGAATTGAGTAGGTTCCGCCCCCGTTGCGGTACCACCGCCTGCGCGCTCGTAGCTCAGCTGGATAGAGCACCAGACTACGAATCTGGGGGTCAGGAGTTCGAATCTCTTCGAGCGCGCCATTTTCTCCTGAAAATCCATAGGCCTGCCAGCGTTCCGGTTTGTTCGGTTTATCAGTGACTGGGCAAAGTTTATCACTTGGTGCCGAATCGGGCCCTTCAGGCGTCCGAAAATCCGTTCGGCCCGAGTTGGTTCGCGACCGCAGAGCCGCCCTATTGGGGTATACCCAATCGAGACACAGTAAGAGATGCGCACGCCGTGCGCAGGTGCACTCTCGCTATTCAGCGTTCGACGCCGGCTTCCGCATGGCCTCCAGGAGGTGGCCGCTTAAGGCGAGCTTGTTTGGCGGACCTGGACAGCCGACCCCCGCTGGCTTCATTGGTCGAGCCTTTGCATGCTCATCAAGGATATTGCGGCGCCGCCTTATGCTCAGTGAGCGCGCACCCAGCATGAACCGGCATGGCTGCCGGTCTCAGGTCCCGCTGGTTCCTCCCGCAAACTTTGCGCGCTCGAGGGAGACACCGTTGGGGGCCTTCAGTCTCGGCAAACCCAAGGTCTGCGGGTGCCGGCCCCACACAAATAGCTTTAGGGTTTTGTCTCTGCTCATCTCTTAGTTGCCGTGGCAGTGAGTGGAATCGCTAAGGTGCAACGGTCCCGCACGATGTGCCCCCCACAAATACCGGCCTCATGCATGGTGGAGGGGGTTCGCACGAATTTTTTCGATATTTAGGTTCTATCTACGCTTCGAGCGCGTGAGGGGAGAGGCAGTGATCAACTGCGCAATCTTCTATAATCCCGGCATAGCGTGATTGTGTGGATCATGATTCGGCGAAAATGGCGTGTGACGAACGATAAGAGGAAGGCGATACTCGTGTACTTCCGTGCCATCGCTGCGGTCTCGTGGCCCGTGATGCTGCCGACTGCTTGCCGTGCCATGTCGTCCGCATGTCCAGCGGATCGTAAAATTTCCCACAGGCGTGTGGCAGCAGTATAGCGGGCACCATGTACGGATACAGTATCGGGCAGGCCAGTTGCGGCGATGGACTCACACTTATTGTCCGACTGGGACAAGCGCCTGTGGCGACATGCCAGAGCAACGGTCCTGCGCCCTAAGGGGAGGGGCAACACGCAGTTTTCATGAAATCTGGTCATTGATCGTGTTTTTCTATGTCTTTGTTCGATTATCCGCTTAAAAGACAATTTAAAGAGCAGGGTTGATACCGCCGCTGACATATAGGTTCTCGCCGGTGATATATGCTGCTTCATCGCTGGCAAGAAATACTGCGGCATTCGCTATATCCTCCGCCCGGCCCAGTCGTTTCAGCAGGGTTCGCTCCACATAGCAGCGGATCTGTTCGGCCGGCATGCGTTCGACGGCTGAAGTCTGAATAAGGGCGGCTGAGATACAATTGACGTTGATTACAGGTGCGAATTCCGCTGCGAGGCTGCGGATCAACGCCGCGACACCAGCCTTGGCCGCGGCATAGTTGGCCTGGCCGGCTTCCCCGGCCATGCTGATGCTGGCGATATTGACGATTTCGCCCCTGCCACCTTATCTGCATGCCGGGCACAAGCAGTTGCACGAAATTGCGTGTGCCGGGCAGGTTGAGCGACAGGCTTTGGACAAAGCGCTCCTCGCTAAACTCCAGGAAGGGGCGGTTCAGTATCGTGTCGCGAGTGCCGCGAACGACATTGACCAGAAGATAGATATTTCCGAATTTCTGCTGACCGTCTGCGACGATGGCTTCGCACTCTGATCGCTTGTGCATCGGCGCGTATTGTAACGATCCGTTCGCTGCCAGCGAGGCTCGACAAGTCGGCCGCCACCGTGGTTAAACGCACACCGGAGCAGTTTGACGCCGATCCCGAAATCACCCGCCGCTATCTGATGGTGGCGCAGGGGTAGGCAGGCCGAGACAGCAGATTTGTGGGTTCGACCCTCTCACCGCTCACCAATTTTCTTACATTCTGTATCGATGCTGATTGTCCGTCAGCCTGCCCCGCTTCTGTTGCAAGGAATGCGAAGCGGCAGTCATGGCCGTAGCGGGAATGGTGTCTTGTCTCAAACCATTCAGGCACACCTAGTGCTATCCTCATGGCAATGGCGATGCAAACAGAAGCTGTGGCATGCCACCTTCTATTGCCGCTTTCAGAGCATGAAGGTTCAGTGTCTACTACTATAGGCAGTTGACTCCCTGAAATCGGTTGCAGAAGTATCGATGGATACAGCTAAAGCGATTCGTTCGAGTCGCGGCCATCTAGGGGGAGTCGACCATGGCGACCATCACCGGCGATGCAACCGACAACCTTCTCGATGGCGCAGCAGGCATGGATGATATCCATGGTCTGGCGGGCAATGACACGCTGAATGGCGGCGATGGGGCCGATCTTCTCGATGGCGGCGAAGGTGCGGACACTCTGGATGGCGGCGCCGGCACGGATACAGCCACCTACGCCGGGTCAGCCGCGAGCGTGACAGTGAACCTGACGACCGGCACCGGCAGCGGCGGGGATGCCGAGGGTGACACTCTAACCAGCATAGAAAATCTCACCGGTTCTGATTACGACGATACGCTGATTGGCGATGGTTCCGCCAACGTGCTCGATGGCGCTGCGGGGAATGACACGCTGATTGGCGGGGGTGGCGCCGATACGCTGATCGGCGGCACCGGTACAGACACGGCCAGCTATGTCGGCTCGGCGGCTGGCGTGACGGTCAATCTTGCCACCGGCACAGGCATGGGTGGCGACGCCCAGGGCGATACGCTGAGTGGTATCGAGAATGTCACCGGCTCTGATGGAAACGATACCCTCACCGGGAATGGTGTGGCAAATGTGCTCGATGGCGGCGCGGGGAATGACACGCTCATCGGCGGCGGTGGCGCCGACACGCTGATCGGTGGCGATGGCACGGATACCGCCAGCTATGTCGGTTCCTCTGGCGTGAATGTCAACCTTACCACCGGCACCGGTTCGGGCGGCGATGCCGCCGGCGATACGCTCGCTGGTATCGAGAACCTGACCGGATCTTCGCAGGCCGACACGCTCACTGGTGATGCCGGTGATAACGTCCTTGATGGCGGAAACGGCAATGATGTCCTGGAAGGCGGTGCGGGCGCGGATACGCTGGTCGGCGGTAGCGGCACGGATACCGCCAGCTATGCAGGTTCTTCGTCTGGCGTGAATGCCAGCCTTGCCAGTGGCACCGGTTCGGGTGGCGATGCCGAAGGGGATACGCTCAATGGCATCGAGAACCTCGTCGGTTCTGCGCAGGACGATACGCTCACTGGTAATGGCAGTGCCAACACGCTTACCGGCGGAGCCGGCGCCGACAGCCTGAATGGCGGTGGCGGCACGGATACCGCCAGTTATGCTGGCTCGGCGACGGGCGTGAATGTCAGCCTCGCCAGCGGCACGGGCTCGGGCGGTGATGCTGAAGGCGATACGCTGAGCAGTATTGAGAACCTCATCGGATCGGCAAATGACGATACGCTCACTGGCGATACCGGCGGCAACACGCTTACCGGCGGGGCAGGCGCCGACAGCCTGAACGGTGGTGACGGTAACGACACCCTGGATGGCGGCACGGGCGATGACAGCCTCGATGGCGGGCTGGGCGACGATACGCTGACAGGTGGCGCGGGCGCCGATACGCTGGTCGGCGGCGATGGCACGGATACGGCCAGCTATACCGGCTCGGCGGCTGGTGTGACGGTCAATCTAGCCACGGGTATGGGCAGCGGCGGCGATGCCGCTGGCGACACGCTGAGCGGCATCGAGAATGTTACCGGTTCCGGCCAGGCCGATACGCTGACCGGTGATTCCGGGAGCAACGCGCTGACGGGTGGCGGCGGTGCCGATACCATCGATGGCGGCGACGGCGATGATCTTCTTGTTGGCGGCACTGGCGGCGACACGCTGATCGGCGGCAGCGGCACGGATACCGCGAGCTATGTCGGCTCCTCTGGCGTGAATGTCAACCTCGCCACCGGCACCGGTTCGGGCGGCGATGCCGCCGGCGATACGCTCACTGGCATCGAGAACCTGACCGGATCTTCGCAGGCCGACACGCTCACCGGCGACTCCGGTGATAACGTCCTTGATGGCGGAAACGGCAATGACGTCCTGGAAGGCGGTGTGGGCGCGGATACGCTGGTCGGCGGTAGCGGCACGGATACCGCCAGCTATGCAGGTTCGGCGAATGGCGTGGCGGTCGATCTGGCTACGAATACTGCGAACGGTGGCGATGCCGAGGGTGACACGTTTAACAGCATTGAGAACATCGCCGGTTCCGCTGGCAATGACAGCCTGACCGGCAATACCGGTAATAACAGGATCGATGGTGGTCTTGGCGACGACACGATCGATGGCGGCGCGGGCAACGACACGCTGATTGGCGGCGGCGGCGCCGATTCGCTGGTCGGCGGCAGTGGTGCAGATACCGCGGATTATGGTGCCTCTAGCGGAGCGGTTACGGTGGATCTGGCCGCCGGCACAGGATCAGGTGCGGATGCTCAGGGTGATGCCCTCAGCGGCATCGAGAACCTGAGCGGTTCCGCCTACGACGACACTCTGACGGGAGATGATGACGGCAACCTGATCAACGGTGGCCTAGGTGATGACGCGATCGACGGCGGCGCCGGTAACGATACGCTGATCGGCGGCGGTGGTGCCGACACGCTGACCGGCGGCAGTGGCACCGATGCGGCCGTCTACAGCGGTTCGCCGGGGGGCGTGACGGTCGACCTGTCGACCGGAATGGGCCAGGGCAGTGATGCCGAGGGCGACGCCCTCAGCGGAATCGAGAATCTCACAGGCTCGAATTTCGACGATGTGCTGACCGGCGACGCCGGCGCGAATGCCCTTGATGGCGGCGCAGGCAACGATCTTCTGACCGGCAATGCCGGCGCGGATACGCTGATCGGTGGCAGCGGCACGGATACCGCCAGCTATATCGGCTCCAACGGCAGCGTCATCGTTGACCTTGCGGCTGGAACCGGCCTTGGTGGCCATGCCCATGGCGACACTCTGGCCGGCATCGAGAACCTGATCGGTTCGGAATATGACGACGACCTGACAGGTGATGGCGGCAACAATGTGATCGAGGGGCATGGTGGCAATGATGCCATCCGTGGTGGCGACGGTAACGACACTCTGGATGGCGGCATAGGTAACGATATCCTGACCGGCGGCGATGGCATCGATACGCTGATTGGCGGTACTGGCGAAGATCACCTGGATGGCGGAGCCGGCAACGATACCCTGGATGGCGGCGATGGGGATGACGCCCTGACCGGCGGGGCCGGAGCCGACACGCTGGTTGGCGGTGCCGGCACCGATGTTGCGAACTATCTTGGGTCGTCTGAAGGCGTGACCGTGGACCTGGTGAATGGCACCGGCTCTGGCGGCGATGCCGAGGGCGATACGCTCACGGGCATTGAGGCGCTGATCGGGTCGACCCACAATGACGTCCTGATAGGCAACGGTATCGATAACGTTATCGTTGGCGGCGGCGGTCAGGACATTATTATCGGCGGCGGCGGCAGCGATACCACGTCCTACGCGTCCGCCACGGCCGGGGTCACGGTCAACCTGCAGATCGGCACCGGCAGCGGCAACGATGCCGAAGGCGATACCTACATCAATATCGAAAACGTCATTGGCTCGTCCTATGGCGATGTGATCATTGGCGGTTCCTCGGCCAATGCCACGCTGGATGGTGGCGACGGCGACGACACCATCATAGTCAATGCCTCAAACACCACCGTGATCGGCGGGCAAGGCGGCGATACGGTTTCCTATGCCACTGCATCGGCGGGTGTGACGGTCAATCTCCAGACCGGCGCCAGCACGAACGGCGATACCTTGATCGATATCGAGAATGTAATCGCCACGGAATTCGACGATCTTATTATCGGGGGCTCGACCGCCAATGCCACGCTGGATGGTAACGACGGGGACGATGTTATCGTGATCAATGGCTCGAATGTCACGGTCATAGGCGGCGGTGGCAACGATACCGTTTCGTACGCATCGGCTCAGGCAGGCGTGACAATCGATCTCCAGATCGGCGCCGGAGGCAGCGGTGGCGGCGATACGTATATTGACATCGAGAATGTGATCGCCACCGAATTCGGCGATGTGATCATTGGCGGTTCCACGGCCAATGCGACGCTGAACGGTGGTGGCGGCAGCGATACCATTGTGGTCAACGCGGCCAATACCACGGTGATCGGCGGCGCGGGATCGGACACCGTGTCCTATGCAGATGCGGCGGCAGGTGTGACCATCAACCTGCAGACCCAGTCGGGCGGCAACGGCGATACGTATATTGACATCGAGAATGCCATCGGAACCGAATTCGGCGATGTGATCATCGGTGGTTCCACGGCCAATGCGACGCTGAATGGCAATGGCGGCGACGATCTGCTTGTGGTCAATGCAGCCAACACCACGGTCATTGGCGGGCTTGGTTCGGATACGGCTTCCTATGCGAACGCGGAAGCAGGAGTCACCATAAACCTGCAACTCGGGACCAGCACGAACGGCGATACCCTGATCGGTATCGAGAACGTGGTCGGCACCGAATTCGGCGATGTGATCATCGGTGGCTCGACCGCCAGCGCAACGCTGGATGGCGGCGATGGCGACGATACCATAGTGGTCGGTGCTTCGAATACCACGGTGATCGGCGGTGGCGGCAACAACACGGTCTCCTATGCCGGGGCTGCGGCTGGCGTCACCATTGACCTGCTGGCTGGGCAGGGCAGCGACGGCAGCACCTATGTATCGGTCGGAAGCGCTATCGGCTCGGGCCATGGCGACATCATCGTGGGTGGCGCCAGCGCCGGCGTACTGGATGGCGGCGATGGCGACGACACCATTGTGGTGA
>NZ_JANLJJ010000041.1:14430-19008 GCF_029255545.1 Ferrovibrio sp. | reverse complement strand
GCGCCGGTGTGCTGGATGGTGGCGATGGCGACGACACCATTGTGGTGACGGCGGCCGGCACCACCGTGCTCGGCGGTTCTGGCTCGGATTCTGTCTCCTATGCCGGGGCTGCCGCTGGCGTGACCATCGATCTATCCGCCGGTTCAGGCAGTGACGGCAGCACCTATGTGTCCGTGGAGAGCGTGGTCGGTTCGGGCTACGGCGACATCATCGTGGGCGGCGCCAGCGCCGGCGTACTGGATGGCGGCGATGGCGACGACACCATTGTGGTGACGGCGGCGGGCACCACCGTGCTCGGCGGTTCTGGCTCGGATTCCGTGTCCTATGCCGGGGCTGCGGCCGGGGTGACCATCGACCTGGCGACCGGATCGGGCAGTGACGGCAGCACGTATGTGTCCGTGGAGAGCGTGGTCGGTTCGGGCTACGGCGACATCATCGTGGGTGGTGCCAGCGCCGGTGTGCTGGATGGTGGCGATGGCGACGACACCATTGTGGTGACGGCGGCTGGCACCACCGTGATCGGCGGAACAGGCTCGGATACCGTCTCTTATGTCGGAGCTGCGGCCGGCGTGACGATCGATCTTCAAGCCGGGCAGGGTGGCAGCGGCGACACCTATGTGTCTGTGGAGAGCGCGGTTGGCTCGGGCTACGGCGACATCATCGTGGGTGGCGCCAGCGCCGGCGTACTGGATGGCGGCGATGGCGACGACACCATTGTGGTGACGGCGGCGGGCACCACCGTGCTCGGCGGCGCGGGCTCGGATACCGTTTCCTACGCGGCGGCTGCAGCCGGTGTAACCATCGATCTTCTGGCCGGGCAGGGTGGCAGCGGCGATACCTATGTGTCGGTGGAGAGCGTGGTCGGCTCGGGCTACGGCGACATCATCGTAGGTGGCGCCAGCGCCGGCATTCTGGATGGCGGCGATGGCGACGACACCATTGTGGTGACGGCGGCGGGCACCACGGTGATCGGCGGAACGGGCTCGGATACCGTCTCCTATGCCGGAGCTGCGGCGGGGGTGACGATCGATCTTCAGGCCGGACAAGGCGGTAGTGGCGATACCTATGTGTCCGTGGAAAGCGTGGTCGGCTCCGGCTACGGCGACATCATCGTGGGTGGCGCCAGCGCCGGCATTCTGGATGGCGGCGACGGCGACGACACCATCGTGATCGGCGCCGGGAATACCACGGTGATCGGTGGCGGCGGCAACAATACGGTCTCCTATGCCGGGGCCTCGGCTGGCGTCACCATCAACCTGCTGAACGGCTCAGGCAGCGACGGCAGCACTTATGTGTCGGTCGGAAGCGCGATTGGCTCGGGCTACGGCGACATCATCGTAGGTGGCGCCAGCGCCGGCGTGTTGGATGGCGGCGACGGCGACGACACCATCGTGGTCAACGCAGCCAATACCACGGTGATCGGCGGTGGCGGCAACAATACGGTCTCCTATGCCGGGGCTTCGGCCGGCGTGACTATCAACCTGTCGACCGGATCGGGCAGCGACGGCAGTACCTATGTTTCCGTGCAGAATGCAGTCGGTACGGGCCATGGCGACATCATCGTGGGCGGCGCCAGCGCCGGCATTTTGGATGGCGGTGATGGCGACGACACCATCGTGGTGAATGCAGCCAATACCACGGTGATCGGCGGTAGCGGCAACAATACGGTCTCCTATGCCGGAGCCTCGGCTGGCGTCACCATCAACCTGCTGAACGGCTCGGGCAGCGACGGCAGCACCTATGTTTCTGTGCAGAATGCAGTCGGTACGGGCTACGGCGACATCATTGTGGGCGGCGCCAGCGCTGGCATTCTGGATGGCGGCGACGGTGACGACACCATCGTGGTGAACGCGGCCAATACCACAGTGATCGGTGGGACGGGGACCGATACGGTTGCCTTGGCCCAGGCCCAGGCCAATTACACTATCACCATCAATGGCGATGGCAGCATCACGGTGAGCGGCGGGGAATTTGGCAGCGGCAGCATAACGCTCAATGGCGTGGAGGCGCTGCAGTTTGCCGATGGCGGCATGTCCTTCCCGATCGATGGGGATGCAGGGAATAACATCATCAACGGAACTCCGTTTGATGATGTTATCCATGGTGGTGATGGGAATGACACCATCAACGGCCTGGAGGGGGACGACTTCCTGGTTGGTGGCATTGGTAACGACATTATCGATGGCGGTGCCGGCAATGACTGGGTTTCATATGCCGACCTGAACGGCCACATCGATGCCGAGCTGTGGCAGAATGAGGTTCGCTCTAACGGAGCTGGCACCGATGTGGTGACCAACGTGGAGAACCTCATCGGTACCGCCTATAATGACGACATCGACGGCACGGATGCCGCCGATAACATTCTTGAGGGTGGCGCCGGTGCTGACCGTGTGAATGGAATGCTGGGCAATGACACGGCCAGCTATGTTTCTTCGGACGCAGGAGTCACGATCAATCTACAGTCGGGCAGCGCTAGCGGCGGGCATGCTGCCGGCGATACGCTGATATCGATTGAGAACCTGTGGGGCTCGACTCATGCCGACACCCTGATCGGCGATGCCAATGCCAACGATCTGCGCGGCAATGATGGCGACGATGTGCTCACCGGTGGGGGCGGGAACGACATGCTGGCCGGCGGTGCCGGCAGCGACATTGCGACCTATGCCTTCGCGTCCAACAACTACACGCTTTCCTACAACAACGGTGTGGTCACGGTGACGGCGCTGAGCGGCGACGAGGGCGTCGACAGCCTGACCGGGATCGAGACCCTGCAGTTCGTCGATGGCACCGTGGATATCTCGAACTGGACCGGCGGCCCCTATACCGTGGTTCCCAACAGTTCCTCCACGATTGTCGGCACAGCCGGCAACGACACCCTGAATGGCACTGATGGTGACGACATCATCCATGGCCTGGCCGGCAATGACACGATCAATGGTCTGGGTGGTGATGACTTCCTGGTCGGTGGCGACGGCAACGATATCATTGATGGCGGCGCCGGCAACGACTGGGTTTCTTACGCAGACCTGAATACCCATATTGATGCCGAGTTGTGGCAGAACCAGGTCCGCTCGGGCGGAGCCGGCACCGACACGGTGACCAATGCGGAGAACCTGATCGGCACCGCCTATAACGACGATATCGACGGCACGGATGCCGCCGACAACATTCTCGAGGGTGGCGCGGGCGGCGACCGCGTGAACGGAATGCTGGGCAATGACACGGCCAGCTATGCTTCTTCGAATGCAGGAGTCACGGTCAACCTGCAGTCGGGTAGCGCCAGTGGCGGTCATGCTTCCGGCGACACGCTGATATCGATCGAGAACCTGTGGGGCTCGGAGCATGCCGATACCCTGACTGGCGACGCCAATGCCAACAAACTGAAAGGCAACGGCGGCAACGACACGCTTGATGGCGGCGCGGACAGCGACACCGCGCTCTATGCCCTGGCGTCCAGCGACTACACGCTGGCCTACAACAACGGCGTGGTGACGGTGACGGCGCTGAGCGGCGGCGAGGGCGTCGACAGCCTGACCGGGATCGAGACCCTGCAGTTCGCCGATGGCTATGTCGATATCTCAAACTGGACCGGCGGGGCCTATACCGTGGTCCCCGCTCCACTCGCCGGCACCTCCGGGAACGACACCATCAATGGCACCAATGGAGCCGATACCATCATCGGCAGCCTTGGCAATGACACGATCGATGGCGGAGCAGGGACGGATATGCTGGATTACGGCAGCATGTCGCTGCCTGGTTCGTGGACCGGCATCTTTTACCGCATGCATGTGGGTGAAACAAATTATTACACCCGCTCGCCTGGTGCCTTCCAGTACAAGGATACGGTCTCGAATATTGAAAATTTCATTGCCACGGCTGGTGATGACTACTTCTTTGGAACAGCGGCAGCGGAGGTGTTCGAAGGAGGCGCCGGCGCTGACATTTTCGATGGAAACGGCGGCGCCGACACCCTGAGTTATGCGCATTCCTCAGCCGGCGTGAACGTTAACTTGGCAACGGGAACCGCCTCTGGCGGCGATGCCCAGGGCGATATCATCCTTGGGGCTTATGACGGTGGATTCGGCCCTGGATACAGTGCCGACAGTGCGACAAACCTGTGGGGCTCGGCCCATGCCGATATGCTGACCGGCAGCGCTTCGGCCAACGAACTTCGTGGCAATGCTGGCGACGACATGCTCACCGGCGGGGACGATAACGACACACTGGATGGCGGTGCCGGTAGCGACACCGCTATCTATGCCCTGGCGTCCGGCAACTACACGCTGGCCTACAACAACGGCGTGGTGACGGTGACGGCGCTGAACGGCGACGAGGGCGTCGACAGCCTGACCGGGATCGAGAGGCTACAGTTCACCGATGGCTATATCGACATCTCGAACTGGACCGGCGGCGCCTATACCGTGGTCCCCGGTAATGCTGGCGGCACGTCGTGGGATGACATCATCAATGGCACTGCGGGGGATGATGTCATCAATGGCCTGGCCGGTAACGATACGATCTATGGCCATGACGGCAACGACATCCTGGAGGGCGGCGCAGGTGCGGACGTGATCGATG
>NZ_JANLJJ010000041.1:1857-14330 GCF_029255545.1 Ferrovibrio sp. | reverse complement strand
CGGCAAGCTGGGGCGCGGCCAATGTCTGGGGCTCGAGCCATGCCGATACCCTCACCGGCAGCGCGTCGGCCAACGAGCTGAAGGGGGGCGGCGGCAACGATACATTGACCGGCGGAGATGGCAGCGATACTTACCTGATCGGCCGTGGCGATGGCATCGACAGCATCGTGCAATCGGGCATCACTGACGCGGGCGTGACGGATATCGTCAAGTTCACATCTGGCGTATCGTACGATCAGCTCTGGTTCAGCCAGTCGGGCAACGACCTGAAGATCGACGTGATCGGCGAAACCGCCAGCAGCGTCCTGCTGAAGGACTGGTACAGCGACGCTTCGCGACGGGTCGATAGCATCGAAACCGCCGACGGTAACCACAGCCTTGCGGCCACCGATGTTCAGGCGCTGGTGAACGCCATGGCCTCCTACAGCGCGCCGCCGGTTGGCCAACTGGTGCTCGACAGCCAGGTCGCCAACGATCTGGCGCCGGTCTTTGCCACAACCTGGGCATGAGGCGTTTACTGGCAGCTGACCCTCAATCTCTGATAGTTTTTGTGCAGCCGCCGATGCTTGCAGGTGGTTTGGCCGGCAACGAGGTTGAGCTGAAGGCAGGTTCGGGGGGCGATTTGGATATCGCGTCGGAGAAACCGTCGCCGGTAGGTAGCGAGGCCGGCGTCAGTGCGGCACCGGACAGTGACCTGCTCTGCCTTGCGTTGGATCGCCCGCATCCTCGGGCGCCCGGTCGATGCCGGCCAGCTGCTGCACCGTTACGGCCGCCACGATACGGCTGCTACCGCCATCGGCGTCGTCCGTGCCGGGCGCGATCTCGATCTCAAAATTCGCAAGGTGGTGACGGGCTGGCAGCATCTGGCCAGTACGCCGTTGCCGGCGATCGCCTGCCTGAAGGGCGGTAGCTTTGTGGTGCTTGCCGCCCTCCGTGGCGGACGAGAAAAAGGGGTTGATCTTACCCATACGGGTTGAGCTGGAGCGCGACTGGATCGAGGTCGAGGGGCGGCGGATGGCGCTCGGTGCCGGCATGTCCCTGACGGCTGAGATCAAGACAGATCGGCACCGAGTGATCGACATCTGCTGTCGCCGATTTCCCGCTATCGCAGCGAAAGCCTACGAGAGCGATAGTTCAGGCGCAGAAGTTTTTCACTCGATATTTAAGTCACTGATTGGCAATTCAAGAACAAAACGGGAACATTGATAAACACCATTAAAATCCTGACCGGAACTGGAGACTACGAATCTGGGGGTCAGGAGTTCGAATCTCTTCGAGCGCGCCATTTCTTCCAAAGACTTAGACGAAAATCCGGCCTAACTCATTTCCATCGTATCCGACCGATGTCCGGTTTGCTTAGTGGGCCGAAGGTTTGCGGGCCGCCTTGGGCTGCTCCCAGCAGGGTGGATTTGGCCGGGCCAATTGGTCCGGCGGCATGTCGAGCATGTCTGCAATCTTCACCAGTTCAGACGGGGTAAACCCCAGGCGCCCGGCTCTATCTTGCGAAGTCGCATATAGTTGGAATGGCGCAAAACATGAAGATGTTTGTGTCGGTTGTCCGTCATGCGGGCGAGGGCCGCTTCCAGCCCCGGCTCTGGTCCCGCGCCTGTCTGGCAGGTTAGGCTCGACCTCATAACGAGAATCAGTCACGCGCCAGGGAGCGAAGCGGGCCATGAGTGATGCGAACAGCAACAAAGAGCAGGTCGTTCTTGTCACCGGGGCGGCCCGCGGCCTGGGCCTTGCGACGGCGACGAAATTCCTGTCCGAGGGCTGGCGCGTCGCCATGCTTGACATCCTGGGGGACACCTTGCGCGCCGCCGTCGCTGCTCTGGAGCGGCCTGAACGCACGCTGGCGCTGGAAGCCGATGTCTCCAGTCCGGTCGCGGTACAGGCGGCGGTGCATGAAGTGCAGGCGCGCTTCGGCCGCATCGACGCGCTGGTCAATAATGCAGGCATCGCCATCTTCAAGCCGATTCTGGAGGTGACGCTGGAGGACTGGCAGCGTGTCATGGCCACGAATCTCACTGGGCCGTTCCTGATGACCCAGGCCGTCGCGCCGATCATGCGCGACCAGGGTGGCGGCGCCGTCGTCAACATCACCTCGATCTCCGGCCTGCGTGCCTCGACGCTGCGTGTCGCTTACGGTACCAGCAAGGCAGGGCTCGCTCATCTCACCAAGCAGCAATCCGCTGAGCTGGGAGAATACGGCATCCGCGTCAATGCCGTGGCGCCCGGCCCGGTCGACACCGCCATGGCCAAAGCGGTGCATACGCCTGAAATCCGCGCCGATTATCACGACCATATTCCGCTCAACCGCTATGGCCTGGAGATCGAGTTGGCCAACGCCATCTATTTCCTGTGCAGCGACCAGGCCGGCTACATCACCGGCCAGGTGATCGCGGTCGATGGTGGCTTCGATTCCACCGGCATTGGCCTGCCCACCCTGCGTGGCGCCCGGCGGAATAGCTAAAGCCGCGCCAGCTGAAGCATCACAGGGGCGCGTCCCGCCCAGTCCGAGATCGTCCGCGCGCCAATGTTGCGGCGGCGTCAATCAGTAATTGACTCCGTTTTAAATGTCTTATTAGTATAACAATAGAAAAGTTGTTGCGGTGGGGTCCGATGCGAGGCAATGCGGCAATGTTGAACGAGCGGCTTCCGATGCCGCTTTATCACCAGATATTCCTGATCCTGCGCAGCCAGATCGCCGAAGGTAAATTGCTGCCCGGCGCGCTGGTCCCGGGCGAGGAAGAACTGACCCGTCAGTTCAATGTCTCGCGCATCACGGCGCGGCGGGCGCTTGCCGAGCTGGCCGCGGAAGGCCTGGTGACCCGCGGCCGCGGCCGCGGCACCCATGTCGCTGCCCGCAACGAGCCACCGCCGATCCGCGCCGGCGTGGAAGGCCTGCTGGAAAACCTGCTGGCCATGGGGCTGAAGACGCAGGTCAACTTGGTTGAATTCGGCTATGAGGCAGCGCCGCCCGATGTGGCGGTCGCTCTGCAGATCAAGGCCGGCGAGGAAGTGCAGCGCGCCATCCGCGTGCGCTCGCTTGATATCGGGCCGTTCTCGTATCTCACTACCTATGTGCCGGCCGATATCGGTCGCAAATTCTCGCGCAAGGAGCTGGCGCATCAACCGCTGCTCGCGCTGCTTGAGCAATCGGGGGTCACCATAGGCGGTGCCGAGCAGACCATTTCATCCACGCTGGCCGATGCTCGCGTGGCGCCGTTGCTCAAAACGGCGGTTGGTGCGCCTCTGCTGCGCATAAGCCGCGTGGTGCAGGACAGCGCCGGGCGGCCAGTGGAATACATCATCGGCCTCTACCGGCCGGATCGCTACCAGTTTCGCATGAGCCTCGATCGCGTGCGCGGCGAGGAACAGAATACCTGGTCGGCCCGCGTGGCGCCGGCGACAGGGGGAAAGAGGTCGCCACGTTCCATCCGCAGGGAGAAAAGAAAATGACGATTGTGAAGTCTGGATTTCGCGTATCGCGCCGCCGCTTTCTGGCCGGTACCGCTGTTACTGCGGCTGCCGGAATCGGTGGCTTCCCCGCCATCCTCAAGGCACAGCCCAAGACCATCAAGGTCGGCATCCTGCACCCGGTGACCGGCCCCTTGGCGCCGTCGGGCCAGCAATGTCGCCTCGGCGCCAAGCTGGCGATTGATACGATCAATGCCAATGGCGGCATTGCCTCGATGGGTGGCGCCAAGCTGGAGCCGATCTATGCCGACGCGCAGTCGAAGCCCGATGTGGGCGCGGCCGAGGTCGAAAAGCTGAACGAGGCCGGCGCAGCGGCCATCGTCGGGCCTTTCGCGTCCGGTATCGCGCTGGCCACCACCCAGGCGGCCGCCAAGCATGGTATCCCGCATATCGTCGATGTCGGCGTCGTCGATCAGGTGGTCACACGTGGCCTGACCAATACCTTCCGGTTCGGTCCGGGTCTGGGCAAGATCGTCGACACCGCCATCGAGAACCTGGTCGCACTGAATAATCAGGCTGGCAAGCCGGCCAAGACCGTGATGATCGTGCACGAAGAATCCGCTTTCGGTGCCGGCATGGCCAAGACCTTGAACGAAAAGCTGCCCGGCATGGGTTTCGAGGTTCTCGAGACGATTTCGCATGCCAACCCGACGCGCGATTTCAACAACATCGTGCTGAAGATCAAGGGGCGCAATCCGGACCTGCTGATCCCGTCAAACTATTACAACGAATTCGTGCTGCTGGCGCGCACCCTGCGGCAGCAGAAGGTGCGTCCAAAGGCGATCTACTCCGTGCTTGGCGGCGCCGCCTCGCAGTACCGCTTCGTGCAGGAATTCCCCGACGCCGCGGAATACATCATGGATTGCAACCACTGGTTCGATCCGCGCAATCCGGTGGCGCTGGAACTGAAGAAGAAGGTCGAAGCGGAGAAGGCGTTCTTCTCTTATGAGGTCTTCCTCAATCACGAATGCGTTCGCCTGCTGGCCGATGCCCTGGAACGGGCCGCCTCGGCCGATCGCGGCGCGATAACCCAGGCGCTGGCGGCTTCCGGCTGGGGCAATCACTTCATGCCCTATGGCCCGACCAAGTTCGTCAACGGCCAGAATATCGGCGCGGCTCCGGTGAACACCCAGATTCTGAACAAGGACATCAAGGTGATCTTCCCGAAGGACTTCGCCAACGCCAAGCCGGTTTTCCCGGCGCCGAAAGTCTGATCCTCAAGCCGTGGCGGGGCCGGTATTCCGGTCCCGCCGCACACCGCGTGACCGTATGCTCGAATTATCCATCCTCCTGCCGGCGATTCTGAACGGGCTTACCACCGGCGCGATCTACGCGTTGATCGCTCTTGGGTTGACCCTGATCTATGGCGTGTTGCACATTATCAATTTTGCCCATGGTGCGCTGCTGATGCTGGCGCTGTATGGCGTGTTTTTCCTCTACACGCTGTTCGGCATAGATCCTTATCTGGCGCTGCCGATTACGGCCGTGGCGCTGTTCGGAATCGGCTACGGACTGCAGCGGTTTGTCATCGGTCACGCCGGTCACGGCAAGGATGAAAACATCCTGCTGGTCACGCTGGGCCTGTCGGTGGTGATCGAGAATCTGGCGCTGTATTTCTGGCGCTCTGACACCCGCACGATCGAAACGCCATATTCCTTCGAGGTGGTGGATTTTGGCGTTGCCTTTATTCCGGTGCCCAAGGTCATTGCCTTCGCGGGGGCGCTGCTGGTCGCGGCGCTGCTTTGGTTGCTGATGACGCGTACCGATTTGGGCCGCGCCATCCGAGCGCTGGCCAAGGAGCGGCAGGGCGCGAAGTTGGTCGGTATCAATGTCGAGCATATCTTTGCCATGTCGTTTGGCATCGGTTGCGCCTGCCTGGGCGTCGCGGCCAGCCTGCTGCTGCCCAGCTTCTATGTCAGCCCGCAGGTCGGCCATGCCTTCGTGCTGGTTGCCTTCACCGTGGTAGTGCTTGGCGGCATGGGCAGTTTCGTCGGTGCCCTGCTGGGTGGCCTGATCATCGGAGTGACCGAAAGTCTTGGCGGCCTGTTCCTGGGCGAAAGCCTGGGCCAGCTCGGCATATTCCTGATTTTCATCATCGTCCTGCTGTTCCGGCCCACCGGATTGCTGGGTCAGAAGGCCTGAAAGACATGCGCAACCTGATGGCTATTCTGGTTTTCTTTGCGGCTCTGCTGCCGCTGCCATTCGTGATCCATTCGGATTTCTGGCTCACCTGGCTGACGCTGGCGCTGTTTTATGCCTATCTGGGCCAGGCTTGGAATCTGCTGGGCGGCTATGGTGGCCAGTTCTCCTTTGGTCATGCGCTGTTCTTTGGCACCGGCGCCTATTGCACGGCGGTGCTGCAGATTCAATTTGGCGTGAATGCCTGGGGCGGCTTTGTGCTGGCGGCCGTTGCCGCCGGCGTTGTTGGCGCCGGCACAGGCTGGCTGGTGTTCCGCTATGGCCTGCGCGGTTCTTATTTCGCCCTGGTGACGCTGGCCTTTGCCGAGGTGTTCCGCATTCTCGCTAATACCTTCACCATCACCGGTGCCGGCGTAGGGTTGCTGGTGCCGTTGCAGCCCGGCCTGGCCCAGATGCAGTTCGAGACCAAGGCAGGCTTTTACTGGCTGCTGCTTGTGCTGGTTGCCGCAGGGCTATTGTTTACCTGGTGGCTGCAGAATGCCCGCTTCGGCGCCCGGCTGATGGCAGTGCGCGAGAATGAGGATGCGGCCCGGGCCCTGGGTGTCGACCCCTTCGCCACCAAGTTGCTGGCCATTACGGCTTCCGGCGCCATCGCGGGCAGCGCCGGGGCGGTCTATGTACAGCTTTTCCTCTATATCGACCCCAACATCGCTTATGGTCCGGCGATGTCTGTCGAGGCGCTACTGGTGCCGATCATCGGTGGCCTCGGCACGATCTTCGGCCCCGTACTGGGGGCTTTCGCCCTGCATGCCATCGCTGAGATCGGCCGGATAGTCTTTGGTGAAGCACCCGGTCTCAATCTGGTGCTGTATGGCCTGCTGCTGGTGATGATGGTTTTATTCCTGCCGAACGGGTTGTTCGGCCTCGGCAAGGTGAATTTCGGTACCGGTATCCTGCGTCGCCTGTTCAAGCGGGGCGCTCATGCTTGAGATCAAAAATCTGGCCAAGCGTTTCGGTGGCCTGATTGCCACCAACGATGTCAGTTTCACCATCCAGGCAGGCAGCCTCTCTGCGCTGATCGGCCCCAACGGCGCGGGAAAGACCACGATCTTCGCCCAGATATCGGGATTTCATAAGCCTGATAGCGGCGATATTTGTTTCGAAGGTCGCTCGCTGGTTGGCCTGACGCCGGAGGAAATCTGCCTGCTCGGTGTCGCGCGCACCTTCCAGATCGTACAACCCTTCGCCGGTCTGAATGTACGAGAAAATATTGCCGTCGGTGCCCATCTGCATCGTGCCAGCCGCCGCGCTGCCCTAGAACATGCTGAAGCGATCGCCCACCGTGTTGGCCTAGGCCCCCAGCTCGACAAGCCGGCTGCAGCCCTGACTGTGGCTGGTCGTAAGCGTCTGGAACTGGCCAAGGCCTTGGCCACTGATCCCAAGCTGCTGCTGCTCGATGAGGTGATGGCCGGCCTTAACCCGGCCGAGATCGACGAGATCATTCCGGTCATCCGCGGCATCCGGAAGTCCGGCATTACCATCCTGCTGATCGAGCATGTCATGCGTGCGGTGATGAACCTATCCGACCATGCCTGGGTGCTGAACAATGGCAGCCTGATTGCCAGCGGCACGCCGGCGCAGATTGCCGCCGATCCGCAGGTGATCGAGGCCTATCTCGGCCATGGAGCGGCGGGGCGTATGCAAGCCCAGCAGGCGCAGGCGCGTCATGCTTGAGGTGAGAGGCTTGCAGGCCGGCTATGGCGAAGTCGCGGTGCTGCGCGGCGTCGATCTCGATCTGGCGAAGGGTGAGATTGTCGCGCTGTTGGGCGCCAATGGCGTCGGCAAATCGACGCTAAACAACAACCTGTCCGGCCTGTACCGGCCGATGGCGGGCGAAATCCGCTTCATGGATCAGGATATCAGCGGCGCCAGTGCCGACCGCATTGTCGCGGCCGGCCTGGTGCAGGTGCCGGAGGGGCGTCGAGTTTTCCCAAACTTGAGCGTGCAGGAAAATCTCGAACTCGGCAGCTACCGCCGTGGGCGCGGCAATCGGGCCGTCAATCTGGAGCGGGTATATGGCATATTCCCGCGCCTGAAAGAGCGCATGGATCAACTGGCCGGCACCTTGTCGGGCGGTGAGCAGCAGATGCTGGCGATCGGCCGCGGTCTGATGGCCGATCCGGAATTACTGATTCTCGACGAACCATCGCTTGGCCTGTCGCCGCTGCTGGTGGAAGAGATGTTTAGTCTGATCCAAAAACTTAACCAAGACGGCCTCTCTATCCTGCTGGTCGAGCAGAATGTGGTGCAGTCGCTGGCTATCGCCCATCGCGCCTTCGTGCTTGAGCATGGGGTCATCGCGTTGTCCGGCCCGGCCGCCGAACTGATGAACGATCCGGGGCTGAAGACCTCGTATCTGGGGATGTGACATGACTGGCATGCCCCCCATGACTCTCGCCGAGAAACTGGTTGCCCGTGCCGCCGGATTACCATCCGTGCGGCCGGGCGAGGTGGTCACGGCCAAGGTCGATCTCGCGATGATGCATGATTCCGGCGGACCGCGCCGCGTGGCGCCGATGCTGGAGCGGCTGCAGGCGAAACTGTGGAACCCCGATCGCGTGGTGGTGATCTCCGATCACTACGTGCCGGCCGTGGATGCCGAAAGCGCCGGCATTCTCGACCTGACCCGCAAATGGGTGAAGGCGGCCGGCGTGAGCAAGTTCCATGATATGCAAGGCATCTGCCATGTGGTGCTGCCCGAGCGTGGCCATCTGCGGCCGGGCATGTTCGTGGTCGGCGGCGACAGCCATTCGCCTACTGGGGGCGCCTTCGGGGCCTATATGTTCGGCGTCGGCGCCACCGAGATGTGCGGTGTGCTGGTGACCGGCGAAATCTGGCTGCGTGTGCCCGAAACCATCCTGCTGCACTGGACCGGCAAGCTCGGCCCCGGCGTGGTGGCCAAGGACATGATCCTGGCCATGTGCGCCAGGCTCGGCATGGACGGCGGCCGCTACCAGGCGATCCAATATGCCGGCGACACCATTGCCGGGCTGTCGATGCAGGAGCGCATGACGCTGTCCAACATGGCGGCCGAGCTTGGCGCCCAGGCCGGCCTGATCGCGCCCGATGCCATGACGAAGGAGTACCTGTTGGGTGTCGGCGTACCCGCGTCCGACATCGATCTCGCCGCGTGGCAGACGGACGAGGGCGCCGTTGTCACCGAACGCCATGATTTCGACGCCGCCGGGCTGCCGCCCATGGTGGCGGCGCCGCACAGCCCGGCCAACAGCGCGGCCGTTACGGAGCATAAGAGCGTGGTCGTCGATCAGGCTTATATCGGCGCCTGCACGGGCGCCAAGATCAATGACCTGCGCATGGCGGCCAGCGTGCTGAAGGGCCGCAAGGTTGCCGGCGGCACGCGGCTGTTGATCGCGCCGGCCTCGGCGCGCACCACGGCGGAGGCTGCTGCCGATGGCACGCTGGCGACGCTGACTGAGGCTGGCGCCATCCTGCTGTCGTCCGGCTGTGGGGCCTGTGCCGGTTATGGTGCCGGCGTGCTGGCCGAGAACGAGACCTGCATCGCCTCCACGGCGCGCAACTTCAAGGGCCGCATGGGCGCGGGCTCGTCAAAGGTTTATCTTGGCTCGCCCTATACCGTCGCGGCCTCGGCCGTGGCCGGTCGCATCGCCGATCCGCGGGATTTCCTGTCATGACGGCGGCAAACAAGACCGGTCGGGTCTGGAAATTCGGCGACAATATCGATACCGACGTGCTGGCGCCGGGCCCGTACATGAAAAGCCCGCTGGTCGATCTGGCGAAGCATTGCCTGGAAGCGGTGGAGCCGCGCTTCGCCAAAGAGATGAAGCCCGGCGATATCGTGGTGGGCGGGCGCAATTTCGGCATGGGTTCGTCGCGCGAGCAGGCGGTGATGGCGCTCCGCGAGCTTGGTGCCGGCGCCGTGGTGGCGCCGAGCTTTGCCGGCATCTTCTATCGCAATGCCCTCAATCTGGGCCTGCTGGCGCTGGTCTGTCCGGAAGCTGGCAAGATCCGCGCCGACAGCGTGCTGGCGGTGGATGCCGCCCGCGCCGAGCTGCGCGATATCGAAACCGGCAAGACCTATGCCTGCGAACCGCTGCCGGCGCATCTGCTGCAGATGATCGCCGATGGCGGCCTGTTGCCGCATCTGGAAAAGAAACTGAAAGTTCAACGGTCAAAGGAGGCGCAGGCATGAGTAAGCTGCGCGAACGTCTGCGGGGCGGCGGAATTGTCGTCGCACCGGGTGTCTATGATGGCCTGAGCGCATTGGTCGCCGCCCAGGCGGGCTTCGAGGCGCTCTATCTGTCCGGCGCCAGCATCGCCTATACCCGTTTCGGCCGCTCGGATATCGGGCTGGTGTCGATGACGGAGGTGGCCGATACGCTGGGGGCGATCCGCGAGCGGGTCGAGACCGACATCATCGTCGATGCCGATACCGGTTTTGGCAACGCACTGAACGTGCAGCGCACCGTGCGACTGTTCGAGCGCAACGGCGCCGCCGGCATCCAGCTCGAGGACCAGGCCAGCCCGAAGCGTTGCGGCCATCTGGACGGCAAGACGCTGGTGTCGCCGGCCGAGATGGTCGGCAAGATCAAGGCGGCACTGGATGCCAGGATATCCGACCAGACGCTGATCGTCGCCCGCACCGACGCCATCGCCGTGGAAGGCTTCGATGCTGCCATGGAGCGGGCCGCGCGCTACATGGAAGCCGGTTGCGACATGCTGTTCGTCGAAGCGCCGCATAGCGTGGACGAGATGCGCACCATCACCAGTCGCTTCGGCAACCGCGTGCCGCTGCTGGCCAACATGGTGGAAGGCGGCAAGACGCCTTTGCTCTCGGCTGCGGAACTGGCCGAGATCGGCTATCGCCTAGTGATCTTCCCCGGCGGCCTGACCCGCGCGCTGGCCCATTGCATGACCGCCTATTTTGCATCGTTGAAACAGAATGGCACCACCGCGCCGTTCCGAGATCAGATGCTGGATTTCGCTGCCCTCAACGCCCTGATCGGCACGCCAGAGTTGCTGGCCCAGGGCCGCCAGTATGATCCCTCCCGTTACGAGGACCGGCCATGATCGATCCCATCACCCTTGCCGTGCTGAAAGGCCGGCTGGAACAGGTCGCCGACGAAATGGACGCCACCCTGTTCCGCTCCGCCTTCAATCCGATCATCGCCGAGGCGCATGATGCCAGCCACGGCCTGTATCACGCAACCACCGGCGAAACGCTGGTGCAGGGCAAATCCGGCCTGCCGATCTTCGTCGGCGCCATGGCCTTCGCCGTGAAGGCCGTGATCGACAAGGCGGCAAAGGACGGCAACCTGCAGGATGGCGACGTCTACATTTTCAATGATCCCTACGACGGCGGCACGCACTTAAGCGATTTCAAGCTGGTGCGGCCGTTTTTCCGCGATGGCAGGGTGTTCTGCTACCTGGCCTCGGTGGGGCACTGGCATGATGTCGGCGGCAACGTGCCGGGCAATTACAATCCTGTCGCCACCGAAGCCTTCCAGGAAGGCATGGTGATTCCGCCGGTGAAGCTCTACGCCGCCGGCCAATTGCGGCAGGACGTGGTGGATATCCTGCGCGCCAATACCCGTCTGCCGGACAGCCTCTACGGCGACATGAACGGCCAGGTGAATGCGCTCGATCTTGGCGCCAGACGCCTGCATGCCCTGCTGGACGAATATGGCGATGCCACCGTGGCCGAGGCGCTGGCCGAACTGAAAAAGCGCGCCGCCATCCAGTTCCGCCGCCTGCTGCGCGAACTGCCCGATGGCCGCTATGCCGCCGAGGACTTCCTCGACAACGACGGCATCCGCGACGAGCCCCTGCGTATCGGTCTGGAAGTGGTGATCGAGGGCGAGACGCTGACGCTGGATTTCTCGCGCACCTCGCCGGCCTGTGCCGGGCCGCTCAATATCGCGCGCTCCACCGCCATTGCCGCCTGTTACGTGGCGATCAAGCACATCTTCCCGGACGTGCCGGCCAATTCCGGCGTGCTCGAGCCGGTGAAATTCGTCATCCCCGAAACCAGCCTGATCAGCGTGAAGGCGCCCAAGCCGGTCGGTGGCTATACCGAAACGATCCTGCGCGTCATCGATGTGATCTTCCAGGCCTTCGCCCAGATCGCGCCCGAGCGGGTCAACGGCTGCGCCTATGGCACGATCAACGCGCTGTCGTTGGCGGGCCATCGCAAGGATGGCCGGCGCTGGGTGATGTTCAGCTTCTTTGGTGGCGGCCATGGCGGCCACCCGCAGGGCGATGGCCTCAATCACGGCAATGCGCCGATTTCAATGGCGACAATTCCGCCGCTGGAAATCCTGGAGGCGGCCTATCCGGTGATGTTCACCGAATGGAGCCTGCGGGCCGATAGCGGCGGCGCCGGTCGCAATCGTGGCGGGCTTGGCGCGGTCTACGAGATCGAGCTGCTGGAAGAAGAGGCTGACCTCTTCCTGTTTGGCGAACGCGGCAAATATGCGCCCGCCGGCGTTCTGGGCGGCCATGCCGCGCAGCGCAACCGCTTCTTTTACCCCAAGGATGGCAAGGCTGCTGAACCGGCCATGGTATCCAAACTTCACGATGCCAAGCTGAAGAAAGGCGAGCGCATCCGCCTCGAGACGCCGGGCGGCGGCGGCTACGGTCCGCCATCGGAGCGCAAGCCTGAGCACATCGCAGAGGATCTGCGGCTCGGTTATGTCACCGAAGAGGGTGTTGCCCGCGATTATGGTCGCAATGCCAAGGAGGCCGCGGAATGACCGACCAGACTACCATCCCGCGTTTTGCCGTTGGCGTCGATGTCGGCGGCACCTTCACCGACGTCT
>NZ_JANLJJ010000041.1:0-1757 GCF_029255545.1 Ferrovibrio sp. | reverse complement strand
ACCATCCCGCGTTTTGCCGTTGGCGTCGATGTCGGCGGCACCTTCACCGACGTCTTTTTCCTCGACGAGGCCAAGGGCCGCATCGATATCGCCAAGGTGCCATCCACCCGCGGCGACCAGGCCACCGGTTTCATCGAAGGCCTGCGGTCCAGGGCCGAGCCGAAGCAGATCGCCACGGTCGTGCACGGCACTACGGTAGGCACAAATGCCCTTCTGGAGCGTAAGGGCGCGCGCACGGGCATCATCACCACGCGTGGCTTCCGCGACGTTCTGGAGATGCGTCGGCGCGATCGACCCAGCACCTGGGGCTTATGGGGCCAGTTCATGCCGGTGGTGCCGCGCGACCTGCGTCTTGAGGTGGGCGAGCGCGTTCTGGCCGATGGCAGCATCCGGCAGGCGGTCGATCCGGCCGAGGTGAAACGCGTGGCGCAGGACCTGCTTGCCCGTGGCGCCGAGGCCGTCGCCATCGTATTCGTGAATGCCTATGCCAATCCGGAAAACGAACGGATCGCGCTGGCGGCGCTGAAGGAGGTGTGGCCGAATGCCTATGTCACGGCATCTTCCGACATCCTGCCCGAAATCCGGGAATTCGAACGCACGTCCACGGCGGCGCTGAACGCCTATCTGCAGCCGCCGGTGGGCAGTTATCTGCGCAAGCTGGAAAGCCGCCTGCAGGACGACGGCTTCGGTGGTCAGTTGCTGATCGTGCAATCCAATGGCGGCGTGATGAGCGTCGACAGCGCCGCCAGTCGCCCGGTGCGCACGGCCCTGTCCGGTCCGGCTGCCGGTGTGATCGCCTGCCAGCATATTGCCGTGGCAGCCGGTTTCCCCAATGTCGTTACCTGCGACATGGGTGGCACCAGTTTCGACGTTTCGCTGATCGCCGGCGGCGAACCCGCCATGAGCGCGCAGACCGCCATAGATTTCGGCATGGTGGTGCGCGCGCCGATGATCGAGATCACCACCATCGGCGCCGGTGGTGGCTCGATCGCCTGGATCGACCGCGGCGGTATCCTGCAGATCGGCCCGGAAAGCGCCGGTTCCGATCCGGGCCCGGTCGCCTATGGCCTGGGCAACGACCGCCCGACCGTCACCGATGCCAATGTCGTCATGGGGCGTATCGACGCCGAACGCCCCATTGGTGGCAAGCTCAAGCGGCTGGACGTCGAGGCGGCCAAAGAGGCGATCCGCAAACACATCGCCGAGCCGCTGGGCCTCGACGTGATGGCGGCAGCGGAGGCCAGCATCAAGGTGGCCAATTCGCGGATGGCCGGCGCCATCCGGCTGGTTTCCATCGAGCGTGGCCATAACCCGCGCGACTTCGCCGCCATGCCGTTTGGCGGCGGCGGTTCGCTGCATGTCGGCGCGCTGATCAAGGAAGTCGGCCTGGCCTCGGCGCTGGTACCGCGCTTCCCCGGTGTTACCTCGGCTCTGGGCTGCGTGATTGCCGACATGCGGCACGATTTTGTGCGCACGGTGAACAAGACCCTGGACGACACCGACCCGGCCATTCTTGACGCGGCCATCGGTGAGGCAGCGGCGGAAGGCGCGCGGCTGCTCGACCAAGCCGGTATCGCTTTCGAGGGCCGCAGCATCACGGTTGAACTCGATATGTCGTATCTGGGGCAGACCCATACGGTTGCGGTGCCGCTGCCCGGCGATTTCTCAAGACCGGCAAAGCTGACCCGCGATGGCATCAAGTCTGCTTTCGAGGCCGCCTATGCCGCCGCCTTCGGCCGCGTGCTGGAAAAGATCGG
>NZ_JANLJJ010000040.1:49989-59136 GCF_029255545.1 Ferrovibrio sp. | reverse complement strand
CCTTGCGGATGCAGGCCGTCAGCGTCTTCTCGTCCGGCTCCTTGCCTTCGAGATAGGCTTCCAGCGCGGCGTCATCCATCTCGAGGGCGGCTTCGATCATCTTCTGGCGCCATTCGGCGGCCTGTTCCTTCAGATCGGCCGGAATCTCATCGTAGAAGAACTCGGCGCCCAGGCTCTCATCCTTCCAGATGATGGCACGGTTGCGCACCAGGTCGACGACGCCCTTGAAGTCGGCTTCCGCGCCGATCGGCAGCGTCAACACCAGCGGGGTGGCGCCCAGGCGATCGACGATCATGTCGACGCAGCGGAAGAAATTCGCTCCCATGCGGTCAAGCTTGTTGACGAAGCACATGCGCGGCACGCCGTACTTGTCGGCCTGGCGCCACACCGTCTCCGACTGCGGCTCGACGCCGGCAACGCCATCGAACAGGCAGACCGCACCGTCGAGCACGCGCAGCGAACGCTCAACTTCAATGGTGAAGTCGACGTGGCCGGGGGTGTCGATGATGTTGATGCGATGGTCGTTCCAGAAGCACGTCGTGGCAGCCGAGGTGATCGTGATGCCGCGTTCCTGCTCCTGCTCCATCCAATCCATGGTGGCGGCGCCATCATGCACTTCGCCGATCTTGTGCGAACGGCCGGTGTAATAAAGCACGCGCTCCGTGGTCGTGGTCTTGCCGGCATCAATGTGGGCCATGATGCCGATATTGCGGTAGCGCTCGTAAGGGGTCGTGCGAGGCATGACGATCTCCGGGTACTCTCTAAGCCGCTCTTACCAGCGGTAATGCGAGAAGGCCTTGTTGGCCTCCGCCATACGATGGGTGTCTTCGCGCTTCTTCACCGAGCCGCCGCGGCCATTGGCGGCATCCAGCAGTTCGCCCGACAGGCGGTCGATCATGGTGTTTTCGCCGCGGCCGCGGGCCGCCGAGATCAGCCAACGGATCGCCAGGGCCTGGCCGCGATCGTGACGAACCTCGACCGGAACCTGATAGGTCGCGCCGCCGACGCGACGCGAACGCACTTCGATCTGCGGACGCACGTTATTCAGCGCATCATGGAACATCTTGACCGGGTCGTTGCCGGTCTTGGCCTTGATGCGGTCAAGGGCGCCATAGATGATGGCTTCGGCGGCCGACTTCTTGCCGTCGTACATCAGCATGTTCATGAACTTGGTGAGCACGAGATCGCCGAACTTCGGGTCCGGCAGGATTTCGCGCTTTTCAGCAGCGTGGCGACGCGACATCGGGTCTCTCCTGGATTACTTCGGACGCTTCGCGCCGTACTTCGAACGGCGCTGCTTGCGGTCCTTGACGCCCTGCGTGTCGAGCACGCCACGGACGATGTGATAGCGCACACCGGGCAGATCCTTAACGCGGCCGCCGCGGATCATCACCACCGAGTGTTCCTGCAGGTTGTGACCTTCGCCAGGAATGTAGCTGGTGACTTCGAAGCCATTGGTCAGGCGCACACGGGCGACCTTGCGAAGCGCCGAGTTCGGCTTCTTCGGCGTCGTCGTGTAGACGCGGGTGCAGACGCCGCGGCGCTGCGGGCATTCCTGCAGCGCAGGAACCTTGTCACGGACCGGCTTCGGCGAGCGCGGCTTGCGGATCAGCTGGTTGATCGTCGGCATACGAGTGGAAACTCCGCCAAGTTTGGTTCAACACATAAAAAACAACCCAAGGCGAACCACCGACGGCCATTATGGCCCGGCAATCCGCCTTGAAACTTCGCTCCAGACCCATCCTTGCGATCCATCGATCGCGGAGAGGGGTCATTATGTCCCTTGCGTAAGCCTAGCCTCGACGTGAGCGCTACGGAGACCCTGGCCGTTCATCGATCTGTGTTTAGGCTAAACACCTACCACCAGGTCGAATCGCGGGGCGGACATTACTCACCGGCCCCTGCCCGGTCAAGCGCGATTTGAGCAATTGCAGCGAAGTTTTTCAGGCCGACCGCGATGCCACGAAAAGTGCAGGATTCGTGGCCAATCCAGCCCTCGGCGATAGCATCGCCGGGCTGGCAGAGTTAGAACATTTAGAGAATATTGCAGGCCTCGGCAAAGTCGAGCCGGGGGCTGCGGGCAAAAAGCCGGCTCGAATCGCCATGGCCGAGGTTACACAGAAAATTTGATTTCACAGCGCTATCCTGGAAAAACTCGGCGTCCACCCTGGCATTGTCGAACCCGGACATCGGCCCGCAATCCAGCCCGACCGCCCGGGCGGCCAGGATGAAGTAGGCCCCCTGCAGGGTTCCGTTACGGAAGGCGGCAACCTCCGCCCCCTTCAGGTCATTGGCAAACCAGCCGCGGGCCTCCGGGTTGTGGGGAAACAACTGCGGCAGCCGATCATAAAATTTCAGGTCATACCCAATGATCGCCGTGACCGGCGCCGCCATGGTCTTTTCCAGGTTGCCGGCCGAGAGCGCCGGGCGCAGCCGCTCCTTGGCCTGTTTCGATCGCACGAAGACAACCCGGGCTGGCGAACAGTTGGCGCTGGTCGGGCCCATCTTCAGCAGATCGTATATCTGATGGAGTTGCTCATCGCTGACTGGCTGGTCAAGCCAGCCATTATGGGTTCGCGCAGTACGAAACAAGGTATCGAGAGCGACAGCATCCAGCATGGCGAAACCTCCGGGCTGCAGGGGAAGCGGGTTGCACCACCGCTAGCATGGTTGGCGGCAGGCCGAAACCGGCGTTACGGAGATGTAATGCCGCCCTGGCTGGAAATTTATTCATCCAAGGTCTGATATTTTGCGACAGACGGAACTCTTTCCTCCGGCGCGCCGGCCACCCTATAATCATTTGCACAACAACCAGATACGCAGTCACCCAACCTTGGGGGTAAACGAATGTCCGCCGGCAGCAAGCCCGTTACGCTCAACGATCCCAATTCCGGAAAGACCATCACTCTGCCCATGATGGACGGTTCGGTCGGTCCGTCGGTGATCGACATCCGCAAGCTCTATGCCGAGTCCGGCCATTTCACCTATGACCCGGGCTTTACCTCGACCGCCAGCACGGAAAGCAAGATCACTTATATTGACGGCGACGAGGGCGTGCTGCTGTATCGCGGCTACGACATCGCCGACCTGGCCGAGAAATCGACCTTTCTGGAAACCTGCTATCTGCTGCTGAACGGTGAGTTGCCGAATGCCACGCAGCGCACGGATTTCGAGAAGTCGATCACCATGCACACCATGCTGCATGAGCAGATACACTTCCTGTTCCGCGGTTTCCGTCGCGATGCGCATCCTATGGCGGTGATGTGCGGCGTGGTTGGCGCGCTGTCGGCCTTCTATCACGACCAGACCGATTATGACGATCCGAAGCAGCGCATGATCGCTCAGCATCGTCTGATCGCGAAGATGCCGACGATTGCCGCGATGGCCTACAAATACTCTGTCGGCCAGCCTTTCATGTATCCGCGCAACGACCTCGGTTATGCAGAGAATTTCCTGCAGATGACCTTTGGTGTGCCAGCCGAACCATACAAGATGAGCCCGGTTCTGGCCCGTGCGATGGACCGCATCTTCATCCTGCATGCCGATCACGAGCAGAACGCGTCGACCTCGACCGTGCGTCTGGCCGGTTCGTCGGGCGCCAATCCGTTCGCCTGCATTGCCGCTGGCATCGCCTGCCTGTGGGGCCCCGCCCATGGCGGCGCCAACGAAGCCGTTCTGAAAATGCTAGAAGAGATCGGCTCGATCGACAAGGTTGGCGAGGCGGTCAAGAAGGCGAAGGACAAGAATTCCGGCTTCCGCCTGATGGGCTTCGGCCACCGCGTCTACAAGAACTACGATCCGCGCGCCAAGGTCATGCGCCAAACCTGCTACGAGGTACTGGACGAACTGGGCGTCAAGGACGAGCCGCTGCTGAAGATGGCCATGGAGTTGGAGCGCATCGCCCTGGAAGACGATTACTTCGTCTCCAAGAAGCTCTATCCGAACGTCGACTTCTATTCGGGCATCATCCTGCGGGCGATGGGCTTCCCCACCGCCATGTTCACCGCCCTGTTCGCCTTGGCGCGCACGGTGGGCTGGATCGCCCAGTGGAACGAGATGATCGAGGACCCGGCCCAGAAGATCGGCCGGCCCCGTCAGCTCTACACCGGCTCCCCCAAGCGCGCGTTTATTCCACTCGACAAGCGTAAATAATCCGCGTTTTATAAAGGCTGTTGGCGGCACCGATGGGAGGCGGGCCGATGGGCAAGCGAGCGGAACAGCATGGCGGTGAGCCGCCGACAGGCAACCGGACGACCGGCTATGGCTGGTTGCGACCGGGCTACCTGACAATGCCGGCGCCATCCAACGATAACCGGATGGCGCCCAGTTCTCTGCTGCGCAAGCCCCAGATCTGGGTCTGGCTGGCCCTCGCGGCGCTGGGTATCACCTGGATCGCCAGCCGCTTCTGAAACGCTGCACATTGCTTGCAAACGCAAAAAAGGCCCGGCTTTGCCGGGCCTTTCGCTTTTGGGTCGGAACCTATTTGCGCTCGATCAGCTCGACCTTGTAGCCATCCGGATCCTCCACGAAGGCGATCACACTGCCGCCGTGCTCCGTTGCCCAATCGCCGCCATTTCCGGAGGGAAGATATGGGAAAGATTGACTTCGATCTCATCGGTGCCGACCACGATCTTGTCGGTAACGGCTTCTACAATGGTTCGCTTTTCCTCATGGGATAGGACGGACCAGCGGGCATAGAGATCGCTGGCCTCAGCAAAGACCTCCTCCCGTGAGATGTGGTGAATTTTGAGAATATCGAGTTCGGCGTGAAGGCGCGGCAGCTCCCGGTCTATCTGTTTGACCTGCTCTTCGAGCGGTCCGTATCGGCGGCGGAATTCATCGATGGACAGCCCCTCGTCCATGTAGAGGCGATAGAGCCGATCCATTTCGGCCGAAACAGTGTGCCGCTCACGCTCTTTGGCCGCGAGCAGTTCCCGGCGCTCCTTGAGGGCCTGGTCCGTTAGGGCGACATACGATGTTAGGTTCTCCGGGGATGTTACGAAGCCCTGGAGCTGCTCACGAAACACGCCTTCAAGGTCTGCCATCGGGATTTTGGTGTGGCAGGCCGGGCAGTCATATTTCCCCTTGTCGCCCTTGGCATGCATTTTCTCGCCGCAGCGGCAGTAGGTGATACCCCCGAAGAGGTGGACCGGGCGGCGGGTTCGTGGGCGCTTTGCCACGGACTGGTCGGTCAGGAGGGCATTGCAGGAGTTCCAAAGCTCTTCCGAGACGATGGGCTCAACCGGGAGGATGACCCACTCATTCTCAGGCTTCAGGTGCCAGTGCTTCCGGTCTCCCCGCTGCTTGGTGTAATTGGCCCGCCGGAGGCCTTTTGCCGTGGGGTCTTGGATCAGGCGCTTTACGGTGGTGTCCGTGAACTTGAAGCCCTCTCGGGTCCGGTAGCCGCGATCCACAGATGTTGCCTCTTGGATCATGATGTACTGAACCCGCACTAGCTTTAGGCTGCTTTCGACGAACTCTTTCTTGAATACAATGTTATCCCCAGCGCCGTAGTTGCGGATGGTTGGGTAAACCGTTCCGGCTATCCGGCGAATTCTAGGTACGCCATCATCAGTCTGGAAGGGAAATGGAATGGAGGCCAGCAGCTCATTGATGGCAATGGTCTGCTTGTAGCGATGCTCGCTGCCGCGCTGGACGTCGTCCACGAAATTGAGCGCGATGCGTCGGCGTAGAATTTCGTTGGGTGAGTTTTCGTTCTCGACGGCCGGATTGACAAACCGGCGGGAGGGATTCACAACGCCTCCTAACTGGTGTAGCGCATCCCTGTGGTACCCTAAGTTCAGCATCCACAACGGCTCAGTCAGCACCCATTCCGAAACTGCGTATGTCTGCCCAGCCTCGGCATGCAGCTCGTAGAGCGGCGGCTCGATACCACGGGAACAGTACAAGACTTGTTCGCCATCTCGATTCAGACGCCCCATTTTTGCAAGTTTGAGCGGCGGGCATGACACTTCATCAACGATTGTCGGCAGTCTGTCCCATTTGATGGCACGGAACAGCCTGGTTTGGGCGGGATCGATAAAGGCGACGGACATGCCGTAGCCACCGAATATGGGATGCAAGCGCTCCTTCAGAGTGTCGATATCCTCTGATCGAAGCTGCTCGTCGGTGAAGAATTCGTCCATAGAATTATACCCGTCGGCGGTCAGGTGGCCGGACCCGGTCGTCGGACTTGTCGTCTAATTTGCTGTCGTCAGGGAAGGCAGATTGAAAACTGTCTTGACCGCTATCGTAAAATGAAGAGTTACACTATGCGCGCTGGATAAGCTCCACGCGATATCCATCGGGGTCTTCAACAAACGCAATTGGCGTCGAGCCGTGTTTCATGGGGCCAGGCGGACGCGGAATCTTGGCGCCGGCCTTTTCGAGCCGCGCACAGGCCGCATAGATATCCGGAACCGCGAGAGCAACATGCCCGTAGCCGGAGCCGATAGTGTACGGCTCCTTCTGCCCCCAGTTATGGGTAAGCTCAAGTACGGTGTGGCTGCTCTCCTCTCCGTACCCAACGAAGGCCAGGGTAAACTCGCCGCTCGGGAAATCGGTACGGCGCAGAAGCTTCATGCCAAGGAGCCGGGTGTAGAAGTCGATGGACTTCTCCAGGTCGAAGACCCGGAGCATGGTGTGCAGCATCCGGTAGCGGCTGGTGTCGTCTGCAGCCGGCGTAGCCAAGGCCTCGGTTGCGGTGTCGGTCATTCGTCAATCCTCCGTGGTCGAACAAATATATTGCGCTTGGGCGATTTCGCCAGATGTCCCGGACCCGGCAGCTCCAGCAGACAGCCCGTGCCGCTCAAGCAGCTCTAGCACCCGCCCCCGGTGTCGCCCGGTTGGCTCCCCGGCACCCCGCTCCCACTCGGCCAATCGCTCGGCCTTAACCCGGATAACCCGCCCCATCTGGATCAGGGTAAGGCCGAGCCTTCGGCGTAGCGCCAGCAGTTGCTCCGGTAGCCCCGCCGGGGCTGGGTATGGATCGTAGCCAAGGAACTCGATGAGCTTCGGGACGTGCCGGATAGCCGGCGTGTTCTCGCTACCCTCCCACGCCCGTAGGGTGGCTTCGTGGATGCCGAGCGTTAGGGCAACGTCCGCCTGGAGCAGGCCAAGTGCGAGGCGCCTCCGCTTCAGGTGGCTGCCAAGGGTGTCCGCTGTATGCGGATCAAGCGGCCAAATGCAGGGCCGAGCGGCTCGAATCCTGATTCGCAGGCTGGGCAACGCGGCTTCCGTGCTTCATCGGTCCGGGCGGCCGCGGTACCTTGACGCCGGCCGCCTGCAGCTTCTCGCACAGGCCGTAGATATCGGGTACGCCGATGGCGATATGGCCGTAACCGCTGCCAATGGTATACGGCTCCTTCTGACCCCAGTTGTGGGTCAGCTCGATCACCGCATGGTCCTTTTCCTCGCCATAGCCAACAAAAGCCAGGGTGAACTCGCCGCCCGGATAATCCTGTCGGCGCAGCAGCTTCATGCCCATCTGGTTGACATAGAAGTCCAGCGACTTCTCCAGGTCGAACACGCGCAGCATGGTGTGCAACATGCGGAACGGCGCAGTCCGGGGCGCGGGAGCGGGTTTATCGGCAGCAGCGGTTTGGCTCATGAAAGTCTCCGGGGCAAAACGAACAGCAATATGGTGATCGGGCAGCGAAAGTCGAGATCAGAAGGAGCCGAGGTCAGCCAGGTGGCGGCAGGCGCCTGGCGGCTGCCGCCAGTACGGCTCGCGCCGCACGATGGCTGGGTGACAGGGCCTCGTCGGCGCCAAGCTGGCCGGCCACTGCAGCGCAAGCCTCGATCTGTCGCTGCCGTTCTGCCGGATCCGTCAGCAGCGCCTTCAGGGCCGGCGCAATCAGGTCAGCGCGACAATCCTGCTGCAGGAATTCCGGCATCACCAGCCGCTTTTGCAGGATGTTGACCAGGCCCGCGTAAGGAATGCGGATCAGGCGGCGCACGATCGCAGCGGTCAGGGGATTGACCTTGTAGGCGAGCACTGTCGGTGTCCCGGCAAGGCCGAGTTCCAGCGTGGCAGTGCCAGACGCAGCAAGGGCTGCTTCGGCTGCCAGCATGGCGGCATAGCGCTCATCAGCGCGCTCCAGCACCGTGACGGGATACGGGAGCGCCGCCGCCGCCGCTTTCACGGTCTCGGCAACGGTCCCTACCGTTGGCAAAAGCAGATGCAGGTTCAGCCCATCATTTTTCAGCCGCGCCAGCACCTCGCTGAAGACCGGCAACAGCCTCGTCACCTCACCCCGTCTGCTGCCCGGCATCACGGCCAGCAGACGGACATCGGCGGCCAGGCCATGGCGCTGGCGAAAACCCCGTCCCTTTGCCGCAGCCGCGGCCTCGCGTTCCCGGGCGGCCCGCAGGATCTCTACCGCCGGATGGCCAACAAAGGTGGTCGGCAGACCGACAACTTCGAAATACGGCGGCTCGAATGGCAGCACAGCCAGCAGATGGTCATACAACCGGGCCAGTCGGAGGGCCCGCCCCGGTCGCCAGGCCCAGACGGTGGGCGCGACGTAATGCACCAGCGGAAAACTGCGTACGGCAAGCTTCTGTGCAACCCGGCGCGTGAAACCGGGGCTATCGATGGTGACGACAATATCGGGCGGGTCGTTCAGCAGGAATAGTGCGGCCTGCTCAATGCGGCGCAGCAACGCCCTGGCTCGCGGCAACACCTCCACAAGCCCCATCACGGCCAGATCAGTGATCGGAAACAGGCTGTGCAGTCCTTCTTCAGCCATCTGTTCGCCGCCGATCCCGCTGAAGCGCACGGCCCCGTCGGTTTCCTCGCGCAACGCTCGCATCAGTCCGGCCCCCAGCACATCGCCGGATGGTTCGCCGGCCAACAAAGCAACGCGCAGCGGCCTGGTCTCACCCGCCATGACGCAGCCCAACCAGAAACAGGCCCAGACGATCAGCCGCCGCCGCGGTTGCGACCGCATCCACCATCAGGGCTGCGCCCGCCTCGACCGCGATGCCGGACAATCCGGCAGCCGCGGCATTTTCGATGGTCGTCACCCCAATGGTCGGCAGATCGACGCGGCGATCCTGCTGCGGCTTGACGCATTTGGCCAGCACGCCACCTCGCGCCGCCGGCACAGCCGCCATACGATGCAACAAAACGTCGGTACCGTCGTC
>NZ_JANLJJ010000040.1:12622-49889 GCF_029255545.1 Ferrovibrio sp. | reverse complement strand
CGCAACACGGCATCGTCGCCGACCAGCGCAGCCTTGATCAGTTTGGGCAGGAGCAATGCGCCACGCCAATCCGGCTTCAGGGCTGTAAAATCCGGTTTGGCGACGCGGCCGCAGAGGCAGACCTCCTCCACGCCGGCAGACTTCAACGCCTTGAGCAGGCGACCGACCTGCGGCAGGTCGAACCAAGCATGCTCGGCGCCAACTACGCTGGACGGGTCGCAGAACCCGTTCAGGGCCGCGATGAAGAGCGGCCGACCTTCAACGTGGCAGGCATCGCGGATCAGCGCGGGAATCTGCCCGCCGCCGGCGATGATCCCGAGCTTAGGCGGTCTTGGCGCCATCCGGCAGCGGCTGGCAGACGCCTCGGCCGGAGGCGTTGCGGATGAAATCAACAACGTCCTGCACCAGGCCGACATTGGGGAAAAGCTGAGCGACGTCTTCCATACGCTCGGCCAGCGTCCCCTCATCGGCGAACAGCATGCGATAGGCGGAACGCAGTTTGTGAATTTCGTCACGATCGAAACCGCGGCGCTTGAGGCCAACCAGATTCAAGCCCGACAAATGTGCCCGATTGCCAATCACCATCCCGAACGGGATCACATCCTGTTCGACGCCCGACATGCCGCCAATCATGGCATGCCTGCCGATGCGGCAGAACTGGTGCACCGCCGCCAGGCCACCGACGAAGGCAAAATCGCCTACCTCGATATGGCCGGCCAGGGTGGCGTTGTTAGCCATGATGATATTGTCGCCGAGCAGGCAATCATGCGCGATATGCGCGCCGGTCATGAACAGGCAATTGTCGCCCACCTTGGTGAGCATGCCGCCGCCCTCAGTGCCGGGATTCATCGTCACACCTTCGCGGATAACGTTGTTACGACCGACGATCAGCCGCGACGGCTCACCCTTGTATTTCAGATCCTGCGGCGGATGGCCGACCGAGGCGAAGGGGAATATCCTCGTGCCGCTGCCAATGCTGGTGAAACCGGCAACAACTGCGTGGCTGACCAACTCCACACCATCGCCGAGTTCGACATTGGCGCCGACCTGGCAATAAGGCCCGATACGTATGTCGGCACCCAGTTTGGCGCCGCTCTCGATGATGGCCGTCGGATGAATCTGCGACATGGAACTACTTCTTGTCGAGAATCATCGCGGAGAAGATCGCCTCGGCGGCCAATTTGTCGTCCACCATGGCCTTGCCCTCGAATTTCCACACCGGTCCACGCTGCTTGATGGCGCTGACATGGATATGCATCTGGTCGCCCGGCGTTACCGGTTTGCGGAAGCGCGCCTCGTCGATGGTCATGAAATAGACCAGCTTGCCTTCCGACTCCTTGCCCAGGGTATAGACGACCAGAACGGCTGCGGTCTGCGCCATGCTCTCGACGATCATCACACCCGGCATCACCGGCTGGCTGGGAAAATGGCCAGTGAATTGCGGCTCGTTGATCGTCACGTTCTTGATGCCGACGGCTCTCTGGCCAGCATGCATGTCCACCACGCGGTCGATCAGCAGCATCGGATAGCGATGCGGAATCATCTCCATGATCCGCAGGATGTCGACGGTTCCGACGCTGGCGCCCGTCTGGCTCTCACTCATTCTGCCCACCCTTCTTCTGCGCCAGGCGCCGCAATATGGCCACCTGACGGAAATATTCCTTCACCTTGGTTGCCGGGATGCCGAAATAGCTGTCCCCGGCGGGGATATCGGTCATGACACCCGATTTCGCCCCGATCCGCGCGCCAGTGCCGATCTTGAGGTGGCCGGCAATGCCGCTCTGCGCCGCCAGGACGACAAAATCACCAAGCTGGGTCGAGCCTGCTATGCCGGCCTGGGCCACTATGATGCAGCCGCGCCCGAGGGTCACGTTGTGCCCGATCTGAACCAGGTTATCAATCCAACAGCCGGGACCGATCACCGTATCCGGACCGGCCCCTCGGTCGATCGTACTGTTGGCACCGATCTCGCAGTCGTCGCCGACCACCACCCTCCCCAACTGGGGTACCTTCACATGACCGGTCGGATCCGGGGCGAAACCAAAGCCATCCTGGCCGATCCGCACACCGGGATGCAACGTGACGCGATCACCGATCAGACAATGCGTCAGCGTCACATTGGCACCGACGCGGCACTCGGCGCCCAGGACCACATTGCGACCGACGACACTGCCGGCGCCAATTACGCTACCCTGTCCGATCTCGGCACCCGGCTCAATCACGACTCCCGGAGCAACGGCAATGCCCGCCCCCAGCCTTGCCGCAGGATCGATGATGGCAGATGAATGAATCCCCGCGGCCGGACGCGGCAACGGATAAAACGCCTGCGCCGCCCGTGCATAACAATGATAGGGTTTAGGCGACAGCAGCAGAACCACACCGGCAGGAGCCAGGCTGGCATGCTTCTCATGCAGGATGCAGGCGCCTGCCCGGGTTGCCGCAAAACTGTCCGCGTATTTCGGGTTGTCGAGAAAAGCCAGCTGCTCCGGCCCGGCCTGATCCAGCGGGGCCACATCGCTGACCACACGTTCCGCCTGTGCGGAATCAGCCAGCTTGGCGCCGCACCGCGCGGCCAGTTCGCCCAGAGTGAAAGGCCCGGCCCGCTCGAAAAAGCGCGGATCAGCCATTCCTATTTCCCGGCGGGAAGAGCCACCTTGACCGCAGGCAGGCGCTGGTCGAGGCGCTTCAGAACCTCGGCGGTGATCTCGATGTTGTCGCCGATGAAAATCTGCACCTGGGCGCGGTCAAGCACCATATTGAAACCGCGTTCCTGCGACAGGCCTTTCAGGATTTCGATGACCTGCAGGGTAACCTGTTCTCGCACGCTGTTCAGCATCTTCTCCAGCGACTGGGAACGCTCCTGAATGCGCTTCTGCAGCTCGATCACCTTACCCTGGAAAGCCTGCCGACGCTGCTCGAAAGCCTCCGGCGCAAGCACAGAACGCTGACGCGCGATCTCCTGCTCTTCGGCGCGCAGCTTCTCCTCTTCCTTGGCAATCTCGGACTGGAAGTTGAAACGATACTGCTCCAGCTGCTGGCGGGCATTCTTCAGGGCGGCAGCCTCGCGGTTGATCCGCTGGCTGTCGATGACGGCAATAACCGCCGGCGGAACCTTGCCAGCGGCCTGGGCCATGGCGAGGCCAGGCAGCGCCGCGCAGAGCAGCGCCGCCAGGGCGATGAGAAATTTAGACATCGGGTGCATAACTCTCAAACCTTGCTAGAAACGGGAACCGAAATTGATTCGGACGAGTTCTTTCCTGTCGTAATCTTCCTTCAGGATCGGAATGCCGAAATCGACGCGGATCAGGCCCAGGGGTGATTTCCACTGGATACCTGTGCCGGCCGAAATGCGCAGGCTGTTGTCGTCGACGACCCCGGTGCCGCTGTCACTGGTTTCCCACAGCGAGCCGGCTTCGCTGAAGAGGCGTCCCTTGATGCCGAATTCATTCGGCAGGCCGATCGGAAACACCAAGTCAGTTTCTGCCTTGTAGTACCGTTCGCCACCAAGAGCGTCGTTGGTCGCGGTGTCGCGCGGGCCGATACCGCCGGTGCGGAAGCCGCGGAAGGTGTCGCCGCCGATAAAGAAGCGGTTAGGCAGCCGCACGTCATCCTGCAAGGCCGTAATAATACCTGCTTCGGCGCCAACACTGAACACCACATCCTCGGAAACCGGGAAGTATTTCATCCCGCTGACCACGTTCTTGAAATAATACTCGGTGCCACCAAGACCCGCGCCTTCCTGCGACAATCGCAGCACATAGCCGGTGGTCGGGTCGATACGGTCATCCCGGCGGTCATAAGTCAGCACATGGCCGACCGATGATGTGACATAGCCGCCTTCCTGCGCCTGGATGAACCGCGACGCACTGTCATTCACATCGGTAATCTCGTCATGCCGGAGACGGTAGTAAACCTGCTGCGACAGGTTCTCGGTGATCGGATAGGACAGACGAGGCGATATCGAGGTGGTGGTCTGATCCAGGCTGCTGCGGCGCGAATAGTCGGTGCGCCGACGCTGCATGTCGATGCCGGCCGCAAGTTCGCGATCCAGGAAATACGGCTCGGTAAATCCGAGATCGAGCTGCTGGCGACGGGTCGACAGGCTGAAGCCCAGGCGCAGATCCTGGCCGCGACCAAGCAGGTTGCGCTCACGGATGCTGATATCGCCGAGCACGCTTTCCGAGGTTGAGTAACCGACACCGAAGGAAAGTTCGCCAGTCGATTTCTCGGTCACTTCGGCAGTCAGCACCACTTTGTCCGGCGCGCTGCCCCTGTCCTCGGTGATTTCGACCTTGTCGAAGAAATTGAGGCCACGCAGGCGCGTGCGGGTGCGCCGCAGCTTGGCGGAATTGAAGGCATCGCCTTCCGCCAGGCGGAACTCGCGGCGGATCACCTTGTCCAGCGTGCGGACGTTGCCAACGATATCGATCCGCTCGACGAAAACCCGCGGGCTCTCTCCGATGCGGTAGGTCACATCGATGATGCGCTTCTCGCGATTCTTGTTGATATCCGGGCGCACATCGACAAAGGCATAGCCAAACCGCCCCAGTTCGGTGGTCATCGCCTGCACGGTCTTCTCGACCAGGTCGGCGTTGTAGATTTCCCCCTTCGGGGTGGCGATGAATTCCTTCAGCTGGGCGCCTTCGACGCCCTTGATCTCGCTGACGACATCCATGTCGCCGAAGCGATATCGCTCTCCCTCGTCCACCGTGAAGGTGATGATGAATTTCTCGCGGTCGGGCAGCAGCTCGGCCACGGCATTGATCACCGAAAAATCGGCATAGCCCTTGCTGAGGTAGAACTTGCGCAACTTCTCGCGATCGAAGGTCAGGCGATCTGGGTCATAGCTGTCATCCGACGAGAGGAAGCGATACCAGGCTGTTTCCTTGGTCTGGATCTCCTCACGCAGGCGGGAATCGCTGTAATGCCTGTTGCCGATAAAGCGGATGCGGCTGACACCGGTCAGCGGTCCTTCGCTGATCTCGAACACCAGGTCGACACGGTTCTGCGGCAACTGGATCACTTTGGGCTCAACCGTGGCGGCAAATCGGCCAGTACGGCGATAAATCTGCTGGATGCGCTGGGTGTCGGCCTGCACCTTGGCCCGAGTGTAGACCTGCCGGGTCTTGAGTTGCAGCTCGGTGCGCAGCTGGTCAGCCTGCACCCGGCGGTTGCCTTCGAACAGGATGCGGTTGATGACCGGGTTTTCGGTCACGCGAACAACCAGACTGCTGCCCTGCAGGCGCAGATTGACATCGGCGAACAGACCGGTCGCGAATAGCGCTTTCAGCGACTTGTCGGCCTCGGCGCTGGAATAGGCGGAACCCGGCTGCAAGGTCAGGTAATTCTGGATCGTGGATATCTCGATCCGCTGGTTGCCCTCGATCACGATATCGCGGATCTGAGGCCCGCTCTGGGCCACCGCAATGCCGGAACAGAACAGGCCACCAACCAGCACCAGCAAGGCAACAAGCGGCGCCAGCCCCATCCGGCGCAGCCTGCGCAGCGTTTCGCTTCGGACCATATCCGCCACAATCCCCTTAGCCAATCGAGCCCCCCTCACTTAGCCGGATTCACGAGAAAAGCCCAGTGAGGAAATTGAGAATTGGCAGGCGGTTCAAGTCGTTCCACGTGGCGAAGAGGAATAGCGACATGACCAGGGCGAAGCCAATGCGGAAACCGTATTCCTGCGCCCGTTCGCCCAGCGGACGGCCGCGAATGGCCTCGATCCCATAGAACAGAAGATGGCCGCCATCGAGCATCGGCACCGGGAACAGATTGATCAGGCCAATGGCAACCGACAGCGTGGCCATGAGCGAAACCAGCCCAAGCCAGCTATTTTTCGCCACATCCCCCGACATCTTGGCGATACCAAGCGGCCCGCTGAGCTGATCACCGGATTCGCGCCCCTCGATGATGCGGCCAAGATAGGTAAAGGTATTGGCCACCACCTGCCAGGTCTCGCGCACCGCCTGCACCATGGCCGTGGCGGGGTCGTGGCGCACGAAATCGATGCCAGTGGTGCGGATGCCGATCTGTCCAACGCGCTGGGTGCCGCCCATGCCATCCGCCACATCGACCCGCGACGGGACAACCGTCAGGGGCATCTCGCTGCCATCGCGCAAGACGTTCAGCGCGATCGGCGTCTCGGCCCGCAGGGCGACATAGGAGCGCAATTCCTCGAACCGCTGGATGCTGGTGCCATCGGCGCTCAGGATTCGGTCGCCAGGGCGCAGCCCGGCCGCCTCGGCGGCGCTGCCCGGCACCACATCGCCCACCACCGGCGGGGTAAAAGGCTGGCCGATCAGGCTGAACAGGGCGGCATAGATGAAAATGGCAAAAATGAAATTCGCCACCGGCCCGGCGGCGACGATGGCCATGCGATTGCGCAGACGCTGATGATGAAACGAGACCTTGCGCTCGCTTGCGGTCATCGCCGCAACCGCGCCGTTATCGGCACTGGATGCGGCATCCGCATCCCCGAAGAACTTCACATACCCGCCGAGCGGGACCGCGCTGATCTTCCAGCGCGTGTCATGCTTGTCATTCCAGCCATACAGTTCGGGGCCGAAGCCAATGGAGAAAACCTCCACGCGAACGCCGCAGCGGCGCGCCACCCAGTAATGCCCCAGTTCGTGGACAAAGACGATGATGGTCAGGACAACGACGAAAGGAATGATGTATCCGGCAAGACTGACGATGAAATCCATGGTTCCTCGATCGCCGGCGGCTTAAGGCCGGCTCCGTCCTCTCGTTTGCACCCGCACGACCCGGTCATCATCCGTCGGATCGATCAGGCGGGTGGCATAATGCCGGGCCGCCTGATCGGCCTGGCGCACTGCGTCCAAATCCCCCAGCGCCCCGCCGGGCAGCCGGGTCAGGGTCTGCTCGACAATCCGCGTGATGTCGAGGAAGCCGATCCGACCATTCAGGAAGGCATCAACCGCGATTTCATTGGCCGCATTAAGAATAGTAGGTGCGGCGCCCCCTGTTTGCAAGGCCTGTCGGGCCAGGTTTAGGGCAGGAAACCTAGCAGAATCAGGCACTTCAAAGGTGAGTTTGGCAATAGCGGCCAGGTCCAGCCGGCCGGCCGGGGTAGCCATGCGGGCCGGCCAGGCCAGGGCGACGGCAATCGGCGTGCGCATGTCCGGGCTGCCTAGCTGGGCCAGCACCGAGCCATCAACATAAGAAACCAGGCTGTGGATCACCGATTGCGGGTGAATCAACACCTCGATCCGCGGCTCCGGCACCGGGAACAGGAAGCTGGCCTCAATCAGTTCCAACCCCTTGTTCATCAAGGTGGCGGAATCGACCGAGATCTTCGCACCCATGCTCCAGACCGGATGGGCGATGGCCTGGGCCGGCGTCGCCTCGCGCATTTCCCCCAGGCTGAGGGTACGGAACGGGCCCCCGGAAGCCGTCAGAATCACACGGTCGACGCTTTCGGGCGCGTCGAAATCGAAAACCTGAAAGATGGCGTTATGCTCAGAATCGACCGGCAGGATCGTGGCGCCATGCAAAGCCGCCTCGCGCATGACCAGGGCGCCCGCGCAAACCAGGCTTTCCTTGTTGGCCAGCGCCACGATAGCGCCCCGCCGCACCGCAGCCAGGGTCGGTTCCAGCCCCGCCGCCCCGACAATGGCAGCCATGACCCAATCGGCCGGTCGGGCAGCGGCCTCCACGATGGCCTTGCTGCCCGCCGCCGTCTCGATGCCGCTGCCGGCCAGACGCTGGCGCAATTCCGGCAACAGGGCTTCATCGCCCACTACGGCCAGCCGCGCCTTCAGCATCAGGGCCTGCTCGGCCAGCAGAGCGATATTGGTTTGCGCCGTCAGAGCCTCCACCGGAAACCGCTCTGGCTCTCGGCTCAGCAGGTCGACCGTGGACCGGCCCACCGAACCGGTGGAACCAAGAATGGTGACGCGCCGTGGCGAAGCGGCAGACGGGATCATGACCATATGGCGTAACCCCAGAGCAGGTCGCAGGCGGCCACGAACGGCGCCGCGAACAGCAGGCCGTCGAGGCGGTCCAGAACGCCGCCATGACCGGGAATGATCTGGCTGGCGTCTTTCACGCCGAAACTGCGCTTGATACCGGATTCCGTGAAATCACCGGCCTGCGACACGACGGCAACCAGACCGGCAAAACCGGCCAGTGCGAAAGCCGGCAGTACCAGGTTGATGGCCGCGACCAGGCTGCCGACAAGGGCTGCGCAGACCATGCCGCCCAGTAATCCCGCCCAGGTCTTGTTCGGGCTGATACTGGGAATCAGTTTGGGCCCGCCGATGCTGCGGCCGGCGAAATAGGCCCCGGTATCGGTCGCCCAGACCACGCAGAACAGCCAGAAGACGATATGCCGGCCATGGCCGGGCTGCTCACGCAGCCAGATCAGGGCCAGACAGGGCAAACCGATATACAGCAGGCCGACAAGGCTCCATAGCAGCGGATTGCTGGACCAGCCCTTATCGGCTGAAAGCCCGGGCAGGCGGCGCCATTCCCACAGCATCAGGATGCCGGCCAGGGCGACGAGCAGGATGAAGGCGACATCGCCGAACCAGGCCGCTGCCACGGCCAATGGCAGCAGCACGGCTGCAGAAATGACGCGCTTGATCAGCCCGCTGCCGCCCAGGACGGGCTTTGCGGTCACCGGGTCGCGCTCACTCACCGCTTCCGCCATAACGTCGTTCACGCCGCTGGAATTCGCCGACCGCCGCCGCCAGATCTTCGGCGGCGAAATCCGGCCATAGCTTGTCGATAAAAATCAGCTCGCTGTAGGCGGTCTGCCAGAGCAGGAAGTTCGACAGCCGCTGTTCGCCGCTGGTGCGGATGACCAGATCGGGATCTGGAATCCCTACGGTCTGCAGATGGGCGGCCAGCACATCTGCCGTGATCTGTTCGGGCGCAAGCTTGCCGACGGCAACCTGCTCGGCGATGCGACGACAGGCGGCAACGATCTCGTCCTGCCCGCCATAGCTCAATGCAATGATCAGGGTCAGGGCCCGGTTGTCGCGTGTTTTTGTTTCCGCATCGTCGATCAGCGCCACGATATCCGGCGCCAGTTTGGCGCGGTCGCCAATGATGCGAATGCGCACGCCGTTGCGCCGCAACTCCTCAAGCTCGCGCCGGATGTACAGGCGCAGCAATTCCATCAGGCCGGCGACTTCTGTTTCCGGTCGCTTCCAGTTCTCGGAGGAGAACGCATAAAGCGTGAGATACTCGATCCCCAGCTTGCGACAGTTGCGCACCACCTCGCGCACGGCATCGACACCCTGGCGATGCCCCAGATTCCGCGGCAGGCCACGCGCCTTCGCCCAGCGCCCATTGCCATCCATGATGATGGCGACGTGGCGCGGCGGTGGCGGGGCCAAAGCCTGGGATGCAACCGGCTGCGACATGATCAGACCTGCAGGATCTCCTTGGTCTTCTGCGCCAGCATTTCGTCGATTTTCTTGGTGGCGTCGTCGGTCAGGCGCTGGATTTCATCGTGCCACATCTTGGCATCGTCCTCGCCCAGATCGCCGTCCTTCTCCAGCTTCTTCAGCGTATCCATGCCGTCGCGACGCACGCCACGCACTGCCACCTTGGCCTGCTCGGCATACTGGCCAGCCACCTTGGTCAGTTCTTTGCGGCGCTGCTCGTTCAGCTCGGGGATCGGGATGCGGATCAGTTGGCCGTCGGCCTGCGGATTGAGCCCCAGACCGCTGGCGGCAATCGCCTTCTCGATCGCTTTCACGTTGCTCTTGTCCCAGACCTGCACGCTGATCATGCGCGGCTCCGGCACACTGACGGTGCCGATCTGGTTGATCGGCATCATGCTGCCGTAGACCTCGACACGGACTGGGTCGAGCATGCTGATGCTGGCACGCCCGGTGCGCAGGCCGGCATATTCGTGCTTCAGTACGTCAACCGCCTTGCTCATGCGTCGTTCAATGTCGTCGATATCCGGTTCGGCCACGTGCCTTCTCCCGTTTTTCTTAATTAAATCAAAATCTTGCTGTTATGGCCCGAACTTACTGATCCTGGATCACAGTGCAGCGTCCGGTGCCGGCCAGCACTTTGGCGAAGCCGCCTGCCTCGTGCAAGGAAAACACCAGAATCGGAATGCGGTTTTCTCGCGCCAGACTGACGGCGGAAGCATCCATGACTTTCAGGTCACGCTGCAGCACATCCATGTAGGTCAGGGTGTCGTAGCGCGTCGCGGCCTTGTTCTTCTTCGGATCGTCACTGTACACACCATCCACCTGGGTGCCCTTCAGCAGGGCATCGCATCCCATCTCGGCCGCACGCAGCGCAGCGGCCGTATCAGTGGTGAAGAACGGGTTGCCGGTGCCGGCGGCAAAGATCACCACCCGGCCCTTTTCCAGATGGCGGATGGCGCGGCGGCGAATATAGGGCTCACAGACCGTATCCATGCGGATGGCCGACATCACGCGGGTCGGCACATCATGCGATTCCAGCGCATGCTGCACGGCCAGCGCATTAATCACCGTGGCCAGCATGCCCATATAGTCGGCAGAGGCCCGCTGCATGCCCTGGGTCGCTCCGGCCACGCCGCGGAAGATATTGCCGCCGCCGATGACCAGACTGACCTCGGCACCCAGCGCATGCACGGCTTTGATCTCAGCAGTGATGCGGTCGACGGTTTCGAAATCAATGCCGTAGGGCGTTGGCCCCATCAGGGCCTCTCCTGAGCATTTCAGCAGAACACGACGGTATTTCATGGCCATGGGGGACAGTTCCCTGAGGATGCCTCGGCGTAACGGCGCCAAGAGATGACGGAAAAGCGCGGCGATTCTGTGGCGGACTTATAGCATGACGTCCCATGCCAGACGACCGGGGCAGACGATCGGGCCAGATGACCAGGCCAGAACCGGGTCGGCCCCCTGGGGATGCGCCAGATCGAATCAGGCCCGGAACGGCCGGCCGGACATGGAAAGGGGGGCTTTCGCCCCCCTGCCCGATCCTGTCTGCCGTCTGGCAATCAACCGGCCATCTTGGCGACTTCGGCCGCGAAATCGTCGGCCTTCTTCTCGATGCCCTCGCCCAGCTGGAAGCGGACGAAGCCGGTCACCTCGATCGGCGCACCAGCATCCTTGGCGGCCTTCTCAACCGCCTTGCCCACCTGGGTCTCGCCGTCGATCACGAAGGTCTGCTCCAGCAGCACGACTTCCTGGTAGAACTTGCGGATCCGGCCCTCGACCATCTTGGCGATGATATCGGCCGGCTTGCCCGAGGCGGCGGCCTGCTCACTCAGCACGGTGCGCTCACGCTCGACCAGGCTCTGGTCGAGATCTTTCGGGCTCAGCGACTGCGGATTGGCCGCGGCAATATGCATCGCCAGCTGCTTGCCGATCTGCTCCAGCACCTCGCGCTTGCCACTCGACTTCAGGCCGACAAGAACGCCCAGCTTGCCCAGACCATCGGCCAAGGCGCTGTGCACATACGCCACCACGATGCCGCCATCAACAGCCAGGGTTTTGGCGCGACGCAGAGTCATGTTCTCGCCGATGGTAGCGATCGCCTGCGTCACTTCATCCTTCACACTGCGGCCGGTGCCCGGGAAAGCCGCGGCTTCCAGCACCGCCAGATCGTCGCCCGCACTCAGCGCCACTGTGGCGATACCGCTGGCCAGCGTCTGGAACTGCGGATTACGGGCAACGAAGTCGGTCTCGGCATTCACCTCGACGATAGCGCCCTTGTTGTCCTTGATCGCCACAGCGACCAGGCCCTCGGCGGCAACGCGGCCGGCTTTTTTGGCCGCGGCCGACAGGCCCTTCTTGCGCAGCCAGTCGATGGCGGCATCCAGATCGCCGTTGGTCTCGCCCAGCGCCTTTTTGCAGTCCATCATGCCCGCGCCGGTTTTCTCGCGCAGGTCCTTCACCAGGGCCGCAGTGATCTCAGCCATGTCGTCCTCTCAGTTTTAAGTGTTCGACCGTGTTGTCACGGCCATGTCACGGAAACGGCTGCGGCGCCCCGTCGGAAACGACAGGGGCGCCGCGACCGAATGCATCAGGTCTTAAGCCTGGGCCGCGGCTTCGCCACCCTCGGCGCCCGCCTGCGGGATCACCTCGGCCGGCATTTCCTCGGCCGCGCCCAGATCAGCGCCGCTGGCCGACAACTGCTCTTCGATGCCGCCTAGGACGGCCAGCGAGAACAGGTCGCAATACAGGTTGATGGCGCGCAGCGCGTCATCGTTGCCTGGCACCGGATAGGTGATGCCCTGTGGATCCGAGTTGGAATCCAGGATGGCGACCACCGGGATGTTCAGCGTGCGGGCCTCGGCGATGGCGATGTCTTCCTTCACCGTGTCGATCACGATCATGATGTCCGGCAGACCGCCCATGTCTTTGATGCCGCCAAGCGCGCGATCAAGCTTCTCGCGCTCACGGGTCAGGTTGAGCACTTCCTTCTTGGTCAGGCCGGCCGTGTTCTGCTCGGCGCCCAGCAGTTCTTCCAGCTCCTTGAGGCGCTTGATCGACTGGGAGATGGTCTTCCAGTTGGTCAGCATGCCGCCGAGCCAGCGATGGTTCACGTAGAACTGGCCGCATTTGGCGGCAGCCTCGGCAATCGCCTCAGAAGCCTGGCGCTTGGTGCCAACGAACAGCACGCGGCCACCGCCGGCGACCGTGTCGCGCACGGCCTGCAGGGCACGATGCAGCAACGGCACGCTCTGCTGCAGGTCAATGATGTGGATATTGTTGCGTTCTCCGAAGAGATACGACTTCATCTTCGGGTTCCACCGATGGGTCTGGTGGCCGAAATGGACGCCAGCTTCAATCAGCTGACGCATAGTAAAGGTTGGCAGGGTCATCCTCTGTCCTTTTCCGGTTGGGCCGCCGCAGACGTCGTCTTTGTCCCTTGCGGAACTCGGACACCGGAACGCGGCTACAAGGATGTCTCCCCCGTAGCTGCGCAAGCCTGCGTGTGGGTTTAAGCGCCGCGCTTTTACCCGGTTCGCTGGCCAAGCGCAAGCGGCATGGCCCGAAGCCCTCCCGCATGGCCGGCAGGCTGGCCGTTCCGGACCGTTAACCAAATGATTTTTCCGTGTTCTGACAATCAGATACTGGCGTCCGGCGCGGCGGCATGATGTTATGCCCGGCATGTCCGGCGCGGCGATCCAGCAGAAAGACCTCGACCCCTTGCTGGCGAGCCATGAGCGCTTTGCCCGTGGCATGCGGGGCGGCATCCGCCTGAATCTGCAATTTCGCGACGCATCCGGCCTGAATTTCGCCAACCGCGACTTGCGCGAAGTCAGCATGGTAGGCGGCAGCTTCCGGGGCACCGTTTTCAAGTTCGCCAATCTGTCCCGGGCGAACTTCTATGGCGCGGTGATGGAAACCGCCGATCTGTCCTCTGCCGACCTTACCCGCGCCGACCTGCGCGGCGCCATCCTGCGTGGTGCCATCCTGGAATTCGCCGACCTGTCGGGCGCCGACCTGCGCGACGGCCGCCTGCTCAAGCCTGACGAAGACGGCAATCTGGTGCCGATCGCCGTCGGCGGCGCGGTGACCGAAAAAGCGCAGATGACCCATTCCAAGCTGGTCGGCGCCAAACTCGGCCGCATCATGAGCCAGCAGGCCGACCTGTCGCATGCCAATCTGGCCAATGCCAAGCTGGTCGATGCCGATCTGTCGAACTCCGACCTGCGCGGAGCGATTTTCGTCGGTGCCGACCTGACCAACACGAACATGAGCGGATGCACGCTGTCCGGAGCCGTGCTGGCCGGGGCGATGCTGAACGGCACGCGGTTCGAAGGCGCCGATCTGGCCGGCGCCTTCTTCCGCACCGGCGAAATGCGCGATGCCCGCATGAGCGGCGCCATGCTGCCCAAGATGGTTGCCGACCTGGACAAGCCATTGCAGATCATCCTGCGCGAGCATCTGGCCTGGGCTGACTCCCTGGGCGCCAAGGGCCGGCGCGCCGACTTCAGCCGCATCGACATGTCGGGTGTCAGGCTCGCGCAGATCGACCTCTCGGCCGCCCTGTTCGTGCAATCCACCCTGGTGGAAGCCGATTTTGGCGGCGCCAGCCTCACCATGTGCGACTTCTCGGATGCCATGCTGCTGAACGCGCAATTCGCCGGCGCCGACCTGCGCGGGGTGAAATTCGCGGGCGCCAACCTGATCGGCAGCAACTTCCGGGGCGCCAAGCTCTGCCCCATGCCAATCTCCTCGCTCCAGGGCAAACGCTGGCATGCCAATCTGGAAAACGCCAACCTGAGCCAATCCAACCTGAGCGCCTGCGACCTGGAAGGGGCCAACCTCACCCGCAGCATCCTGATGCATGCCGATCTGCGCGACGCCAACCTGAGGGGCGCGAATTTCCGCGGTGCCGACCTGACTGGAGCCGACCTGCGCGACGCCGAGGTCAGCGGTGCCGATTTTACCGGCGCAACCGGCGTGAACCTGTCGTGAGACATTATTGCGACCGCGGCCGCGTGTGCTAGGCTACGCGGCATAATCCGGATAAAACTGCCCGTATGAACAACCCCGTCAAGGTCATTGCCCAGTACGAAGTCGACGAACTGTTCGAATCGCACGCCAATTACGTGCGCGGTGTGCGCGGCGGCAAACGCATGGTGCTGCATTTCCGTGACGCCTCGCGCGTCGACTTCAGCGGCAAGGAACTGACCTCGGCCGATTTCGTCGGCAGCAAGATGAGCTATGCCGATTTCAGCCATGCCATGCTGGCGGGATCCTCCTTCTTCGCCGCCGACCTGCAGGGTGCCGATTTCCGCCGCGCCGACCTGACCAAGGCGGACCTGCGCGGCGTCAACCTGCGTAACGCCAACCTGGAAAGCGCCAATCTCACCAATGCCGATATCCGCGATGGCGTGTTGCTGCGCCCCGACGAGGACGGCAACCTGATCGCGGTGCTGAAACGCGCCACCTCGATCGACAATGCCAAAATGGCCGGCGCCAACCTGACTTCAGCCAAGCTGGGCAAGGTGGTTGGCCGCAACACTGATCTGAGCAACTGCAATTTCTCCAATGCCAAGCTGAATGGCGCCGACCTGTCGGGTTCCAACCTCGCCGGCTGCCTGTTCACCGGCGCCGATCTCACCGGATCGAACCTGTCGCATTGCGTGCTGCATGGCTCGGTGCTGGCCGGCGCGGTGCTCAACGAGACGAATTTTGACGGTGCGGACCTCACCGCGGCCTATTTCCGCCCGATCGACCTGCGCGATGCCGATGTCACAAAGGCGATCATGCCGCGCAGCCTTGACAGCCTCGACCGCTCGCTGCAGTTCATCGTGCGTGAGCATATCACCTGGATCGAGACCCTGGGCAAACAGGGCATGCGCGTGGATTTCAGCCGCTACGACCTGTCCGACCTCAAGCTTACCCAGATCAACTTCTCGGCCGGCGATTTCTCCTACGCCATCCTACGCAACACCGATTTCTCCGGCTCGCGTTTTGTGCTGTCGGACCTGCGCGGTGCCATGATGCTGAATGCCAATTTCGCCACCTGCAATCTGCAGGGTGCCAAATTCGACCGCGCCATTATGACCAATGCCGATTTCCGCGGTGCCAAGATGTCGCCAGTCAGCATTGCCGGCGCCAAGCATCGCCGCCAGGCGGCCAGCCTGCAGGAATGCAACCTGACCCAGGCGAAATTCCAGGGCGCCGATCTGGAAGGCGCCAGCTTCAACCGCTCGATCCTCACCCTGGCCGACCTGCGCAGCACCAACCTGCGCGGCTGCTCTTTCCTTGACGCCGACCTGACCAATGCTGATCTGCGCGGCGCCGACCTGGAAGGCGCCGACCTGCGGGGCGCCATCGGCTACAAGCTGCCGGGCTAGGCCGGCTCCTCGCCCATCGCCTCCGGCAGTTCACTCAGATACGGCATCGGCGAAAGCAGGATGACGGCCAGCTGAATGCCATAGCCAAAGACGGCCAGCCAGATCGCCGCCGCTAATCCGTAACTGCCGCCGACCCAGCCGCCGACCAGCGCGCCAACCGGCCGCATCCCTAACGTCGCCACCTGCTGGATCGCGCTGACCCGGCCGATCAGCCGCGCCGGCACGATGGCCTGCCGCAGGCTGGTCTGGCCGATGGTCCAAAGCATCGGCCCGAAGCCGAACAGGAAAAAGCCGGCGCAGAGCGATGCAAAGGCCGGCGATCCCGATTGCAGCGTCGCCATGCCGATCACCAGCGCCGCCACGGCCGACATCGCCGGCCCGAGCAGGATCATCATACCTAGCCGCAGCCGGCCATGGATCAGCGGCAGCGCCAGGGCTGCCAGCAGCATGCCAAACCCCTGCGCGCCCAGCGCCATGCCGATCTGTGCCGGGGCCAAGCCAAGCTCGTTGATGGCAAACAGCACCAGCACGGCCATCAGCACAAACCAGCTGAAATTCCACGCCATAGCGCAGCCGGCGATGGCGCGCAGCAGGGCATGCCGCCAGACCAGCGAGAAACCCTCCGCCAGCGCCTGCCCGAGCGGCAGGGCCTGCTGCGCCTGCGGCACGTCGCGACGCATCATCGGCGCCAGCAGCAGCCAGGCCGCCAGGGCTGAGGTCAGGCCCGACACCGCCAGGGCCGCGGCCGGCGAAGTCCAGCCCGCCACCGCGCCGGCAATGCCGGGCCCCAGGAAGACGGCGGCCGCACGGGCGAATTCCAGTCGCGCATTGGCGCCGGCCAGCCCTTCGCGGCCGACCAGCGCCGGCAGATAGGCCTGGGCCGCCACATTGAACAGCACGGTCGCCGCCGACAGCGCGAAACCCAGCACAGCCAGCCCGGCAAAGCCAAACCAGCCGGCCATGATCAGCAGCGGCAGAGTGAGCAGCAGCAGCGCACGGACCGCCTCGGCCCCGGCCATCAGGAGGTGGCGCGGCAGGCGATCGGCCCAGATGCCGGCGACCAGCGACAGCAGCAGGTATGGCAGGGTCTGCAATGCGCTGAGGCCCCCCATCTGTTCGGCCGTGGCGCCCAGCGCCAGCGCGGCCATCAGCGGGATGGCGGCCAGGCCAAGCTGCTCGGCGCCATTGGCGGCAAGATTGGCAAACCACAAGCGGCGGAAGGCGGGGTCGGCGGGTATGAAGGTCATGCCGACCGGCTTAACTCCTCAGGGTTAGCTGTCGCTATCCGGCTTTTGCGGCCTCATTCCGCCAGGGATTTCGAGGCGATCTCGTAGGTCTCGCGTGACAGCTTCGGCGCGGCCAGAATCCGCCGCAGTTCGCCCTTCATCTTCACCTGCCGCGCGGCATCGACCCGGCGCCAGCGGCCCAGCGGGGCCAGCAGGCGGGCCGCCACCTGCGGATTGATCGGATCGAGCTCCAGAATGCGGTCGGCATGGAAGGCATAACCCGCGCCATTGGCGGCATGATAGCGCAGGGCGTTCGCCGTAAAGCTGCCAATCAGGGCGCGCACCTTGTTGGGTTTCTGCATCGAGAAGGCGGGATGTTTCAGCAGCGCCCTCACCTTCCCCAATGTATCCGGCAGGGCCGAGATCGCCTGCAGCGCCAGCCATTTGTCGAGCACCAGCGTATCGTCGCGGAAACGATCATGGAAATCATCCAGCGCCGCCTGGCGCTCAGGCACGTCCAGATCGACCAGCAGGCGCAAGGCGGCCATGCGATCGGTCATGTTGTCGGCATCGCGATACTGCCCGGCGATGCGGTCGAGGATGCCGCGCTCGTCCGTGGCCAGTTCGGAGAGATACGACAAGGCGGCATTCCGCAGCGCACGTTTGCCGGCCGGGCCGGCATCGGGACTGTAGGCCCCGGGCACGCGGTTGCCGTCATAGGTCGCCAGCAACAGCTCACGATGGGTCTCCACGATCTGCCGGCGCAGAACGCGGCGGGCTTTATGAATAGCCTCAACATCGATCACCGCCATATGGTCGGCGATGTAATCCTCGCTGGGCAGCGTGATCGCCTCGGCGGCAAAGGCCGGCTCCAGGCTGGTATCGCGCAGGATCTGGCCGATGGCCGCGACGAAAGCCGGATCAAAAGCCTGAGACGGATCGGCCACGCGCTGCAGCAGCAGATCGGTGGCATATTGCTGGCCGGCTTCCCAGCGCGCGAAGGCATCCGCGTCATGCGCCATCAGGAAAGCGCGTTCCTCACCGCTCTGGCTGGCCTTGATATTCACCGGCGCGGAGAAACCGCGATTGAGCGACAGCGCACGTGGCTCGGGGATGCCCCTGAAGCGGAAACTCTGTCGTGGCGCCGTCACCGACAGCACGCGGCCGCCGTTTTTTGGCGCCGCCGCCTCGCCTTCCAGCCGCAGCGGAATATCCTGCCCCTGCGCATCCAGCAGGCCGACATGGAGCGGGATATGCATCGGCTGCTTCACCGGCTGGCCCGGCGTCGGCGGGCAATGCTGGGCGACGGTCAGTTCGTAATCGCCGCTCTGCGCGTCGTAACGGCCTTCGACCTGCAGTTCCGGCGTGCCGGCCTGGGAATACCACAGCCTGAACTGCCCCAGGTCGGCGCCATTGGCGTCGGCCATGGCAGCCACGAACTGTTCGCAGGTGGCCGCCTCGCCATCATGACGCCCGACATAGAGCTTCATGCCCTTCTGGAAACCCTCCTCGCCGAGCAGGACATGCATCATGCGGATGACTTCCGAGCCCTTCTCGTAGACCGTCGCGGTATAGAAATTGTCGATGGCGATGTAGCTGTCCGGCCGGATCGGATGCGCCAGCGGCCCGGCATCCTCGGGGAACTGGCGGGCGCGCAGGTTGCGCACATCCTGGATACGCTTGACCGGGCGCGAACGCATGTCGGAAGAGAATTCCTGGTCGCGGAAAACGGTGAGGCCTTCCTTCAGGCTGAGCTGGAACCAGTCGCGGCAGGTGATGCGGTTGCCCGTCCAGTTATGGAAATACTCATGCGCCACCACGGCCTCGATGGCGGCGAAATCGCCATCTGTCGCCGTCTCTGGGTCGGCCAGGATATAGCGGTCGTTGAAGACATTCAGGCTCTTGTTCTCCATCGCGCCCATGTTGAAATCGCTGACGGCGACGATGTTGAAGAGATCAAGGTCGTATTCCAGTCCGAATCGGGTCTCGTCCCAGCGCATGGAGCGTTTCAGCGCATCCATGGCATAGGCGCTGCGCGATTCCTTGCCATGCTCGGTGAAGATGCGCAGTTTCACCGGACGACCGCTCTGCGTGGTGAACGTATCCTCGTTGCAGGCCAGGTCGCCGGCCACCAGGGCGAAGAGATAGCAGGGCTTGGGGAACGGGTCGTGCCAGACGGCATAATGCCGGCCATCGGGCAGCGCGCCCTCCTCCACGAGGTTGCCGTTCGACAGCAGCACGGGGCAGCTTCTGCGGTCGGCCCGCATGGTGACGCGGTAGACCGACATCGCATCGGGCCGATCGAGGAAATAGGTGATGCGGCGGAAACCCTCGGCCTCACATTGGGTGCAGAAATTGCCGCTCGACTGGTACAGGCCTGAGAGATGCGTGTTGCCCTTCGGGTTGACCTGCGTCTCGATCTCCAGCGTGAAGCGCGCCGGCGGGCTTAGGATGGTCAGCGCGCGCTCGGCCAACCTGTAATCGTTCGGCCCCAGCGTGCGACCATCGAGTCTGACTGACAATAATTTGAGGTCTTCGCCATCCAGCACCAGCGGCAGGCCCGGATTGACGGCCATGACGGCCAGCTTTGATTTCACCACCGTGGCATCGGACACCAGGTCGAATTCCAGTTCGACGCTCTCGATCCGGTAATCCGGGGCGCGGTAATCCTTGCGATGAATGGCCTGGGGCTGAATCTGATTCATGCAACGCTCTCAAATATCATAAACCTCCACCACGCCCGGCAGCACGCGGATCTGGTGACGGATGGTCGGGTTGATGGCATAGCCGCTGGGCAGCTTGATATCGGCCTCCACGCCGCCCGACAGGCCGGCCTCTTCCAGTTTCAGGCCCAGCAATACCTGGCCCTTGCCGCGCCCGGCCTTGTCGAGCAGGCCTTTGATCTGGGCGAAGGGCCTGTCGTTCTCAACCATGATGCGGATGCCGGCGGCGGCGCGGGCCGCCACGTCGTCCAGCTTCTCGGCTTTCTGGGCGCTTAAGCGCGGCTGCTCGCCATCGGCGCGCGCGGTGAGCGTCCAGACGATATTCGCGCCGGCTTCCAGCAGGTCGCGATACTGCGCCAGCACCTCCGAGAACAGCATCACCTCGAACATGCCAGACGCATCAGAACACTGGACAAACGCGAAGCGGTTGCCGGTCTTCTGCGAGGTGCGCTCCTGTTTCGAGATCACCGTGCCGGCCACCTTGAACACCTGGTCGCCGGAATGCAGCAGCTTGAGCATGTCGGCATAACGCTTCACGCCAACGCGATTGAGCGTGACCTGATAGGCATCGAGCGGATGGGCCGAAAGGTAGAAGCCGATCGCCTCGAATTCCCTGGCAAGCTGTTCCATCGGCGTCCAGACCTCGCCTTCGGGCAGCTTGGGCAGGCTTTCTTCCGTCTTGCCGCCACCGAACAGGGATACCTGGTTGGAGGCGCGCTCCTCGGCCTTGGCGTTGGCATAGCGGATCAGGGTTTCCAGTCCGGCCAGCACTTTCGCGCGGCTTTTCTCCAGCCCGTCAAACGCGCCGGCCTTGGCGATGTTTTCCAGCATGCGCTTGTTCAGCGCCGATGGATCAACCCTTCCGGCAAAATCAAACAGCGATTTGAAGGGGCCGCCGGCCTGCCGCGTCTCGACGATCTGGCCCATCGGCGCAGCGCCGACATTGCGCACTGCGGCCAGCCCGTAGCGGATCGCGCCCTTCTCGGCCTTGTCGTATTCCACCGCGAACTCGACCTCGGAACGGTTTACGTCCGGCGGCAGCAGGGTAATGGCCTGGCGGGCGCATTCCTGGCGGAACACGTTCAGCTTGTCGGTGTTGGAAATATCCAGCGTCATCGAGGCGGCGATGAACTCGACCGGATAATTGGCCTTCAGGTAGGCGGTCTGCCAGGCGACCAGCGCGTATGCCGCGGCGTGACTCTTGTTGAAGCCGTAGCCGGCGAATTTCTCCACCAGCTCGAAGATGAAGGCGGCGCGGTCCGGATCGACGCCCTTCTCCTTCGCGCCAGTGACGAAGCGCTCCTTCTGCGCATCCATCTCGGCCTTGATCTTCTTGCCCATGGCGCGGCGCAGCAGGTCGGCCTCGCCGAGCGAATAGCCGGCCAGCACCTTGGCGATTTCCATCACCTGTTCCTGGTAGATGATGACGCCGTAGGTTTCCTCCAGCACCGGCTTGAGCCAGTCATGCAGGTAATCGGGCTTTTCCTTGCCGTGCTTGCGGGCGATATAGCTCGGGATATTCTCCATCGGGCCCGGGCGATAGAGCGCGACCAGGGCGATGATATCCTCGAAGGCGTCGGGCTTCATGTTGCGCAGCATGTCGCGCATGCCCGAACTTTCGAGCTGGAACACGCCCACCGTGTCACCGCGTCCCAAAAGCTCGAAGGTAGGCTGGTCGGCCAGCGGGATGCCGGCCAGATCGATCTGCACGCCCTTCCGGCGGATCAACTCGACGGCCTTCTCCAGCACGTCGAGCGTCTTGAGGCCGAGGAAGTCGAATTTCACCAGCCCGGCGGCCTCGGCGTATTTCATCGAGAACTGCGTGGCCGGCATGCTGGCATGCGGATCGCGGTACAGCGGCACCAGCTCGACCAGCGGCCGGTCGCCGATCACCACGCCGGCGGCATGGGTCGAGGCGTTGCGGTACAGTCCTTCCAGCTTCAGCGCGATATCCATCATGCGGCCGACCGCTTCGTCGCGGTCGCGCTCCTCGCGCAGGCGCACCTCTTCCTTGATCGCCTGGGCCAGGGTTACCGGATTGGCGGGATTATTTGGCACCAGCTTGCAGATGCGGTCGACCTGGCCGAGAGGCAGTTGCAGCACGCGGCCAACGTCGCGCAGGGCTGCGCGGGCCTGCAGCTTGCCGAAGGTGATGATCTGGGCAACGTTGGCAGCGCCATATTTCTGCTGCACGTAGTCGATCACCTTTTCGCGGCGCTCCTGGCAGAAGTCGATATCGAAGTCGGGCATCGATACGCGTTCCGGATTGAGGAAGCGTTCGAACAGCAGACCGAAGCGCAGCGGATCCAGATCGGTGATGGTAAGCGCCCAGGCGACCACCGAACCGGCGCCCGAACCGCGACCCGGCCCGACCGCCACGCCATTGCGCTTGGCCCACTGGATGAAATCGGCCACGATCAGGAAGTAGCCGGGGAATTTCATGTTGATGATCGTCTCGCATTCGAATTCGAGACGGTCGTAATAGGCTTTGGCGGCTTCGCCGCTCACGCCGATCTGGGCTAGGCGCGTTTCCAGGCCTTCACGCGCCATGCGGCGCAGGGTATCGGCTTCCGACTCCCCTTTCCCGTCGCCGAAACTGGGCAGGATCGGCTTGCGCTCCTCGGCCTTGATCGCGCAGCGCTTCGCGATCACCAGCGTGTTGTCGACCGCCTCGGGCAGATCGGCGAACAGCACGCGCATTTCCTCGGCCGACTTGAAGCGGTGATCGGGGGTGACGCGGCGGCGGTTCTGCTCGCCCACATAGGTGCCCTCGGCGATGCAGAGCAGCGCGTCATGCGCCTCGTACATGCTCTCGTCGGGAAAATAGCAGTCGTTGGTGGCCACCAGCGGCAGGTCAAGCGCATAGGCCAGTTCCAGCAGCCCCGGCTCAGTCTTGGCCTCGATGGCCCAGCCATGGCGCTGCAACTCGACATAAAGCCGGCCGGGAAAGATGCGCTTCAGCGTCTCGAGCTGCTGGCGCGCCGCATCGTTCTGGCCTTCCGACAAGAGCCGCGTGACCGGGCCGCTTGGGCCGCCGCTCAGGCAGATCAGGCCGGCGCTGTATGCTTCCAGATCGGCCCAGCCGACCTGCGCCGCCTCGCCCGGCGGCGACTCCAGATAGGCCTTGGTGGAAAGCTGCATCAGGTTGGCATAGCCGGCGGCATTCTGGGCCAGCAGCACGATGCGGTCCGGATCGGGCTTTTTCAGCGCCTTGCCAAAGCCGCCCTGGGCCTGGTCGGCGCGGCTCAGGCTGATCTGGCAGCCGATGATCGGCTGGATGCCCTTGCCGGCCAGTTCCTTGGAGCCTTCCAGCGCGCCGAACAGGTTGTTGGTATCGGTGATCGCAACCGCCGGCATGCGCAGCTTGACGCACAGCTCAGCCAGTTTGGGCAGCCTGATCGCCCCTTCGGTGAGCGAATAGGCGGTATGGACGCGCAGATGGACGAAGTCGGCAAAGCTCATGGCGGATTTTCGATTCCCGTTCGCGTTTTACGATACGCGACCTAGGCGCCGGAAACCAGAACGCAAGGAATCCGAATCCCACGCGAAGTATGGCGGATTCGTGTTGATTCCCAATATCTTGTGGATAAGTGCCGGAACGTCGAGGTAACCCGGAGAACGGCTGCGGACGAATCCAAGTCCTAGGCGAACGAACCGGAAAGATCTAATCCTGGTAAGGCAGATTTGGTATTCCACAGCAGCCGGCGCAGGAATGATAGCACTGATATCGTTGATATCATTTGGCATGTTTTCCGTCGGATTTGCCGATATTGCTCCCGTTCCGGCGGCTTTGCCGACAAAAATCCCGAGCCCACCGGTAATGGGGGGGCCCTAGCAGGTCTGCGTCGGCAGGGTGATCTTCTCGCTGCCGGATTTGCGGAAATCCTGGAAAATCGCCTGGATCATGCAGCCCGACACGGCGGCAAAGCTGCTGGAGGAGCCGGTGCTGGTGGCATTGGCTTCCCACAGGCCGGTCAGTTTGTCGGTCTTCACCGAGGCCTGCCAGTCATAGATCTGGATGTTGATGTAGCGCGTGTATTCCGTGCTGCTGATCGTCTGGCTGCCAACCACGCCATAGGTTGGCGGCGTATAGGTGGTGGACGAGTAGTTGCCAAAGCCGCTGCCGCCCGCCCCATAGGCATTCACCGTGCCGCTGCTGTAGCTGGTGCCGCCGCCGGTCTGGCCCCAGACCGGGAACGTCTCGCTCTTGGTCTGGCCCGAGGACTGGCCGTAGATGAAACTGACGGCGTAATCGGCCCTGCGCAGGTCGGTGGTGCGCGTCAGGCCCTGGCGTTCCAGATGGCCGGCGATGGCGGCGGCATGCTGGGCGTATTCGGCGCTGCCGCGCTGGCTGTCGAGTTCGACGAAGGCAAAAGTCTTGCCGCCGAGATCGCTGGGCAACGTGGTGGTGAAACGACTGACATCGGTTCTGACACTGTTGACGCAGGCCGCAAGGCCCAAAGCCATCACGCATAATAGCGTAAACCGCACTCCAGCTCTCTTCATCTGCTTTCCCCTGCAGCTTTTGATTCAGATTAGGGCCTCACCTGGGTATGTGGTCAAGACCGTATAAGGATCGCGCGGCATATTTTGATTTTGCACCGACCGATCGCATCCCCTATGCAGGCGCCCATGACTGTCATGCTCGAAACCGAACGCCTGATCCTGCGCCCGCCCGTGGCCGCCGACCTTGATGCCTGGGCCGCCTTCATGGCCGACGCCGAGGCACAGCGCCATCTGGGTGGCGCGCAGGAGCGCCCGATGGCCTGGCGCAGCCTCTGCGTCATGGCCGGTGCCTGGGCCATCGACGGCTTTGCGATGTTTTCGGTGATCGAAAAAGCGAGCGGCCGCTGGATCGGCCGGCTTGGTCCCTGGTATCCGGCCGGCTGGCCCGGCCGCGAGGTCGGCTGGGCGCTGGTGCGCGAAACCTGGGGCAAGGGTTACGCCACCGAAGGCGCCACGGCGGCGATCGACTGGGCCTTCTATCATCTGGGCTGGGATGACGTGATCCACTGCATCGTGCCCGAGAACATCAATTCACAGAATGTGGCCCGGCGCCTGGGCTCACGCTGGCTGCGCAGGGACCGCCTGCCCGCGCCGATCGATATCGATACCGAGTTGTGGGGCCAGAGCCGCGAAGACTGGCGGGCGCGGCGGCGACGTTAGCATCCTTCGGCCGCGGCCGTAGCATCGCCCGGCGACAGACCGTTCCAGGCATGGCAGGGTGATCCATCGCCCGCCCCAGTTTTGAAAGTCGCATGTCAGAACCCCGCTTCAATCCCGCCGTCGAATACGCCCTGCTGGCCATGCTGGCCACGCTATGGGGCGCGTCCTACACCTTCATCAAGCTGGGCATTGCCACCATCCCGCCGGTGACGCTGATCGCCGCGCGCACCCTGATCGCCGGGCTGCTGCTGCTGGCCATCCTGCGGATGCGCGGCATCCGCCTGCCACGCGATGGCGCCACCTGGAAACGCTTCCTGTTCCAGGCCTGCCTCAACAGCGTGGTACCCTTCACCCTCATTGCCTGGGCGGAATACAGCGTCGATGCTGGGCTGGCGGCGATCCTGAATTCGACCACGCCGATCTTCGCCTTCCTGCTGACGGTGGCGATCACGCGGCACGAGCCGACCACCGCGCGCAAGCTGTTCGGCGTGCTCGCCGGCATGGCCGGCATCTGCCTGATCGTCGGCCTGCAGGCCCTGAACGGCCTGGGCCGCGAACTGGTGTCGCAGCTGGCCATTATCGCCGCCACCATCAGCTATGCCGGCGCGGCGATCTTCGGGCGCAACTTCAAGGGCCTGGATCCGCTGGTGCCGGCGGCCGGCTCGATGCTGTGCGGCACGGCGCTGCTGATCCCGGCCGGCATCGTGATCGACCAGCCATGGACGCTGGCCCCGTCGACCAGTTCGATCCTCGCCCTGCTCGGCCTGTCGGTGTTTTCCACCGCATTGGCCTTTGCCATCTATTTCCGGCTGATCCACACCCTGGGTTCGGTCGGCACCACGGCGCAGGCTTACCTGCGCGTGCCGATCGGCGTGGGTATCGGCGTGCTGTTCCTGGGCGAAAGCCTCGGCTCCACGGCCTGGATCGGCTTAGTCTGCGTGTTTATCGGCGTGGTGGCCATGACCATGCCGGCAAAGCCGAAACCGGTGGCCGTGCCGGCTGACTGAGCCTCAGGCCGGACCGGCACAACGGGACATTAGGTCAGGCCGCGCGCAGCCGCCCCTCATGCAGGGTCACGACACGGTCCATGCGCCTGGCCAGCTCCAGGTTATGGGTGGCGATCAGCGCGCCGATGCCGTTGTTGCGCGCCAAGTCGGTCAGTTCGGCGAAGACCGTTTCGGCGGTCTTTTCATCCAGGTTGCCGGTCGGCTCGTCGGCCAGCAGCAGATCGGGCTTGCCGACCACGGCGCGGGCAATCGCCACGCGCTGCTGCTCACCGCCGGACAGCCGTGCCGGGCGATGCTTCAGCCGATGGGCAAGGCCGAGATGGGTCAGCAGAACGGCGGCTTTCGCTTCCGCCGCGCCAGCCCCCTCGCCGCGCACGCGCAAAGGCATGGCGGCGTTTTCCAGCGCCGAGAATTCCGGCAGCAGGTGGTGATACTGGTAGACGAAACCGATGCGCAGCCGGCGGGTGAGCGTGCGCTCGGCGTCATTCATGCGGCTGCAATCCTGGCCGCCGATCACGATGCGGCCCGACGAGGGCTGTTCCAGCAGGCCGGCGATATGCAGCAAAGTCGATTTGCCCGAACCCGATGGACCCAGCAGGGCAACGATCTCGCCGCCCTTCACGCTCAGGTCAACGCCGCGCAGCACCTCGACCGTCTCGCCGCCCTGGCTGAAGGTGCGGCGGATATCCTGCAGCTCAAGCACGTTACTCATGCCGCCCCTATTCATACCGCAGCGCCTCCACCGGATCGAGGCGGGCGGCGCGCCAGCTCGGATAGAGCGTGGCCAGCAGGGTCAGCGCCAGCCCCATCAGCACGACATAGAGCACTTCGGTGGAATCGACCTTGGCCGGCAGCTTGGAGAGGAAATAGATCTCGGCCGAGAACAGCTCGGTGCCCGTGAGATTCTGCAACAGCTGACGGATGCTTTCGATGTTGAGCGAAAACGCCAGCCCAAGGCCAAAACCGCTGGCGGTTCCCAGCACGCCGATGCTGGCGCCGGCGATGACGAAGACGCGCATGATCGAGCCGCGTGAGGTGCCCATGGTGCGCAGGATGGCGATGTCGCGGCCCTTGTCCTTCACCAGCATGATCATGCTGGAAATGATGTTGAAGGCCGCCACCACGATGATCAGCGTCAGGATCAGGAACATCACGTTGCGTTCGACCTCCAGCGCATTGACGAAATGCGCGTTGGCCTGCTGCCAGTCGTAGATGCGGTATTGCGGCCCCAGGCGCTGGATGATCTGCCGCGCCGCCTGGCGCGCCTGCTGCGGGTCTTCCAGCCGCACTTCCACCGCGCTGGCCGCGTTGGGCAGACGGAAATAGGTCTGCGCCGCCTCGAAAGGCACATAGACGAAACCGGAATCGTATTCGAACATGCCGACATCGAAGATCGCCGCCACGCGATAGCGCACCAGCCGCGGCACGCTGCCGAATGGCGTGGTGTTGTTCTGCGGCGAGATCAGGGTGATCTGGTCGCCCAGCCTCAGGCCCAGCTTGCGCGCCAGGCGATGGCCGATGGCCACCGCGTCGTCGCCCTGGAAATCCCTCAGGTTACCCTGGCGGATGCCCTTGGCGATGGCGCTTTCCTGCATCAGGTCGGCCTGCCGCACGCCACGCACCATCACGCCGGCGGCGGCGTTGTTGGCGGTGGCCATCACCTGCCCTTCGATCATCGGATTGGCCAGCACCACGCCGGGCATCCTGGAGACGGCTTCGGTGACGAATTCGTAGTCCGGCAGGCTGTTGCGCGCCTCAAGCTGGATGGTGAGATGGCCGTTCAGGCCGAGGATGCGACCCAGCAGTTCGGCGCGGAAGCCGTTCATCACGCTCATCACGATGATCAGGGTGGCCACCCCCAGCATGATGCCGAGGAAACTGAAAATCGCGATCACCGAGATGAAGCCCTCCTGCCGGCGGGCACGCAGGTAACGCAGCGCCAGCATCCACTCGAACCGGGAAAAGAAGGGCATGGTGATCCTTGATCGTTTCCGGGGCTGGTTACGCGTTGCGCAGGGCGGCGAGCTTGTTCATCACGGCCTCGGGCGTGATCTCTTCCTTCTCGCCCGTGGCGCGGTTTTTCACTTCCACCACGCCGGCCTTGACGCCGCGCGGACCGACGGTGACCTGATACGGCAGGCCGATCAGGTCCATGGTGGCGAACTTGGCGCCGGCGCGCTCGTCGCGGTCGTCATAAAGCACGTCGAAGCCGGCCGCCTTCAGCTTGGTATACAGCGCCTCGGCTGCCTTGTCGCATTCGGCATCGCCAACCTTGAGGTTGATCAGGCCGACATGGAACGGCGCGACACTGAACGGCCAGATGATGCCGTTCTCGTCATGGCTGGCCTCGATGATGCCGCCGACCAGGCGCGACACGCCGATGCCGTAGGAGCCCATCTCAAGCGTGATGCTCTCGCCGCCCGGCCCCTGCACCACCGCGCCCATCGGCTTGGAATACTTGGTGCCGAAATAGAAAATGTGCCCCACTTCGATACCACGCGCGGCCACCTGGCGATCCTTGGGCAGGGCCTCGAAACGTGCCGCGTCATGCTTTTCCTCGGTGGCCGCATACGGCGCGGTCCAGGAATCCACGATGGGCTGCAGGTCGGAACTGTAGTCGACCTTCTCGCTCAGCACGTCGCGCTCGATCAGGGCCTTGTCGCAGAACACGCCGCTTTCGCCGGTTTCGGCCAGCACGATGAATTCATGGCTGAGATCGCCGCCGATCGGGCCGGTATCGGCCTGCATCGGGATCGCCTTCAGGCCCAGCCGGGCGAAGGTGCGCAGATAGGCCACGAACATGCGGTTATAGGAACGCCGCGCACCGGCCTGGTCGAGATCGAAGGAATAGGCATCCTTCATCAGGAATTCGCGGCCGCGCATCACGCCGAAACGCGGACGCACCTCGTCACGGAATTTCCACTGGATGTGATAGAGGATCTTCGGCAGGTCGCGATAGCTCTTCCATTCCGACGCGACGATGTCGGTCAGCATTTCCTCGTTGGTCGGGCCGTAGAGCATCGGCCGCTCGTGGCGGTCGGTGATGCGCAGCATCTCCTTGCCGTAATCCTCGTAGCGACCGCTTTTCTGCCACAGCTCGGCCGACTGGATGGTCGGCATCAGCAACTCTTGTGCGCCGGCGGCATCCTGCTCCTCGCGTACGATCTGCTCGATCTTCTTCAGCACGCGATGGCCCAGCGGCAGCCAGCTGTAGATGCCGGCGGCGGTCTGCCGGACCATGCCGGCGCGCAGCATCAGCCGGTGGCTGACGATCTGCGCTTCGCTCGGGTTTTCCTTGAGAACGGGCAGGAAATAGCTGCTGAGCCGCATGGTGTGACGATCCTGATGGGAAACGGAGATGGCGGGATAATGGGGCGTTTTTAAGGCCGTGGCGGCAGGGTCGCAAGGACCCGAGCGGGGCGACGAATGGCGGCCCTCACCGGCGGGGCGGCTTCTGCCTGGCCAGATAGTCGCGGCAGGCCGCCGCCAGGGCATCCTCGCCCTTCGGTTCCAGCGACTGGCCGTTGAAGGCGAGCCGGCCGGTCTTCGGATCGATGGTCACCTTGCCCACATTGGTCTCGGAACTGCCCACGCGCGGCGGCGTGCGGTCACCCAGCAGGGTCGAGAGCGGGATTTTCAGATCCAGCGTGATCGGCCCGTCCATGGGATACGGATTGCTGCCTGGCAGATCGGCCGGCGCGATGGGCCGGCCCTGAGAATCCACGTCGCGGCCGGGCTGGTAGGTCACATCGGGGGCGGGCTGGTGCATGGTCACGCTGCCCTGCCGCGCCAGCAGGCGCCGGCATTCTGCGGCATCCAGGGTCACCACCACCGGCAAAGGCTCGGTCGCCGAGTCGGCGGGCCTGGAGCTCTGGGCAAGGCCCTGTCCCGGGCCCTGTCCTGGGCTCTGGCCGCCCTGTGCCTGGGCCGCAGAGGCCCAGGACAGGGCCACCAGCAGACCGAGTAGAACTACAGAGGTCGCAGAGCGATGCATCTCACAACCCTGACGACGCATTATTACCATTTTGTTAGGAACCTATAACTTTTCGGGTGACACAGGTTTCATCATTCGGTATAGAAAATACGCAACCGCTTGGTAACAGGCGGCCCAAGTCTGGGGAGGCTTAAACTTACCCGCGAGACGGGATACGGAGCGAGGCATGTCCTTGCTCCTTTCTTTTTTGTGCTTCCCCGTTCTTTTCACCGTTCTTTTCAAATCAGCCTGTTTTCGCGCAGAAGTAGCGGCGTATGCCCTATCCAATGCGCGTCACCGCCCGTTGGCTACAGCCCTCGGCCGAGGAACCTGTTCAGGCCCAGCAGGTCGTAATAGCCAACCAGGTAATACAGCCCGAACAACACGCAGCTGATGCCGAAGGTGAGCAGGAACTTGAAACCGAGCCGCGGATTCACCGGCGCGGAATCGGCCTGCCCCGGCAGTTTGCTCTCGCCCGCCTCATCCGGCGTCTTCACGCCGATCGGCAGCACGCAGAACAGCACCACCATGTAGATGATGACGAAGGCGATGCTATTGTTGAACCAGGTCATGGCGGGGCTCAGATCTGCTCGATCTCGACCAGGGTGCCGCAGAAATCCTTTGGATGCAGGAACAGCACCGGCTTGCCATGGGCGCCGATCTTCGGCTCGCCATCGCCCAGCACGCGGGCGCCATCGGCCTTCAGCTTGTCACGGGCGGCGATGATGTCATCCACCTCGTAGCAGACATGGTGCATGCCGCCCGAGGGATTGTTGGCCAGGAATTTGGCGATCGGCGAGTTGTCGCCCAGCGGGTGCAGCAGCTCGATCTTGGTGTTGGGCAGCTCGACGAACACCACCGTCACGCCATGGTCGGGTTCGTCCACCGGGTCCGAGACCCTGGCGCCCAGCGTATTGGCATAGGTGGCCGCGGCGGCGGCAAGATTGGGCACGGCGATGGCGACATGGTTGAGGCGGCCGATCATGGCGGTCGTTTCCCTGCGGTCTGTGGTCGTTTTCTGCGCTGCAATATGGGGCCGGCCGGTGCCGGGGGCAAGCCGTGACGCTGCGTCAGATCGCCCCAAACCCGGCCATCAGTCGGCCAGGCGGATCACGTGCACCTGGGTGATCGGCTTGCGGCCGGTCTGGCCGCGCAGGCAGGCGCGCAAGGCCCGGTGGGCGGCCTGCTCCAGCCCGTTATCGTCGCGATGCGGCCCGGGCTTCAGCCGGTCGATGGCGGCGGCGATCTCGGCGGCGATCTCGGCCCCGATCAGCTCGGCATCGCCATTCACGACGCCCGAGAGCTTCACATGCGGCCGGGTCTGCAATCGCCCTTCGCCATCGACCACCAGGCTGACGGAAGCCGCGCCGTTGAAGGCCAGCTTGCGGCGCACCTGCAATGCCCCGCCCTGCACCGGCACCAGCTCGTCGCCGTCGATGGCCAGCCGGCCCGAGGGCACCTGCTCGATCACGTCCGGCGCGCCGGGCGCCAGCCGGATCAGGTCGCCGTTGCGCGGCACGATGCCGTGCGGCACCTGCAGGCTCTGGGCGAAGCGGGCATGCTCCACCAGATGGCGCGGCTCGCCATGCACCGGCACGGCGATCTGCGGCCGGGCCAGGCTATACATCTCGGCCAGCTCGTCGCGCGAGGGATGGCCCGAGACATGGATGAAGGCATCCTTCTCGGTGATCACCTCGATCCCGTTGCGCACCAGCTCATTATGCAGGCGGAACAGCGTGCGCTCGTTGCCGGGGATGATCTTGGAGGAAAAGGCCACCGTATCGCCGGGCGACAGCACCACATGAGGATGGCTGTTGAAGGCGATGCGCGCCATGGCGCCGCGCGGCTCGCCCTGGCAGCCGGTACAGACATACATGATCTTCTCGCGCGGCAGGAAACCGGCCTCGCGTTCGTCGACCAGATTGGGGATGTGCTTCAGGTAGCCATTTTCCTGCGCCGCGCCGATGAAGCGATGCAGCGAACGGCCAATCAGGCAGATATGGCGGCCGAGATGGTTCGCCACGTCGAACAGGCTCTCCAGCCGCGCGAGATTTGACGAAAAGGTGGTGACGGCGATGCGACCGGGTTTGTCGGCCAGCACCTGCATCAGGCTGTCGCGCACATCGCCTTCCGAGCCGGAATGGCCGCGGTTGAACACGTTGGTGCTGTCGCAGACCAGCGCCAGTACGCCACGATCGCCATAGGCCCGCAGCGCCTCCACTTCGCTCTGCGGCCCCAGTACCGGGCGCGGATCGAGTTTCCAGTCGCCGGTATGCAGCACCACGCCGGCCGGCGTCTCGATAGCCAGCGCCTGGCTCTCGGGCGTGGAGTGGGTGATGTTCATCGAGCGTATCTTGAACGGCCCCAGCTCGATCAGCTCGCCGGGCTTGTAGACATGCACCGGCACCTCGTCGGCCAGGCCTTTCTCTTCCAGCTTCTTGCGCAGCACGGATGCGGCAAAGCCCGTCGCCCAGACGGGGCAGCGCAGCTCCTGCCAGACATGGCTGATGGCACCCAGATGATCCTCATGGGCATGGGTCAGCACGATGCCCAGCAACCGTTCGCGCCGGCCGGCGATCCAGGTTACGTCCGGCAGCACCAGATCGACGCCGGGCATGCCCTCGTCGGCGAAGCTGGTGCCGAGATCGACCATCAGCCACCGGTCACCGAACCCGTAGAGGTTCAGGTTCATGCCGATCTCGTTCACCCCGCCGAGCGGCAGGAAATAGAGGCTGTTGCGGTCGAGGCGTTCCGACATCGATCTTATCTGGTGCTGCGCCGATGGATTTCGATCAGGCCGCGCACGGTGATATCCGGTACGATCTGCTCGATCACGGCGGTAGCCCCATCAAACACCGGGGCCAGGCCGCCGGTGGAAATCACCTTCATCGGCCGGCCGAATTCCTCACGGATGCGGGCAACGATGCCCTCGATCAGGCCGACATAACCCCAGAAGACGCCGGAATGCATGCAGGCAATCGTCGTGGTGCCAATCACCTGGGCCGGCTTTTCCACCACGATGCGCGGCAACAAAGCCGTGGCATTGACCAGCGCCTCGATGGACAGGTTGATGCCCGGCGCGATCACGCCGCCGCAATAACTGCCCTCCTCGTCCACCACGTCGAAGGTGGTGGCGGTGCCGAAATCGACCACGATCATCGGCGTTTTCGGAAACAGCACGCCGGCGCCCACGGTGTTGCAGATGCGGTCGGCGCCCGCCCCCTGCCCCTTGATCTGGATGCCGTATTTCACGCTGGGTTCGCCCAGCACCAGCGGCTCGGTGTTGAAATAGCGGGTGCAGAGCCGGCGCAGGTTGAAGGTGGCCTGCGGCACCACGCTGCCGATGATCGCCGCCGTGATCGATTTCGGATCGATGCCCTCGATCTGCATCAGCTGGAACAGCCAGACCGCATGCTCGTCACCTGTCCGCGTCGCCGCGGTATGCTGGCGCCATTCCCCGACGATCCGGTCGCCATCGATGACGCCGAACTTGGTATTGGTGTTGTTGGCATTGATGGCCAGCAGCATGAGGTCGTCCTTTCAGCCGGCCGGGAACACGTCGCCGGCGGTCACAGTCTGCATGCGGCCGTCCGGCATTTCCAGCAACAACGCGCCGCTGTCATCCAGCGCGGCGAAACGGCCGTGCAGCTCACGATCCGGCAATCGCACGACCACCGGCTTGCCCAGCCCCTGGGCCTTCTTCAGCCAGGCCTCGCGCACAGGCGCGAACCCCCCGGCCTGCCAGCGGCCATACCAGTAGCCATAGCGGGCCAGCAGCCAGGGCGCGAAATCCTCGGGCGCAACGCTGACGCCATGAGCGGCCAAAGCCGTGGCTGGATACGGGGTCTGCTCGGGGTAATGCGCCAGATTGACGCCAATGCCAACCGTCACCCAGTCAAGATTGCCGTCTGGCCGGGTCCGTGATTCCAGCAGGATGCCGGCGATCTTGGCGCCGCCGACCAGCAGGTCGTTCGGCCATTTGCAGGTGATGGCGGGCCCAAGTTGCGGCGCGGCCAGTTCCACCGCCTCGGCCAGCGCGACGACGGTGAGGAACGACAGCGTGGCCGCCTGCGCCGGGCTCGCCGGCTTTCCGCCCAGCTGGGGGCGCAGCAGCAGCGAGAGGTAGAGATTGCCAACCGGCGATTCCCAGGCGCGGCCACGGCGGCCACGACCGGCGGTCTGCTGCCGAGCCAGCACCGCAAGGCCCTCCGCCACGCCGGTTTCGGCCCGACGGCGGATTTCCTCGTTGGTGCTGTCGAGGACGTCGAACGCCTGGAGATCCCACTTCACTTGGGTGTCCAGGCGATCAAACGGCTGCAATCAGGGAAACAGCGACTTGGCGGCGGTCTGCGCCGCCGCCAGCAGCGGGCCTGGCATGACGAAGAACAGGATGGTGAACAGGCCGGTGACGGTCATCACCGCGCCCAGTTCGCCGCGCACCGGCTTGGCCAGCGGCTCGGCCGCCTCGTCGAAATACATCAGCTTGACGACGCGCAGATAGTAATAGGCGCCGACCACCGAGCTGAGCACGCCCAGCACCGCCAGCACATAAAGCTGGGCGTTGATGGCGGCCATGAAGATGTAGAACTTGCCGAAGAAGCCGGCCAGCGGCGGCACGCCTGCCAGCGAGAACATGAAGGCGGCCAGCAGCAGCGCCATGCCCGGATGGGTCTTGGCCAGGCCGGCGAGATCCTGCACGCCCTCAACCATGCGGTCCTTCTGGCGCATGGACAGGATGATGGCGAAGGTGCCGACATTCATGGCCAGATAGATCGCCAGATAGATCAGGATGCCGCGCACGCCTTCCTCGGTGCCGGCAGCCAGGCCGATCAGGGCATAACCAACATGGCCGATCGAGGAATAGGCCATCAGGCGCTTGATGTTGCTCTGGGCGATGGCGGCAAAGGCGCCCAGCAGCATGCTGAGCGCGCTGATCACGATGACGATCTGCTGCCAGTCATGGGCGATCTCGCCGAACGGGCTGAGCAGCGCACGCACGAACAGGGCCATGGCCGCCACCTTGGGCGCCACGGCGAAGAAGGCCGTCACCGGCGTGGGCGAGCCTTCATAGACGTCGGGCGTCCACATATGGAACGGCACGGCAGAGACCTTGAAGGCCAGGCCGGCGCAGAGGAAGACGATGCCGACCACCAGGCCGATGGAAGCCGAGCCGCCGCCGGTCAATGCCTGGGCAATCAGCGGAAAGCTGGTCGAGCCGGCGAAGCCATAGATCATCGAGCAGCCATAAAGCAGCATGCCGGACGACAGCGCGCCGAGCACGAAATACTTGAGCCCGGCTTCGGTGGCGCGGCCAGAATCGCGCTTGAAGGCGGCCATGACATAGAGCGACAGCGACTGCAGCTCGAGGCCAAGATAGAGCGCGATCAGGTCGTTGGCCGAGACCATCATCAGCATGCCGGTGCTGGCCAGCAGGATCAGCACGGGATACTCGAAACGCTCCATCCGCTCGTAACGGATATAGCCGAGCGACAGGACGATCGAGAACGCCGAGCCAAGCAGGATCAGTATCTTGGCGAAGCGGCCGAAGCCGTCGGCGATGAACATCCCGCCGAAGGTGGTCTCGGTGGCGTCTGGTTGCAGCACGACCAGCAGCACGGTAATGGCCAGCACGACGATGGCCAGCCAGGCCACCAGGCGGGTCGACCCATCGCCACGGAAGACGCCAAAAATCAGCAGCGCCATCGAGGCCAGGGCAAGCCAGATTTCCGGATAGGCCGGCGCCAGGACGGGCATGGTCGAAGCGGTCACGGGTCGAACTCCTATCTTCCGCTTAACGGGCGGCGGTCGCCACCGCCTTGGCGGCGGCAAGCGCGGTCTGATGCTGCTCAAGCAGGTGCCTGGCAGACGCGGCGATCACGTCGAAGAAAGGCGCCGGATAGATGCCCATCCACAGGGTCATCACCACCAGCGGGGCGAAGATTGCAACCTCGCGCGGGCTGAGGTCGAGCATGCTCTTCAGGTCGGCCTTGGTCAGTTCGCCGAACACCACGCGGCGATACAGCCACAGCGCATAGGCAGCGGCAAGGATCACGCCAGAGGTGGCGATCAGCGCGACCCAGGTGTTGGCCTGGAAGGCGCCGACCAGGGTGAGCAATTCGCCGACGAAACCGCCGGTGCCCGGCAGGCCGACATTGGCCATGGTGAACAGCATGAAGACAAAGGCGTATTTCGGCATGATGTTGACTAGGCCGCCATAACGCGCGATCTCGCGAGTATGCAGACGGTCATAGACCACGCCGACGCAGAGGAACAGCGCGCCAGACACGATGCCGTGGCTGAGCATCTGGAAGATGGCGCCCTCAAGGCCCTGGGTATTGAAGGTGAAGATGCCCATGGTGACGAAGCCCATATGGGCCACCGAGGAATAGGCGATCAGCTTCTTCATGTCTTCCTGCACCAGCGCCACCAGCGAGGCATAGACGATGGCGATGACCGAGAGCGCGAAGACGAAGGGCGCGAAATACTCGCTGGCCAGCGGGAACATCGGCAGCGAGAAGCGCAGGAAGCCGTAGCCGCCCATCTTCAGCAGCACGGCTGCCAGGATGACCGAACCAGCGGTCGGCGCCTCTACGTGGGCATCCGGCAGCCAGGTATGCACCGGCCACATCGGCATCTTCACGGCAAACGAGGCGAAGAAGGCAAGCCACAGCCAGGTCTGCGCCTGGCCCGTGAACAGCCCGGTCTTCATCAGGCTCGGAATATCGGTCGTGCCGGCCACGAAGTACATGTAGAGGATTGCCAGCAGCATCAGCACCGAGCCGAGCAGCGTGTAGAGGAAGAACTTGAAACTGGCATAGATGCGGCGTTTGCCGCCCCAGATGCCGATGATCAGGAACATCGGGATCAGGCCGGCTTCGAAGAACAGGTAGAACAGCACCAGGTCCAGCGCGCAGAACACGCCGATCATCAGGGTTTCCATGACCAGGAAGGCGATCATGTATTCCTTGACGCGGTGCTCGACGGCCTCCCACGAGGCTAGGATGCAGAACGGCATCAGGAAGGTGGTGAGGATGACGAACAGCATGGAGATGCCATCGACGCCCATGTGGTAATTGATGCCGGCGCCAACCCAGGCGGTCTTCTCGACGAACTGGAAGGCGGCGGTCGAATTATCGAAATTCAGCCAGATCAGCAGCGACACCGCGAAGGTGATCGCCGTGGTCCAGAGCGCGACCGCGCGGGCATTGCGGGCGACGATTTCTTCCGGGCCGCGGGCCAGAAAGATGAAGGCGGCGCCGGCCAGCGGCAGGAAGGTGACGATGGACAGCAAGGGCATGCTCGACATCGGATTAGTGCCCCATCGCACTGAAGAAATAGGTCACCAGCGCCGCCACGCCGATCAGCATGGC
>NZ_JANLJJ010000040.1:0-12522 GCF_029255545.1 Ferrovibrio sp. | reverse complement strand
GCCCCATCGCACTGAAGAAATAGGTCACCAGCGCCGCCACGCCGATCAGCATGGCAAAAGCGTAGTGATAGACATAGCCGGTCTGCAGGATCGAAGCCCGCTTGGCCAGCCGCACGACTGTTGCCGCAAAACCATCCGGACCAAGACCGTCGATGATCCTACCATCGCCGCCCTTCCAGAACACGCGGCCAAGCCAGAGCGACGGGCGCACGAAGATGCGGTCATAGAGCTCGTCGAAATACCACTTGTTCAGCAGGAATTGGTAGAGCATCTCATGCTGCTTCGCGGCGCGGGCCGGCAGGCTGGTATCGCGGATATAGGCAAGCCAGGCAATCGCTATGCCGATGACGCCGACGATGATCGGGCCGACCTTGACCAGGAAGGGCACGTTATGCGCGTCCTCCATGGCCTTGTGGTCGGGCAGGATCAGGATCGAATTGCCCCAGAATTCCTTCCAGTGATGGCCGATGAAACCGTCGTGGAAGGCAAAGCCGGCGAATACCGCGCCAACCGCCAACAGGGCCAGCGGGATCAGCATCACCATCGGGCTTTCATGCACATGCTCCATCACGTGATGGTCGGCGCGCGGCGCGCCGTGGAAGGTCATGAACAGCAGGCGCCAGGAATAGAAGGCCGTGAGGATCGCGGCCGCCATGCCCATGACATAGGCATATTGCCCCACCCCGCCGGCCGCATAGGCCACCTCGAGGATCATGTCCTTGGAATAGTAGCCGGCGAAGATCGGGAAGCCGGCCAGCGCCAGGCTGCCGATCCACATCATCACATAGGTGGCCTTGATGTGCTTCCACAGGCCGCCCATGTTGCGCATGTCCTGCTCGCCGCCGACGGCATGGATCACCGAGCCGGCGCCGAGGAACAGCAGGGCCTTGAAGAAGGCATGGGTGAACAGGTGGAAGATCGCGGCCGGATAGGCCGAGACGCCCAGCGCGAAGAACATGTAGCCGAGCTGCGAGCAGGTCGAATAGGCGATCACGCGCTTGATGTCGTTCTGCGCCAGGCCGACGGTGGCGGCGAAGAAGGCGGTCGAGGCGCCGATCACGGCGACGAAGGCCAGCGTGTCGGGCGCGTATTCGAACAGCGGTGAACAGCGCGCCACCATGAAGACGCCGGCGGTGACCATGGTCGCGGCATGGATGAGGGCCGAAACCGGGGTCGGGCCTTCCATGGCGTCCGGCAACCAGGTGTGCAGGCCAAGCTGGGCCGACTTGCCCATGGCGCCCAGGAACAGCAGGAAGGTGGCCACCGTCAGGATGTCCCAGTCCTTCCACAGGAAGTGGAAGGTCTTGCCGGCCAGGTCGGGCGCGGCCTGGAACACTGCGTCAAACGTGACCGAGCCGGTGGCGAGGAACAGCGCGAAGATGCCAAGCGCGAAGCCGAAATCGCCGACGCGGTTGACGACGAAGGCCTTGATGGCGGCGGCATTGGCGCTGGGTTTCTTGAACCAGAAGCCGATCAGCAGATACGAGGCCAGGCCGACGCCTTCCCAGCCCATGTAGAGCTGCACGAAGTTGTCGGCGGTCACCAGCATCAGCATCGCGAAGGTGAACAGCGACAGGTAGGCGAAGAAGCGCGGGCGGTGCGGATCGTGGCTCATGTAGCCGACGCTGTAGAGATGCACCAGCGCCGAGACGGTGTTGACCACCACCAGCATGACGGCGGTGAGCTGGTCGATCTTCAGCGCCCAATCGACGCTGAAACTGCCGGAATCGATCCAGTCCAGCACCTTGACGTTGACCACCATGCCCTTGGAGATCACCAGGTAGAAGGCGACCCAGGACAGGATGGCGGCAAGGCCGACGGCCACGCAGGTGACCGCCATGGAAGCGGCATCGCCGATGCGACGCCCGAAGAAGCCCGCGATGATGGCGGCCAGCAGGGGCAGGAAAACGATCAGATGGTACATCGTCATCGCCGCCTCAGCCCTTCATCATGTTGATGTCTTCAACCGCGATGGTGCCGCGGTTGCGGAAATAAACCACCAAGATGGCCAGGCCGATCGCCGCCTCGCCCGCCGCGACGGTGAGCACGAACAGCGCGAAGACCTGGCCGACCAGATCGTTCAGGTGGGTGGAAAACGCCACCAGGTTCAGGTTGACTGCCAGCAGCATGAGCTCGATCGACATCAGGATGACGATCACGTTCTTGCGGTTGAGGAAGATGCCGATGATCCCAAGGGTGAACAGGATCGCCGCGACGGTCAGATAATGTCCGAGGCCGATGGTCATAGTCAGATTCCCTTCCTCGGCTCGACCTTGCGGATCGCCACTGCCGCGTCGCGCGGCCGATTGACCTGCTCGGCGATGCTCTGGCGTTTCACGCCCGGGCGCGAGCGCAGGGTCAGCACGATGGCGCCGATCATGGCGACCAGCAGGATCAGGCCGGCGCCCTGGAACAGGTAGATGTACTTGGTGTAGAGCACCGCGCCCAGCGCATGGGTGTTGGTGACCTGGTCGAGCGCCGGGATCGGGGTGGTAGCGACCTGCTTGGCCACCGGGGTGATCACCCAGCCGCCCAGCACCAGCACGAGCTCGACCAGCAGGATCAGGCCGATCAGGCTGCCGATCGGCAGATACTGCAGGAAGCCCTGCCGCAGCTCGACGAAGTTGATGTCGAGCATCATCACAACGAAAAGGAACAGCACCGCCACGGCGCCGACATAGACGATCACCAGGATCATGCCGAGGAATTCCGCCCCCATCAGCACGAACAGCCCGGCCGCGTTGAAGAAGGCCAGGATGAGGAAGAGCACGGAATGCACCGGGTTGCGCGACGCGATCACCATGAAGCCGGAGGCGACGGTGATCGCTGCGAACAGGTAGAAGGCCAAGGCCTGGATGATCATAGTTTACCCCCTCGCCCGCGATGCGCTCAGCGGTACGGCGCGTCAGCGGCGATGTTGCGCGAAATCTCGTATTCCCAGCGCTCACCATTCGCCAGCAGCTTTTCCTTGCTGTAGAAAAGCTCCTCGCGCGTCTCGGTGGCGAATTCGAAATTCGGCCCCTCGACGATGGCATCCACCGGGCAGGCTTCCTGGCAGAAGCCGCAATAGATGCACTTGGTCATGTCGATGTCGTAACGCGTGGTGCGGCGCGAGCCGTCTTCGCGCGGCTCGGCCTCGATGGTGATGGCCTGGGCCGGGCAGATCGCCTCGCACAGCTTGCAGGCAATGCAGCGCTCTTCGCCATTGGCGTAGCGGCGCAAGGCATGCTCGCCGCGGAACCGTGGACCCAACGGACCCTTTTCATAGGGATAGTTGATGGTCGCGCGCTTCTTGAACATGTAGCTGAAGGTCAGGCCAAGCCCCTTCACCACTTCCCAGAGGAAGATGGCACGGGCGCCGCGGTCGAGCAGAGCCATGGCTTACACCCCTTTCGGCAGCAGGTCGAAGGCGACGAGAACGCCCGCGGTGGCCACCACCCAGAACAGCGAGAACGGCAGGAACACCTTCCAGCCCAGGCGCATGAGCTGGTCGTACCGGTAGCGCGGCACGGTGGCGCGAACCCAGATGAAGACGAACAGCAGCACGAAGATCTTCAGGCAGAACCAGACGATGCCCGGGATCCAGTTGAACGGCGCGATGTCGAGCGGCGGCAGCCAGCCGCCCAGGAACAGGATCGTGGTCATGCCCGACATCAGGATCATGTTGGCGTATTCGCCGAGGAAGAACAGGGCGAATGCCATCGACGAATACTCGACCTGGTAACCGGCAACCAGCTCGGCCTCCGCCTCCGGCAGGTCGAAGGGATGCCGGTTTGTCTCGGCCAGGGCCGAGATGAAGAAGACGATGAACATCGGGAACAGCGGCAGGGCGAACCATACCGTCTTCTGCGCTTGCACGATGGCCGAGAGATTCAGCGAGCCGACGCAGAGCAGCACGGTGATGATGACGAAACCCATCGAGACTTCGTAGGACACCATCTGCGCCGAGGAGCGCAGCGCGCCAAGGAAGGCGTAGCGCGAATTCGACGACCAGCCGGCGATGATGATGCCGTAGACGCCCAGCGAGGAAATCGCGAAGAGATACAGTACGCCAACATTGATGTTGGCGATTACCCAGCCTTCCGCCACCGGGATCACCGCCCAGGCGATCAGCGCCAGGATGAAGGTGATGCAGGGCGCCATGATGAACAGGAACTTGTTCGCGCCCGACGGGATGATGGTTTCCTTGAAGATCAGCTTGGCCGCATCGGCGAAGGGCTGCAACAGGCCGAACGGGCCGACCACGTTCGGGCCCATGCGCAGCGACATCGCCGCCAGCACCTTGCGCTCCATCAGCGTCAGGTAGGCCACCGCGATCAGCAGCGGCACCGTCAGCATCAGGATGTGGACGAGGATCAGGCCGCCCGGAAAGACGTAGCCGGTCCAGAGCGTGTTCCAGAAAGCGTCAGTCATGGGTACCCGTCTTCGGCATGGCGGCGCCGCGTGCGAGGGCCGAGCATTCGGCCATCGTCGCCGAGGCGCGGGCGATCGGATTGGTCAGGTAGAAATCGGCCACCGCGGACACAAACGGCGCGTCGCTGACCGCGCCGGCCGTGCCGAAATTGCCCCAGGCGGCCGGGGTGAGTTTGTCCACCGCACCGAAATGTGGTGCGGCCTGCAGCATGCGCCGGCGCAGCATGCCAAGATTGTCGTAAGGCAGCGTCTGACCCAGCGCATCCGACAGCGCGCGGATGATCGCCCAGTCCTCGCGGGCCTCGCCCGGAGGCGCGGCAGCGCGGCGGCCGAGCTGCACACGCCCTTCGGTATTCACCCAGGTGGCGTCCTTCTCGGTATAGGCGGCGCCCGGCAGGATCACGTCGGCGCGCCTGGCCCCGGCGGCGCCATGGCTGCCCTGATAGATCACGAAGGCCGAGCCGAGCTTGCTTGTGTCGATCTCATCGGCACCCAGCAGATACACCGCCTTGACCTCGCCCGCCTGCGCGGCAGCCAGAATGCCGGCAACGTCTTTGCCGCCCTGGCCCGGAACGAACCCGAGGTCGAGCGCGCCAACGCGGCTGGCGGCGGTGTGCAGCATGTTGAAGCCGTTCCAGCCGTCCTTCACCAGGCCGCAGGCATCGGCGACCTGTTTCGCCAGCGCCAGCACGGCGGCGCCATCGGCGCGCGCGATGGCGCCCTGCCCCAGGATCAGCATCGGCTTCTGCGCGCCCTTCAGAATCTCGGCGAAGGCGTGACGGCCTTCGGCGATGTCCTTCAGCGTGGCCGGGCCGGCGCCGAGATAATCGTATTTGTAGGTCAGCTGCGCCTGCTCGCCGATCAGGCCGATCTTCACCTTGCCGGTGATATAGCGCTTGCGGATACGGGCGTTGATCAGCGCGGCTTCGCGGCGCGGATTGCTGCCAATGATCAGGATCGCATCGGCCTCGTCAATCCCGGCAATGCCGCTGTTGAAGATATAGCCGGCGCGGTTCGACGGGTCGATCCTGGCGCCATCCTGGCGGCAATCGAGGTTGGGCGAACCCAGCTTCTCCATCAGGTCCTTCAGCGCGATGACGCTCTCGGCGCAGGCCAGGTCGCCGGCGATCGCCGCGATCTGACTGCCGGCCAAGCCCTTCAGGCCGGTAGCCACGGCGGCGAAGGCCTCGGCCCAGGTTGCTTCCTGCAGCTTGCCGTTCCGGCGCACATAGGCCCGGTCGAGACGATCGGTCTTGAGGCCGTCATAGGCAAAGCGGCTCTTGTCGGAGAGCCATTCCTCGTTGACGTCCTCGTTCAGGCGCGGCAGCACGCGCATCACCTCGCGGCCACGCACGTCCACACGAATGTTGGCGCCGACCGCGTCCATCGCGTCGATGCTTTCGGTCTTGCGCAACTCCCACGATCGCGCCGTGAAGGCATAGGGCTTGGAAGTCAGCGCACCGACCGGGCAGAGATCGATCACATTGCCCGAAAGCTCGGACGTCATAGCCTGTTCGAGATAGGTGGTGATCTGCATGTCCTCGCCGCGCCCGATGGCGCCGAGCTCCGGCACGCCGGCCACTTCGGTGATGAAGCGGACGCAGCGCGTGCAATGGATGCAGCGGGTCATCACCGTCTCGACCAGCGGACCCATGTACTTGTCTTTGACCGCGCGCTTGTTCTCGTCATAGCGCGACGAGCCCTTGCCGTAGCCGACCGACTGGTCCTGCAGGTCGCATTCCCCGCCCTGGTCGCAGATCGGGCAATCGAGCGGATGGTTGATCAGCAGGAATTCCATCACGCCTTCGCGGGCCTTCTTGACCATCGGCGAGTCGGTATGGATCACCATGTTATCGGCGGCTGGCATGGCGCAGGAGGCGATCGGCTTCGGCGCCTTTTCCTGCTCGACCAGGCACATGCGGCAATTGCCGGCGATGGTCAGGCGCTCGTGATAGCAGAACCGCGGAATTTCCTTACCGGCCAGCTCGCAGGCCTGCAGCACGGTGGTGCCGGGCTCGACCGTTACCTGGATGCCATCGATGGTCAACGTGGGCATTGCTTACCCTTCCCCGCCTACTGCCGCGTCACTCGGCTGCCGCCGGCAGAACCGGCGCGCCCGTGTGATATGCGTCGATGCGGCGCTCGATCTCGCCGCGGAAATGCCGGATCAGGCCCTGGATCGGCCACGCCGCGGCATCGCCCAGCGCGCAGATCGTATGGCCTTCCACCTGCGTGGTGACTTCGAGCAGCATGTCGATCTCGCGCTTCTCGGCGCGGCCCTCGACCAGACGCTCCATCACCCGCCACATCCAGCCGGTGCCTTCACGGCATGGCGTGCACTGGCCGCAGCTTTCATGCTTGTAGAATTTCGACAGGCGCGCGATGGCGCGCACCACGTCGGTCGACTTGTCCATGACGATCACGGCGGCGGTGCCGAGGCCCGAACGCTGAGCGCGCAGGCTGTCGAAATCCATCAGCACGTCGTCGCAGATTGCCTTGGGCAGCAGCGGCACTGACGAGCCGCCCGGAATCACGGCCAGCAGGTTGTCCCAGCCGCCGCGCACGCCGCCCGCATGCTTCTCGATCAGTTCCTTGAGCGGAATGCCCATCTCTTCTTCGACATTGCATGGGTTGTTCACATGCCCGGAAATGCAGAAGACCTTGGTGCCGGTGTTGTTCTGACGGCCGATGCCGGCAAACCACTCGCCGCCGCGGCGCAGGATGGTTGGCGCTACCGCGATGCTTTCCACGTTGTTCACCGTGGTCGGGCAGCCCCAGACGCCCATATTGGCCGGAAATGGCGGCTTCAGGCGCGGCTGGCCCTTCTTGCCCTCCAGGCTTTCGATCAGCGCGGTCTCCTCGCCGCAGATATAGGCGCCGGCGCCGCGATGCACGAAGACGTCGAAATCATAACCCGAACCGCAGGCATTCTTGCCGATCAGGCCGGCCGCATAGGCCTCGTCGATCGCGCCCTGCAGGTTCTCGGCTTCGCGATAGAACTCACCGCGGATATAGATGTAGGCCGCCACCGCGCGCATGGCGAAGCCGGCGATCAGGCAGCCCTCGACCAGCTTGTGCGGGTCGTGCCGCATCATGTCGCGGTCCTTGCAGGTGCCGGGCTCGCCTTCGTCGGCATTCACAACCAGATAGCTGGGCCGGCCATCCGACTGCTTGGGCATGAACGACCATTTCAGGCCAGTCGGGAAACCCGCGCCGCCGCGGCCGCGCAGGCCGGACTTCTTCATCTCCTCGATGATCCAGTCCTGGCCCTTCTCGATGATGGCCTTGGTGTTGTCCCAGTCGCCGCGCTTGCGGGCCGCCTCAAGGCGCCACGACTGCTGGCCGTAGAGATTGGTGAAGATGCGGTCTTTATCCTGAAGCATGCTCTGGCTCCGCCTCAGTCGTCGCTGCCGGCCGCAGGCGCGGCGGGATTGAAAGTAGTGAGCGTGGTCGCGCCGCCCTTCGGCTCGGACGACAGCCGGCCGTTCTGCGGGCCGGGCCTGGGCGTCTCGCCGCGTTTCAGCGCCTCGAGAATCCTGCCGGTGCTTTCCTCGTCGAGATCCTCGTAGAAATCGTCGCCGAGCTGCAGCATCGGGGCATTCACGCAGGCACCGAGGCATTCCACCTCGATCACGGTGAACTTTCCGTCCGGCGTGGTCTCGCCCGGGCCGACACCCAGATGTTTCCTGCAGGCGCTCAGTACCTTGTCGGAACCGCGCAGCCAGCAGGGCGTGGTGGTGCAGACCTGCACGAAATGCGTGCCCACCGGCGCGAGGTTGTACATCGTGTAGAAGCTGGCCACTTCCAGCACGCGGATCGCCGGCATGCCGAGCAGCTCGGCGATGTAGCGGATCGCGGCCTGCGGCACCCAGTTGTCATGCTGTCGCTGGGCGATGTCGAGCAGCGGCATCACCGCGCTCTGCTGCCGGCCTTCCGGATACTTGGCGATATGCTTCTTCGCCAGCGCCATGCTCTCCGGCGTGAACTCAAAGCTGGCGGGCTGCAGCTCCGGGGGTGCGATATGAACGCCACTCATCGGTCGATCTCCCCGAACACGATATCCATGTTACCGACGATGGAGACGGCGTCGGCCAGCATGTAGCCCTTCGACAGGAAGTCGGTGGCCTGCAGATGCGGGAAGCCCGGGGCGCGGATGCGGCAGCGATACGGCTTGTTCGAGCCGTCCGACACCAGATACACGCCGAACTCGCCCTTCGGCGCCTCGACGGCGGCATAAACCTCGCCCTCGGGCACGTGATAGCCTTCGGTGTAGAGCTTGAAGTGGTGGATCAGCGCTTCCATCGAGCGCTTCATCTCGCCGCGCTTGGGCGGCACCACCTTGCGGTCGTCGGATGCAATCGGCCCGGTCGGCATATTGGCCACCACCTGCTCGATGATCCGCGCGCTCTGGCGCATTTCCTCGATGCGGCAGAGGTAGCGGTCGAAGCAGTCGCCGTTCTTGCCCACCGGAATGTCGAAATCATATTTCTCGTAGCCGTCATAGGGCTGCGACTTGCGCAGGTCCCAGGCGACGCCCGAACCGCGCAGCATGACGCCCGAGAAGCTCCAGTCCATCGCATCCTTGGCATTGATCACGCCGATATCGACGTTGCGTTGGCGATAGATGCGGTTCTCGGTCAGCAGGCCCTCGATGTCGTCGATCACCTTCAGCATGCGCGGCAGGTATTTGACGATCTCTTCGTCCATGCCCCTGGGCAGGTCCTGATGCACGCCGCCGGGCCGGAAATAGGCGGCATGCATGCGGGCGCCGGAAACGCCCTCGTAGAATTCCATCAGCTTCTCGCGTTCCTCGAAGCCCCAGAGCGCCGGCGTCATGGCGCCGCAGTCGAGAGCATGCGTGGTCACGTTGAGCAGATGGTTGAGCAGGCGGCCGATCTCGGCGAACAGCACGCGCACCGCCTGGCCGCGCGCCGGCACTTCCAGGCCGAGCAGGCGCTCGGTGGCGAGCGCGAAGGCATGCTCCTGATTCATCGGCGCGACATAGTCGAGGCGGTCGAAATACGGCACCGCCTGCAGATAGGTCTTGTGCTCGATCAACTTCTCGGTGCCGCGATGCAGCAGGCCGATATGCGGATCGCAGCGCTCGACGATCTCGCCGTCGAGCTCCATGACCAGGCGCAGCACGCCGTGGGCCGCCGGATGCTGCGGCCCGAAATTGACCATGTAATTGGCAATGGTGACTTCGGCCATGTTACTTCTGCCCCTCGCCCGCCTTCTCGTCGCCCGGCAGCACGTATTTCGCGCCTTCCCACGGGCTAATGAAATCGAAGCGGCGGAATTCCTGGCTCAGCTGCACGGGCTCGTAGACCACGCGCTTCTGCGTTTCGTCGTAGCGCACCTCGACATAGCCGGTGAGCGGAAAATCCTTGCGCAACGGATGTCCCTCGAAACCGTAATCCGACAGGATGCGGCGCAGATCCGGATGGCCGGAGAACATCACGCCATACATGTCCCAGGTTTCGCGCTCGAACCAGTTGGCCGCCGCATAGACGCCAACCACGGACGGCACCGGGGTTTCCTCGTCGGTCTGCACCTTGATGCGCAGGCGCTGGTTCAGTTTCAGGCTGAGCAGGTGATAGACGACGTCGAAACGCAGCGGCCGCTGCGGCCAGTCCAGGCCGGTGATGTCGACCAGCTCGGCGAACTGGCAGTTGCCGTCGTCGCGCAGGAAGGTCAGCACCTTGACGATGCGGTCTGCCGGCACGCGGATGGTCAGTTCGCCGCGGGCGATGCCGCTTTCAAGCAGGTCGGCGCCGAGGCCGGCGGCCAGATGGTCGGTCAGGTCGCGCAGCGCCTGTTCCTGTTCACGCAGAAGGGCCTTGGCTTCGCTCATCGGTAAGTCCCTTCAGCGGGCGATCGTTCCGGTGCGCCAGATCTTCTTCTGCAGCTGCAGAAGGCCATAGACCAGCGCCTCGGCGGTCGGCGGACAGCCGGGGACGTAAACGTCGACCGGCACGACGCGGTCGCAGCCGCGCACCACCGAATAGGAATAATGGTAATAGCCGCCGCCATTGGCGCAGCTGCCCATCGAGATGACGTAGCGCGGCTCGGCCATCTGGTCATAGAGCTTGCGCAAAGCGGGCGCCATCTTGTTGGTCAGGGTGCCGGCGACGATCATTACGTCGGACTGGCGTGGCGAGGCCCGCGGCATCGCCCCGAACCGGTCGAGATCATACCGCGCCATATAGGCGTGGATCATCTCGACGCCGCAGCAGGCCAGGCCGAAGGTCATCGGCCACATCGATCCGGTGCGGGCCCAATTGGCCAGCTTGTCGAGCGTGGAGATCACCACGCCCTTGTCGGCCAGTTCGTCCGACAGGTCCTTGAAAAATGCATCCTGCGAGGAACCAGGCTGCAGCGCGTTGCCGGCCGTCGCAGTGCTCTGGGCGGCATTCTGGGCGGTTTTCTGGGCCGTCTGCATGGCGTCGCTCACTCCCATTCCAGCGCCCCCTTCTTCCACTCATAAATGAAGCCGATGGTCAGCACGCCGAGGAAGACCACCATGGACCAGAAGCCATAGACGCCGATCTCGCCGAGCGAGATCGCCCAGGGGAACAGGAAGGCGACTTCCAGGTCGAAAATGATGAAAAGGATGGCGACGAGGTAGAAGCGGACGTCGAACTGCTTGCGACTGTCGCCAAACGGCTCAAAGCCGCATTCGTAGGTGGAATTCTTCTCCGGGTCCGGCGCGCGTTTGGCGGCCACGAAAGGCAGCAGGGCCAGGACAGCGGCCAGCACGATGGCGAGGCCAAGGAATAGAAGTATCGGCAGATATTCCCGCAGCAGGGCGTCCACGGTCATTCCCCTCCGAAAAAACACGGTTCACCCCGGTCCGGTCCCACCCCGCCCAAGGTCGTGGCTGTTCTAGCCGTTTCCTTCTCGCGCTGCAACACGCTGGCGATACGCAAATAAATCGCAAGTCACGGCGCTTTCATCGCTTTTTCTGATTGCCATCAAATTAAATGCAGACCGGAAGTGGTAGCGACTCCGCTCACGGATCGAGTGGCGGCAGGATGCAGCGGCCCGGCTGGCTTTGGCGCCCCGAATCGCATAGCCTGCCGGCAGGGTGGTTTGGGGCTAATGGACGGGGGGTACCGGTGGGGACAGCACCGGCAAAGATCAGCGTCGTCGTATCTACGTATAATTCTCCGGTTTTCCTCGAAATGGTGTTGCGCGCCCTGGCGCGACAGCGCCTTGATGGCGGGACGGAATACGAGATTATCGTGGCCGATGATGGATCGGGTGAGCCGACGCGGGCACTGATCGACCGTCTGCGGCCGGAGATGCCCTGCCCGCTGCTGCATGCCTGGCAGCCTGATACCGGCTTCCGCCTGGCCGAATCGCGCAACAATGCCCTGCTGCAGACCCGCGGCGATTATGTCGTGTTTATCGACGGCGACTGCCTGGTGCTGCCCGACTTCATCGCCAGCCATGCCCGGCTGGCCGAGCCCGGCTGGTTCGTGGCCGGGGCGCGCTGCTATATCAAGCAGGGCCAGACCCGGAAAATGCTTCAGCAGCCGATGGCCTGGACCCGGCCGAGCCGGCTGGCCTGGCTCGCCCGGGCCCTGCTCGCCCGGGCCAACCGGCCGTTCCAGCTCCTGAGCCTTCCCGGCGGCTGGCGCCGCTATCGCCATCCTGACCGCTGGCAGAAAGTGCAGACCTGCAACCTGGCGGTCTGGCGCAGCGATATCCACCGGGTCGACGGCTTCGATGCCACCTATGTCGGCCATGGCCTGGAGGATTCGGATTTCGCCCTGCGCCTGCTGCGCGCCGGAGTGAGGCGCAAGTCCGGCCGTTTCGCCTCGGTGGTGCTGCATCTGTGGCATCCGCGCCCGCCGGCGGTGCGCAGCCCGAATGTCGAGCGCTTCGAGGCCCTGGTGGCGAGTGAGCGCCACCTGCCGGTGATCGGCATCAGCCATCTGGCTCCGGCCGAGAAGGAAATCGCCTGAAGCAGGCAAACAAAAACCCGCTCCAAGTTATTGGGCGGGTTTTGTTTTCCAGTATTTACGGAAATGGCGAGAGTGACGGGACTTGAACCCGCGACCTCCGGCGTGACAGGCCGGCGCTCTAACCAACTGAGCTACACCC
>NZ_JANLJJ010000039.1:20964-60600 GCF_029255545.1 Ferrovibrio sp. | reverse complement strand
GCGATGATGGCGTCGATGGCGCCCTGGGTCAGCAGCGGGCAGAGCGAGAAGGACAGATTGGCCGCCTGTACCATTTCCTGCGCCGCCATGGTGACGGCCCAGGGCATCGCGCCGCCGCCGAGCTCTTCCGGGAAGGGCATGCCGTTCCAGCCGCCCTCGACGAATTTCTTGTAGGCCGCCGCGAAGCCCGGCGCGGTACGCACCACGCCATTGTCGATTTTGGCGCCTTCCTTGTCGCCGCCGCGATTGAGCGGCGAGAGCACGCCGGCGGCGAATTTCGCCGCCTCTTCCAGTACGGCGCCGACGATTTCGCCCTCGGCGTTCTCCAGGCCCGGCAAGCTGGCCAGATCGGCCAGGCCGGCAATCTGCTCCAGGGTGAAACGCATATCCTTGACGGGGGCGGCGTATTCCATCTCGGTCTCCCTTTGACCCACGATCATGCTGTGGGCGCTGCATAATATGGTCTGGAACGCCTAGCAAGGCCAATGCCCGCCGGCTTAAACTTGGGCTATGGTTGACGTAACGATTTCAGAGGCCGCCGGGAAGTTGAAAGCTGGCGAGGTGGTCGCCTTCGCCACCGAAACGGTCTACGGGCTGGGCGCCGACGCGACGAATCCCGCCGCCGTGGCCAGGATTTTTGCCACCAAGGGGCGGCCGGATTTCAACCCGCTGATCTGCCATATCGCCGATCTGGCCCAGCTCGACGATCTGGTGATGGCCGATGCCCGCGCCCGCCGGCTGGCTGAAGCCTTTTGGCCAGGCGCGCTGACCCTGGTGCTGCCGCGCCGGCCCGATTGCCCGGTGGCGCCGGCGGTTTCGGCCGGGCTGCCCTCGCTGGCCCTGCGCATGCCGGCGCATCCACAGGCGCGCGAGCTGCTGCGTCTGGTCGGTCGCCCAGTCGCCGCACCCTCGGCCAACCGCTCCGGCCATGTCTCGCCCACCACGGCGCAGCATGTCCGCGACAGCCTCGGCCCGGAGGTTCCCGTGCTGGATGGCGGGCCCTGCCCGGTGGGCCTGGAATCCACCGTGATCGGCCTGACCGGTCCACAAGCCACTTTGCTGCGGCCTGGCGGCGTGGCGGCCGAGGAGATCGAGCGCGTGCTGGGCGAGACGCTGGCCCGGCCGACCGACGTGAAGCGTGAATCGCCCGGCATGCTGCTGAAGCATTACGCGCCGCGCCTGCCGGTGCGACTGGAAGCCACGGCAGCGCAGCCAGGGAAAAATGAAGGGCTGCTCAGCTTCGGCCCGCCGCCGCCCGGTTTCACCAGCGTCTGGCGTTTAAGCGATGCCGGCGATCTGGCCGAGGCTGCCGCCAATCTCTATGCCGGCCTACATGCGCTGGATCATGCGCCGGGGCTGGACGGCATCGCCGTCATGCCGATCCCGCCGCATGGTCTGGGCCAGGCCATCAACGACAGGCTTACGCGCGCGGCGCGCGGACGCTAGGATCGCCGCCGCGATTATGGTGACACAATGAACGCTCTCGCTCCCGATCTGCTCGACCGCTTCCGCGCCATCGTCGGCCCCAAAGGCTGGACTTCCGATCCCGACGCGCTGGCCCTGCATGTGCGCGAGTGGCGCGACCTCTATGCCGGCACGACGCCGCTGGTGCTGAAACCGACCAGCACGGCAGAGGTCGCCGCCATCGTGAAGCTGGCGCGCGAGACAAAAACCAAGCTGGTGCCGCAGGGCGGCAATACCGGCCTGGTCGGTGGCGGCATCCCCTTCGATGCCGGTGACGAAATCGTGCTGTCGCTGCAGCGCATGAACAAAATCCGCGCCATTGATCCGCTGAACGACACTGTCACGGTGGAAGCCGGCTGCATCCTGCAGACCGTGCAGCAGGCGGCCCGCGAGGCCGGGCGGCTGTTTCCGCTGTCCATCGGCTCGGAAGGCAGTTGTACCATCGGCGGCAACCTCTCCACCAATGCCGGCGGCAATGCCGTACTGCGTTACGGCAATACCCGTGAGTTGACGCTGGGCCTAGAGGTCGTGCTGGCTGATGGCCAGATCTGGGACGGCCTGCGTGGCCTGCGCAAGGACAATACCGGCTACGACCTGCGCGACCTGTTCATCGGCGGCGAGGGCACGCTGGGCATTATCACCGCCGCGGTGCTGAAGCTGCATCCGCTGCCCAAGGCGATGGCCACCGCGTTTACCGCGATTCCCAGCCCGCAGGCGGCCATCGAATTGCTGGCCCTGGCCAAGGCCGCCACCGGCGGCCAGGTGACGGGCTGCGAGATCATGCCGCGCATCGGCCTCGATTACGTGCTGCGCCACACGCCGGCCACCAGCGACCCCATCGCCGAGCGCCATCCCTGGTACCTGATCCTGGAATTCTCCTCGGGCCGCGACGATGGCGCCATTGGCGAAACCATGGAGGCCGTGCTGGCGGAGGGCTTCGAGAAGGGCCTTGTTCTGGATGCCGCCATCGCCCAGTCGGATGCCCAGCGCGCCGCCTTCTGGAAAATCCGCGAGGCGATGTCCAGTTCGCAGAAGCCCGAGGGCGGCAGCATCAAATGCGACATCTCGGTGCCGGTGTCGCAGATGCCTTTGTTCATTGAGCGCGCCAGCAAGGCGGTGGAAGACCTGATCCCCGGCGTGCGCATCGTTGCCTTCGGCCATATCGGCGACGGTAACGTGCATTTCAATCCGTCTCAGCCGGTGGGCTGGAAGCCGGAAGACTTCATGGCCTACTGGGACCGCGTGCACCAGATCGTGCACGACATCGCCCATGAGATGAAAGGCTCGATCTCGGCCGAGCATGGCGTCGGCCGCATGAAGATCGACGAGATCACGCAATACAAATCGCCGGTCGAAATCGAAATGATGCGCAGAATCAAGCGCGCCTTCGATCCCGACAATATCCTCAATCCCGGCAAGGTCGTGTGGCCCTGATATGCCGCCGTTGTTCCGCGCCTACCTGGCGATCAGCGCCGATGGCTTCATCGCCCGGCCCGATGGTTCGGTTGACTGGCTGCACGATTACGATCCGGCTGAGTTCGGCTTTGAAGCCTTCATGGCCGGGATCGGCAGCATCGTCATGGGTCGCGCCTCCTACGAAATGAGCCGCAGTTTCGGCGACGTCTGGCCTTATGCCGGAAAAACGGTCTATGTTGTCACCGCGCAGGACCTGCAGAGCCTGCCGCGCGATACGCGAACCCATCGTGCGGATTTCGCAACCCTGGCCGCTGAACTGCGACAGACCTCGCACGGCGATGTTTGGCTTTTCGGTGGTCCGCAGCTCTGGGCGGGTTTCCTCGACATCGGCGCCATCGACCGCTTCGAGCTGTATGTTATCCCCCATATGATCGGCGAAGGAATGCCCCTGCTGCCGCCGGGCCGGCGCGACCTGCGCCTCGAACTGGTCGAGTCCGAGGCGCTGTCCCGCGGCGTGACGAAACTGGTCTACAAGCAGCTGCTATGACGCCCTGCCCAAATTCGGGTCGCGGGCAATCGCCTTCTGCGCGATGAACACCACCGCGATCAGGCCGATGCCGATCAGATCGGTAACCAGTCCCGGCTTGATCAGGCATAGCGCACCCGCCACCAGCAGCGCGCGCTCCCACATCAGGGCCGGCCGGATCAGGTAGCCATACAGGCCGGCGGCGAGCGCGAGGCAGCCGATGGTGGCGCTGGCGGCCGCATGCAGGATGTCGGGCCATTCGCCGATCGCCAGCAGGGCGGGCTCGTAGACGAACATGAACGGCACGATGAAGCCGGCCGCGCCGGTGCGCACCGCCGCCCAGCCGGCTTCCCATATATTGGCCTTGGCCAGGCTGGCCGCGGCATAGACCGCCAGTGCCACCGGCGGCGTGATCGCCGACAGGATGGCGAAGTAGAAGGCGAACATATGCGCGGCTGGCTCGATCACGCCCAGCTTCATGATCGCCGGCACCATCAGCGACACCATGACGATATAGGCTGGCGTGGTCGGCATGCCCATGCCGAGGATGATCCCGGCCACCGCGGTGAGCAGCAGCGCCAGCAGCAGGCTGTTCTGCGACAGGCCAACCACCCAGTTGGTGAAGGTGATGCCCAGGCCGGTCAGGGTGATCGAGCCGATCACCAGGCCGGCGCAGGCGCAGGCCAGCGCCACCGCCAGCGTGTTGCGCGCGCCATCCTGCAGGGCGTCCCACACCATGTCCATCCGCAGGCCCTCACGCGTGCCGGCGCGCAGCATTGCGACCGGGAAACAGGCGAGCGTGCCGGCCAGGGCGCAGAGCGGCGCCGAATAGCCCATGAACATGCCGCCGAGGATCACCGCCACCGGAATGAACAGATGGCCGCTCTGCTTCAGCACGGCGAGCATGCGTGGCACTTCATGCGCCGGCAGGCCATGCAGGCCGCGGCGCTTGGCTTCGAAATGCACCGCGCCGAAGCAGGCAATGTAATAGAGCAGCGAGGGAATCAGCGCCCAGACCACCACCGTGGCATAGGGAACGGCAAGGAATTCCGCCATCACGAAGGCCGCCGCGCCCATGATCGGCGGCATGATCTGGCCGCCGGTCGAGGCGACCGATTCCACCGCCGCGGCGAAGGACGGGCGGAAGCCGGTGCGCTTCATCAGCGGAATGGTGATCGGCCCGTCGACCATCACGTTGGCAACCGCCGAGCCCGAGATGGTGCCGAACAGCGACGATGATACCACCGCCACCTTGCCCGGCCCGCCGGCCTGCCGGCCGGTCAGCGCCAGGGCGAAATCCATGAACAGCTTACCGGTGCCGGTGCGTTCCATGAAGGCGCCGAACAGCACGAAGATCATCACATAGGATGCCGAAACGCCCAGCGTGGAGCCGAAGATGCCTTCGGTGGTCATGTAAAGCTGATCCAGCAGGGTGAGCGGATCAACCTGGGTGACGAACAGCGCATGGCCCATGAACAGCAGGGCGGTGATCGGCAGAGCCCAGCCGATCACGCGGCGGGTGCAGTCCAGCACGATCACGACCAGCGCCATACCGGCAACGACATCGAGCGGCTTCAGGTCGTCGATATAGATGATGCGATTGATGAAATAGTCGAGATTGATGAACAGGTGGCCCAGCGCCAGGATGGCGCCGGCGAACATCAGCGCGTCGAGCCAGATCAGGCGCCGCCGGCCGCTCTCGTCCCGGGCGAAGGGATAGATCAGCAATACCAGCGCCAAGGCAAAGGCCAGATGGATGCCGCGGAACACCAGCGCCTGCGGCGGTCCCATGGCGATCACCCACATATGATACAGGGCCATCGCCACGCCGATCGGCGCGATCACCCGCGCGATCAGAGTTTTACTCTCCATCATCCGCCCCCCGGTCGATTGCGCCGGCCCGCTGCGGGGCCCGCGAAAAAAGGACCGGCGCCGCCCGTCCTGAAGCGACGCCGGCCAGTACGCCTCAAACGGTTACTTCAGTGCGCCGACTTCGCGGTAATACTTCGCCGCGCCGGGATGCAGCGGCACGCCGATATCCTGGGCCATTTCCTTCGGCGTCAGCTTGGCCATCGCCTTGTTCACCGCGGCCATGTCGGCGACATGGGTCGCCATCGCCTTGGTCACGGCATAGACCTTGTCTTCTGGCAGCTTGCACGAGGTGATGAAATGCGTCGAATAGCCGATTACCGGCACGTCCTTGTCCTGTTTCGGATAGGTGCCGGCCGGCACGATCACCTTGTTGTAGCCGGCATTGATCTTCTTCATGTCGGCCAGGCCCTTGTCGGTGATCGGAATCAGCTTGACGTCGCGGGCGGTGGCCAGGTCCATCACCGACGAGGCCGGGATCGTGGTGCCGAGCGTGAATACCTGGGCATGGCCGTCTTTCAGCAGGGCGGCGGCATCGTTGTAGGAGGCCATGAAATTGACCTTGCCCATGGCGTCATAGGACAGCCCATGCGCCTTGAGGATATCGGCCGAGATCGCTTCCGCTGTGTTGCCCTTGGTCTGCACGGCGATCGACTTGCCCTTCATGTCCTCGATCTTGTCGATCTTGGAATCGGCGAGGACCACCACCTGGAAAAACTGCGGATACAGGTTGGCAACCTGGCAGACATTGGCCGTCTTCTCGCCGAAGGGCGGGCGGCCGTTGACCGCGTCCACCGTGGAGATCGAGTTGCCGAAGCCGAAATCGGCCTTGCCTTCCTGCACGCCCTTCACGTTGGCGATGCCGGCGCCGGGCAGGGTCTGGATCGTCACCCCGGGAACGGCCTTTTCGAACATCGCCTTCATGGTGCCGCCCAGCGGCACCCAGACGCCGCCCTGCGGGCCGGTCATCAGCTTGTAGGTCTGTGCCCGGGCTTCGGCGCCGGCCAGTCCGGCTAAGCCGAGGGTAACGGCCGCAATGAATGCTGCACGACCGATGGTGCTGTGACGCATGGTATCCTCCCGATATATTTTTGTGCGGGAAGTGTGCTCAGCCAATGCCGTCGCGTCAAGCAAAGATCAGTCAGCGGAACAGATCGAGCTGCGGCGGGGCTGCTGATTTCTCGTGTTGCAGCGCGTCATGCGATAGCAACACGCCTTCGGGCTGAATATGCACCACACTTCCCCCGCACAGCAGTAAAGCCGGCGTCACCAGATGCGTGCGATGGCACTGCCATGGATCGGCCTCGGCGCACATCATTGCCGTCGCCCCCTGTTCCGTCCCCTGTTCCACCCAGGCCATCAATGCGGCAATGCCGCGCCGGAAATCCGGCTCCGCCGCGCGCGGCTTGCCGCCGAGTGTCTCGCCAAACCAGCGATAGGCGATCCCGGCCCGGGCCAGGGCTGCCTGCAGCGCCGCCCGGTTGAAATGCGGCGCGTAACGCGAGGCCGGCACCGAGCGCAGATCGGCGAGCTGGTTGATGCCATGCTGCTGCAACAGGGCCTGAAAGCGCGCCGGCGCGTGGTTGGAATGACCGATGCTGTAGATGACTGGCGCCATGTCCTTCGCCTCACGACGCCGCAGCAGCGGCAGGTTCGCCCCAGGCGAGTTTCTGCGCATAACCGGAGATATCCTGCGGCCAGGTCGCGACGATCGCGCTGAACTGCGGCTGGTCGGCGGCAAACAGAGCCCGCGCCGCCATTTCGAAGCCGGGTAGATCTCCAGCGACTGCCGCCATGAAACGATAAGCCGCCTCCTGCATGCGGCGACGTTCCGTGCGGCCGCCATCGGCGTGGCGGGCTTCGTCGACCAAACGACGCAGCGCTTGCGAGGCGCCGCCCGGTTGCGCCGCCAGCCAATCCCAGTGCCGCGGCAGCAGGGTAACTTCGCGGGCGATCACGCCAAGCTTCGGGCGCCCGCGGCCACGGGTCGAGAACGCGGTTTCCTCCGCCACGGTCAGCGCGGCGTAACGTGCGGCGATCGCGGCGGCGCTGCCACGCAGATCCAGGTCGATCACCGTACCGGTGGCGTCATCAAAGACCAGCGTGGTGATCTCCGGCATCTGCTCAATGGCCGCTTTCGCCGCCAGCGCCACGTCGGTCAGGGAACCGGTGGCAACACGGCGACTGCCGGCAAAGACGGTATAGGTCTGCGGTTTGGTCTCAGGCACGGGCCGCTCCAATATTACCCGGATATAATTATTGACTATAATATTATCCGGATGATATTTACCTCACAATTCGACCGATTGGCCAGAGCCTGACAGGCCAGAGTCAGACAGGAACGGCGACATGAACAAGCAAGACCGGAAAGCCGCTTTGGCCACGTATAAAGAGCGCAAGGCCTCGGCCGGCATCTATGGTCTGCGCTGCCTGTCGACAGGTCAACGCTGGGCCGGACGGGCCGCCGACCTTGGCAAAATCCAGAACCGCCTCTGGTTCACGTTACGTCAAGGCGGCCATCACCACCCGGTGCTGCAGGCGGCTTGGAGGACATACGGCCCAGAGGGCTTCGTCTTCGAAGAGATCGAGCGGCTGGCGGACGAATCGCTGCCTTATGTTCGCGACCGGCTGCTGAAGGACCGGCTGATGCATTGGTGCACCACGCTGCCCGCTGAGGCGATCTGACCGCATCGCGTGATTGCGGATCAGCCGATTGTGACCAACATCACAGTTACTTATTGGTAACTTACGCAGGATGGACGGATTTTCAGCGTATCTATATATACAGCGCGGCTTGGCAGGGATGGAAAGCCGCAGGGGGATAATGGCGTCATGACGCGTTTAGCCAAGATCGGTTTGTCCGTGCTTGCCCTCGCCATCATGGCCAGCGGCGGGCTTTATCTGCTCAAAGGCCGCCAGCCGGTCAAGGCGATCAGCACCGCCGAACCGGCCCGTTTCGAGGGCATCGAATTCTCGCCCGCCGATCTGGCCGAGGCGAAAATCGCCGATCTGCGCCAGGTGGTCCGCCTGAGCGGCACCTTGCAGCCGCTGAACCAGAGCCTGGTGCGCGCCGAGGTGGCCGCCGTGGTGCAGGACATTTCCGTGCGGCGTGGCGAGAGCGTGAAAAAAGGCCAGTTGCTGGCCCGGCTCGACACCGCCGACCTCAATGCCCGGCTGCGCGAGAAGCAGAGCAACCTCGACAGCGCCCGCTCCGCCCTCAATCTCGCCCAGATCAACCGCGACAAGGCGATCACCCTGACCCAGCGCGGCGTGAAATCGCAGACCGCGCTGGACGAGGCCGAGAATGCCTGGCGCAACGCGCGCGCCAATGTCGCCGCCCTGGAGCAGCAGGTGACGATGGCGCGCAAGGCGCAGGGCGATGCGGCGATCTATGCGCCGCTGGATGGCCTGGTGGCCGAGCGCTACGTCAATCCGGGCGAGCGCGTCGCCGTCGACGCCAAGCTGTTCGTCATCGCCGATCTGGATGTGCTCGAGGTCGAGGCCCTGGTGCCGGCACGCGACGTGCCGCAACTGAAAATCGGCCAGAAAGTGCTGCTGAACGTCGAAGGTTTCGCCGACCGTCCGTTCGAGGGCCATGTCGAGCGCATCAACCCGACGGCGCAGAGCGGGTCGCGCTCGATCCCGGTCTACGTCCTGCTGAAAAATCCCGAGCACGTGCTGCGCGGCGGCATGTTCGGCAGCGGCGAGGCCGTGCTGGCCGAGCGACGCGGCGCCGTCGCCATTCCGGTCGAGGCGCTGCGGCGGGACAACAACAACGCCGACATCGTCTATGTGCTGAAAGACAGCCGCCTGGAGCGCCGCGCCGTCAGCGTCGCCCTCGCCGGCACGCCCGATGGCCGCGTGGCGATCAGCAGCGGCGTCGCCGCCGGCGAGACTGTCGTGGCCACGCCCGGCCTCCGCCTGAGCGACGGGCTGCCCGCCCGCATCGCCGGCCGCTGACCGGCCGGCAGGGAGAGGCAGACCATGTGGCTCACCCGCATCAGCGTCAACAATCCGGTCTTCGCCACCATGATGATGGCGTCGCTGCTGGTGGTCGGCCTGTTCGCTTATTTCAAGCTCAGCATCGAGCAGTTCCCCGATGTGGAATTCCCCATCGTGGTCGTCGCCACCTCCTATCCCGGCGCAACGCCGGAAAGCGTCGAAAGCGAAGTCACCCGGCCGATCGAGGATGCGGTGAACACCATCAGCGGCGTGCGCACGCTGACCTCGCGGTCGCTGGAAGGCCGCTCGACCGTGATCATCGAATTCGAGCTGACCGTCGACGCGGTGGAGGCCGTGCAGGACGTGCGCGAGAAGATCGCCCAGGTCACGCCGAAATTCCGCGACGAGATCAAGACGCCGGAAATCACCCGTTTCTCGCCCGATAGCCAGCCGGTCGCCTCCATCGCCGTGCGCACCGAGCGCCGCGACCTGCGTGAGCTGACCACGCTCGCCGACCAGGTGATCCTGAAACGGCTGCAGACCGTGCGCGGCGTGGGCCAAGCCTACATCGTCGGCGGCGTGAAGCGGCGCATCAACATCCTGCCGAATCCGGAAAAGATGCAGGCCTACGGCATCGGCATGGATCAGTTGATCAACGTGCTGAAAAGCGAGAACCAGCAGCTTCCCGTCGGCACCCTGACCCGGCCGCAGACCGAATTCGTCGTGCAGATCGAAGGCCGCGTCACCGATCCGCGCAAGCTGGCTCAGCTGGTGCTGGCGCGCCGCGGCGGCGCCTCGGTCACGCTCGGTGATGTCGCCACGGTGGAGGACGGCACCGAGGAAAAGGATGCCGTCGCCCTGTTTGATGGCGACCGCCTGCTGGCGATTTCCTTCATCAAGGTGCAGGGCTCCAATACCCTGGAGGTCATCACCGGCCTGAAGCAGGCGGTGAAGGAGCTGGAGGCCGACCTGCCCTCCGACATCACCCTGCAGTTCATGCGCGACGACAGCCGCGCCATCCTGATCTCGGTCAACGGCGTGCAGCGCACCCTGATCGAGGGCGCCATCCTCACCGTGCTGATCGTCTTCCTGTTCCTCAATTCCTGGCGTAGCACCATCATCACTGGGCTCACGCTACCGATTGCCGTGATCGGCACGCTGGCCGCGGTCTACGCGGCCGGCTTCACGCTCAACAAGCTGACTCTGATGGCCCTGTCGCTGGCCATCGGCATCCTGATCGACGATGCGATTGTCGTCCGGGAAAACATCACGCGACATGTCGCCATGGGCAAAAGCCACCGTCAGGCGGCGCTGGACGGCACCAACGAGATCGGCCTGGCCGTGCTGGCCACCACCTTCTCGATTGTCGCCGTCTTCCTGCCCGTCGCCTTCATGGGCGGCATCATCGGGCGGTTCTTCCTGCAATTCGGCATCACCGTCACGGTGGCGGTGCTGATCTCGCTGTTCGTCAGCTTCACCCTCGACCCGATGCTGTCCAGCGTCTGGCACGATCCGCACAGCCTGCCCAATGCCAAGCGCGGCCCGGTCGGCCGCGCCGTCGCGCTGGTCGACAAGGGCATGGAGCGGCTCGGCCGGCTGTATCGTCATGTGCTGCGCTGGAGCCTGCGCTGGCGCTGGGTCGTGCTGCTGATCGCCGTGTTCAGCCTGGTCGGCAGCGTCATGCTGGTTGGCAAGCTGGGCACCGAATTCGTGCCCGAGCCGGATTTGTCGGAAATCCTGGTCGAGATCACCACGCCGCCCGGCTCGGCCATCGACTATACCGAGGCCAAGATCCGCCAGGTGCAGGATGCCCTGAAGGAATTCCCCGAGGTGCAGTACAGCTTCGCCTCGATCAATGCCGGCGCCTTCGCGCGGCGCAATGTCGGCACGCTGTATGTGCGCTTCGTGCCGCTGGAGCAGCGCAAGCGCACGCCGCAGCAGATGACCCAGCCCTTCCGCGACCGCCTGTCGCTGATCGCCGGCATCGACAACGTCAATATCGGCCTGCCCAATCTGGGCGGCGGCCTGAACAAGCCGATCATGATCGCGCTGAAGGGTCAGGATATCGCCGAGCTTGACCGCCTGTCGCAGGAAGCCATGGCGATCATCCGCACCGTGCCGGGCGTGGTCGACCTTGAATCCAGCCTCAAGGCCAACAAGCCGACCGTGGCGCTGGATGTCGACCGCCAGCTCGCCGCCGATCTGGGCGTCAGCGTCGCCTCCATCGCCGCCACCCTGCGCCCGCTGCTGGCCGGCGAGGAAGCCGGCACCTGGAAGGGACCGGATGACGAGGATTACGACGTCTTCGTGCGCCTGCCGCGCGACGACCGCACCGGCCTGCCCGACCTGGAGCGCATCTATGTCGCCTCCAACCAGATGAATCCCGACGGCAATCCCAAGATGATCGCCCTGGCCCAGGTGGTGCAGATCCAGCCCTCGCTCGGCTCGACCCAGATCAACCGCCGCGATCTTGCCCGCGAGGTGTTGCTGACGGCAGCCACCTATAACCGCCCGGTCGGCGAGGCCGGCCGCGAGATCCAGGCCAAGCTCGAGCAGATGAAGCTGCCGCCCGGCTACCGCTTCTGGTTCGGCGGCGCCTCGAAGGACATGAAGGAATCGGCCGGCTTCGCCGCCGCCGCCCTGCTGCTGGCCATCATCTTCATCTACCTGATCCTCGCCTCGCAGTTCGGCAGCTTCCTGCAGCCGTTTGCCATCATGGCCTCGCTGCCGCTGTCGCTGATCGGCGTCATCCTCGGCCTGTGGCTGTGGGGCTCCACGCTCAACATTTTCTCGATCATCGGCTTCATCATGCTGATGGGCCTGGTGACCAAGAACGCCATCCTGCTGATCGACTTCGTCAACCATGCCCGCCGCGGCGGACTGGACCGCACCGAGGCGATCCTGGAAGCCGGCGAAATCCGCCTGCGCCCGATCATGATGACGACGCTGGCGATGATCTTCGGCATGCTGCCGCTGGCGCTGGCGCTGGGCGAAGGCGCCAAACAGACCTCGGCCATGGCCCATGCGGTGATCGGCGGCCTGGTATCCTCCACCCTGCTCACCCTGATCGTCACGCCGGTGATCTTCACCTATCTCGACGACCTCGGCGCCTGGGTCAGCCGCAGGCTGCCAAAAGCGTCGGATCATCATGACGCTGCGGCAGAGGCGAAACAGCCGGCCGAATAGGGCAGCGCCACGCCACGGGTTCGTTCGTATTCCAACGGCCTCGCCACCGAGCCATCTAAATTTTGTCACGCATGCGCCGGCCCGGACGGCCTACAATGCCCATGGATACTGTGAGCACTGGAGGAACCCATGACCGCGACCCTGACCCAGTTCGGGATCGACAAAACCAATCTGCAAAACACCAAGCTGATCACGGCCAGGCTGCCGGTGCTGCAGCCCGGCGAGGTGCTGGTGAAAATCGACAGCTTCGCCTTCACCGCCAATAACATTACCTATGCCGAGCTGGGCGAACGCCTGGCCTACTGGAAGTTCTATCCCGCCGCGGAGGAAGGCTACGGCGTCGTACCGGCCTGGGGCTTCGGCGACGTGCTGGAAAGCCGGCATGACGACATCGTGGCGGGCGAACGCATTTTCGGCTTCCTGCCGATGGCCAGCCATGCGGTACTGCAACCGGCGAAGGTCGCCGACAGCAGCTTCGTCGACGCCGCTGCGCATCGCCGCGAGCTGCCGCCGGCCTACAATTTCTATATCCGCACCACCGGCGACACCGCCTTCCTGCCGGAACTCCAGCCCTTCCAGGCGCTGTTCCGCCCGCTTTTCATCACCTCTTTCCTGATCGACGATTTCCTGGCCGATGAACATTTCTTCGGTGCGCAACGTGCGATCCTGTCCAGCGCCTCGGCCAAGACCGCCTTCGGCCTGGCCCATCTGCTGCACCGGCGCGGCGGGATCGAGGTGGTCGGCCTCACCTCCGCAGGCAACCGCGGCTTCGTGCAAGACCTCGGCAGCTATCACCAGGTCGTGCTCTACGATGAGATCACCAGCCTGGATGCCGGCCGCCCCACCGTCTATGTCGACTTCGCCGGCAGCGGCGCGGTACGCACCGCCATCCACCGGCATTTCGGCGACGCGCTGAAATATTCCTGTGCCGTCGGCCTGTCGCATCGCGAAATGAATCCGCCCGGCAAGGAACTGCCCGGACCCAGGCCGGTCTTCTTCTTCGCCCCGGATCGCATCAAGAAACGCACCCAGGACTGGGGCCGCGGCGTGATCGACGCCCGCTTCGCCGATGCGATGGCGGATTTCCTGCCGCTGGCGCGGCGCTGCCTGCGGGTGATCGAGGGACGCGGCGTCACCAGCGTTTCCGCCGCATGGACCGCAACGCTGGCCGGCCAGGCCAAGGCCGATGAGGGCCTGATTCTCAGCCTGTGGGAATGATCCTGCCTGTCTAGGCCAGCAGTTTCGCCAGCAACCCGTCCAGCACGGCGCGGCCATCTTTCGTGGCCACGATCTTCTCCGGCGTGCGGATCAGAAGCCCGGCAGCTTCCAGCGGCGCAGAACGCGCCGGGGGTATCACCGTGTCCAGGTCGAGGCCGCAGGCTGCATGGAAATTCTTTGCATAAACGCCTTCGGCCAGGCGCAGGCCCATCATCAGCGCCTCTTCCGCGCGCTCGGCGCTGCTGACCGGCGTTGCGCTCTCGCGGCCCTCGCCCTGGCCTTCCACCTGCTCCAGCCAGGCTTCCGGCTTGCGCCGGTTCTGGATCGCCAGCCAGCCTTGCGCCGTCTGCAGCCGCGCATGGGCGCCGGGGCCAAGGCCGAGATACTGCCCGCTGCGCCAGTAGACCAGGTTGTGCCGGCTCTCGCCGCCGGGTCGGGCGTGGTTGGAAATCTCGTAAGCCGGCCGGCCGGCCTGCTCCATGATCTCCTGCGTCAGGTCATATAAGGCCGCCTGGTCGTCATCCGCCATGGGGCTCAGCGCGCCGCGCGCCACCGCGCCGGCGAAGCCGGTATTGGGCTCGATGGTCAGCGTGTAGAGCGAAAGATGATCGCCGGCGAGTTTGATCGCATCCTCGAGTTCGGTGCGCCAGGCTTCCGCCGTCTGGCCGGGCCGGGCATAGATCAGATCGAAGGAATAGCGCGGCACGGCTTTCTGTGCCGCCGCGATCGCGTGCCGCGCTTCCGCCGCGCCATGGGCGCGGCCGAGGAATTTCAGCACGGCCTCGTCGAAGCTCTGCACGCCGATGGACAACCGGTTGACGCCGGCGGCGGCGAAGTCGGCGAATTTGCCGGCCTCGGCCGAATTCGGATTGGCTTCCAGCGTGATCTCGACATCATCGGCGAAGCCCCAGTGCCAGCGCGCCGCCTCGAGAATGCCGGCAACGGTCTCCGGCGGCATCAGCGACGGCGTGCCGCCGCCGAAGAAGACCGAGGTGATCTTCTCGCCGGCCCCGATCCCGGCAGCGGCGTAATGCGCCAGTTCGGCCTGGTAGGCGACATGCCAGCGCGCGGTGTCGATCGACGCGCGCACATGGGAATTGAAGTCGCAATAGGGGCATTTCGAGACGCAGAACGGCCAATGCACATAGAGGCCGAAGCCGCGCCGCGGGATGCTGCTGCTAGCGCCGGAAACAGGCATCGATCAGTTGCCTGAATGCCAGCGCGCGGTGGCTGATGGCATGCTTTTCCCTGGGCGGCATCTCGCCGAAGGTGCGATCGCCGAAGCCAACCTCGCTCTCGGGCAGGAATATCGGATCGTAGCCGAAGCCGAATGTGCCGCGCGGCGGCCAGACCAGCCGGCCATGCACCACGCCCTCGAAGCTTTCCACATGGCCATCGGGCCAGGCGAGCGACAGGGCGCAGACGAACTGGGCACGGAAGGGCGGCTCGACGCCCTTTTCCTGCACGGCGCGCCACACCTTGTCCATCGCGTGGTTGAAATCCTTCTTCGGTCCGGCCCAGCGCGCCGAATAGATGCCCGGCGCGCCATCCAGCGCGTTGACGCTCATGCCGGAATCATCGGCCAGGGCCGGCAGGTTGGCGCCGCGCGCCGAGGCCAGCGCCTTCAGCTCGGCATTGGCCACGAAGGTCTCGCCGGTCTCGTCCGGCTCGGGCAGGCCAAGCTCGCCGGCCGAGATCGCCTGCACGGCATAGGGCGCCAGCAGGTCGGCGATTTCGCGCAGCTTGCCGGCATTGTGGCTGGCGATCACCAGCCGGCCGCCATCGAAATGCCGTCGAGACATGGGGCTTATTTCCCGATGGCCTGCCGCTGCAGGGCCATCAGCTCGGTGATGCCACTCTTGGCCAGCTTCAGCATGGCGGCGAACTGCTCTTCCGAGAACGGGTCCTTCTCGGCCGTGCCCTGCACTTCCACGATGGCGCCGGTATCGGTGAGGACGAAATTGGCATCGGCCTGCGCGGTTGAATCCTCGGCGTAATCGAGATCGAGCACCGGCTGGCCGTCGCACAGGCCGCAGCTCACCGCGCCGACCTGGCCGATCAGCGGAATCTGCGCGATCGCGCCGGATTTTACCAGTCCGGTAAAGGCGAGATGCAGCGCCACCCAGGAGCCGGTGATCGCCGCGGTGCGCGTGCCGCCATCGGCCTGCAGCACGTCGCAATCAAGCCGGATCTGCCGCTCGCCGAAGCCCGACAGGTTGGTGACGGCGCGCAGGGAGCGCCCGACCAGGCGCTGGATTTCCTGGGTGCGGCCCGACTGCTTGCCGCGCGAGGCTTCGCGTTCGGTGCGGCTGTGCGTGGAGCGCGGCAGCATGCCGTATTCCGCCGTCACCCAGCCGCGGCCGGTATTGCGCAGGAACGGCGGCACCTTCTCTTCCACCGTGGCGGCGCAGAGCACATGGGTCTCGCCGAATTTCACCAGGCAGGAGCCTTCGGCGTATTTGGCGAAGCCCGGCTCCAGGCGGATCGGGCGCAACTGGTCGGCTTTGCGGCCGCTCGGACGCATGGCTGTCTCCTTGATCATGGATTCCGGCAAGTGGCTGCGGTTCTAGTCGATACCGCCGGCCCGGACAACCGGCCCGTGGGCGTTGCGGCCAGCGTCTTATTGTTATATTATAACAAACATGCGGCCCATGCTGACCAGCAACCGGCTGCCAAGCCTGAGAAATTTTGGGGATCCCATCTTGCGCAACCGCCTCCTTTGCACTGCCGCCGCCCTGTTTGCCTTCGTCGCCCTGCCTGTCCATGCCGAAGACGACCACGACAAGCGTGGCCTCACCCACAGCATCGGTGACCTCGACCTGACCCTGACGCTGGATGCCGGCTTCGGCCTGTTCAGCGTCGCCAATGCCCAGCATGGCCTGGGCAGCCTGTCGTATCGCAGCGATGAGCGCGCCGGCGGCCGCGCCTGGAGCGAGGGCTTCATCGCGCCAGGCCTCGCCGCCGACTGGCATGCCGGCGACAGCAGCGTCTATGGCGGCTTCAAGCTGCTCGGCAGCGCCACGCGCGGCCAGGGCGACGCGCAGCGCAATTCCTCGACCAGCGACCAGCCCGAGGCGCTCGGCGTCGAGGACGCCTATCTGGGCTGGAAATCCGGCCTGACCTTCGCCTCGTTGGGCGAGGATGCCATCGACATCTCGGCCGGCCGCCAGCCGTTTTCCGTCGGCGACGGCTTCCTGCTGGTCGACGGCACGGCGGAAGGCCAGCGCCGCGCCGCCTATGTGATGGGCCCGCGCGCCAGCTTCGACCGCACCGCGATCCTCAAGCTGAACACCGAGCCGGTGCGCGCCGACCTCTTCCATCTCGAAGGCAATGTCGACCAGCGCTTCATGCGCGCCGGCGATGCCGCCGCCACCAGCCTCTATGGCGGCAACATCGAATGGTTCGCCTCCAGCCACAAGGATCATGGCCGTTTCGAATACGAGGAGCGGCAATGGTATGTCGGCTTCACCGCGCTCACCGTCTACGAGGCGGATACCGGCGTCTCGGCCAACCGCGACGGGCTGGATGTCTATGCCCTGCGGGCCGGCGGCGCGCTCTTGAGCAGCCTGGGCGAGGCTTTCCGGGATTTCGCGCTCTATTCCGAGCTCGGCCTGCAGCGTAATGACGAGACCGGCCGCAAGAGCCGGGCGCAGGCCTGGTATGTCGAGCCGCAATACAGTTTCTCAGGCCTGCCCTGGACGCCGCGGGTCAGCTACCGTTATGCCCATTTCAGCGGCGACAACAATTCCAATGACGGCCGCAACACCGCCTGGGATTCGCTCTACACCGGCGGCGGCGCGCGCGGCTTCGGCACCTGGGACCTGGGCGAGATCTACACGCGCTACACGCCCGGCGGCAATTCCAACCTGAACAGCCACATGACCCATGTGGCGCTGCAGCCGATGGAAGAGCTTGCCGTCGGCGCGCTGTTCTATCGCCATTTCTACGACAAGCCCGATACCGCCAACGGCGTCACCTCCGACGACCTGCTGACCGAGCTGAACGTCTATGCCCAGTGGGATACCCCGGTGCCGGGCCTGAGCGTCACCAGCATCCTCGGCGCGGCGAAAGCCGGCGACGGCCGCCGCCAGGCGCTCGGCAGCACGGATGCGAATGACCGCAAGACCTATCTCGGCCAGATCGTGTTCGGCTATTCGTTCTGAGGCATCAGCCTGCGGTGTAGCACCGGATGTTGAAACCTTCGTCTCTGGTTGGCGCCTCGAAATAACTGGTGATGATATCGAACTCGGCATCGCCGGCGGCGAAGTCGTGGCCGCCGGCGGCATTACGGCGATGCAGGCGTGCACGGCAGATTTCGTCCGGCACGTCCAGGAAATGCAGCAGGTGGGCCGTGCCCGAACGCGCGATAATGCCGCGCATCCAGGCCCGACTCGCCCGCGTGTTGGCCGGAAAATCGAGCACCACCGACAGGCCGCAGCCCAGCAGATTTTCAACATGCGGCGCCATGGCCTCGCGCAGCCGGGCGGCGCAGCGCCTGTAATCGGTCACGGTGAGAATCTCATCCGGATAGAGCCGCGCCAGCCAGGCATCCTCGCCGATCAGCACCGTGCCGGCCTGTGCGGCAAGATTCGCCGCCAGCGTCGACTTGCCGGCCGCGATCTTGCCACAGAGGAGATGCAGGGTGGGAAGATGCAGGGTGACGGCGCTCACCGGAACGCCTCATGCCGCAGACGCCGCGCGGCTTCGGCGATCGGCAGCTCCATCTGCCGGCCGCCGCGCCAGCGTAAGCTGAGCGAGCCGCGTTCCGCCTCGCGCTCGCCAGCCACCGCCACCAGCGGCACGCCCTGGTCATGCGCCTCGGCGATCTTGCGGCTCAACCGCTCCGGCCGGCTGTCGACCGCAACGCGATAGCCTTCGCGGCCCAGGGTGGCGGCGGCCTTGCGGGCATAGCCGGCATGGGCATCGGTCACATTGGCCACGACAAGTTGCTCGGGCGCCAGCCACAAGGGCAACGCGCCCCTGTAATGCTCCAGCAGCATGCCGATGAACCGTTCCAGGCTGCCCAGCACGGCATGATGGATCAGCACCGGTCGCTGCCGCCCGTTATCGCTGCCGACATACTCCACGCCCAGGCGCTCAGGCATCACGAAATCGAGCTGCACCGTGCCGCATTGCCAGCTGCGGCCATGGCTGTCGCGCAGATGGAATTCCAGCTTCGGCCCGTAGAAGGCGCCCTCGCCGTTGCGGATGGCGAAATCCAGCCCGGCCTTGCGCGCCGCCACCACCAGGGCTGCCTCGGCGCGGTCCCAGGTGGCATCGTCGCCCGCCCGCTTCGCCGGCCTTGTCGCAAAAAACACCAACGGCGCGCCGAAACCGAAATCGCTGTAGATGCCGCGCAGCAATTCGCAGAAATGCTGCACTTCGGCCTCGATCTGCGCCTCCGTGCAGAAGATATGCGCATCGTCCTGCACGAAGCTGCGCGTGCGCATCAGGCCCTGCAAGGCGCCCGAGGGCTCGTCGCGGTGGCAGGCGCCGAATTCGCAGTAGCGCAAAGGCAGGTCATGCACCGAGCGCAGCGTCTTGTTGAACACCTGCACATGACCGGGGCAGCTCATGGGCTTCAGCGCATAGGGCCGGTTCCCGGAATTGACCCGGTACATTTCGTTGGCGAATTTCTCGGCATGGCCGCTCTGTTCCCACAGCGAATAGCTGAGCAGCTGCGGCGTGCGGATTTCCAGGAAGCCGGCCTCGCGCATGCGGCGGCGGATATAATCCTCCACCACGCGATACAGCGCGAAGCCGCGCGGGTGCCAGAACACCATGCCCGGCCCTTCCTCCTGCTGGTGGAACAGGTCGAGCTTGGTGCCCAGCACCCGGTGATCGTAGGCGTCCATACTCTGATTCACGGCGAAAACTCCTTCATCTGCGGAGCGGCCGGGCAGCGACGGGACCCTGAAACGACCGGGGCCCCGTCGTTTCCGGCGGGGCCCCTGGGTGGTTGCGATGCGTTATCTGCTCACGCGCGACACCTGGGCTCCCCGCCGGTGGCGGTAACCTTAATGGTGACTACGGTGAGAATAATGCTCTGCATGGTGGCCGCGACGGTAAGCGTCGCGGCCGGATGCGTCAAGCCGGAATTTCCTGCCGCAATGCCGGCGCCAGTTGCGGCGGCGGTTTGAAGCCGCCGAAGGCCTGTTCCACCAGCATGGCGAACTGGATTGGCGTGCGGTCTTCCAGATAAGGGCCAATCACCTGCACGCCGACCGGCAGGCCATCCTGCGAGAATCCCGCCGGCAGCGCGGTGGCCGGCAGGCCGCCGAGCGTGGCGAGGCCCGGCCACTGGAACTGGTCGCCGTAACGCGCGGGCTTGCCATTCACGGTGATGATGCGCTCTTCCCAGGCCCGCTGGTCATGCGGGAAAGCGGCCACCGGCGAAACCGGACAGAGCAGGATGTCCCAGTCGCGGAAGAAGTCGCGCCACTGGTGCATCAGCGCCAGCCGCATGTTGCCCGCCTGCATCCAGGCGCGATGGCTCGCCACCACGCTCAGCGCCGAGACGCTGGCACGGTCGGCGGCCGCTTCGGGGATGCCGGCGGCACGCGCCTTCGCCGCCACGTAGTCCGGCTCGGGCATGTTGGCGCCCATGAAGGCCATCACCATGCGCAGATACGTGCTGCCGACCAGCGACAGATCGGGCAGGGCCGCGCTGGAGCGGCCGACATGGCAGCCCGCGCCTTCCAGCTTCGTGGCCAGGTCCGCGATCGCCGCGCCTATGGCGGCATCGGTCGGCGCATCGGGATGCGCGTCGATCACCAGCACGCGGAAATCCTTCAGCGTCGCATGGCGCGGCGGCGGCAGGCGCAGCTCATAGGCGATGGCCTCGGCCTCGTCGGGCCCGGCCAGCACGTCGAGCGCCAGCATGAGATCGGCGGCCGAGCGCGCCATCGGCCCCACCACCGGCAGGCCGTGATTCGGCGCCACCGACAACACGGGAATGCCCGGCGGCGCATGACCACGCATCGGCACCAGGCCCAGCGTCGGCTTATGCGCATGGACGCCGCAGAAATGCGCCGGAATGCGCAGCGAGCCGCCCAGATCGGAGCCCAGCTCCAGCGCCACGAAACCAGCCGCCAAAGCCGCGGCCGCGCCGCCCGACGAGCCACCCGACGTGCGCGTCACGTCCCAGGGATTGTTGGTTGTGCCATAGACCGGGTTGGTGGCCTGCCAGTCGGCCAGCACCATCGAGACGTTGCTCTTGCCCAGCATCACGGCGCCGGCCGCCTTCAGCCGCGCCACCGCCACGGCATCCTGCGTCACCGGAATCTGGGCCGTGTTCGGGATGCCCCAGGTGGTCGGCAGGCCGGCGATGTTGAAGCTCTCCTTCACCGTCATCGGGAGACCGAGCAACGCGCCACCCTCGCCTTTCGCCAGCGCCGCATCGGCCGCTTTCGCGGCCTGGCGAGCGCGCTCGAAATCGCGCACCGGGATGGCATTCAGGCGGGTGTCCTCGCGCTCGATGCAGGCGATGGCCTGTTCGGCCAGCTCAAGGGCGGAAACCTGTCGCGCGCGCAGGGCGGCAACGAGTTCACTTGCCGTGCGGAACTCCATACGACTCTCCAAAATATGATGTATGGGGATATGATGTATGTAGGCGGGGCCGCGCTGCCTGGACCGGCGGCGGTGTCGGCACTATAGCGCGTCGGGTGGCCGTGCTGGCAAGCCTTCCCGGCGCCGGCATTCGCGCATGAAGGCGATCGCGGGCCGCGACAGTTTCTTCAGGGTGGGCGACGCATCGTCCAGCACGCGCCAGACCGGCGCCAGGTCGGCCGGCTTCGCGCCGGCGTTATGCATCTCCCAGGCCGCCTCGGCCACGATGCGCAACTGGAAGCCCATGGTGATCGGGCAGGTCACTTCGGCGCGATGGCGCCGCGCCATCGCCAGGCGCAGCTCCGGCAGCGCCATGCCACGGCCTTTCGGCAAGCGGCGGATGAAGCCGTCCACCAGTTGCGGCGAGGGCACCAGCATCACCTGCCCCGCCTTCATGCCGGCGATATCGATCGGCACGCGCTTCACCTGGTGCGGCCGGCCGTTGCGCAATTTGTCGGTCCAGGATGTCGGCATGGTTTTCACTCTCCTGACGTCCTGCCAGCCCCAGAGAGTTTTCCCGGGCCGGCATCCCATTTCATTCACCACGTCTCTCAATGAGACCCCAGGTCAAAAGCCCGGGGTGACCGCAGCATAGGATGCTGCGGTCACTTCAGCGGCAAACAGATATCGGTGAGCAGCTCGGTGGGCGGCACTTCGCGCGGGTTGTTGAGGTAATCCTCAAACACCGGCGCATCGGCGGCCTCGCGGCCCGATTTCACCAGCCACTCGCCGAACAGCCAGTCATAGGCCGCCTTCATGCCGGAATACGGCCCCTTGTGGCGCAGCACGGCATACTCGCCGCCGCGCAGTTCGGCGCGCTGCAACGGCGCCTCGACGGGGAATTGCGCGTCGGGGAGCACGATGGCGGCGGCCGATCGCAGCTCGGCCTCGGGCACCGCGGTCGGATCGGAATAGAACAGGCCCTTCATGCACAGGTCCGGCCTGAGAAGATTCCGCGCCCCCAGCGTGCCGAACAGCATCTCGAAGGCCTTGCCGATTTCCATGTACGAACCCTTGTGCGGGATCACGGCCAGCGAAACAGGCGGCAGGGTTTTGATCGCGACGTCATGCATAAGCGAAAATCCTTTCGGGGCATTGAGCATGGCAAAGCGGGTATGGCTGCCCGCCTTGCGGAATTCCGCCGGCGGCAGGCCATAGGCATCGCGGAAGGCGCGGGTGAAGGCCGCCAGGCTGCCATAACCGGCGCGCGGCCAGATGGCGTCCAGCGCCATGTCGGTATGGGCCAGGTCGGCGGCGGCGCGTTGCAGCCGCAGGCGTTTCACGGTGTTGACGACGGACTCGCCATAGACCGCCTGCCAGGTGCGGTGCCAGTGCCAGGGCGAGAGCGCGGCCACATCGGCCAGGGTGTTGAGGTCGGGCGCCTCATCCAGATGGGCGTAGATGTATTCCACGACGCGGGTGAAGCGGCGGACGTAACCGGCCTGGCTGGTGGACTCGGATGGCGGGGACACGGACATGACGGCCTCGGCGGTGAGTGACTGAGACGAACGCTAGCAGAGGCCGGTTTGATAAATCTTGCGGAGTGATGACCTCTAGTCGTAAGGAAAATGTTTCCTATATGTTCCAGATTATCCGTTCTTGCCCATCGTGAATCTGCACACTGCCCCGGCCGCCCATGGGATCGAATGGGATCCAATCGGATCGAACGGGATCGAATTGGCATCCAACTGGCTTCAATTGGCCATCACTTGGATCGAACTGGCCGCCAACGGGCCGGCATTGGTCGCCAACCGGCTTCAGCCGGGTCGAATCCGGCCTTTTCCAATCAATGCGTTAGCCGGAACCGGGGCAACAAACCGCTACTTCATCACCGTGAACTGGATGCCAAACCAGCGGAAGCGGCCCTGTTCGGCCGACGGCAGCGTGCAACTGATACGGTCGCGCGGCGGGGCGAAGGCCTCGGGCGGCTTCAGTTCATAACGGCGTTCGGCGCCACTCACCGTCCTGGGCTGGATCGGTTTGCCCTGGCCGGTATAGCAGACCATCTGGTTCAGCCGCTCGATGCCCGGCGCCACCGTGAAGCGCAGCGTCGGCGGGTTGGGCGTCTGGCCCAGCTTCACCAGCACGTCGGCCGGCTCGACGTCGCTGACCGGCAGCGGCAGGGCATTCAGCGCCTGGCGCACGCGCTCGACGCTGCCAAAGCTTTCGTTCATCGGAAACCGCGGCAGCCAGAACATGTCGTGTTTTGAGTGGGCGATGCCGGAATGCTGGCCGAAGGCGACACTGTAGCCCATGTCCTTCACCAGCTTGAGCGACATGGCATCCCATTCGCCGAAGGGATAAGCGAACAGGGCGGGTTTTTCGCCCAGTTCCTGCTCGAACAGACGCATCGAGGTTTCCAGGTCCTCGCGGGCTTTTTCCGGGCTTAAGCCCGGCAGCGAGGGATGGCGGTGGCTGTGGGCGCCAATGGTGACGCCCTCTTTCTTGAGCTGCCGGATCTGGTCCCAGGTCAGATAACCGCGCAGCTTCGAGGTCACCGGCTCGGTGGCGACGAACAGCGTGAACGGCAGGCCGGCTTTCTTCAGGCGCGGCCAGCCCTCGGTGAGGGCCGAGACATAGGCGTCGTCGGCGGTGATCGCGACCGCGCGGTCGGGCAGCGCCTGCCCGGCTTTCAGCATGGCCACGATCTCGGGCAGCGGCAGCACGTGGTATTTGCCCGAGGTCAGCTCGGCGATATGGGCGTCGAACTGCTCCAGCCGGATGTTGGTGCTCGGCACGGTATTCTCGCCGAAGCGGTGGTACATCAGGATGCTGGCATGATCAGCGCTGGCGGCCGGGGCGGCGCAGGCCAGGGTCGCGGCCAGCCCCATGGCAGAAAAGGTAAATTTCCGGGTTTTCATGGCCGCCAGCATAGCCCGGCCACGCGGCAAAGGGGAGACTTGGCCGGCAGTTTCCGCTATAAGCCCGGCCCATGCCTCAGACAGCCAATCCGGGCCGCATCGCCCCCGTCTTCTGCGCCATCGACACCATCGAACTGGCCTTCGCCACCCGCTGCGCCCGTGCCGCCGCCGCCGCCGGTTTCGGGGTCAAGCTGGGCAAGGAATTCTTCACCGCCCACGGCCCCGCCGAGGTCCGCGCCATCCTGCCCCAGGGCACGCCGCTGTTCCTCGACCTGAAATTCCACGACATTCCCAACACCGTGGCCGGCGCGGTGCGCTCGGCCGCCGCCGCCATGGGCCCGATGATGCTCACCGTGCATGCCTCAGGCGGGCCGGCGATGATCCGCGCCGCCGTCGAGGCCGCGCGCGCCGCCAAGCAGAAGCCGATGATCCTGGCGGTCACCGCGCTGACCTCGCTGGATACCGCCGACCTGCGCGCGATTGGCGTGACCGAGGACGTCAGCGCCTATGTGGTGCGGCTGGCCAAACTGGCGCAGGAGAACGGCGCCGATGGCGTGATCTGCGCCGCCACCGAAATCGAGATGCTGCGCCAGGCCTGCGGCCCCGATTTCAAGCTGGTGGTGCCGGGCATCCGGCCGAAAGGTTCGGCGGCTGGCGACCAGAAACGCGTGATGACGCCGGGCGAGGCCTTCAGGCTCGGCGCCGACCATCTGGTGATCGGCCGGCCGATCACCGAGGCCGACAGCCCCGAGGCCAGCGCCAGGGCCATCGCGCAGGAACTGCGCGAAACGGTGGCCGTGTAACCATGCCGGTGCTGACCAAGATCTGCGGCCTGACCGATGCCGCCGCCGTGGAGACCGCCGTGCAGCACGGCGCCGACATGCTGGGCTTCGTGTTCTTTCCGGCCTCGCCGCGCAACCTTTCGGCCGAGCAGGCGGAAGAACTGTTGCGCGACGTGCCGTCAGGGATCGACCGCGTCGGCGTCTTCGTCGATCCGGAAACCGATTTCCTCGACAAAATCCTGGCCAGGGCGCGGCTCGACCTTTTGCAGCTGCATGGCGACGAGACGCCGGAACGCTGCCGCGCCATCAGCATCTATTTCGGCCTGCCGATCATCAAGGCGATCAAGGTCTCGACCAGGGCCGACCTGAAGGCGGCCAGGGCCTATGAGGATGTGGTGGACTGGCTGATGTTCGATGCCGCCCCGCCCAAGGGCGCCACCCGGCCGGGCGGCAACGCCGCCAGCTTTGACTGGAGCATCCTGCAGGGCGCGAAGTTCAACCGGCCCTGGCTGCTCTCGGGTGGCCTGACGCCGGAGAATATTTCTTTGGCGGTGGAGCAATCCGGCGCCAGTGCCGTCGACGTATCATCGGGGGTGGAAAGCGCCCCGGGGAAGAAGGATCCGGCCAGGATCCGCGCCTTCCTCGACGCCGCCCGCCGCCTCTGACGCTTTTTCAGGACCGAACCGATGACCATGCTGAATTCCTATCGCTCCGGCCCCGATGAAAAGGGCCATTTCGGCAAGTTCGGCGGGCGTTTCGTCGCCGAGACGCTGATGCCGCTGATCCTCGACCTGGAAAAGCATTACGCCGCCGCCAAGAGCGATCCGGCCTTCAGGGCCGAGATGGACTACCTGCTGAAGGATTACGTCGGCCGGCCCAGCCCGCTCTATTACGCCGAGCCGTTCACCAAGCATCTCGGCGGCGCCAAGATCTATTTCAAGCGCGAGGAGCTGAACCACACCGGCGCGCACAAGATCAACAACTGCATCGGCCAGATCCTGCTGGCCAAGCGCATGGGCAAGACGCGCATCATCGCCGAAACCGGCGCCGGCCAGCATGGCGTGGCCACCGCCACCGTGGCGGCGCGTTTCGGCCTGCCCTGCGTGATCTACATGGGCGAAGTCGATATCGAGCGCCAGCAGCCCAACGTGTTCCGCATGAAGCTGCTCGGCGCCGAGGTGCGCGCGGTGAAATCCGGCTCGCGCACGCTGAAGGATGCGATGAACGAGGCCCTGCGCGACTGGGTCACCAACGTGCACGACACCTTCTACATCATCGGCACCGTGGCCGGCCCACATCCCTATCCGATGCTGGTGCGCGACTTCCAGTCGGTGATCGGCGAGGAAACCCGCGTCCAGATGATGGAAAAGGAAGGCCGCATCCCCGACAGCCTGGTCGCCTGCATCGGCGGCGGCTCGAATGCGATGGGCCTGTTCCACCCCTTCCTCGACGACAAGGACGTGCAGATCTATGCTGTCGAGGCGGCCGGCGAAGGGCTTGAGACCACGCGCCATGCCGCATCATTGGCCAAGGGCGTGCCCGGCGTGCTGCATGGCAACCGCACCTATCTGCTGCAGGATGCCGACGGCCAGATCACCGAGGCGCACACCATTTCCGCCGGCCTGGATTATCCCGGCATCGGCCCGGAGCATGCCTGGCTGCATGATGTCGGTCGCGCCAACTACGTCTCGGCCACGGACAAGGAAGCGCTCGATGCCTTCCAGCTCTGCTCGCGGCTGGAGGGCATCATCCCGGCGCTGGAATCGAGCCATGCGCTGGCCCATGTGATCAAGCTGGCGCCGAAGCTGCCAAAAGACCACCTGATGGCGGTCTGCCTGTCGGGCCGCGGCGACAAGGATATCTACACCGTTGCCAAGGCGCTGGGGGTGAAGCTGTGAGCCGCATCGACAAACGCTTTGCCGCGCTGAGGGCCGAAGGCCGTGCCGGCTTCGTCACCTTCATCACCGCCGGCGATCCGGATCACGAGACCTGCGCCCGCCTGCTGGCCGGCTTGCCCGCCGCCGGCGCCGATGTGATCGAACTCGGCATGCCCTTCAGCGATCCGATGGCCGATGGTCCCTCCATCGAGGCCGCCGGCCTGCGCGCCTTGGCCAAGGGCGCCAGCATGCAGATGACGCTGAAGCTGGTGCGCGACTTCCGCCAGAAGGACAACGACACGCCGATCGTGCTGATGGGCTATTTCAACCCCATTTCGGCCTATGGCGTCGACCGGTTCCTGGTCGATGCCAAGGCAGCTGGCGTCGACGGCCTGATCGTGGTCGACCTGCCGCCGGAAGAGGACGACGAGCTCTGCCTTCCCGCCGTAAAGGCCGGCATCCATTTCATCCGCCTGGCGACGCCGACCACCGACGAGCAGCGCCTGCCCGCCGTGCTGGCCAATACCTCGGGCTTCCTCTACTACGTCTCGATCGCCGGCATCACCGGCGCGGCCGCGGCCGACCCGGATGCGGTGGGCAAGGCGGTGGCGCGTATCAAGAAGCACACGAAAATCCCCGTCGCCGTCGGGTTCGGCATCCGTGACGGCAAGCGCGCCGCCGAGATTGCCAGGGTGGCCGATGCCGCCGTGGTCGGTACCGCCCTTGTGGAACGCGTGGCGGAGGCCCAGATCAAGGGCATCGACCCGGCCGACCATGTGCTGGCCCTGGTGCGCGACCTGAGCAAGGCCATCCGCGGCGTCGCCAAGGCCGCCGCCTGAAGGTTTAAGGAGCATCGCCATGAACTGGTTGACCCGTACCGTCCTGCCCAAGATCCGCGAGATCACCCGCACCAAGAAAGACACGCCGGACAATCTTTGGAAGAAATGCCCGAGCTGCGGGCAGATGATCTATGCCAAGGAACTGGAAGAGAATCAGCATGTCTGCCCGAAATGCGACCACCATCTGCGCATCGGGCCGAAGGAGCGTTTCGCCGCGCTGTTCGACAAGGGCGAATACCAGACCATCGAATTGCCCGACGTGCTGCAGGACCCGCTGCATTTCCGCGATTCCAAGAAATACCCCGACCGTCTGAAAGATGCCCGCGCCAAGACCGGCCAGCGCGATGCCTTCGCCGTTGCCCATGGCACCCTGCATGAGCAGGATACCGTGATCGCCGTGCAGAACTTCGCCTTCATGGGCGGCTCGATGGGCATGGCCACCGGCGAGGCGCTGATCGCCGCCGCCAACCTGGCGATCACCCAGCGCGCCGCGCTGATCCTGTTCGCGGCCGCCGGCGGCGCCCGCATGCAGGAAGGAATCCTGAGCCTGATGCAGATGCCGCGCACCGTGATCGCGGTGCAGCGCCTGCGCGAGGCGCATCTGCCCTTCATCGTGGTGCTGACCGATCCGACCACCGGTGGCGTCACCGCGTCTTATGCCATGCTGGGCGACATCCAGATCGCCGAGCCGGGCGCTCTGATCGGTTTCGCCGGTCCGCGCGTGATCGAGCAGACCATCCGCGAGACCCTGCCCGAGGGGTTCCAGCGCGCCGAATACCTGCTGGAGCATGGCATGCTGGACATGGTGGTGCATCGCCGCGAGATGCGCGACACGCTGGGCCGCATCGTCAGCCTGCTGCTCGATCCGGCGCCGAAGGCCGATGTGGTGTCGCTGCCGCGGCCGGGCCTGGAAATCCCGCCGACCGGTGAGATTCCGCATGGCGCCCCCGCGCCCCGCGCCCGCTGACCCCAAGGAAGATCATCTCGGGGCCATCCTGCAGCGCCTGATGGCGCTGCACCCCAAGGCGATCGATCTGTCGCTGGAGCGCATCCGCGCCCTGCTGGCTCGGCTGGGCGATCCGCATCTGGCGCTGCCGCCGGTCTTTCACGTGGCCGGCAGCAAGGGCAAGGGATCGACCACCGCCTTCCTGCGCGCCATGGCCGAGGCGGCCGGCTATCGCGTGCATGCCTATACCTCGCCGCATCTGGTGCGGTTCAACGAGCGTATCCGGTTGGCTGGCCGCCTGATCGACGACGACAGGCTGATCGCCCTGCTGGAACATTGTGAACACGTCAATGCCGGTCAGCCGATCACCTTTTTCGAGATCACCACGGCGGCCGCCTATCTGGCCTTCGCCGAAACACCGGCCGATCTGGTGCTGCTGGAAACCGGTTTGGGCGGCATCGCCGACACCACCAACGTGATCCCGCAGCCGCGACTTACCGCGATCACGCCGATCGGCATCGACCATGTCGCCTTCCTGGGCGACACCATCACGAAAATCGCCGAAGCCAAGGCCGGCATCATCAAGCCTGGTGTGTCCTGCGTGGTCGGGCCGCAACCCGATGAAGCGATGGCGGTGATCGCAGCACGGGCGGCGGCCTGCGGCGCGCCGCTGATCCGCCACGGCCACGAGTGGATCGTGCGCGAAACCGCCGACGGCATGCTGTGGCGACAGGGCGATCAGGACCTCGACCTGCCCCGCCCCGCCCTGCTGGGCGCGCACCAGATCGTCAATGCCGGCATGGCGGTGGCCTGCGCGCGCAATCTGGCCGGCTTCGAGATTCCGACAGCCGCCATCGCCCGCGGCCTGCGCGAGGTAAATTGGCCAGCCCGCATGCAGCGTCTGGACAAAGGCCCGCTGGTCGATCTGCTGCCGCCGGACACCGAGTTGTGGCTGGATGGCGCCCATAACGCCATGGCCGGCGTGGCCCTGGCCGAAACGCTGCGAACCCTGCCCCGGAAACCAACCTGGCTGCTGGCCGGCATGCTGAACACCAAGGATGCCGCCGGCCTGCTGCGGCCGCTGGCGCCGCTGATGCGGGCGGCATGCTGCATCAGCATTCCGGGCGAGGCGAATTCGCTGTCGGCCGAAGACCTGGCGGCTGCGGCGCGCAGCGTCGGGCTTCAGGCCATGTCAGCAGGGAGCGCCGAAACCGCAATGCGGCAGATCGCAGATATGATCCGGGCCGATGCCTCGACGGCACCGGCCCGGGTGATCATCACCGGCTCGCTGTATCTCGCGGGCCGGGTGTTAGCGGAAAATGCTTAAATCGCCGAGTTGATCCACTCCAGGATGCGGCTCTTGGGCATCGAGCCGACCTTGGTGGACACCGGCTTGCCGTCCTTGAACAGGATCAGGGTCGGAATGCCGCGTACGCCGAATTTCGACGGCGTCATCGGGTTCTCGTCGATATTGACCTTGGCGATGGTCAGCTTGCCGGCCATCTCGCCGGCGATCTCGTCCAGGGCGGGCGCGATCTGTTTGCAGGGACCGCACCATTCGGCCCAGAAGTCGACCAGCACGGCATTGGAAGACTTGAGGACGTCGCTCTCGAAGGAGGCATCGGTAACTTTGGTGGGCGCGGACATGCGGGAATCCTCGTTGGGATGGGGAGTGCCGGGAGCAGCCTGATCAGGCGACTCCAGCAGAGGCGGATAAAGGTAAGAAGGTGCCCCGGAAGCGTCAAGCGGGCCGAAAAAATGTAACAACCCTATGATTTTCCTGAAAAACCGGCAGAACCGCCTGAGAATCAAGGGTGGACAAGCCCCGCCGGGCCTTGTTACAACTCGTAACAGCTCGGCGGGCCAGACCCGCCAAAAGGTTCAACAAAGGCTTAACGGGGGATCGATGGCCGGGGGCAACGCCACGACACTGCTGAATGCCAAGCCGCTGGTGGAAGCCGCCCTGCGCCGCTTTTGCCGCGTTTCTGCGCTTGCGCTGATTCTAGGCAGTGTCGCCATGGCCCCTGTCGTGGTTCCCGGCGCCGCGCAGGCCCAGCCACGCGCCGGCCACGCCAAAGCCGCCGTGACGCCGAAGCCCGATGCCAAGCCGGCGAAGCTGACCCCGCGCCGCCAGAAATCCGCCGAAGGCGCGCGCCGCGCGGCGGAAGCCGAGAATACAAACGGCTTCAACATCGACGGCCGTCGCGTGCGGGTCGACGTGGTGAAGGCCGAAACCGACATGCTGGGCCCGGATGGCCGCGCCCCTGCCGTGCTGATCCTGCACGGTGCCCATGGCCTGGGCGACGGCTCACTGTTCTATCCGCAGGCCAAGGCTTTGGCCGAGCGCGGCATCACCGCTTTCGTGATCCATTATTTCGACGGCATCCCGCAGGCCCGCAAGGCCGCCCCGACGTTGCATGACGAGCGTGAGCGCGTGATTGCCGAGGCCGTCTCGTATGTTTCCAAGCAGGCCTATGTCGATGCCGAGCGTATCGGCGTGTTTGGTCTGTCGCTGGGCGGTTTCCATGCCCTGAGCCTGGGCAGCCGCGACCAACGCATCCAGGCCGTGGTGAACGTGGTGGGGGCGATGCCGTCGGAAGTGCAGCGCAGGGGCGTGCACCGCATGCCGCCAACCCTGGTGCTGCATGGCGACCGCGATGCCACCGTGCCGGTGCGCCGCGCCTATGAACTGGCCAGCCTGCTGGGCGAGATCGGCGCCGAGCACGAAGTGAAGATCTACAAGGGGCAGGGCCATACCTTCCGTGGCGACGCCAAGGAAGACAGCATCAGCCGTACCGTCGACTTCTTTGAACGCTATCTTGGCGGCGACCGCGGCCTGCTCGACAAGGAACTGGAAATCGACATCGCCCTGGCGCCGATGGTGCCGGAGACCGAGACCCTGCCGATCCGCGAACTCACCATCGCCGATGAGGCCTTGTGGGCCCGGGCCGAACAGGGTGATCCGGCGCCGGGGAACTGAAGTTACCGGTTTCTTTGGAAACAAAAAAAGGCCGCCGGTATCCGGCGGCCTTTTTGTTTGAACGGCGTGGGTTCAGGCGGCGGCTTCGTCGCGCTCGGCCGGCTGCGCGCCGGGCTCGGCATTCGGGTCGAGGGCCGCTTCCAACTCCATTTCCAGGCTAGGCTGCTCGCCATCGACGGTAGGCGCTGCCTGCTGCTGCGGCGGCTGCTGACCGCCCTGCTGAGGAGCCTGCGGCTGCTGTTGCCCCCCCTGCTGGCCATTATTGGCGCGCTGCATCGGCGTCACGCCCTGAGCCAGCATGATGCGGTAATAGTGCTCAGCATGCTGCAGGTAATTCTCCGCCGCGATGCGATCGCCCGAGGCGTTGGCATCGCGGGCGAGCTGGCAGTAGCGCTCGAAGATGGTGTTGGCGGTGCCGCGGATTTTGACGTCCGGACCGTTGGAGTCGAAATTGCGGTGGGAACTGTTCATTCCCCCGCCACCACCGCCACCACCACCATGCGGCCTCCGGCCCTGGGGCCGGCCGCCACGTTGACGATTCTTGTTGTTCACAGGTTCATCTCGCTTGTTTCAGCAAATCGCGCATCAGGCTGGTTGCGCACCGTATCGCGTCGCTGAAACATGCGCGCGCGATGCAGTCGGCCTCTCCATCGAATCCAATCACCCGGTTTCAGTCGAAGAGGCGATGACGCTGCCTGCCTTATACGCCCGGGCCACTCACCCCTGAGATCAATGCCTTGGGCGTGCTTCCTTGGGACCGCGTCATCCCGACTCTCAAGATAAGGGGGGCGACTGCGGCTGCCAACCCCTTTTTGCTCGGAATTTACAGGGATTTCCGCCCGGTCACGACCCGACCGATGCCGGCGAGGTCGGGCAGCACGGCAATACCGGCAAATCCGGCCCCGGCCAGCAGGGCCGATACTGCGACATCTTGTCCCAGTCCGATTTCCAGGGCGACGAAAGCCCCCGGGGCCGCCAGTCGCGCCAGATCGGGCACCAGGCGGCGATAGGCCGCGAGGCCGTCAGCCCCGCCATCCAGCGCCAGCAGCGGCTCGTAGGTTGCCACCTCCGGCGCCAATCCCGGCACCACGGCGCTTTCGATATAGGGGGGATTGGAGATCAGGATATCGAATCGCTCCTCGATTCCCGCACCCCAGTCGCCGTGCCGGAAGCGCGCGCGCGCGGCCAGGCCGAGGCGTTCGGCATTCTCCTGCGCGATCTTCAGCGCGGCCGGCGAGGCATCGACGCCAAGGCCGGAGGCATTGGGCAATTCATGCAACAGGCTGAGCAGCAGGCAGCCCGAGCCGGTACCGAAATCGACCAGCTTCAGCTTTGCCCCGCGATCCGGGATCGCGGCCAGCACGCCGGCGACCAGCGTTTCGGAATCCGGCCGCGGATCCAGCACATCGCGGGTGACGCGGAACGGCAGGCTCCAGAATTCGCGCGTGCCCAGGATGTGCGAGATCGGTTCATAGGCGAGACGACGCAGCAGCAAGGCTTCGAAACGCGCGGCGATATCGGGCACCACAGCGATAGCCGGCTCAAGGCGCACGCGATCCGGCGTCAGGCCGGTGGCTTCGCTGAGCAGCAGCACGGCATCCTGGCGCGGCCCTTCGATGCCGGCCTGCTTCAGGCGGCGCGTTGCATCGAGCAGCAGGCCAGCGATGTCAGGCATTCAGTTCGGCCAGACGGCTGGCCTGATCTTCGGCGATCAGCGCCTCGATCACCTCGTCCAGCGCTTCTCCGGTCATGACCTGTTCGATCTTGTACAGAGTCAGGTTGATGCGGTGGTCGGTGACGCGGCCCTGCGGAAAATTGTAGGTGCGGATGCGCTCCGAGCGGTCGCCCGAGCCGACCTGCCCCTTGCGGTCGGCGGCGCGCGCCGAGGCCAGCTTCTCGCGCTCCGCCTCATAGAGCTTGGCGCGCAGCAGTTTCATCGCCTTGGCCTTGTTCTTGTGCTGCGACCGCTCGGTCTGCTGGGCCACCACGATGCCGGATGGGATGTGGGTGATGCGCACTGCTGAATCGGTCGTGTTCACATGCTGACCGCCGGCGCCCGAGGAACGGTAAACATCGATGCGCAGGTCGTTCTCGTTGATGTCGATATCGACATCCTCGGCTTCCGGCAGTACCGCGACAGTGGCGGCCGACGTGTGAATGCGGCCCTGGGTTTCGGTATCGGGCACGCGCTGCACCCGGTGCACGCCGGACTCGAACTTCAGCCGGGCGAAGACGCTGCGGCCCGAGATGGTGGCGATGGCTTCGCGGAAACCACCGAGCTCGGTATCGGCAATGCTTTCCACTTCAAAACGCCAGCCATGCTTGGCGGCATAGCCGCGATACATCTCGAACAGGTCGCGCGCGAACAAAGCCGCCTCGTCGCCGCCGGTGCCGGCGCGCACTTCCAGGATGGCGTTTTTCTCGTCGGCCTCGTCTCTGGGCAGCAACATGACCAGCACGCGGCGCTCGGCATCGGGCAGGGCCGCCTGGGCCTGCTTCCATTCTGCCTCGGCTAGATTGCGCATCTCCGGGTCGGAAGCTGGATCGTCGCGCATCGCCGCCAGATCGGCGACCTCGCGGCGCAGCCGGCGCCAGTCGTTGATGCCCTGCACCAGCGGCTCGATCTCGGCATATTCCTTCGACAGCCTGACGAAGACATCGGCGGCCAAGCCCCCGGCCGCCATCTGGGCCTGCAGCATCTCATAGCGCTCGATCACCTTGTCGAGCTTGGCCTCGGGCAGGCCGGCGACGTCCATGATGTTACGCTTTCAGCTTCGCCAGCAGGTCGCCGCGCGGCAGCGTGGTTTCCTCGCCGCTCGTCAGGTTCTTCAGCTTGACCACGCCCCCAGCCAGCTCGTCATCGCCGATCACCACCGCAGCGAAGCAGCCCAGCTTGTCGGCGCGCTTGAAGCGCTTGCCGGCATTGCCGCCATAGGCCAGCTCGACCGCAACATCCGCACGGCGCAGCTCGGCCGCCAGTTTCGCGGCCTCGGCCTCGGCGGCGGCGCCGATCGGGATGATGGCGACGCTGCGCGGCGGCACCGGCTGCGGGTCGGACAGCAACACCAGGCGCTCGATGCCGCCGGCCCAGCCGATGCCCGGCGTCGGCTTGCCGCCAAGCTGCTCGATCAGGCCATCATACCGCCCGCCGGCCAGCACGGTGCCCTGGGCACCCAGCATGTCGGTGGTGAATTCGAACGCCGTATGCGTGTAGTAATCCAGTCCGCGCACCAGGCGCGGGCTGACCTTGAACGGCACGCCGGCCGCACCGAGGCCATCCTGCAATGCCTTGAAGAAGTCGCTGGCCGCTGGCGTGAGATAGTCCTGGATCAGCGGCGCATTGGCCACCAGCCGGCGATCGCCCTCGTCCTTGGAATCGAGAATGCGCAGCGGATTCTTCTCCAGCCGCTTGCGGCTGTCTTCCGACAACGCATCGGCATGGCCGCTGAAATACCTCACCAGCGCCTCGCGATAGCCGACGCGGCTTTCCGGATCGCCCAGGGTATTCAGCTCCAGCACACATTTATCGAGGATGCCGAGCCGGCGCAGGATTTCGGCCGCCACCGAGATCACTTCCACATCGGCCTGCGGCTCGGCGGCGCCGATCACCTCGACGTCGATCTGGTGGAACTGGCGCTGGCGCCCCTTCTGCGGCCGCTCGAAACGGAACATCGGCCCCCAGGCGAACGCCTTGAACGGCACATGCTGCTGCAGGCCGTTGGAAATGAAGGCGCGACAGATGCCGGCGGTGTATTCCGGCCGCAGCGTCAACCCCTCGCCGCCCTTGTCGGTGAAGGAATACATCTCCTTCGAGACCACGTCGGAGGTTTCGCCCATCGAGCGGGCGAAGACCTCGGTGAATTCGAAAATCGGCGTCGCCATCTCGCGATAACCAAACAGAAGCGCGGCCTGGCGGGCGACATCCACCACATGGCGGAACCGCGCATAGTCGTCGGGCAGAATGTCATGCGTGCCGCGCACGGGCTGCAACTGGGCCACGGCGTGTCTCCGTCGTTGAAAGGTGGAAGCTAGGAAGCGGCGTCGGCCGCTTCGGCAGACTCTGTTGAAGCTTTGGCGGCCTCGATCTCGCGCGCCTTGTCTTCGACCAGCCTGACCAGATGCGCGACGATATCCTCGTTCTGCAGCCGGTGCGCCGGCTGGCCGGCGAGATAGACCTGGTGCGAGCCCTTGCCGCCGCCGGTAAAGCCGATATCGGTTTCGCGCGCCTCGCCCGGGCCGTTCACCACGCAGCCGATCACGCTCAAGGTCATCGGCGTGGTGATATGGGCCAGGCGCTGCTCCAGCACTTCGACGGTCTTGATCACGTCGAACTGCTGCCGCGCACAGGATGGACAGGAAATCACGTTCACGCCGCGATGGCGCAGGTTCATCGACTTCAGAATATCGAAACCGACGCGCACCTCTTCCTCCGGCGGCGCCGACAGCGAGACACGCAACGTGTCGCCGATGCCCGACCACAGCAGCATGCCGAGACCGATGGAGGATTTCACCGTGCCGATGCGCTGGCCGCCGGCCTCGGTGATGCCGATATGCAGCGGGTAGTCGCAGGCCTCGGCCAGGCCCTGATAGGCTGCGACCGCGAGGAAGACGTCGGAGGCCTTCACGCTGATCTTGAATTCGCGAAAATCATGGTCTTCCAGGATGCGCGCGTGATCCAGCGCGCTTTCCACCATGGCTTCCGGACAGGGCTCGCCGTATTTCTCCAGCAGGTGCTTTTCCAGTGAACCGGCATTGACGCCGATGCGCATCGAGCAGCCATGACCCTTGGCCGCCTTCACCACTTCGCGCACGCGATCCGCGCTGCCGATATTGCCCGGGTTGATGCGCAGGCAGGCAGCACCCGCCTCGGCCGCCTCGATGGCGCGTTTATAGTGAAAATGGATATCGGCCACGATCGGCACCTTCGCGGCGCGCACGATCTGTTTCAGCGCCCGGGTCGAATCCTCGTCGGGGCAGGACACGCGCACGATATCGGCGCCCGCCTCCTCGCAGCGGCGGATCTGCTCGATCGTCGCCACGGCATCGGAGGTCAGCGTGTTGGTCATGGTCTGCACGGTGATGGGGGCGCCACCGCCCACCGGCACCTTGCCGACAAAAACCTGCCGCGACTTGCGGCGCTGGATATCACGATACGGTCGGATGCTCATCGCTGCCGAATGCTCATGGCTGCTGCCTAAACCCGCCGCGCCGCTGGCTGGTCACCCACTGGCTTGTCAGGGGCGAGGCTGGATGCGGCGTAACATGGCGTCTTTACCCCGCCATGACAAGCCAGCGGGGACGTTGCCGTCAGGCCAAATCGCTAACCCTGGCCGCCGGATTTCAGGCGTTCGGCATCAAGCGGGATGCCGCGCTTGACCTCGCCCTCGCCGCCAAAGGGCGGCAGCGGCTGGCCATCAACGACGATGCGCACCGCGCCGGCATTGCCAGTCAGCAGGGTCAGGCCCTCGCGATCCGGCACCACATAGCGCTCGCCGGCATTCAGCAGGCGGGTGAAAACCTGCTCGTTATTCGGGCCGCGCACCTGGATCCAGGCCGGTCCGGTGGCCTCGACCCGGATGCGGCTTCCCTCCGTTTCCGGCGCCCCGAAGCTGCTGGCGGCCGGTGCCGCTGCACTCACCACAGGCACTGGCGTGGCCGGCGAGGGCGCGGCAACTGGTGCCTGGACCTGGACAGGAGGTGGTGAAACTTCGGAGGCAGCAGGCTGAGCTACCACCGGCGGCGCGGCAGCGGGCGGCGGGGAAACCGGGGGGCTGGCCGGAGCGGCGGCGGTCTGCTCGGCCGGCGCCTGCGGCGCCGTAGCGACCGGCGGTGTGACGGATGGCGGCGCCGGCGAGGCAACGGGCGCCGGGGCAACAGAAGGCGGTGGCGCAGCAGGCGGCGGGACAACCGCAGGCGCAATGGGCTGCGGGCTGGGCACGAGGTCGGCCAGCCGCGCCGGCACCGCCTGGATCAGGTCCTGGCCAAGGCGCAGCGTTTCCTGATGCCTGTACCACAGGGCGTAAACGATGCCCGCCAGGATCAGGGCGCCGATCACCAGCCAGAGCCGCGGCGTACGCTCTTCGGGACGCGGCAGCGGGAAATTCAACACCACGCGCTGTACCTGGCCATCGGCCTCGGCCTGATAGGTCTTCAGCACCTGTTCGGGATTGAGGCCGAGGAACTCGGCATACTGGCGCAGGAAGCCGCTGACATAGACCGCGCCAGGCAGTTCGGCAAACCGCCCGGCTTCGATCGCTTCGAGATAGGGACGGCGGATGCGCAGGCGCGCGGATACATCCGCAAGGGCGAGACCACGCCGCTCACGCACCACCTTCAGGCTATGGCCAACTCCATCATAGCTATCCGCTACGACGGTCGCGGCGGCAGCCGCCTGTTCGCCGGACTGGGCATTCATGTCGGATTGCCTACCCTTGTTCGCGCCTGGCCATATTACGGCAATTGACCGATCAGGCCAGCTATTTCAAACAATTACCCCGTTTTCCCGGGCAAATTCTTCTAGCTGGGCGCGTATGCTGTGATCGGGCGAGGCGTACAACTTAGACATAAAATCAGCCAAATGGAGAACATCCAGGCTACGCAGCATTTCCTTGACCGGGCCGACCGCGCTGGCCGGCATGGACAGGCGCCGGAAACCGAGCCCAAGCAGGGCCATGGCCTCCAGTGGCCGGCTGCCCATCTCTCCACACATGGTGATCGGCTTGGCCGCCGCGTGGCATTGCTGCACCACCCAATGCAGGAAGCTGAGCATCGCCGGACTCATGGGATCGTAGCGGTCGGCCAATTTCGGATTGCCGCGGTCGGCAGCGAACATGAACTGCATCAGGTCGTTCGAGCCGACCGAGACGAAATCCACCAGCGGCAGCAGGGCCGGCAACTGCCAGGCGAGCGCCGGCACCTCCAGCATCGTGCCCACCGCGATCTTCAGCGGCACGGGCTTGCGCAGGGACACCAGCCGCTGCACCTCGCGATCAAGCAGCCGACGGGCACGGCGGAATTCATCTACTTCGGCGATCATCGGGAACATGACATGCAGGCTGCGGCCGGCGGCGGCCTCCAGCATGGCGCGCAGCTGCACCTTCAGCAGGGCCGGGCGATCGAGCGCCAGGCGGATGGCGCGCCAGCCCATGGCCGGGTTCTCTTCCGGATACTTCACCAGATAGGGCAGCACCTTGTCGCCGCCGATATCCAGCGTGCGGAACACCACCGGACGTTCGCCGGCATGCTCGATCACGCGGCGGTAGATCGCGGTCTGCGCCTCTGCCTTGGGCATGGTCGGCCGCACCATGAACTGCAATTCGGTGCGATACAGCCCGATGCCGTCGGCATTGGTCTCGTCCAGATGGCCCAGATCGATCAACAGGCCGGCATTCACCAGCATGGCAATGCGCTGGCCGTCCCGCGTCACCGGCGGATCGTCCCGCTGGGCGGCATATTTCGCTAGCCGCGCCTTGCGCAGGCTGACGCCCTGATGGAAGGCCGAGACCACGTCGGGCGCCGGCCGCACGAAAACCTGGGCATGGTCGCCATCGACCACCACGGTATCGCCCGGCTCGACCTTGGCGATCACGCCTTCGACGCCGCCGATCACCGGAATGGACAGCGCGCGCGCCACGATGGCGACATGGCTGACGCTGGAACCTTCCTCCAGCACCACGCCCTGCAGCTTGCGGCGGTCATAGTCCAGCAACTCCGCCGGCCCCATGCTGCGCGCCAGCAGGATGGCATTGTCAGGCAGGTTCTCGGCCGCCGAATGATAGGGCTTGCCGGCCAGATGCAGCAGCAGGCGGTTGGCCAGATCGTCCAGGTCGGCCAGGCGTTCGCGCAGGTACGGATCGGTGATCGCCTGCATGCGGTGACGCGTGTCGCCCTGCACGCGCAGCACGGCGGCCTCTGCCGTCAGGCCGGATTCCACCGCCTGGTGCAGCTTGGCCAGCCAGCCGGTGTCATGGGCGAACATCTTGTAGGTTTCCAGCACGTCGCGACTTTCGCCGACGATGTCGCTGTCGGGCGCCTCCAGCATCCTGTTGACCTGGTCGCGCATCGAGGCAACGGCGGCGTCCAGCCGCTGCTTCTCGAAGGGGATGTCGTCGGCGATGGTCTT
>NZ_JANLJJ010000039.1:3391-20864 GCF_029255545.1 Ferrovibrio sp. | reverse complement strand
GTCTGCGCATCGGCCAGCATCAGCGGCCTTGCATTGGCGGCGATGTCGCCGACCAGGCCTTCACCCACCTTCAGCCGGGTCTTGTGCACGGCCTCGGGATTCAGACCCTCGGTGGCGTAGAGTTCGAGCTCGTCATTGCGCAGCAGATAGACCGAGCAGACTTCCGCTACCATGTTGGCGGCAATGTTGCGCACGACGCGGCCCAGGCGCTCGTCGACCGTGCCGGCCTCGGCCATCACCTCGCGGAGACGGCGCAGCAGGCCGCGCGGCCCGGGCGGTGGTGCCCGGCCCGGCATCATGGCCGCTCTCCGCTGGCGATTACCGGAGCGGCTGGTCTGGCGTGCCCTCCCCGCATCGGCCCTCCGTCTTCATTCGGCCCGCCTTCATTCGGCATCGAGCCCAAAAGCCGTGTGCAGGGCGCGCACCGCAAGTTCGGTGTAATCGGCGCTGATCAGCACGCTGACCTTGATCTCGGAGGTGGTGATGGCGAGGATATTGATGTTCTTCTCGGCCAGCGCCTTGAACATGATATGCGCCACGCCAGCATGGCTGCGCATGCCGACGCCGACGACCGAGACCTTGATCACGTTCTTGTCCGGCACCAGCTTGGCCCAGCCCAGGCTGCTCTTCTGCTTTTCCAGCAGTTGCACGGCGCGGTCGAGATCGCCGCGGCCCATGGTGAAGGTCAGGTCGGTCTTCTTGCCGTCCTCGGAGATGTTCTGGACGATCATGTCGACATTGATGCCGGCATCCGACAGCGGGCCGAAAATGTTGGCCGCGATGCCCGGCCGATCGGCCACGCCGATCAGGGTGACTTTCGCCTCATCGGCCGAATAGGTGACGCCGGAAACAATCTGCTTTTCCACGATCTCATCCTCATCGACTACGAGCGTACCGGGAAGGTCGGCAAAGCTCGACAGAACCTGGGTCCGCACCCGGTGGTTCATCGCCATTTCCACCGAGCGGGTCTGCAGCACCTTGGCGCCGAGGGAGGCCAGCTCGAGCATCTCCTCGTAGGTGATCTTATCCAGCTTGCGGGCTTTTTTCACGATGCGCGGATCGGCGGTGTAGACCCCATCCACGTCGGTATAGATGTCGCAGCGATCGGCCTTCAGGGCTGCGGCCAAAGCCACCGCCGAAGTATCCGAGCCGCCACGCCCCAGGGTGGCGATGCGCTGGTTCGGGCCGACGCCCTGGAAGCCTGCCACCACCGGCACCACGCCGGCTGCCATGTCTTTCAGCATCGCCGAACCGTCGATCTCCTCGATGCGGGCCCTGCCATGCATGTCGTTGGTGCGGATCGGCACCTGCCAGCCCTGCCACGAACGCGCCTTCACGCCCGCGGCCTGCAGGGCGATCGAGACCAGGCCGGTGGTGACCTGCTCGCCAGCGGCGACCACGGTGTCGTATTCGCGCTGGTCGTGCACCGGGTCGATCTGCTTGCACAGGTCGACCAAGCGGTTGGTCTCGCCCGACATGGCCGAGACGACCACGGCAACCTGGTTGCCCGCCTCGACTTCGCGCTTCACCTTAGCCGCGACATTCTTGATCCGGTCGACCGAGCCGACCGACGTGCCGCCGAATTTCATCACCAAGCGCGCCATGCCGCTCGATCCCGTTTCCCGATCCGTTGTCGATAATTGGCCGGCGGAACTTGCCGGTTTAAAGGCGGGTACTTAATACTCTTGGGGCCCTCCCCAAGGCAAGCCGACCGGGGGGAAAAATACCCGTTTCCGCCCAAGCCTTTGCCGGGATGTCATGACCCAGACCGCCGCCAGCGTCGACCCCGCCGAAATCGAGCGATTCTCCGCCATGGCGGCGGAATGGTGGGACCCGCAGGGCAAGTTTCGTCCCCTGCACAAATTCAATCCGGTGCGACTCGGTTTCATCCGCGACCGGATTGCCGGCCATTTCGGCCGCGACGTCACTGTCGAGGCTCCGCTTTCCGGCCTGCGGCTGCTGGATATCGGCTGCGGCGGGGGCCTTGTGGCCGAGCCGATGGCCCGGCTGGGCGCCAGCGTGGTCGGGGCTGATGCGGCGGAGCGCAACATCGGCGTGGCCCGGGCCCATGCCGCCGAATCCGGGCTGGAGATCGACTACCGCTGCACCAGCGCCGAGGCCCTGGCGGCGGCCGGCGAACGCTTCGACGTGGTGCTGACGCTCGAAGTGGTGGAGCATGTGGCCGACCTGGAGGGCTTCCTCAGCTGCTGCGGCCAGATGGTGAAGCCGGGCGGCCTGCTGATCGCCGCCACGCTGAACCGCACGCTGAAGGCCTATGCGCTGGCCATCGTGGGCGCCGAATACATCCTCGGCTGGCTGCCGCGCGGCACCCATGACTGGAAAAAATTCGTCCAGCCGCATGAACTGGCCGCCGGGCTGCGCCATGCCGGCCTGACCATGCAGGACGTGACCGGCGTGAGCTACGACCCGCTGGCCGACCGCTGGTCGATCAGCCGCGACACCGACGTGAATTACATGATGGTGGCGGTGAAAGACGCCTGAACGGCGTCAGGCATCCTCCTGTCAGGCATCCCCTCTGGGCAGCCAGGGGATCATGGCGACGTCAATCCCCTCCTCGACCAGCTCCTTGGCCTCTTCCTTGCTGGCCTCGCCGTAGATGTTGCGCTTGTCGGTTTCGCCGTAATGGATCTTGCGGGCTTCCTCGGCGAACTGGTCGCCAACGTAATCCGCATTCTTCTCGACATGATCGCGCAGTTCGCCCAACGCCTTCATGGCCATGGCCACCTGCTTGGCCTCGTCTGCGGCGCGTTCGGATTTCGAGCGGGCGATGCGTGGCGCCATCGGCGCCTTGGTGATCTTGCGCGAATTGCAGACCGGGCACACGACCTTGCCGCCCGCCGCCTGCTTGTCGTAGGTGGCGCTGTCATAAAACCACGCCTCGAAGACGTGGTCCTTGCGGCATTTGAGTTCGTACTTGATCATGGGCGTCTGGTCGATTCGGCTTCGGCTCAAGTCCTTCATAAGAGGCAATGGTTTATACATGGTGCCGTCACAATGGCGCAACAAGGGGGTAACGGATGGGACAGCCCGCGCCTGACCGTTCGCCACCCTCGCCCTGGATTCAACGGTTCTCACCTCTGGTTGCAGCCGATGCCGGTGTCGTGCTGGATTTGGCCTGCGGCAGCGGCCGCCATGGCCAGTTGTTCCTGACCAAAGGCTCTCTCGTGCTGTTCCTCGACCGCGACCTGAGCGGCGTTGAGGATCTGCGGGGCATGGCCGGTGCTGAACTGCTGCAGGCTGATATCGAGAACGCCCCCTGGCCACTGGACGGCCGCCGCTTCGCCGCCATCGTGGTGACGAACTATCTCTGGCGGCCGCTGTTTCCGCAGATCATTGGCGCTTTGCAGCCCGGGGGCCTGCTGCTGTATGAGACCTTCATGCGCGGCAATGAGCGGTTCGGCAAACCTGCCAGTCCGGATTTCCTGCTGACCGAAAACGAGTTGTTCGAACGCTGTCGCGATGCCTTCGATATCCTGGCCTTCGAGCAGGGCGAGGACAGCGCCCCCAAACCCGCCATGCGCCAACGCATCTGCGCCATCAAACGATGAGCGGCCAGAGGATCGAAACCGAGCGTCTGGTGCTGCGGCGCTTCGCCGGCGGCGACTGGGAAACCCTGGCGCGCTTCTATGCCGACGACACGGTGATGCGCCACATGCTGCCCGGCCGCGGCCTGCCGCGCGCGGAGGCCGCCGAGCGCGCAAAAAGCAACATCCACAATTTCAACGACCACTGGGAGCGGCGCGGCTACGGCGTCTGGGCGGTGGAAGACCGCGCCAGCAGGCGCCTGCTGGGCCAGTGCGGCCTGCGCTGGATCCCCGAGGCCGAGCAGGCCGAATTGCTCTACCTGTTCAACAAGACCGTGTGGGGCCGCGGCCTGGCCACCGAAGCCGGCCAGGCCGCCCTGGGCTATGCCTTCGGGGCAGGCGGGCTGGATACACTGATTGCGCTGACCGCGCCGGACAACAAGGCGTCGCAACGCGTGCTGGGCAAACTGGGCTTTCGCTATGATGGCGAGGCGCCGCTCTGGGAGCGGGTGGTGAGCTGGTTCGCCCTGCCACGCGAGACCTGGAAAACGATGCAAGCCTAAATATCGCAAAATTGCTGTTGGGTTCGTGGTGGAGATCGCGTTACCATCGGCCCGCACCGTCCGTCCCGGCAGCATCGCAGCACAGGTACGGCCATGATCGATCTCGAACACAGACTGACCCACGCCGCCCAGGCGATCCGCGAAGGCGGCAGGCTGGCGCGTGGCTTTTACGACAATCGCGGCGACCTCGTCGTAAAGCTGAAAGGCGTGCAGGATTTCGTCAGCCAGGCGGATTCCGAAACCGAGGACCTGATCACCTCGCGCCTGCTGGCCGCTTTCCCCCATGACGGCATCCTGGGCGAAGAACGCGGCCGGCGCGGCGGCGAGACCGATGCCTTGTGGGTGATTGATCCGATCGACGGCACGGCGAATTTCGTGCGTGGCCTGCCCTACTGGTGCACGGCGATCGCGCTGGTGGTGAAAGACACGGTGGAGCTGGGCCTGATCTATGATGCAATGGCCGACCGGCTGTATACCGCGCGCCGTGGTCACGGCGCCTTCTGCAATGGCAAGCCGATCAGCGTCAGCGACACGCGGCAGTTTGACCACGCCTGCATCGGCATCGGCTATGGTCATGGCGAGGTAGCCGGCCCGCATGCCACGCTGGTGGAACAACTCTTAAGCGCCCATTGCCAGTATCGCCGGCTGGGCAGCGGCCTGCTGCTGCTGGCGCTGGCAGCCGAAGGCGCCACCGACGGATTCTATGAACATCGCATGAAAGCCTGGGACGCCCTGGCTGGCCTGCTGCTGGTGCGCGAGGCCGGCGGGCTCACCTGCGATTACGAAGGGCTGGGCGGCCTGCAGCGTGCCGAGCCGGTGCTGGCACTGACGCCCGCCTTATGGGCACCCTTCACCAAGGCAACGGGGATCGCCCTGCCGCAATTCAGCGAAACGAACGGCTATTCGGCGGCGCGGGCCGGCAGGCTGTAAGCCGGGTCGTGGCGCCAGGCGGGGATTTGCCCCCGCGCCTTGGCCACCTGCGCCAGATCGATCTCGGCCGTTACCACGCCCACGCCATCGCCGGCATCGGCCAGCACGCGGCCCCAGGGATCGATCACCAGCGAATGGCCATAGGTCTGCCGGTTGCCCGGATGGTCGCCCCACATGGCCGGCGCGATCACGAAAGCGCCGGTCTCGATGGCGCGCGCACGCAGCAGAACATGCCAATGCGCCTGCCCGGTGGTGCGGGTGAAGGCGGCGGGGATCGAGATGATGTCGGCGCCGGCCTGGGCCAGGCCACGATAGAGGCCGGGGAAACGCAGATCGTAGCAGATCGACATACCCAGCGTGGCAAAGGGCAGCGGCGCCAGCACGCCTTCACTGCCCGGGGCGATCGAGTTGGACTCGCGGTAGGTTTCGCCCGAGGGCAGATCCACGTCAAAGAGGTGGATCTTGTCGTAACGCGCGGCGATGCCGCCATCGGGCGCCAGCAGATACGAGCGGTTGAAGTTCCGGTTGGCGCCTTCTGGCTTGATCGCCAGCGAGCCGACCAGCAGCCAGGTGTTCAGCTCTTTCGACAGCGCGCGGAAAGCCTGCAAGGCCGGATGGCTGTCCTCGGGCCGGCCGGCCGCCACGCTGGCCGCCGCATTGGCGCCCATGAAACCGGAATTCTCCGGCGTGGCGATCAGATCGGCGCCGGCTTCCCTGGCCTTGCGCACCAGGGCAGAGACATGGGCGATATTCGTGCCCATGTCGTCCCAGATATTGGGCTGAACCAGGCCGACCCTGAATCGCTGCGCCATGCCGTGGCTCCTTACGCCGCCGCCAGCAGCGGATCGAGTTTGCCCTCGCGCTCCAGCGCGTAGAGATCGTCGCAGCCGCCGACATGGGTGCCGTTGATCCATATCTGCGGCACGGTGCGGCGGCCGCCGGCCTTGCTTGTCATCTCGTCACGCCTGGCGGCGTCGTAGGAGACATCGATCTCGTTATAGCTCTGCCCCTTCTTCTCCAGCAGCGCCTTGGCGCGCGCGCAGTAAGGGCACATGAAAGTGGTATAGATTTCGATCTGGGCCATGAGGTCCTCGGCAGAAAAGCCCCTCGCTTTTCAAGGATATTATATGGCGCCCTGCTCGGCCCGAACAACCCGGGCCAGCGTGAGCACCGTCACCGCCGCCGCGCCATTCCGTCGCAGCGCCCGGCTGCAGGCCCCCACCGTGGCCCCGGTGGTCAGCACGTCATCCACCAGCAGCAGGCGTTTGCCTGCCACGTCCCCCTGCCATCGTTCAGAGACCCGGATCGCGCCGGCCAGCACACGGCGGCGTTCGACCCGGCCCAGCCGCCCCAGGCTGCGGGTCGGCTTTGGCCGCTCCAGCAGGTCGAGCCAGACCGGCTTGCCGCCCAGCCGCCCCAGTTCGCGCGCCAGCAGGGCCGACTGGTTGAAGCGCCGCCGCCACAGCCGCCAGCGATGCAGCGGCACCGGCACGATGGCGTCGCAATCCATTACCAGCGCGGCCCCGGCGGTGAACATCATGGCCGCCAGCCCCGGCACCAGATCGGTGCGGTCGGCGCGTTTGAACCGCAACACCAGGTCGCGGCCGCCGCCGGCATAGGTAAAGACCGCCCGGGCCCGATCGAATGGCGGCGCTTCCTTCAGGCAGGTGCCGCAAACCAGGCCAGACGGCACCGGCACGGCATAAGGCGTGCCGCAGACCGGGCAGCAGGGTTCGGCGATGAAGCCCACATCTGGCCAGCAATCGGGACAGAGCCGGCCGGGTTCGTCCACCGTGGCGGTGCAGAGCATGCATTGCGGCGGCAGCAGCGAGTCGACCACGCCGCGCCAGGCGCGCCGGGCGGCACGCAGCGGAAACAGCGACCAGTCGCTTGATGAGGCGTTCAGCATGCGTGATTAAGCGACAATTGACGCGACGGCAGGCGCATACGGGGACATGACGCGCTGCCCGCCGGCCGGTATGGTGGCATAAAAACGCGCCTTAGAGGAAACGGAACCATGAGCGGCAGCAGCGAAAAAACCATCCGCATCGGCGGCGCCTCGGCCTTCTGGGGCGATTCCATGGTGGCCGCGCCGCAGCTGCTGATGCAGGGCGAGGTCGATTACCTGATCTTCGACTACCTGGCCGAGATCACCATGTCGATCATGGCCCGCATGCGCGCGAAAGACCCGGCGCAGGGTTACGCCACCGACTTTGTCGCGGTGACGATGAAACGCCTGCTGCCCGAACTGGCGCGGCGCAAGGTGAAGGTGGTGGCCAATGCCGGCGGCGTGAACCCGGCCGCCTGCGCCGCCGCGATCCGCGCGTTGATTGCCGAGGCCGGCCTGTCGCTGAAGGTGGGCGTGGTGCTGGGCGACGACCTGCTGCCAAAGATCGACGCGCTGAAACCGAAACTGGAGCCGATGCAGCATGGCGCCACCGTGCCGGAGCGCTTCATGTCGGCCAATGCCTATCTAGGCGCGGTGCCGATCGCCGCGGCGCTGAAAGCCGGCGCCGACATCGTGGTGACCGGCCGCTGCGTCGATTCCGCACTCTGCCTTGGGCCCTTGCTGCATGAATTCGGCTGGGACCTGCGGGATTTCGATCGCCTCGCCGCCGGCAGCCTGGCTGGCCATATCATCGAATGCGGCGCCCAGGCGTCGGGCGGCCTGTTCACCGATTGGCGCGACGTGCCGGACTGGGACAATATCGGCTATCCCATCGCCGAGGTGAGCGCCGACGGCAGCTTCGTCGTCACCAAGCCCAAAGCCACCGGCGGCCTGGTCAGCACCGGCACGGTCTCCGAGCAACTGGTCTACGAGATCGGCGATCCGGCCAGCTATCACCTGCCCGACGTGACCTGCGATTTCACCGCCGTAAAAATCGTGCAGGTTGGCGAGAACCGCGTGCGGGTTTCCGGCGCGAAAGGCCGGCCGCCGACGGATCGCTACAAAGTCTCGGCCACCTATCTCGACGGCTTCCGCGCCGTGGCGCATCTCACCATCGGCGGCATCGAGGCGCGCGAAAAGGCCGAGCGCACGGCGGAAGCGATCCTCAGGCGCACACGCCGGCTGTTCGCCATGCTCAATCTTGGCGACTACCGCGCCACTTCGGTAGAGGTGCTGGGAACGGAGGCGATGTATGGCCCACATGCCCAGCCCGGCGCCCTGGCGAGCCGCGAGGTGGTGCTGAAACTCAGCGTCAGCCATGCGGAGAAAACCGCCCTCGACATCTTCGCCCGCGAGATCGCGCCGGCCGGCACATCCTTCTCGCCCGGTACCACCGGCTTCTTCGGCGGACGGCCAACGCCGCAGCCAGTGGTGAAGCTGTTTTCCTGCTTCATCGCCAAGGCCGCCCTGCCCATCGCGCTCGACATGGCCGGTATGGCCGAACCCTTCGATCTGCCCCTGATCAGCGGCGACACTGCCGGCGAACCGGCCGGGCAGCCCGACCTGCGGCCGCTGGATGACAGCCCGCGTCGCGCCGTGCCGCTGATGCGGCTGGCCTGGGCGCGCTCGGGCGACAAAGGCGACGACAGCAATATCGGCATCATTGCCCGCAGGCCGGAATACCTGCCGGCGATCCGCGCGGCGCTGACCGAGGAGGCCGTGCAGCGTTATTTCAGCCATCTGGTCGAAGGTCCGGTCGAGCGCTTCGAATGGCCCGGCATCCATGGCCTGAATTTCCTGCTGCGCCACGCGCTGGGCGGTGGCGGCATCGCCAGCTTGCGCAACGATCCCCAGGGCAAGGCCTATGCCCAGATGCTGCTGGATTACCCCGTGCCGGTGCCGGTGGCGTGGGGGCTTACGGACAGCCAATAGCACCGCAAAAGCCGGATAGCAGGCCGGGCCGGGCAGGATTACCTTCAGCCTCATGAAACAGACATCCCGCCTCTCGCCCGACCTCCGGCCCACCGATGCCGAATTCGCCGCCATCAAAGGCAACGACGCGGCTGCCGATGGCCGCTTCCTCTACGGCGTCAGCACGACGAAAATCTTCTGCCGGCCATCCTGCGTCAGCCGCGCGCCCAAACGCGAGAATGTGCGCATCTTCGCCGATGCCGAAGCCGCGCAATCCGCCGGTTTCCGGCCCTGCAAGCGCTGTCGCCCCGACCAGATGCCGGCCGCCGATGCCCGGCTGGAGCGGGCCCGCAAGCTGATTGACGAGCGGCTTGCGGCCGGCGAGGCGACGCCGACGCTGACCCAGCTTGCCCGCGTGGCCCATATGGGCGCTACGCATCTGCAACGCCGCTTCGCCGCCGCTTACGGCCTGAGCCCACGCGCCTATGCCGAAGCCCAGCGCGTCGCCGCGCTGAAGCATGAACTGCGCCAGGGCAACGGCGTTTCGGATGCGATCTATGGCGCCGGCTTTGGCGCCGCCAGCCGGGTCTATGAGAAGGCCGGCCGCTGGCTCGGCATGACGCCGGCGGCCTATCGTCGCGGCGGCGAGGGCCTGACGCTCACGGTGGCGATCCGCCATACCGCGATGGGGCCAACCCTGGTGGCCGAAAGCCCGCGCGGCATTGCGGCTTTGCTGTTCGGCAGTCAGGAAAAAACCATGCTGGCGGAGCTGCGCGATGAGTTCCCTGCCGCCCGCATCGACCGTGACGACAAGGCCGGCGCGGCCGCCTTTGAAGCCCTGGCCGCGATGCTGGCCGGCAGGCCGGCGCCGAAAGGTTTGCGGCTGGATCTGCGCGGCACGCCCTTCCAGATCCGGGTCTGGACCGCCCTGCAGGCGATTCCGGCCGGCGAGACCCGCAGCTATCGCGAGATCGCCGCCAGCCTCGGCCATCCCAAAGCCTCGCGCGCCGTCGGCTCGGCCTGCGCCAACAACATCATCGGGGTGCTGGTGCCCTGTCATCGCGCCCTGCGCAGCGATGGCGGCCTGGGCGGCTATCGCTGGGGGCTGGAGCGCAAGGAAAAGCTGCTGACCGGCGAGGGCGTGGAACTCGAACCGGCCGAATAGTCCGGCCAAGACCCGCGTTTGCGATAGATCATTGCCGCACCTCCATCATGTTGGTTTCTATGGTTTCAGCCGCAATGCTGCAGGATTCGCATGGCCGGCATGCTGGCGTGCCTTCGCCTTGCCCTTGCAGTTTATTATAATAGTTCTAAGTTTATTGGCGGAACCTGAAGGAAAAGGAGTGGTCCCATGGCTGTGGCTATCGATATCGGCATCCCCGACAAGGAACGCAAGAAAATCGCCGATGGCCTGTCGCGCCTGCTGGCCGATACCTACACGCTTTACCTCAAGACCCATAATTACCACTGGAATGTCGAAGGCCCGATGTTCCAGACCCTGCACACCATGTTCGAGACCCAGTACAACGAGCTGGCGCTGGCCGTCGACCTGATCGCCGAACGCATCCGCGCGCTGGGCCATTATGCGCCGGGCTCCTATGCGCAGTACGCCAAGCTGTCCTCGATCAAGGAGGAAACCGGCGTACCCTCCGCGCAGGACATGATCAAGAATCTGGTGAAGGGTAACGAAGCGGTGAGCAAGACCGCGCGCGAGATGTTCCCCGTGGTCGAGAAATCCTCCGACGAGCCGACCGCCGACCTGCTGACCCAGCGCATGCAGATCCACGAAAAAACCGCCTGGATGCTGCGCAGCCTGCTGGAAAAGAAGTAATCGCCGGAAATCGCCCGGCCCGACCGTAACATTTCGCCCCGTTTCACCGAAGCTTGATTAGAAACCGGCCCGTGAATCATTAGGTTAACGCCTGACGGATCGCGGGCCGGATTTTCAGGCCCTGTACTTGTACTGAACGGAGTGCGCATCATGCTGATCAAGCGACATCGCGGTTGGGAATTGCCGGAGAACCACGCCACTCCCGAGGCCGTATTCCTGAACCGCCGCCAGATTGTCGCCGGTCTGGGCGCGGCTGGTCTTGTCGCGGCCGGCATCCGGCCAGCCCGGGCACAGGCGAGCGGCATCGCCGCCGAACTCTATCCCGCCAAGCGCAACCCGGCCTATACGCTGGATCGTGAGTTGACCGAGGAAAAGGTCGCCACCAGCTACAACAATTTTTATGAATTCGGCACCAGCAAGAACATCGTGCGGCCGGCCCAGGCGCTGACCATCAAACCCTGGCAGGTGAAGATCGACGGCATGGTGGAAAAGGAAATCACCATCGACGCGGAAGACCTGATCCGCAAGATGCCCATCGACGAGCGGCTGTATCGCCATCGCTGCGTCGAGGCCTGGTCGATGGCCGTGCCATGGACCGGTTTTCCGCTGAAAGCCCTGGTCGATTTCGCCAAGCCGCTGTCAGGCGCGAAATACCTGCGCATGGAAACCTTCAAACGGCCCGAGGAAGCCAGCGGCCAGAAGCAGTTCTGGTATCCCTGGCCCTATGTGGAGGGCCTGAGCATCGCCGAGGCGCGCAACGATCTGGCCTATATCGCCACCGGCGTCTATGGCAAACCGATCCCCAAGCAGATGGGGGCGCCGCTGCGTCTGGCGGTGCCGTGGAAATACGGTTTCAAGTCGGTCAAGTCGATCACGCGTTTCAGCTTCACCGACCAGAAGCCGAAAAGTTTCTGGGAGGGCATGGCCGCCGACGAGTATGGCTTCTGGGCCAATGTGAATCCGGCTGTGGCGCATCCGCGCTGGAGCCAGGCCACCGAAGAGGTGATCGGCACCGGCAAACGCGTGCCGACGCTGATATACAATGGCTATGGCGAACAGGTGGCCGAGCTTTACAAGGACATGGCAGGCCAGAAGCTGTTCATGTGAGCCACCTTCGGCTATCCATTCCGGATGGCCTTCGACCTGATCATTTTCGACATGGACGGCACGCTGGTCGACAGTGAGCCGATCGCCAACCGTGTCTTTCACGAAAAACTGGTGCAGCTTGGCCTTGATCCGCGTTTCGACGAGGCCACCCTCGCCGCCGATCTCACGGGCCTGGCGCTTTCAAGCTGCTTTGCCATCGTGCGTGAGCGCTATGGCCTGATGCTGCCCGAAGATTTCGAGACCGACCTGCAAGCGGAAACCTACCAAAGACTGCGCAGCGATCTACGCCCGGTGGCCGGCGTGCCGGATATGCTGCAGCAGATCGGTCGGCCAAAATGCGTCGCCTCCTCCTCCGAACTCGACAAGATCGCCCTAAGCTTGGAGCTGTGCGGCCTGAGTGGCCATTTCGGTCCGCATACCTTCAGCGCCCAGCAGGTGCAGAATGGCAAGCCGCATCCCGACCTGTTCCTGTTCGCTGCCGACCGCATGGGCCACATGCCGAAGGCCTGCGCCGTGGTGGAAGACAGCCTGCCCGGCGCCACCGCTGGAATCCGTGCCGGCATGACGGTGTTTGCCTATCGTCCGGACGGCGACGACGAGGCTTTCGCGGCGATGGGCTGCCGGGTTTTCGACGACATGGCGAGCCTGCCGGCGTTGCTGCGCTAGGCACAAAAAAAAGCCGGCCTGAAATCAGGCCGGCTAAGTCTTAACAGGGAGGCTCCGCGCGAGACGCGCGGAAGGCCGAAACAGCGGGGGAGCTGCAACGGCCGAGTTTCTGGCCGGAGCCAAAAACCGAGAAGATGCTGCGACGCAACATCTGACAGGCACAGATGTAAGCCGTGTTGCTTCGTTTGAGTATCCATCGAATTGTCAAATCAGCTATGCGACTGGCGCATGCCTGCTGGACCGGACGAAATCCTCCGGATTCCAATCAGCTATGCGCCATACCCAGGCTGGGGGGCGGGGGAAAATGCAGCCTTACCATGGTACCGCGGCCCGGTTCGCTCAGGATTTCGAGGCGCCCGCCATGCAATTCGGTCAAGGCCTTGACCAGCGGCAGCCCCAGGCCGGTCCCACGCATCTGCGAAACCAGGGCGGAATCAATCCGACCGAATGGTTCAAGCGCCTTCTCGACATCGGCCGGCGCCATGCCCAGCCCGGTATCCGCCACTTCGACCACGGCACCGCCATCGCCCGTGGCCAGCAGCCGGAACTGTGCCTGGCCGCCGGACGGCGTGTATTTCACGGCGTTCGACAGCAGGTTGACCAGAATCTGCTTGGCCAGCCGCTCGTCGGCATAGAGCGTCGCCCCATCAGGGGCCGGCTCGGCCTGCAGGATCACCATCCGGTCGGCGGCCAGGGGCCGCAGCAGCGTCAGGCAGTCCTGGGCCAGCTTGGCCCATGGCACATGCTCGGCCACCAGTTTCATCTTGCCGGCCTCGACCTTCGACAGGTCGAGGATGTCATCGATCACCGCCAGCAGGTGCCGGCCGGCGGCCAGAATGTCCTGCGCATAACGATCATACTGCGGCACGCCGGACGCGCCGAGCAGCTGCAGCGACATGATCTCGGAGAAGCCTATGATGGCATTGAGCGGCGTGCGCAATTCGTGGCTCATATGGGCGAGGAACTGCGATTTGGCCCGGTTGGCATATTCGGCGTCCTGATGCGCCTTGATCGCGGTCTGGCGCGCCGCTTCCAGCGTTTCGGTGCGTGCCGCCAGCATCTCGGCCTGACTGGCCAGGCTTTCATTGGCCTCGCGCAATTCGCGTTCGCTGCGTTTCAGGGCAGTGATATCGGTGATCAGCGACGCCGTGCCCCCGAATGTGATGCGGAAATCGCGAATCTGCAGCCAGCGCCGGTCGCGGGTATCGTAGAAGATATGCGGCTCGCCGCGCGCGCCGGCAAAAGTGCGCTGCCGGGTGGCAACCCATTCATTGTAATCTGTCCGCACGCCGGCAGCGGCCGGCGCCGGACGGCTGCGCACGGAAGCCAGGCAGATATCGTCGTGGGACGCGCCGGGAATATCCGCCATCGACATGCCGGCAATCTCGGCATAGGCCTGGTTGCAGATCACCAGCCGGCCATCCGGATCGAACAGGGCCACGCCATCCGGCACGACGTCGAGGGCGTCGCTCAGATGCTGTTCGGCCGCCCGCAGCTTTTCTTCCGAGGATTTGCGGTCGGTGATGTCGTTCACCACCACCAACGCGGCATCCTGTTCGGCATATTGCATCGGCACGGCAGCCACGGTGGCCCAGATCGCCTTGCCCTGGGCGGTGGCGATCTGCAGCTCCTCGTCCGGGCGGGCGGGATGCGGGCCGAAAATCCGGTCGCGATGGGCCGGATCGAGCACATACCGCGGCATTGCCGCGCCAGAACCGCTGTCGTCGATGCCAAACAGCTCGGCAGCGCGGCGGTTGCTGTACAGAAAAGCGCCATCCTGCCGCCGGCTGACCACAATGGGGAACGGCGCCGCATCCAGAATTGAACGCAAGCGGTTCTGCGCCGCCTCGGCATCGGCGCTGACCCGGGTGCGATCCTGCAACATGCCGCGCAGGCGTTCGACCATTTCGCTGCTGCGCCGGTAATAACGGTTGAACCGATAGGCAAAGCCGAGCAGCAGCAGGATCAGCACGAGGCCGGCGCCGCCGAGCAGACGGCTGTTCGGCGTCGAATCCAGCAGCAGCAGCATGACGCCCGGCAGAGCGGACAACAGGACGACAGTGGCCGAGGCCGTGAATTGCACCGCCACCGTCAGGCTGACCGAGACGATCATGCCGACCAGGCACATCAGCGCCAGCAAGGGGGCAGGCTCATGCGGCAGCGTGGTGATCGCGGCGGCCATGGCGCCCAGCACGGCGCCGTTGAGGGCATAGCTGGCGATCAGCCGCCAGCGCCAGGCTATCGCATTCTGCCGCCGTTCGCGGTTGGTGAGGAAGCTGCGATGGGCGAAATACTGCAGTGCGACGACCAGCAGGGTGCCGCCGACATAAGCCATGCGCCAGAGCGGTTCGAGATAGCCGTCGAGCAGGAAGGCGACGAACAGGGCCACCACGGCCTGTGCCGCCATGTCAAATGGCCGGCGGATCCGGACCAGTAATTCGTTGCGGCGCGCGATACCACTCAGACTGTCGACCCGCCAGATCATCAGTAACGCCAGTCCGCCACCTTCCGCAGCAGGAAGTCGCGGAACACGGCAAGCCGCTTGGTATTGCGCAGCTCTTCCGGATAGACCAGATAGGTATCGAAGCTGGGCCCATCGATGTTGGGCATCACCCGAACGACGCGCGGATTGCCTTCCACCATGTAATCCGGCAAGGCCGCGACGCCCAGACCGCTGGCCATCGACTGCATCACGCCATAGACGTTGTTCACCGTCAGGATCGGCTCGCGCGGTGTGAGCGGGTCGCCGGCATGCAGCAGCCAGTTGATATTGTTGAAATGCGCCGGCGCTTCCTCGCCATAGACAATCAGGTGATGGCGATCGAGGTCCTCGATGGTCTGCGGCGTGCCATGCCGCGTCACATAATCGACCGCGGCATAGACATGGTTATGCACGGTCAGCAGCTTGCGGTAGACCAGATCGGCCTGGGTGGGCTTCCACATGCGGATCGCCACATCGGCCTCGCGCATGGAGAGGTCAAGCTCGCGGTCATCCACCACCATCTCGATGCGGATATCGGGATAGAGGTCCATGAATTCCTTCAGCCGCGGCGCCAGCCAGACGGTGCCGAAGGCCACCGTGGTGGTGACGCAAAGCTCGCCCGACGGCTTGTCCTTGGCATCGGCGATCATCGCCGCGGTGACAGCCAGGCGGGCAAAAATCTCGCGCGCCGTGCGATAGAGCAATTCGCCCTGCTCGGTCAGGATCAGCCCGCGCGCATGGCGATGGAACAGCGTGGCATTCAGCTGCGTTTCCAGCGCGCCGATCTGCCGGCTGACGGCCGACTGGCTCAGGCCCAGCGATTCGCCGGCATGGGTCAGGCTGCCGGCTTCGGCAACGGCGTGGAAAATGCGCAGCTTGTCCCAGTCAAGCGCCGACATATACCCCCCAGAAAATCGCATGCCCCGGTCAATCGGCGGCTTCAGCGGCCGGTTGAGCGTGGTGTGCGATGAATTTCTCCGCCTCCAGCGCCGCCATGCAGCCGGTGCCGGCCGCCGTCACGGCCTGGCGGTAAATCTTGTCCTGCACGTCGCCGCAGGCGAACACGCCGGCCACAGTGGTCTGCGTCGTGCCGGGCTTTGTCGTCAGATAGCCTTCCGCGTCCAGCGGCAGTTGGCCCTTGAACAGCTCGGTATTCGGCGTGTGGCCGATGGCGATGAACACGCCGTCGGTGGCGATCTCCTGCGTCGCACCGGTCTGGGCATTTTTAAGCCGCACGGCGGTGACGCCCTGGCCCTCGGCGCCGAGGATTTCATCCACCACATGGTCCCAGACCACGGTGATCTTGGGATGGGCGAACAGGCGCTCCTGCAGGATTTTCTCGGCGCGCAGCGTGTCGCGGCGATGCACCAGCACCACCTCGCTGGCGTGGTTGGTCAGATACAGCGCTTCTTCCACCGCCGTGTTGCCGCCGCCGACCACGACAACCTTCTTGCCGCGATAGAAGAAACCGTCGCAGGTGGCGCAGGCCGAAACGCCGAAACCCTGGAAGCTCTGCTCGCTGGGCAGACCGAGCCATCGCGCCTGGGCGCCGGTGGCGATGATCAGCGTGTCGCCGATATAGGTGTCGCCGGAATCGCCCTTGGCCACGAAGGGGCGTTTGGAGAGATCGACCGACACGATGTAGTCGTTGAGGATGGTGGTGCCGACATGTTTGGCCTGCGCCTCCATCTGCTCCATCAGCCACGGGCCCTGGATGACCGAGGCGAAGCCCGGATAGTTTTCCACGTCGGTGGTGATGGTGAGCTGGCCGCCCGGCTGCAGGCCATGCACCATGATGGGCGCGAGCGAGGCGCGGGCGGCATAGATCGCCGCGGTGCAGCCGGCGGGGCCGGAGCCGAGGATGAGAACCTTGGTGCGGTGGGTGGTGGCCATGATCGTGACTCCGGACGCGGGCGTAAGACGCTGAAATCGGGCTTTTTGCGATTATGACAGCGGCCGTCGCCGCCGCCAAGGGAAAGACCCGGAAACGCGGCAGACATGGCTTTTCCCGGCGCCGGATGTGACGCCCCGATGACAGCCTGCCAGCGACTCGCGACCTGATATAGGGCGGCCGCGGCTGCCCGGCAGGCGTCAGAAGCCGAACATGTGATCGATGCAGAAACTGCTCTGGCCGTTCTGCAGGCCATGGAAGCCGAACAGGCGGCAACTGGTGTCGCGCACCTGCACCCAGGCGCCGGCGCCGGCTTTTTCCAGATCGGCGGCGGCAAACACCTCGGAGACGCGGAAGAAGCGCGAGCCGCCATAGCTGATCGGCAACGGCGTTTCCGCCACCTTCCCGGCCTGGGCATTGAACAGGATCAGCATGGTCTGCGACGCGGCCTGGCCATAGGCCTCCTGGGGCAGCGAGGCCGGATAGACCAGATGGCAGATGGTGTCGAACGGCGCCGCGCCCATGCGCAGGAACAGCCGCGTGGTCAGGCCCGGCGGCCGGTGCGTGTAGCTCTGCGGCTCGTCGCGATAGGTGATCGGCATGTTGTAGATATGCGCGCCGAAGATCGTCTCGGCGGCATGGCCCGAGCCGCGCTGCTC
>NZ_JANLJJ010000039.1:0-3291 GCF_029255545.1 Ferrovibrio sp. | reverse complement strand
GGCAGCGCGACGGATTTCCACTCCTTCAGCGGCAGCACCGGCAGCGGCATGATGTAGCCTTTGCCGATCAGCGCGGTCAGATTGGGCAGGTTCGGATCGGGTGTCAGGTCGGTGCGCTCGACATTGGCATGCGCGATGCGCCGTTTGGCGTTATCCGCGCGCACGATCTCGTAGCGCGGCCGCACGAAATAGCGCCCGGCCCGGATCTCGATCTGGTCGGGGAAACGCGCCTGGGGCAGCAGCTTGCCGAGATCGACCGGCGTGGTGCCAAACGGCGGCACTTCGCCGTCCCACCAGGCGATATCCTGCGACCCCATGACGTTGACGCCGATGGCGCCGGCGGGAATCGCCACCGGATGGCTGTTCTGCACCCAGAGCAGCAGGGTCTCGCCCGCCTTGGGCGACGGCACGCCGGCATACAGATCGGCCGGCCAGGCATTGGCGTCGTGGGTGCAACTGAGCTGCCGGCCGGATTCCGAGAAACTGTCGACCGCGTATTTCACCACGTCGTGGCCCTTGATGCGGATCGCGTGGATGAACAGCGAGCCGGCGAAATCGCCCAGGCCAAACCGCTGGCGCACCGCGCGGCTGTCGATGCTGACGGCGTGGAAGGCGCCTTTCAGCGGCTCGGTCCATTCCGCCAGCACGGCGCCATCGGCGCCGAACAGGCAGAGCCACAGCGCCGGGTTGGCTGCGCCATAACCCGACCAGTAATCGGCGGTGACGATCTGGGTATGCAGGCCCTCGCCCGCCCCGGTGCCGTCGCCGCTGTTGCCCACGTCACGCAGGAAGGCGAAGTTGGTGGCGAAGTTGATCGGGTCGAGATACCGCGCCGGATTCGACAGCCAGTCCTGCGGCAGCCGCATGGCATCCAGCGTGAAGACCTGGCAGCCCGGCGGCAGCAGGCGGGCGATCTGCTGCTTGTGGATCTCGGCGTCAAACGCGGTGATCAGCACCGCGTCGGGCGCGACGGCGCGGAGCGCGGTGACCGGCTGCGTCTCCAGCCCCAGCCGGGTCTGGCCGAGGTCTTCCACGCGCTGCACGAAGACGCCGGCGAGATGGCCACGCGGGATCGGGTAGAAGGCATCGAGCGGCTCGGCGGCAGCCAACGGATCGGGGTCGTAGACGGCCAGGCGCTGAAACCCGGCCAGCCCCTGCACCAGGGCGCGGGCCTGGGCGGCGATACGCGGATGGCCCAGCGCCTTGAACAGGCAATGGCCACCGAAATTGTTGCCCGGCCGCCAGCCATTGCGGCTGTCGGGGTTGGAAAAGGTGTCGATCTTCAGCGCCATGGATGTCCGGGCCCACCGCCCGTTTTATACTTGCCGGGCCAGCCCGGAATTCCCCCGCCGGCACCCCCGGCGCCGGCTTGTCGGCGGCAGGTGTAGCACCAAGCCGGCCGGCGGGGAATTGACTTGGGGCAAAGCATTTCACCGCTAGCGGATTACCCCGATCTCCACGTGCGGCGGGCAGCCGGGCGCTCTGTATACGCGCAATTATCTTAGCCCCCGAGGCTTGGATTCTTGCGATCATTTATAATAATATTGCGCAACCCCCAGTTCAGATAATGAGAAAATTTCCATGCAACGCGTGAAGCTCGACCTCATCGACCGCAAGATCCTGGCCGACCTGCAGGCCGATGGCCGCATGACCAACGTGGAGCTGGCCCAGCGCGTGGGCATCTCGGCGCCGCCCTGCCTGCGCCGGGTGCGCGCCCTGGAAGAGGCCGGCTTCATCAAGGGTTATCACGCCGAGCTCAACCCGCAGCAGCTGGGCTATGGCGTGACGGTGTTTGCCATGGTGGGCCTGAACAGCCAGGCCGAGCATGACCTGGTGGCCTTCGAGCAGACCGTGGCCGGCTGGGACCAGGTGCGCGAATGCTACATGCTGGCCGGCGAAAACGACTTCATCCTGAAGATCGTGGCCCGCGACTGGGACGCCTACCAGACCTTCCTGACGCGAGAATTGACCGCGTTGCAAAACGTGGCGCATGTGAAAACCGCGCTGACCATCCGCTGCTCCAAGAGCGAGCCGGGCGTGCCGGTGGACATGCCGGCCGAGGAAAACGCAGCGGAGTAAGCCTCCGTCCCTGCCCCGTTGATCCGCCCGCCCGGGCACCCCGAACCTGAGGGTTAAAAACTGATATCAGTGATATCACTGGTATAAATCCGGCGTTTTGAATCGGTTTTGCGCCTGTTTGCGCCACGGGCAACGACGTCCGGCGGTTTGCGGCGCCGGGCCGCGGTTTTGCATCGTTTTCCATGCCTTTTCAGAGAGTTTGAGCGATTTTGCATCCCGGCAGCCGGCGGCGGAAAATCCGCGCGCGGCCATGACTCGGACAAACAGAACAATATGGGAACAATACGGCGGGGATCAAGGCCGTTCAGCAGACCGGCTGGATCATCATGCAATGATGTGAAGCCTGAAGGCAAACCCGGCAGCGCGCCGGGTTTGGCGTCATCGCGGAGAAGGACCGCCAAGCAATATACAAGCTGTTGATCCGGCTAGGCTCGGAAACCCAATTTATTGGGCAGACGGCATGTGTCACATTTATGTACTATAAGCGATTTCTCTGTCAACATTAGGCTCCGACCAAGACGGGGGAGGCAAATGTTCAAGTTCTTAGCATCGGCATTGGTGGGCGGTGTCGCATTTGCCAAGGACCCCGTATCCACTGGCGTCCTGTACCTCAAAGACGGTTTAAAGAAGGCTGGACAAAATCCGGATCGCCTCCCCCTCGCTCTTTATCAAGAGCTTGCGAAATACGCGTTAGACACCGCTGACAGTCTTGCGATGTTGGATAAGCGGGAGAAGAAGGTCACTCACTTTACAAATCATCTTGAAGGCGTGTTGTATTGCCTTCTGGATGCCATCGGCGGAAGGTACAAGCCTATTCCCGGTATTCAGAGCCCCATTGACGATATATTCCGCCGCTACAAAGTAATTTTGTAGTTGGGCGAGTTGATTGATTCACCACATCTTTAATTCTCCGCACTGGACATAAGCTACATCACTCTCCAAGTACGACCTCTCAGCAAGTTCGAGATCGGCGCTGGAGGGTAAGAATGCAGTGACCCTTGTTGCTGCGCCGAAGACAGCGGGAGAATGATGCGCCATTCTTGCTCATGCTTCCAATCGTCACTCTTGATGCCAAGGCGCTCCTTAGTAATCGCGGATAAACCACGATTTCACGTCAGCCCAACGCGGCCTTCAGCTATTCAAATTTTCCGGAAAGAAAGTTGGCGTCCCCACGGGGATTCGAACCCCGGTTTGCGCCGTGAGAGGGCGCCG
>NZ_JANLJJ010000038.1 GCF_029255545.1 Ferrovibrio sp. | reverse complement strand
TTCTTCACCCGGCTCTGCACCTGGGCGGCGTGCGAGGCGCGCGCCTTGAAGCGCTCGATGAACTTGATCTCCTTGGCCAGCATCGCCTGCTGGCGCTCGAACTGCGCCTGGCGCTGCTTCTCGTTCAGCGCGCGCTGCTGGTCGTAGAAATCATAGTTGCCGGAATAGGTGGTGAGCGTGCCGCCATCGATCTCGACGATCTTGCCGACGATGCGGTTCATGAACTCGCGGTCATGCGAGGTCATCAGCAGCGCGCCGTCGTAGTTCTTCAGGAAACTTTCCAGCCAGATCAGGCTTTCGAGATCGAGATGGTTGCTCGGCTCGTCGAGCAGCATGCCGTCCGGGCGCATCAGCAGAATACGGGCCAGCGCCACGCGCATCTTCCAGCCGCCCGACAGCAGCCCCACATCGCCGTCCATGCGCTCCTGGCTGAAACTCAAGCCCGCCAGCACCTCGCGCGCCTTGGCCTCCAGCGCATAGCCGTCCAGTTCCTGGAAGCGCGCCTGCACCTCGCCATACCGCTCGATCAGGGCTTCCATGTCGTCTGCCTGCTCAGGGTCGACCATGGCGGCCTCAAGCTGCGCCATCTCGGCGGCCAGCGCGCTGACCGGCCCGACGCCATCCATCACGGCGGCGACAGCAGACTGGCCCGACATCTCGCCGACATCCTGGTTGAAATAGCCGATGGTCATGCCGGTATCGATCGATACCTGGCCATCGTCGGGCTTTTCCTCGCCGACGATCATGCGGAACAGCGTGGACTTGCCGGCGCCGTTCGGCCCGACCAGCCCCGCCTTCTCCCCCTTCTGGAGGCCCATCGACGCATCGATGAACAGAATCTGGTGGCCGTGCTGCTTACTGACGTTATCGAGACGAATCATGGGATGTGCACTGACTTAGAAACTGAAAACGTTTTGCGCCCACGCGCCCCTTATTCCCATTCAATGGTGCCCGGCGGCTTCGAGGTGATGTCGTAGGTCACGCGGTTCACGCCCTTCACCTCGTTGATGATGCGGGTGGCGACGCGGCCGAGGAAGTCGTGCGGGAACGGGTAGTAATCCGCCGTCATGCCGTCGGTGGAGGTGACGGCGCGCAACGCGCAGGCCTGATCGTAGGTGCGGCCATCGCCCATCACGCCCACGGTGCGCACCGGCAGCAGCACGGCGAAAGCCTGCCAGATATCGTCATACAGGCCGGACTTGCGGATTTCATCCAGATACACCGCGTCGATCTCGCGCAGCAGGTCGAGCTTGTCCTTGGTGATGTCGCCGGGAATGCGGATGGCGAGACCCGGGCCCGGGAAGGGGTGCCGGCCGACCAGGCTTTCGGGCAGGCCGAGTTCACGACCCAGGTCGCGCACCTCGTCCTTGAACAGCTCGCGCAGGGGCTCGACCAGCTTCATGTTCATGCGTTCGGGCAGGCCGCCCACATTGTGGTGCGACTTGATGGTGACGCTGGGGCCGCCATGGAAGCTGATGCTTTCGATCACGTCGGGATAGAGAGTCCCTTGCGCCAGGAATTCTGCGCCGCCGATCTTCTTGGCTTCTTCCTCGAACACGTCGATGAACAGCGCGCCGATGGTCTTGCGCTTGGTCTCGGGATCGGAGACGCCGGCCAGCTTGCCCAGGAACAGCGCGGAAGCATCCTTGTGGATCAGCGGGATGTTGTAATGCTCGCGGAAGAGCTTCACGACCTCTTCGCCCTCGCCCTTGCGCAGCAGGCCGTGATCGACGAAGACGCAGGTGAGCTGCTCGCCGATGGCTTCGTGGATCAGCACAGCCGCCACGGAAGAATCGACGCCGCCGGACAGGCCGCAGATCACCCGGCCTTTGCCCACTTGGGCACGGATCTTGGCAATCGCCTCGGCGCGGTAACCCTTCATGCTCCATTCGCCCGAGCAGCCCGCCACCTTGCGCACGAAGTTGCGCAGCAGCTTGGCGCCGTCCAGCGTGTGCATCACCTCGGGGTGGAACTGCACGGCGTAGATCTTGCGCTTGTCGTCGGCGATGGCGGCATAGGGCGAGCCGTCGCTGACACCCACCACGCGGAAGCCATCGGGGATCTTGGTGATCTTGTCGCCGTGGCTCATCCACACCTGGTGCTTTTCGCCCTTGCCCCAGACGCCGTCGAACAGGCCACAATCGTCCTTGATCTCAAGGAAGGCGCGGCCGAATTCGCGGTGATGGCCGGTCTCGACCTGGCCGCCGAGCTGGGTGCAGATGGTCTGTTCGCCGTAGCAGATGCCGAAGACCGGCAGGTTGCGCTCGAACACCGCCTGCGGCGCGCGGGGCGAAAATTCCTCTGTCGTGGAAGCCGGGCCGCCGGAGAGGATGATGCCCTTCAGCTCGCCATGCGGGCTTTCGGCGTTCAGCGCCTCGGCCGCCTTCTGGAACGGAACGATCTCGCAATACACGCCGGCCTCGCGTACGCGGCGGGCAATCAGCTGGGTGACCTGCGATCCGAAATCGACGATGAGAATACGCTCCGCCATCGGGGTACTTCCGCTCCTGTGGTTGGGGCCGAAGCGAAGAGGCCCCCGGTCGGGGGCCCCTGCTCCAGCCAACTTGCTTCAGCTTGGTTTTGCCGCCCGATAGGCGGCGATCCTGTTTTTCAGTTCCGTATACTCGGCGCAGCCGAAGGTGCAAAGGCTGCTGAGCCTTTTGAGGTGCTCCTCGGCCTTGTCAGGCTGGTTGGTCTTTAAGTAAGCCTCGCCGATATATTCGTGGGCGCCGCGATGCTTGGGGTTGAGCTCCAGCGCGCGGTTATAAGCGATGAAGGCCTTGTCGTAGTCGCCCTGGTTGCGCAGGGCATAACCCAGCCAGTTGAAGGCATCGGCGTTTTTATCGTCCCTGGCCACCACCTTCTGGAACAGCGGGATGGCCGCGGCGAAATCCTTGGCATCGATGGCCTTGCGGCCCTCGGCGAAATCGGGGTCGGCCGGCTTGGCAGCTGCCGGGGCCGGATCGCTGCCCATGGCAAAGACGGCAGCGGGCGGCAGGGCCAGCAGGGCAGCGAGGACTATAAGGCCTGGAATACGACGCAAGATCGACATGGGTCCCTCCCTCCTCAACTCGGTTTGCCGGCCTTGAAGGCGGCGATCTTGGTTTTCAGCTCGGTATATTCGGCGCAACCGAACACGCACAGGCTGTCGAGGCGCTTGAGATGCTCCTCGGCCTTCTCAAGCTGGTTGGTCTTCAGATAGGCCTCGCCGATATATTCATGGGCGCCGCGATGGCGCGGATCGATCTGCAGGGCCTTGGCGTATTGGGCAAAGGACTGCTCGTAATTGCCCAGGTTGCGATAGGCATAACCCAGCCAGTTATAGGCGTCGGCATTCTGGGCATCCTTGGCCACCACGGCCTGGAACAGCGGGATCGCCGCGCTGAAGTTCTTGGCGTCGATGGCCTTGCGGCCCTCGGTGAAATTCGGATCGACCGGGCGGGCGGCGGGGGCCGGATCGCTGCCGCCGGCGGCATGGGCCGGCATCACGGAAAAAAGAATCGGAGAAAGGCTGAAGGCGGCGGCCAGCAGGGCAACCGGCAGGATACGGGATACGGACATCGCGAAGCTCCTCGATGCGGATGACAGTATATCCGTCCCGGGGTTCATACGGCCACCCCTCAGCCGGCCCGCCGGAAGGCAGCGGCGAAAAAGCCGTCGGTGCCATGGCGGTAGGGCGTCAGGGACAGCCGTGCCCCGGAACGCATACGGGAGTCGGTTATAGCCTCACCCCAGGCCTCGGCCAGCGGCAGCGCCGTAAATTCCCCGTGATGGTTGAGGAACCAATCTGCCTGCTCGCCATTTTCGGCGGGCAGGATCGAACAGGTGGCATAAACCAGTCGACCGCCGGGCCGCACCAGCCGGGCGCCATCGACCAGCAGGCCGCGCTGGCGCCGCAGCACCTCGTCCAGGCTGGCCGGATCGTAGCGCCAGCGCGCCTCCGGGTTGCGCCGCCAGGTGCCGCTGCCCGAGCAAGGCACGTCCAGCAGCACGCGGTCGGCCTGCCCTTCCAGCTTGCGCAGCAGGTCGGGCATGGCGGCGGCCGGGTGCACAGTGGTGTTGCGCACGCCGGCGCGTTCCAGCCGTGGCGTCAGGCGGTCGAGCCGCCGCTGGTCGTTGTCGGCGGCATGCAGTTCGCCCTGGTTGCGCATAGCAGCCGCCAGCAGCAGGGTCTTGCCGCCGGCCCCGGCGCAGAGGTCGATCACGACTTCACCCGGCCGGGCATCGACCAGCAGGCCGGCCAGCTGAGCGGCCTCGTCCTGCGGTTCGATCAGGCCGTCGCGGTAGAGATCGTTCATCTCCAGCCGGACGCGCTCGGGGATGCGGATGCCCAGCGGCGAGAACGGCGTGGCAGCCGCCGTGATGCCGCCAGCCTGCAATTGCTCCAGCACGAGGCCGCGGTTGGTCTTCAGCGTGTTGACACGTAGATCGAGCGGCGCCCGGCCGTTCAGCGCGGCCAGCTCCATCTCGGTATCGGCGCCGAAGGCCTGCTGCACCATGGCGGCCACTTCCGGCGGCAGGTTGCCGCGCGCCCAGAGCGGCGCGGCATCGTCGGATGGCAGGCGCGCCAGCGCGGCGGCCTCCGTGTCATCCAGCGGCGCCGGCGCATAGCGGCTGCCATCGCAGAGCTGCTGCCAGACATGCAGGGGCGTCGAGGCATCGGCGAAGACCAGCAGGCGCGGCGTCAGCTCGGCGCCGGCCTGCTGCAGCCGCCAGCGCCGCATGCCCTGTTCGCGCAACACGGCATAGACCTGCTCGGTCACCGCGCGGCGGTCTTTCGCGCCGGCGAAGCGGCTGCGTTTCTGCCATTCGGCCACCATGCGGTCGGCGGCCGCGGCGCGCTGCAGGATTTCGGCGATGATCTCGATGCTTGCCGCCAGGCGCGCAGCCGGCGTCATCGAGGCTTAATTCTCCTGCCGGTAATTGGGCGCTTCGCGGGTGATCGCCACGTCATGCACATGGCTTTCACGCAGGCCGGCCGAGGTGATGCGGATGAACCGGCAATTCTTGCGCATCTGGTCCAGCGTGCCATTGCCGGTATAGCCCATCGCCGCGCGCAGGCCGCCGACCAGCTGGTGCAGGATAGTGCCGGCCGGCCCCTTGAAGGCGACGCGGCCCTCGATGCCCTCGGGCACCAGTTTCAGCTTGTCGCCGACTTCCTGCTGGAAGTAGCGATCAGCCGAGCCACGGCCCATGGCGCCGATCGAGCCCATACCGCGATAGGATTTGTAGGAACGGCCCTGATAGAGGAACACCTCGCCCGGCGCCTCGTCGGTGCCGGCCAGCAGCGAGCCGATCATGCAGGCGCTGGCGCCGGCGGCTATCGCCTTGGCCAGATCGCCGGAGAACTTGATGCCGCCATCGGCGATGATCGGAATGCCGAACTTCTCGGCGACAGCCACCGCATCGGCCACGGCCGTAAGCTGCGGCACGCCGACGCCGGCCACGATCCGCGTGGTGCAGATCGAACCCGGGCCAATGCCGACCTTGACGGCATCGACGCCGGCATCGATCAGCGCCCGGGTGCCTTCGGTGGTGGCGACATTGCCGCCGATCACCTGGGTGCGATTGGACACCTTCTTGATCGCCGTGATGGTGTCCAGCACGCGGCTGGAATGGCCGTGGGCGGTATCGACGATGATGACGTCGACGCCGGCATTGATCAGCTCCTGGGCGCGTTCCAGGCCATCCGAGCCGGTGGAGACAGCAGCGGCGCAGCGCAGCCGGCCCTGCTCGTCCTTGCAGGCGTTGGGATGCAGGCGGGCCTTTTCAATATCCTTCACCGTGATCAGGCCGACGCAGCGATAGGCCTCGTCCACCACCAGCAGCTTCTCGATGCGATGCTGGTGCAGCAACCGCTTGGCTTCGCCGATCGACACGCCCTCGCGCACGGTGATCAGCGGATGCTTGGTCATCAGCTCATGGACCGGCTGGGCCATGTCGGTGGCGAAACGGACGTCGCGGTTGGTCAGCACGCCGACCAGCTTGCCGCCCTGGGTCTCGGTGACCGGAATGCCGTGGATACCGTGGCGCTCCATCAGCGCCAGCGCATCGGCCAGGGTGGCATCGGGCCGCACGGTGAGCGGATTGACCACCATGCCGGATTCGAACTTCTTCACCGCGGCGACTTCGCGGGCCTGTTCCTCGATGGTCAGATTCTTGTGGATCACGCCGATGCCGCCGGCCTGCGCCATGGCGATGGCCATGCGGGCCTCGGTGACGGTATCCATCGCGGCCGAGATCAGCGGGATGCCCAGTTCGATACTGCGGGTCAGGCGCGTGCGGGTATCCACTTCGGTGGGCAGCACGCTGGAGGCGGCCGGCTCCAGCAATACGTCGTCGAAGGTATAGGCTTCACGGAATTGCATGGGATACTCCTTGGATCACGCGGGTCTGGTCTGGGGCTTTTTGTTGTTTTCGGCAGCCGCCTCGGCGGCGAAGTCACCACCGTTGCGGTCTTCTTTCATCAGGTCGGGATAGTAGGTCAGCATCGCGTCGCGCCATTCGGCGAATGGCAGGTCGGCAAAGCTGCCGCGATCGGCGACGTATTCCATGTGGCGGCGGTTGTCGGCGTCGAAAGGATGGAACACCGAGTCCGTTTCGCCATCGAATTCGAGCGGCAACACGCGGAATTTCTCGCAGAGCGCCAGGTTGAAGGCCGGCGTCGCCTTCACCCATCTGCCCTCGATATGGAGTTCCGTATAGCCGTGATAGTAGAAGATATCGGTGCCCATCTGGGCGCGCAGGCGCTCGGTGGCCAGGTGGTTCTTCACATCGGCCAGGCCCAGCCGCGCCGGAATGCCCTCGGCCCGCGCCACGGCCGCCAGCAGGATCGCCTTGTTGACGCAGAAGCCCTTACCACGCTCGATCACGCCGGAGGCGCGCATGCCATCCTGGCTGACTTCGACGGAATAGGGATCGTAGAGGAAGCGGTCGCGCACCGCGTAATAGAGCCGGATCGCCTTGGCCCTGGGGTCCGTCTCGTCGCCGGCCGCCGCACGGGCAAACGCGCGCACGGCCGCATGATCGCTATCGATGAAAGGGGTGGCGGCAAGGTATGCCGGGTCCACCGCGGGCTCGGAAAGGTCCGACGCGGCCATTGGCAAGGCGGCTCCTGAGGGAGTGAAGTGGGTCCTTGCCGCGGAGGATATAGCCCCTCTTCGCCGCCGGGTCCAGCCTCAAAAGCTCCCACATTTAAGCGGGTTTAGCCGCGAAAGCCGGTGGCGATCACGTAGGATTCGGCCGAATCCGCCCGGGAGGCCGGCGGTTTGACGTGCCGCACGGCGCGGAAATCCCGTTTCATGGTGTTCAGCAGCTCGTTTTCGGTGCCGCCACGCAGCACCTTGGCGACGAAGGCCCCGCCCGGGTTGAGCACCCGCAGGGCGAAATCCAGCGCCGCCTCGCACAAGGCCATGATGCGGATATGGTCGGTCTGGCGGTGGCCGGTGGCCGGCGCCGCCATGTCGGACAGCACCAGGTCGGCCTTGCCGCCCAGCGCGTCGATCACCTTCTGGTCCGCCCCCTCGGCCAGAAAATCCTGCTGCATCAGGGTGGCCCCCACGATGGGATCGACCGGGTTGATGTCGACACCGAGCACGAAGCCGCCGGCCTGATCGCCGGCCTTCACGCGCTTGACCGCCACCTGGGTCCAGCCGCCGGGCGCCGCCCCCAGATCGACCACGCGCATGCCCGGCTTGAGCAGTTTGTATTTCTCGTCCAGCTCGATCAGCTTGTAGGCGGCGCGGCTGCGCCAGCCCTCGGTCTTGGCCGCGGCCACATAGGGATCGTTGAGCTGGCGCTGCAGCCAGCGCGCCTGGCCGACGGTGCGCCCGCGCGCCGTCTTCACCTTCACCTTGGGGCCGGGTTTGCGCGGTGCGTTCATCGCGGCGTCCTGGTGGCACCGGAGCGCGACTGACGCATCAGCTCGACCAGCACGCCCTCGCGCACGCCGCGATCGGCAACCCGCAGACGCGGCGCCGGCCAGAAGCGATACAACGATTCCAGGATGGCGCAGCCGGCCACCACCAGATCGGCGCGCTCCTCGCCGATGCAGGGATGCAGCGCGCGTTCCGGCACGGTCTGCGCCGCCAGCTGGTGCGACTGCGCGATCACGGTGGGAAAATCGAGCCAGCAGCCATCGACATGGCGGCGTTCATAGCGCGGCAGGCCGAGCAACACGCCGGCCAGCGTGGTAACCGTGCCCGAAGTGCCCAGTACCTGCACCTCGCCGCTTTTCAGCTTCTCGCCCAGAGCATGTTTGGCCTCGAAGGGCTGCAGGGCGGCCGAAACTTCCTCGATCATGCGCTCATACGAGCCGCTCTCCCGGTCGCCGGCGCCGAACCGCTCGGTCAGGTTGACGACGCCGTAGGGCAGCGAAATCCAGTCGATCACCTCGGTGCGGCCACCACCGGGCAGCCTGGCCCAGAGGATTTCCGTCGAACCGCCGCCGATATCGAACACGATGGCTTCGCGATGCGGCGGCTCGAGCAAGGGCGCACAGCCAGTGAGCGCCAGGCGCGCCTCTTCCGCCGTCGAAATGATGTCGAGCTGGATACCGGTGGCGACTTTCACGTCATGCAGGAATTCGGCGCCGTTGCCGGCGCGCCGGCAGGCCTCGGTGGCGACCGCCCGGGCTACGGCCACGCCGCGGCGCGCCATTTTCTCGGAGCAGATTTTCAGCGCGTCGATGGTGCGGGCCATCGCCGCATCCGACAGGACGCCGGAGGTGGACAGCCCTTCGCCCAGCCGGACGATGCGGGAGAACGCCTCGATGACCCGGAAGCCGTCGCGGTGCGGCCGGGCAATCAGCAGGCGGCAATTGTTGGTGCCGAGGTCGAGCGCGGCAAAGACCGGCGCGACGCCCTGCGACGGCATCCCGGCAGCCATGCCCGGCCTCGCTTCAGGCGCATCAATTGTCACGCAACCAATCCTCGACGCACCCGATCCCGGGCGCGGCCCGGTCGATCGTGGAAATGATGTTCATGGCGCCAGTGTAGCCTGCTGCGGGCTTCCGGTTAAGGCTGCCGGCAGGTCTATCCGACCATGACCCAGCCCCGGGGCCGTGAGATCAGTTCTGGGCTTTGGGCGCCGCGCCGTTCTCGCCGCGCGGCAACGAGAAAACCTGCCCCGGATAGATCAGATCCGGGTCCCGGATCTGGCCCTGATTGGCGCGATAAATCTCGGTATAAAGCGGTCCCTCGCCATACAGGCGGCGGGCGATGCGCCACAGGCTGTTGCCAGGCTGGACCACCACGCTGGAGCCATCCTCGTTGAACTTGATGTCTTCCGGCCGGGCCCGGCTGAAGGGTAGTTCCAGGCGCGAGGCAACCTTGCCGCCGGTCTGTTCGACCTGATCGACGCGCAGCGAATAGATGCCGGGATCGACGGCCTTTTCAGGCTTCATGGTCCAGCGGCCGTTCTTGTCCGCGGTGGCGACGCCGATCGGTTCGTTGTTCAGGTAAATCTGCACCGTGGCGCCGGGCTGGGCCCGGCCGGACAGGATCAGGTTGCCGCTCTGGTCGTAATCGATGGCATCCAGCGCCAGGCCCTTGCGGGCCGGATCGAGCGGGCCATCGGGCCGCTGCAGCAGCCGGCTGGCGCCTTTCAACGGGGTCAGCACGGCAATCGCCTGCTCACCGCCCTCGCCCGGCTGGCATTCCGGCACCACGGCGACCACGCTCGCCTCGGCCTTGATGGGGTCCTGACCCTGCATCTGGGATTCGAGCACGAATTCCTGGTTGCCTTTTTCCAGCGGCAGGTCGGGCACCAGCACCCACTCGCCACGGCTGTCGGCTGTCACGCGGCCGAGCTCACGCTGGCCGGTCTTGACCACCACCACCGAGCCCGCCATGGCGCGGCCGGCGAAAACGGAGGTGCAGTTGCGGCTGATGCGCACCACGTCAAAACTGGGAGACACCCTGGCCACGCTGTCGGCCGGCGGCGCGGCGGGCGCGGCGGGCACCGGCGGCGGCGCCGGGATATTGGCCTGCGGGGTCATGCCGCGCTTGTTCGGGTCGGCACCGAAGAAAATCACCGCCAGGATGCCCAGGACAGCGACGCCGAGAAGGATGAAGAAGAAACGACTGCCCCGCACCGTATTATCCCGGCTAGCCAAATTGTGAACGACGGGTGAGATTAAAACCTCGCCTGTGGCATCGCAACTCCCCTAAGCTGGCCCCCTGTAATAAACCCTTCCGCCGTCTAGAACATCGCGCTCGGGGCCGACACATGACCTTTCCCCCTCCGCAACGGCAATGGCCGGCCTGGCTGGTTGCGTTGACCCTTGCCTGGCCCGCCGCCGCTTTCGGGCAGAACGCGGCCAATCCGGCTGTTTCCGCCGATCCGGTGCAACGTGGCGCCTATGTGTTCCGCGCCGGTGGCTGCTTCGAATGCCACACCGACACCAAGAACAAGGGCCAGCCCCTGGCCGGCGGACGAGGCCTGCCGACGCCATTCGGCACCTTCTTTTCCCCCAATATCACGCCGGACCCCGAAACCGGCATCGGGCGCTGGAGCGAAGCCGACTTCGTCAAGGCAATGCGCAAGGGCCTGTCGCCCGCGGGAGAAAACTACTTCCCGTCCTTCCCCTACACCGCTTTCGCCAAGATCACCGACGCGGACATGCAGGCGCTCTGGGCCTATCTGCGGGCACAACCGCCGGTCAGGCAGGCGAACAAGCCCCATGACGTGCCCTTCCCGTTCAATCTGCGGCTCGCCGTGTGGGGCTGGAAGCTCCTCTATTTCGACGGCAAGCCTTTCGTTGCCGACCCGGCAAAACCCGCGGCCTGGAACCGTGGCGCCTATCTGGTCAACGCGCTGGGCCACTGCGGCGAATGCCACACCCAACGTAACCTGCTGGGCGGCCTGAAATCCGACAGGATGTTCGCCGGCTCGACTGACGGCGCCGAAGGCAAATCGGTCCCCAACATCACGCCGCATCCCTCCGCCGGGATTAGCCGCTGGAGCGAGAAGGACATCGCCGATTTCATCGGCAGCGGCATGACGCCGGATGGCGATTTCACTGGCGGACTGATGGGCGACGTGGTGGCGGAAAGCACGAAGTACCTGACCGCCGGGGACCGTCTGGCGATAGCCGTCTATCTGAAATCGCTGCCGCCGATCGAGAGCCTGCCGCGCAAACCGCAATCGCAATAACAATAAAGTGGGCGCAATAAAAAACGGGCCGGCTTAAGCCGGCCCGTCCGCGTCAGTAAACGGGTCGGTCCGCTCAGCTCTTGGGCGTACGATAGGGCCGGTGGCAGGAACCGCAGGTGCCGCCCAGGGCGGCAAAGTCGGCCTTCACGGCATCCATGTTGCCGGCCTTGGCCGAAGCCTCCAGCTTCTCGGCCGCGGCCTTGCTGGCCGCCGCCATCTTCTCGAAATCAGCCCAGTTGGCCCAGATTTCGGGCTTGGCCCAGGTTTCCGCACCCTTGTCCGAGCCCTTCGGGAACAGACCCGGCGCCTTTGCAACCGAGGCCGCAATGGTCGCGGCCGGCGCAACGGCATTGGCCGCCGGACCATTTTCGTCGACCACCTTCTTGATCGCCGCCATGGCGGCGCCCTGCGCCTTCATGCCCTCCTGCCGGGCCTTGATGATATCGGCCTGAGCCACCGCCAGGCCGGCCGCCGCCGTCACCGCCACGCCCAGCGCTGCCGCCAGAACCGCCTTATGCCACCGTGTCATATGAGTTTCCCCTCGTTGAGACCCGTCTGCTGTGCCGGGCCGGAATCTTCTATACCCGGTCTGCGGCAGCCCGACGACAAGTCATTCAATCCTCACGAAGAATTCAACGAACGTTACCCCGGAGTAACGACGGTGCCCGGCAACGGCCAGAACTGGCGCTGGCGCAAACGGACAGAATCGGCTACCCATCCCCACCCACAGAAACCACCTCCCAGTTTGGACCCGCGATGACCGCCATCCGCTCCGTCTGCGTCTATTGCGGCTCGAGCCTCGGCGAGAGCCAGATCTATACCGCCCAGGCCCAGATCCTTGGTCGCCGCCTGGCCGAGAACGGCATCCGCCTGATCTATGGCGGTGGCCGCATCGGCCTGATGGGCGTGGTGGCCGAAGCGGCGCTGGCTGCCGGCGGCGAGGTGGTCGGCATCATTCCCAACCATCTGCATGATTGGGAAGTCGGACATACCGGCCTGACGGAACTGCATGTGGTCGACAGCATGCATACGCGCAAGCGCATGATGGTCGACATGTCGGACGCCTTCATCGCCATGCCCGGCGGGCTGGGTACGCTGGACGAATTCTTCGAGGTGGTGACCTGGCGACAGCTCAAGCTGCATGACAAGCCGGTGATCGTGCTGAATACGGGGGATTACTGGCATCCCCTGCTGGCGCTGGTGGAAGCGGTGATCGAGCGCGGTTTTGCCCGCCGCACCGCCACCACCCTGTTCACCGTGGTGGATGACGCCGAGGCGGTAGTGGCCGCCCTGCTGGCCGAGCCGGCACCGGAACGGCCTGCCACCACCAGCCGGATCTGAGCGCACTGCCGCCGAACCGCGGCAAATCCAGCCGGCCGCGCCGAATTTGATCTTTTCTCGCCCCGGCTAGAGTTTAAATCCACCCGCCTTCCGGGAGCCAAGGCCTTTGCCCGGCCGGCCTGCTTTGCTAGGGTCCGGCCACCTGACGAAACGCAACCGAGACCGTGGAGGGATCTGTCTAATGGCGAAAATCAAGGTGAAGAATCCGGTCGTCGAACTCGACGGCGACGAGATGACCCGGATCATCTGGAAGTTCATCAAGGAGAAGCTGATCCTCCCCTATCTCGATGTCGACCTGCTCTATTTCGATCTCGGCGTCGAATACCGCGACAAGACCAACGACCAGGTGACCATCGATTCCGCCAACGCCATCCTCAAGCACGGCGTCGGCGTGAAATGCGCCACCATCACGCCGGACGAAGCGCGCGTGAAGGAATTCAATCTGAAGGAAATGTGGAAGTCGCCGAACGGCACCATCCGCAACATCCTGGGCGGCACGATCTTCCGCGAGCCGATCATCTGTAAGAACGTGCCGCGCCTGGTGCCGCACTGGAACGAGCCCATCGTGGTCGGTCGCCATGCCTTCGGCGACCAGTATCGCGCCACCGACTTCCGCTTCCCCAGCAAGGGCGTGCTGACCATCAAGTTCGTCGGCGAGGACGGCAAGGTGATCGAGAAGGAAGTCTTCAAGGCCCCGAGCAGCGGCGTCGCCATGGCGATGTACAACCTCGATGACTCGATCCGCGACTTCGCCCGCGCCAGCATGAACTACTCGCTGGTGCGTGGCTGGCCGCTCTACCTGTCGACCAAGAACACCATCCTCAAGGCCTATGATGGCCGCTTCAAGGATCTGTTTGAAGAGGTGTTCAACACCGAATTCGCCGACAAGTTCAAGGCTGCCGGCATCACCTACGAACACCGCCTGATCGACGACATGGTGGCCTGCGCCATCAAGTGGTCGGGCAAGTTCGTCTGGGCCTGCAAGAACTACGACGGCGACGTGCAGTCCGACGTGGTGGCGCAGGGCTTCGGCTCACTGGGCCTGATGACCAGCGTGCTGATGACGCCGGATGGCAAGGTGGTGGAAGCCGAGGCTGCCCACGGCACGGTGACGCGCCACTATCGCGAACACCAGGCCGGCCGCGAGACCTCGACCAACCCGATCGCCTCGATCTTCGCCTGGACGCGCGGCCTGATGCATCGCGCCAAGCTGGACGACAACGCGGCGCTGGACAAGTTCGCGCATACGCTGGAGAAGGTCTGCATCGAGACGGTGGAAGCCGGCTTCATGACCAAGGACCTGGCGATCCTGATCTCGAAGGAGCAGCCCTGGCTGACCACTCAGAAGTTCCTCGACAAGATCGACGAGAACCTGAAGAAGGCGCTGGCCTAAGCCCGCGCTTTACCTGCAGCCTGCTTGCGGCGGGGGGCGGATCGCTCCCCGCCGTTTTTCTTTTCCTGCCGTCCGACAAACCCCGCGAGCAGATTGCGGGTGGCGATAATGCCCTCTCCGACCACATCGAAAAATGCCCGTACGCGTGCGGTTCGGCGCAGATCCTCATGGGTGACGATCCACAACTCCCGGTCCAAGGCTGGGATCGGCTGTGGCACGAGCCTGACCAAATCCGGCTCGGGATCGCCCAGATAGCAGGGCAGAACCGCCACGCCGATGCCGGTCCTGGCGGCGACAAGCTGATTCACCACGCTGTTCGTCCGGTAGATCGTGCTGCTGTCGGCGCCATGCTGCCCCAGCCAGTCGGCCGTATTGATGCCGGTGACGCCGCTTTCCCAGCCTATCATGGGCAGATTCTCGAACCGCAGGGCGCGGACGACCGGCAGAGTTTCAGCCAGACCTCGCGAGGCGTAAACCGACCAGGCGATATCGGCGAGCTTACGGCCGTAGAGATCGCCCTCCTTCGGCCGCATCACGCGCAGGGCGACGTCGGCTTCGCGACGCGACAGGCTTAGGATACGATTGTCGATCAGCAGTTCGATGCCGATGCCGGGATGGATAGCGTGGAAGCGGGCGATCTGTCCGGTCAACACCCGATAGGCCAGCGTTTCAGAAGCCGTCACGCGCAAACGGCCCGTCAGGCTATGGTCGCGGCCGGCGATCTCCCGGTCCAGCGCCGCAGCCTCGGTTTCGATTCGCTCCGCGGCCGCGACCATGCGCTCCCCAGCCGCCGTGGGCGCATACACCCCTGCGGGCAGGCGTTCGAACAGCCGCACACCCATGGCCGTTTCAAGCGCACCAAGCCGGCGGAAAGCCGTCGAATGATTGATCCCGAGCGCGACGGCTGCGCCGGTCAGGGTCGTTGCGCGGCCGATGGCCAATATCAGCCGAAGGTCGTTCCAGTCCTGCATGGCGCCAGCATAGCCGTTTGTTTTCTTGCAGTCATGCAAATCTAATTTCCAAAAATGCATATGGATTTGCAAAATGGAAGGCGGTACTTCGGCAGCGGAACCAACCTGCGGAGACCGCCCGATGATCGACCTCACCTCGCCCGCCAGCCGCGACTACGGCATTGCCCTGCTGCGCGTCAGCCTTGGCATCATGTTCCTGGCTCATGGCCTGCTCCTGAAAGTCTTCGTGTTTGGCCTGGCTGGCACGGCAGTCTTCTTCGAAGGCATCGGCCTACCCGGCTGGCTGGCCTATGTCACAGCTTTGGCGGAAACGGCCGGCGGCCTGATGCTGATCGCCGGCATCCTGACGCGCGTTGTGGCGCTCGCCCTTTCTCCCATCCTGATCGGTGCCTGGTATGTACATGCCGGAAACGGCTGGGTCTTTTCGGCATCGAATGGCGGCTGGGAATATCCGGCATATCTGCTGGTGCTCTGTCTGGCGCAGGCCCTCGTCGGCGGTGGCGCTTTCCGGTTCCGCAGCGTCCGCGCCTGATGAGGAGCCGATCATGACGCAACTGAAACTGGTCAGCCATGCGCTCTGCCCTTACGTACAGCGTGCGGCCATCGCCCTGACGGAAAAGCAGGTCACATTCGAGCGCATTGTGGTTGATCTGAGCAGCAAGCCTGAGTGGTTCAGGGCTATTTCACCACTGGGCAAGGTTCCGCTGCTGCTGGTGGACGATGCCGTGCTCTTTGAGTCTGCCGCGATCTGCGATTACCTCGACGAGACGATCGCGCCCCGCCTGCACCCCGCCGATCCGATCCGGCGGGCCCAGCACCGCGCCTGGATCGAATTCGCCTCTTCGGTGCTGAACGACATCTGGGGTTTTTATGTCGCCCCCGATGCCGATGGCTTCGAGCGGAAGACGGCGGATATCGGCGCCAAATTCCAGCGGCTGGAAGATGAACTGGCGCACCGGGAAGGGCTGTATTTCTCGGGTGCGGTTTTTTCCCTGGTCGATGCCGCATTCGGCCCAGTCTTCCGGTATTTCGACGTGTTCGAGCGGCACATCGATCCCGACGTCTTCGACGGAAAACCGAACCTGAAGGCTTGGCGACGGGCGCTTTCTGCGCGGGAAAGCATAAGAGAGGCCGTGTCGGCCGATTATCCGAAGCTGCTGGAAATCTTCCTGCGCAGCCGCGGCTCGCACTTGTCAGGCCTAATGAAAGCCTCAGCCTAGACGGCGGGGGGCAGATCGCCCTCCGCCGTTTTTCTTTGCGCGATGCGCTGTTCGGCCAGGCTGGAAATATGTTCGCGGATGGTCGGATGCACCTGCAGCAGGCGCTGGAAATCGGCCACTTCCAGGGTCAGCAGGCGGCAGGCACTGACCGCGATGACGGTGGCGGTGCGGTCAGTGCGATTGAGCAGGGCAATCTCGCCGAAATGCTGGCCCATACCGAGCAGGACCGGTTCGGGCAGGATTTCAACCTCCACTTCGCCGGCCATGATGAAGAACATGGCTTCGGCCCGGTCACCCCGGCGCACGATCACCGCGCCAGCCGGCACCACCTGCGGCTTGAGCAGGCTGGCGATCTCAGCAATCGAACTGGCATCGAGCTGACTGAAGATCGGCAAGGCGGCGACCGCGCGCCAGGTGACCATGAATTCGCGGCGCTTGAATTCCTCGGCAAAGCCCGAAGCGAGCAGACCGGCCGGAATGGCAAAGGTGGCTACGCCCAGCACGATGACAAAGCCGTTGAACAGCTTGCCCAGCGGCGTCACCGGAATCATGTCGCCATAACCGACCGAGCCGACGGTGACGATGCCCCACCACAATGCCTGCGGGATCGACCCGAACACCTCGGGCTGGGTTTCGTTTTCCAGCACGTACATGATGCAGGAGGCGATCACCAGCAACACGCCGACCGTCATCAGCGCCGCGCCCAAGGCCGACATTTCGCGCTTCAGAACACCGACAACCAGGCTTAACCCCGGCAGATAGCGCGCCAGCTTGAACAGGGTGAACATTTCCAGCGTCAGAAACAGGTCGCGCGGGAACGGTACGATCAGATTAATCCAGAATGGCAGGATCACCAGCAGGTCGATGACACCGAGAAACGAGGTCATGTAGCGGCGACGCATCGTCGTGGCGCTGATCCGGCCGCCATGGATGTAATCTGGCGCGATCCAGATGCGCAGCAGATATTCGGCGGTGAATAGGATGTCGGTGGCTTCGCGCACACGATCGAGCCAGAAGCCGCTGCGCGCATCCAGCCCCGGTATGGTCACCAGGACAATGGCGAGCGCGCAGGCGGCAATGCCCAACAGGATCAGGCTGGAAACCAGCCGGTGGCCGAGGCCTGAATCGGTCAGATCGTCGGCCAGCAGATCGAAACAGCGCCGGCGCCAGCCTTCACCGGAGGCGGCGGCAATCTGGCGCTTGTGGCGCCGTACTGTCACGCCGCCTTGCCGATCTCAGCCGCAATGGCATCGAGCGCCTTCTCGGCGCCCGCCGGGTCGGCGCCGCCGCCCTGGGCGAAATCAGGCCGTCCGCCGCCGCCTTGGCCACCGATCAGCGGCGTGGCGATCTTGACCAGATCGGCGGCATTCAGCTTGCCGGTCAGGTCGGCACTAACGCCAACCACCACGGCCACCTTGCCGTCGGCCACCGAGGTAAGCGCGACCACGCCGGAACCGATCTCTTTTTTCATCGCATCGACCATGCCGCGCAGATCCTTGGCCGGTACACCATCCAGCCGGCGAGCGGCGTACTTCACGCCATTGAGATCCTGCACCTGCGGGCCGCCGGCGCCACCACCAGTCGCCAGCTGCTTGCGCAGTTCCGACAACTCGCGTTCCAGTTTGCGCTTTTCCTCCAGCAGCGCGGTCAGGCGCTGCGGCACTTCCCGAGGCTGCGCCTTCAGCGCGTCGGCGGCGGCTTTCAGGGTTTCTTCCTGCTCGGCGAAGTAATGCCGCGCCGCCTCGCCGGTCAGCGCCTCGATGCGGCGCACGCCGGCCGCCACCGCGCCCTCGTTGACGATCTTGAACAGGCCAATATCGCCGGTGCGGCGCACATGAGTGCCGCCGCAGAGCTCAACCGAATAATCCTTTTCGCCATCGCGGCCCATGGCCAGCACGCGCACCTCGTCGCCATATTTCTCGCCAAACAATGCCATGGCGCCGGCGGCGATGGCCTCGTCAGGGGTCATCAGGCGGGTGGTGACGTCGCTGTTCTGGCGCACGAGCTGGTTCACCTCGGCCTCGACGGCCGTGGTTTCCTCAGGCGTAAGCGGCTTGGGATGGCTGATGTCGAAACGGAACCGGTCTGGCGAGACCAGCGAACCTTTCTGCGTGACATGATCGCCCAGGCGACGACGCAGGGCGGCATGCAGCAGATGCGTGGCCGAGTGGTTGGCGCGGATAGCGCTGCGGCGGGCATGATCAACCGTGAGCGTCGCCATGTCGCCGACTTTGAGCGTGCCTTCCACCACCTTGCCGACATGCACATGCAGCAGGCCGAGCTTCTTCTGGGTATCAGACACCTGCACCCTGGCGCCGGCGGCAGCAACGATGATGCCGGTATCGCCGACCTGGCCGCCGGATTCGGCATAAAACGGCGTCTGGTTCAGCACGACGGCAACCTCGGCGCCGGCCTTGGCTTCCGGCACCGGCTGGCCACCGACCACGATGGCATCGATGCGGCCCTCGGCGGCCTCGGTGTCGTAGCCGAGGAACTCGGTGGCGCCCTGCTCTTCCTTGATGTCGAACCACACCTTCTCGGTGGCCGCCTCGCCGGAACCGGCCCAGGCCTTGCGCGCCTCGGCGCGCTGCGCCGCCATGGCCTCCTGGAAACCATCGAGATTGACATTGATGCCGCGCAGACGCAGGGCATCCTGGGTCAGGTCGAGCGGGAAGCCGTATGTGTCGTAGAGCTTGAAGGCCACCTCACCCGGCAGCATGTCGCCCTTCGACATCCCCGTGGTGGCTTCATCCAGCAGCCTGAGGCCACGATCTAGCGTCTGCTTGAAGCGGGTTTCCTCCAGCTTCAGCGTCTCGCTGATCAGGCTTTCGGCGCGGCCGAGTTCGGGATAGGCGCGGCCCATCACCGAGACCAGCGCCGGTACCAGGCGATGCATCAGCGGCTCCTTGCAGCCCATCAACTGGGCATGGCGCATGGCGCGACGCATGATGCGGCGCAGCACATAACCGCGTCCTTCGTTCGACGGCAGCACGCCATCGGCGATCAGGAAGCAGGAGGAGCGCAGGTGATCGGCGATCACGCGGTGGCTCATCTTGTGCTCGCCATCGGCATCGGTATGCGCGAAATCCGCCGATGCCTCGATCAGCGTGCGCATGATGTCGATGTCGTAATTGTCATGCTTGCCCTGCATCACGGCGGTGATGCGCTCCAGCCCCATGCCGGTGTCGATCGACGGCTTGGGCAGCGCGATGCGCTGCTCCTTCGTCACCTGCTCGAACTGCATGAAGACGAGATTCCAGATCTCGATATAGCGGTCGCCATCGGCATCCGGGCTGCCCGGCGGGCCGCCGGCCACCTTGTCGCCGTGATCGTAGAAGATTTCCGAGCAGGGGCCGCAGGGGCCGGTATCGCCCATGGCCCAGAAATTATCCGAGGTGGCGATGCGCACGATGCGCTCGTCAGGCAGGCCTGCGACCTTTTTCCAGATGTCAAAGGCCTGGTCATCGTCGTGATAGACCGTGACCCAGAGCTTGTCCTTGGGCAGGCCGTATTCCCTGGTTATCAGGTTCCAGGCGAACGGAATCGCCTCGTCCTTGAAGTAATCGCCGAAGGAGAAATTACCGAGCATCTCGAAAAAGGTGTGATGCCGGGCGGTGTAGCCGACGTTATCCAGGTCGTTATGCTTGCCGCCGGCGCGCACGCATTTCTGCGAGGTGGCAGCGCGGGTGTAGGGACGCTTCTCCTGGCCGGTGAAGACATTCTTGAACTGCACCATGCCGGCATTGGTGAACATCAGGGTCGGGTCGTTGCGCGGCACCAGCGGCGACGAGTCCACCACCTGGTGCCCGGCCTTGGCGAAATAATCGAGAAAGGCCTGCCGGATATCGCTGGCGGAGGACATTGGCTTCACACCCCTGATCAGGGCCGGCGGCTGAGGGCCGGCCGGCGGAATTCTGCTGTCTGGGCCGGGCCGGCCGTTAAGGATTCTCCCCCGGCCGCCCGGCAAGAGGACTTAATTAACGCCCCGGGAAACCCCTGTCCAGCCAGCGGAAAGGCAGGCCGAAAGCGGTTAACTGCCCAGCTTTAGGGCAAAAAAAGACCCCGGCACCGAGCTCCGGTACCGGGGTTCCCATGGAGGAGAGAACTCATACGCCGCGAGATAGCGGCGCGAGGGGAAAAATCAATCTGCGTCTTCGGTTTCGGGAACATCCGCCCCGGCATCGATGGCAGCGGCGACAATGCCTGAATTGGCCTTGATCGCGGCTTCGATTTTCTGGGCAACCTCTGGATTTTCCTTAAGAAATACCTTGGCCTGCTCACGGCCCTGGCCAATCCGCTGGCTGTCGTAGGAGAACCAGGCACCCGACTTGTCGACCACATTGGCCTTCACGCCCAGGTCGATCAGCTCACCGGTCTTGGAGATGCCCTCGCCATACATGATGTCGAAATCGACCACCTTGAACGGGGGCGCGACCTTGTTCTTGACCACCTTGACGCGGGTCTGGTTGCCGACAACCTCGTCGCGGATCTTGATGGCGCCGATCCGGCGGATGTCGAGGCGGACCGAGGCGTAGAATTTCAGCGCGTTGCCGCCGGTGGTGGTTTCCGGATTACCAAACATGACGCCGATCTTCATGCGGATCTGGTTGATGAAGATCACCATGGTGTTCGACTTGGAGATCGAAGCGGTGAGCTTGCGCAGGGCCTGGCTCATCAGGCGGGCCTGCAGGCCGACATGGGTATCGCCCATCTCGCCTTCCAGCTCGGCCTGCGGCACCAGGGCGGCGACGGAGTCAATTACCAGCACGTCGATGGCGCCCGAGCGCACCAGGGTATCGGCGATCTCCAGCGCCTGTTCGCCGGTATCGGGCTGGGAAATCAGCAACTCGCCGACATTGACGCCGAGCTTGCGGGCATAGGACGGATCCAGCGCATGTTCGGCGTCGACGAAGGCGCAGGTGCCACCCTTCTTCTGGGCCTCGGCCACCACATGCAGCGCGATCGTGGTCTTGCCCGAGCTTTCCGGACCGTAGACTTCGATAATGCGGCCCCGCGGCAGGCCACCGATGCCAAGCGCGATATCGAGGCCGAGCGAACCGGTCGAGATCGATTCGATCTCGACATTCTGGCGCGCCCCCAGCTTCATCACGGAGCCCTTGCCGTAGGTGCGCTCGATCTGCGAGAGCGCAGCTTCCAGCGCCTTACTCTTGTCCATGTTCTCTTTTTCCACGACGCGAAGATTGGGGGACGACATGCGGGGCATCCTTTCATGGGGCCGGTGGATTTGCAACGATACGCGCTAATGACCCTATATGTTCTCATATCGTTGCCATTGTCCAGCGGAATCGGCAACGCCCCGTGCCGGCAGGGTTTTTTCAATAAATTCGCAGGATGTTCTGGTTCTATTTCAAACCGGTTCGCGGCCGTTCAGGCTGCCGGGCGATTCCCGCCGGGTGGCTCGGCATCCATCACTTCCTTCACCTTTCCGGCCAGCTGGCCCAGAGAAAATGGCTTGGGAAGGAAGTTTACATGGGGCGATTTCGCCAAATTCGAGCGTAAACTGTCTTCAGCATAACCAGAGATAAACAGGATTTTCAGGTCCGGCCGGCTCTGCCGCAGGGCCGCCGCCAGGCTGGGACCATCCAGATTGGGCATCACCACGTCGGAGATCAGCAGTTCCACCCGGTTGAGCTGCTCGGTCGGCAACGCCAACGCCTGCTCGCCCGAGGCCGCCTCGATCACGGTGTAGCCCTTGTTGCGCAGGGCACGGGCGGCGAAGGCGCGCACGGCATCCTCGTCCTCCACCAGCAGCACGAGGCCACGCCCGGTAAGATCGCGGGTATCGGGCCGAGCCTCGTTGCGGCTGGCCGCCAGTTCCTCGGGCTTGGGCCGGTAGCGCGGCAGGTAGATCCGGAAACAGGCGCCATCGCCCGGCTCGCTTTCGACGTGGATGAAGCCGCCAGTCTGCTTGATGATGCCATAGACGGTGGACAGGCCCAGACCGGTGCCGGCGCCGACCGCCTTGGTGGTGAAGAATGGATCGAAGATCTTGGCCATATGCTCCGGCGGAATGCCGTGGCCGGTATCGGTGACCTCGATCAGCACGTAATCGCCGGGCGGGATCGTCTCGGCACCCAGTTCGGCGGCACGGTCGACATGGTGGTTGAGCGTGCGGATCTTGAGTTCGCCGCCCTCGCTCATGGCATCGCGGGCATTGACCGCCAGATTTATGATGACCTGCTCAAGCTGGCCCTGGTCGACCTTGACCAGGCCGAGATCGCGGCCATGGGTCATGGTCAGCGTGATGGTCTCGCCGATCAGGCGGCCGATCAGGTTGCGCAGATCGGCCAGCACGTCGGTAACATCGAGCACCTTGGGCACCAGGGTCTGCTGGCGCGAGAAGGCCAGCAGCTGGCGCACCAGATTGGCTGCCCGGCTGGCATTCTGCTTGATCTGCATGATGTCGGCGAAGGACTGGTCACCGGGCTGGTGCCGCTGCAGCAGCAGGTCGCAGAAACCAATCATCGCGGTCAGCAGATTATTGAAGTCATGCGCGATGCCGCCGGCCAACTGGCCCACCGCCTGCATCTTCTGGCTCTGGTGAAACTGGGTCTGCAGGCTGCGCTGCTCGGTAGTGTCGACCAGATAAACCAGCTGCGCCGACTGGCCGTCGTCGCGCTCGGCCGACGAGGCGGCAAAAACCTCGACCACACGCTCACGCGGGCCGGCCAGGCGCACCTCCAGCGGCCGGCCGAAAATCTCGCCGCGCCGCAACGCCACAAGATGCCGCGTCAGCGCCAGAGCATCCTCCTCGCGCACCAGCGCGGCCAGCCGCTGGCCGAGCCAGTCATCACGCCCGCAGAGCTGCGCGAAGGCGGCATTCGCCTCGCGCACGGTGCCGGCCGCATCCAGCACCAGGATGCCGATGGGGGCCTGGTCGAAGAAGCGGCGGAATTCGGCTTCCACCGGACGCAACGTACCGCGCTGGCGCAATTCCAGCCCGAGGTCATGCACCACGGCGCTGTAGCGCAGCGGATGGCCCTCGGGATCAGCGATCGCGGTCTGGCTGACGCTGACAAGGCGCAGGCCGGCCTTCTCGTCGCTGCCCTTCTCGCCTCTGGCCGGCTTCAGCTTCGCCTCGCCGCCTTCCCAATCCGGCGTCATCGCCTCGCCGGCACGATCCTCGCTATGCTGCAGCACGTCGGCCAGAACCAGGTCGCCACCGACCAGCTGCTCGGGCTGCAGGCCAAGCCAGGCGGCAAAAGTGCGGTTGGCGAATAGAAAATGACCATCCGGCGCGACCGAATACAGTCCGACCGGCGCGTTATCGATAAAAGCCGCCAGCTCGTCGCGCTGCTGACGCACAGCAACCAGGGCCGCGGCACTGTCGGCGACCTCCTGGATGTCCCAAATCACCCAGTCGCGCCGGCCCGGCGCCAACATGCCGGTCACGCGCAACGGCAGGAAATCCTCACCCAGTTCGAGCGGAAAATCCTCCTGCACGGCGCGACCCAGCGGCAGCAGCGCACGCAGGCGTGACAGAGTTTCGGCATTGCCGATTTCGGCGCCCAGCAACTGCTCGGGCGCAATACTGCCTTCATGGCCCAGACGGGCCGCCAGCACGCGATAGGCGGTATTTGCGGCCAGCAGCGTCGGGCCGCGGGTAACGGCGCGGGCGAACGGGCTGGCTTCTGCCAGCAGCCAGGCCGCGCGGCGACGCGAGGAACCGATCAACGAGATGAAGGACAGTGGCATCGGCTACTCGACCGTCTCGACCTTGGGCTCATACTTGGTCGTCAGGCCATCCTTCAGCCGCATGACGTAGGAGATCACCTCGGCAACCGCACGATAATGGTCGATCGGGATCGGCTCATCGAGCTCGACCTTGTAGAGCGCGCGGGCCAGCGGCGGATTCTCGACAATCGGCACATCATGCTCGGTGGCGATTTCGCGGATGCGCCGCGCCAGCACGTCGACGCCCTTGGCCACTACGATCGGTGCCTCGGACTGGCCTTCCTCGTATTTGAGCGCAACGGCGTAATGGGTCGGGTTGGTGACCACCACGCTGGCTTGCGGCACGTTGGCCATCATGCGCTTACGCACGCGCTGCATGCGTAACTGACGCAGGCGCGCCTTGATGATCGGATCGCCTTCGGTCTCCTTATGCTCGTCCTTGACCTCCTGCCGGGTCATGCGGAGCTGTTTGATGTAATTGTAGCGCTGGTAGAGATAGTCGGCGACCGAGACCACCGCCATGATGCCGATCAGTGAGCCCAGCAGCTTGAACACGATGCTGATGCAGAAAGGCAGGATCACCGAAAGATCGAGATCGATCAGGGCTTCCAGCTTGTCGAGCTCAGGAATCAGGATGGCGAATAGGATGGCGCCGATAAGCCCCACCTTCATCAGGTTCTTGACGAACTCGACCGCGCCTGAAACCGAGAATATCCGCTTCAACCCGGCCATTGGCGACAGCTTCGAGATATCGGGCTTGAGCTTCTCGAACGTGACCTGAGGCTTGTTCTGCATGATGCTGGCCGCAAGGCTGAACACCACGAACAATCCCAGCACCGGAGCCATCACCAAGCCGACATCCATGGCCATGTTGACCGCCAGCTGAGTCAGATGGCTGGGATCAATCGGGATACGATGCGGTTGTTCGAAAAAAAACAGCGTCGCGCCGATCACGCGGCGCGACAGCATGTCGCCCATCACCCAGAGCGCAATCGTGGCCGCCAGGAAGATGAACCAGTGACCGATTTCCTGCGAGCGGGCGATATTGCCCTGCTTTGCCGCATCGGCCAGTCGTTTGCCGGAAGGGTCTTCTGTTTTGGAGTCTGGATCGGCATCTTCGGCCATATCCGCCTCCTAGCGCGGCGCGAGGAACTGCGCCATGTGTTCCTCGTAGCGCGTGGTGAACAATATGCCGATCGCGGCCAGCGAAAAACCGAGCACGAACAGCGACGTGGCGATCTGTGGCGCCTGCATGATGAAGAAAATCTGCAGCGTCGGCATCAGGCGATTGAGCAGGCCAAGCGCGACGTTGAAGATGATGCCGTAAACGATGAAGGGAGCCGCCATCTTGAGGCCGACGGCAAAGCTGGAGGCGACCATGTCCGTGGCGGCATTGGCGAAATCGCCGAAGGACGGCGCCAGCATCGGGGGAAACAGCGTGTAGCTGTCATAGGCGGCCTGCAGCGCCAGCAGATGCAGGTCGGTGGCAAAGACCAGGGCGATGCCCAGGAAAACCAGGGCGCTGCTGATCAGCACGCTCTGCGAGCCCTGGTTGGGATCGAAGAACATCGCCGCCGACAGACCGGCCTGAATGGCGATGATGGTGCCGGCAACATGCATCGCCGACATCACCAGGCGCGACATGATGCCAAGCGCCAGACCGAAGCCGATCTCGGTAACGATCAGGAAAGCCAGATGGAAGGGCTGGGCTGGCAATGGCGGCAGGCCGGCCCCCAGGATCGGCACCGACAACGCGGCGGTGAGCAGGGCAATGCTGAGACGGATACGCGGCGGTACCGAATTCTCGCCGACGGCCGGCAGCGACATCATCGCCGCGCCGAGGCGACAGAAGATCAGCAGGAATGCGTAGACATTGCCGGCAACAAAATCCTGCAGCACCGCCCGCCCCGCTATTGCAAGCCGGCTATGCGATGCGCGATCTGCTCCATGAAAGCGACCATGGTGCCGATCATGAACGGCATGGTGAGCACCAGCGTGCCAAAGATCGACAGGATCTTGGGTACGAAGGTCAGCGTCGGCTCCTGCAACTGGGTCAGGGCCTGGAACAGGGAAATGGCAATGCCGATCACCAGGCTGACGATCATGGCCGGACCGGCCACCTTGATCAGCACCCAAATGCCTTCGCGCATAACGTCTGTGACTTCGACGGCCGTCATCGATTCGCCCTCTGCCGCCGACCATACCGCATTGTCCGCCGCAACCCCAGAGGGGATGCGCGGTCAGATCGGCATACGAATGATTTCCTGGTAGGCGCTGATGACGCGGTCGCGCACCGCCACCACGGTATCGAGGGCGACTTCCGCATTGGTCACGGCCGTCACCACGTCGGTGACATCGGCTTTACCCACGACCGCCTTGGCCGAAGTGACTTCCGACTGCTTCGAGGCATCGACGGCCTGCTGCAACGCCTCGCCCAGCATGTCGCCGAAGCCCCCGCCGGGCTTGACCTTGCCGGCATCGCCGGTGGCCATGGAAGCGGCCAGCCCGGCAAGAGGATTGCCAATCCGAAGATCTGCCATGGTTCAGTCTCCTCTTGCCCGGATCAGTTGCGCAGCAGATCGACCGTGCGGCTGATCATCTGCTTGGCTGAATCGACCACGTTCAGATTGGCCTCGTAGGTGCGTTGGGCCTCGCGCATGTCGGCCATTTCGATCACCGTCTTGACGTTCGGCATCTTGACGTAGCCATCGGCATTGGCCGAGGGGTGGCCAGGATCGTATTTCAGCTCGAAATCGGACCGGTCAGTCTTGGGCGGCTGCGCCTTCACCAGATTGGCGCCGGTGGCGCGGTCGAGTTCGCTTTTGAAGCTGACCACCTTGCGACGGTACGGATCGCCGCCAGGGGTTTTCGCCATGGAATCGGCATTGGCGATGTTTTCCGCCAGCGTCTTGAGGCGCTCGCCCTGGGCGCGCATGCCCGAGGCCGATATCTTCATCGCATTTTTCAGTTCCATGCGCTGCCTCCGTTATCCAATTGCCGCATCACCGGGCGCCGCCGCCGCCAATCGCCTTGCGGAGCATGCTGACCTGCTTGCGGTAAAGATTGGTCATCAGGGAGTGGTCGGCCTGGTTCTCCGCCACGTTCATCATCTGCTGTTCCAGAGTCACTTCGTTGCCGTTCGGCGCGGTCTCATAGGTGCCTTTGCTGCGATCCGCCTTCCAGCCATCGCTGCCGCGACCGCCGAGGCCGCGGAAATGACCGGGCTGGGTGGCTGTCGCCGCCATGCCGATCTGGCTGCTGCGGACCAGTTCGCTGAAGCTTACCGGCTTGAGATCCTTGGGCTTATAACCCGGGGTATCGGCATTGGAGACGTTTTCCGCCAGCACACGCTGCCGCTCGCCCAGCCAGTCCATGCGCCGGGTGATCGCCTTCAGCAAGCTGATACGGTCGAGATCCATGCCAGATCCTCAGTCGGCGGTCACCCCGGAACGGGGGGCCGCGCGGGGGCCTTTTCCACTGGCTGGCAGACTGGCCCCCAGCCGTAAAGATTCGGTTAACCGGGAGGCGTGGTAGGATGCCGCAACCCCGCTCTCACCGGTGAAATTCCGTTTATGGCCCAGCCCCCCTCCAAACCACCCGCCAAGCCGCCGCCCCGCAGCAAGGCCGTCGCCCTGGGTTATGACGCCGCACATGACGAGGCCCCCAGGGTGGTGGCCACCGGTCAGGGCCTTATCGCCGACCAGATCGTGCGGATTGCCCTCGATCACGGCATCACGGTCCGGCAGGACGCCGATCTGGTCGAAATTCTGGCCAAACTCGATATCGATGCCCTGATCCCGGTCGAAGCCTTCGCCGCGGTGGCCGAGATTCTCAGCTATATCTACCGCAGCCAGGGCAAGCCGCTGCCATAGCGGCTGCAGGCCATATCAGCTTGACCCGACTCGGGGGCCGCCACCAAAGTAGCGCGCAATCAGGGAACCGGCATGGACAGCATCAATTTCACTCAGGTCGCGATCGCCTTCGGCGGTCTGCTGGTCCTGCTTGCCCTGTTCTATTACGGTGCCCGCGCGCTGTCTGGCACTGCCCGCTTTGGCAAATGGCGGCCCGGCCAGCGGATCGGCGTGGTCGACAGCACGCCGGTGGATGGCACCCGACGACTTGTGCTGATCCGGCGCGATGACACCGAACATCTGCTGCTATTAGGCAGCCATGGCGATGTAGTGATCGAGACCGGCATTCCGGTAACCAGGCCGGACGATGGCAGCCCTGCGCCAGAGAGCGGGATCGGCGGCTGGCCGACCCTGCGCGTGCCCGGCAAACAGGGGCGCGGCAATGCATAAGCGCTGGATTGCCAGGAGCGCCGTCTTCGGTGTGGCCGCCACCCTGGCCGGTTTTTTCCTGCTGATGCCCTCTTCGCTGCTGGCTCAGTCGGTGTCGATCGATCTGGGCCAGGGCGGTTCGCTGACCGGCCGGGTGATCCAACTCATCGCCCTCACCACGGTGCTGGCGCTGGCGCCATCCATCCTTGTCGTCATCACCAGTTTCGTGCGCATCGTCGTGGTGCTGTCGCTGCTGCGCAGCGCGCTGGGCACCCAGTCGACGCCGCCGAACACCGTGATGGTCAGCCTGGCGCTGTTCCTGACCTTTTTCATCATGCAGCCGGTGCTGGAGCGGGCCTATGCCGAAGGCATCCAGCCCCTGATGGAAGAGCAGATCGACGAACGCACCGCCTTCGACCGCTCGATTGCGCCGTTTCACGAATTCATGCGCAGCCAGGTGCGCGAGAAGGACCTGGCATTGTTCAGCGGCTTTGCCCGACTGCCGCCGCCGGAAACGCCGGAAGCGATCTCGTTGCGTGTTCTGGTGCCGGCTTTCATGATCAGCGAACTCAAACGCGCCTTCGAAATCGGCTTCCTGCTGTTCATCCCCTTCATCGTGGTCGACATGGTTGTGGCCTCGGTCCTCATGTCGATGGGCATGATGATGCTGCCGCCGGTGATGATTTCCCTGCCCTTCAAGCTGATCTTTTTTGTGCTGGTCGACGGCTGGAATCTGGTCTGCGCCGCACTGGTCGAAAGTTTCCTCGGCGCCCGCTAGGACGGCGCCGGAATTGCCCGCTCAGTTGATAGCGCTCAGGCCGCCCTTGGCGACGCGTTCGCGGTAGCGGCTCATGAAGGCTTCGTACTGGCCGATCTGGGCAATCGTAGCCGCCAATTCGCGTGGATCGCCGGCCGCACGGGTAACCGTGCTGGCCACCGCCGCAAAGGCCGGCGCATCAGGGGTATTGCGGAATTTATCCTCGTATTTGCCCCGCAGATCATTCAGCGCCGCCGCGTCGTTGCTCAGCGAATAGGCCACGCCAAGCTGCAGTACCTGCTTGCGTTCGTCGGGGCTCAAGGGCGCCGGATCGGCATGGCGGTTGCCCAGCGACAGGCTGACCACCCGGGCAAAAGCAATCCAGTCCTTGGCGCGCCAGTGCAGATCAGCCCGCAGATTGCGGGTTCCCGTACTCTGGTCCTGACCAAGCAGGTTGAGCGCCTCGGGGAAACGATCAAGATCCCCGAGGGCACGGGCCTCAAGCAGACGGCGTTCCTGCGCAACCGCCGGCGACAGATTCGGGGCCTGGGTATTTTGCAGCGATTTCAACGCGGCTTCGGGATTACGGTCGAGCAGATAAACCACCGCGAGGCGTGCTCCGGCCTTGGAGCGATCCTCACCGCGCAGGCGGTAGGTGATCTGGTGCTCAAGCAGCTCGGCGGCACGGTTAAGCAGATCGACCGAAACCAGTCGGTCAGCCAGCTTGCCGATGATCTCGTCACCCTCCGGCCCGACCGGCGTGAGTTCGCGATAATCATAATACAGCGCCAGCGCGGTCAGCGGCGGCAGGGCCTGAGCACCGCCATCGAGGAACAGCTTGGCGAATTCGTCGCTCATCTGCTTGGTCAGCAGCGGCACTTCCGGCGATTTCGGGAAATACTTCACCAACTGGCGGAACGTGGTGATCCCGCCGCGCAGATCGCCCGTGGAAAACTGTAATTCGCCGAGCCGCCGCAACAGATTGAATTCATATGGGCCGCCGCGCCAGGCAAACCGCAATTGATCCAACCGCTCGATCGTCTGCGGCGTATCGATGAGCTTGCGGCTGAACATCAGTTCGGTCTTGGCGAATTCAGCCAGCGCACGGGCGCGCCGGTCGCCACTGCCAGAAGCAAGGTCGAAAAAGCGGATCGCATCTTCCGGCTTGTTGGTCGCATCGGCCAGCAGGCCACGTACATAGTTGCCTTCGGCGGCCTGACCGCGGGTCAGCGTATCCCAGTCGAGAGCCTGTAATTCAGCTGTGGCGGCCGCAATATCGCCACCAGCCAGCCAGGCCCGCGCCATGGTCAGTCGCAGTGTCGCGCGCAGATCGGGCGGAAATTTTGCCACCGCAGCACCCGACAGCGAGAAGGCGCGGCGCGCGGCGGGCCAGTCGTCGCGCTCGGCCGCCAGCATGCCACGATAGGCAAGCACGTCAGGGTCGTCGTCGAAAACCTTGGAATCGAGATCGTTTGCAGCATCATTAAGCCGGCCCAGCCGCAGATACGCTATACCGCGCAACGCGCGATATAGCTTGTCGCGCTCAAGATCCGGTTGCTCCGCACGCGCTTTCGCAAGAACACCAAGTGCCTCGGGCTGCATATCGTTGGCCGAATAGAACTGCGCCAGAGCCAGCCGGTTCTGCTGGCGCTGCCCGGGCGGGCTCAAACCCAGCCGGCGCAGCAGGTTTTCCTCCCGCTCGGCGTAGCTTTCACCGTCGATCTTGCGCCACTCGCTGAACTGCAGAATGTCGCTGGCGCCGCTTTTCGGATCGGCACCACGCGGCGCCGACAGCGACAGGCCATTCGGCGTCGCGATCTCGACGCCGCGCGGGAAACGGCGGATATCGAGATTATCGGCATGCGGCTCAATGGCGAATCCCTGGAAGCTCGGCAATACGCTGAGTTCGATGAAATCGCGACGGCTGGACACGCCGCCATTGGCGCCCGCGAAGGGGATCACCGTCAGCGTGTCGCCCGTATCCGGATCGGGGACGACCAGTTGCGGCGACGGATCGTTGGCGGCAAAGAACAGCCGCGCCCCGCCATCGGCATCCAGCTGCCGGCGCACATCGATCTCCTGCGGTCGATTGCGCGGTGAGCCCGAATCGTCGGCCGGGGCACCGGGGGCCGTTTCCTTCGGAACCAGCTGTTCGGGCTGAATCGTGTTGATGCCGATCTGCCAGCCGGTATTGCGTCTGGTGAAATTCGCCGTCGTCCCGCTCGGAACCGCCAGCCGCAGCACGGTAACGCCTGGTATGGGAAGCTGCTCGACGCCATTGATCGCCCCACTCCAGTCACGCGTGGTGATGGGACGCAGATCAACGTGGGCCGCCCGGTCGAAAACCAGCCACAGATTGCCATTCCGCAGAAAGGCCGCGGCGGCAACCGGGCGCGTCCAGGGGAAATTGAGCAAGGGCCCGGTCCGGCTGGAATCCACGCCGGGCACCAGGGGCGCGCCGGTGATCGGTCCGGTCGGGGGCGCCGGCATGAATGTGCCAAGCGGCGCCGTCTGCACCACCGGAACAGGCGCGGCAGCGGGAATCCCGGCAGCCGGATTGCCGGCGGATGCCGGGGCTGCAGCCGATGGAGCGACAGGAGGCGGCGCGGCATTGGCCTGTGCCGCCGGAGCTGGGGTCTGGTTCTGAGCCGGAGTCTGGGCCGGGGTGGCTTGGCGTTCGGGCGCAGGTGCCGGGGTGGCCGGTGCCGCAGATGGCTTTGCCGCTGCCGAGGGGGGCGCCGCAGGTTTCGCGGCTGTCACCTTGGTATCTGGCGCCTTGGCCGCAGCAGGCTTCGGCTCGGCCGGTGCCGGTTCGGCAGCCTGGGTGATATCAACAACGATCTTGGCGCCATCGCGCCAGGATTTCAGGCCGGCACCCTCGGGGATGGTGAAACTGAGCACACCGCCACCGCCTTCAGCGCGCCAGGCCAGATTTTTCACATTGCGCGGTGGGAATTGCGGCAGGCGCCCCAGATCAACCGCCACCGGGCTGGCGAAACGGATGGTCGCCTGGCCTGCTTCGGCCGTTGCGCTGTAATCAATGCGCTGCGGCCAATCAAAAACCAGCCGGGTATATGTGGGATGCTCACCTGCGCGAAGGCGCACCGAAGCGCCACCCTGCTGTGCTGGTGAGGTTGCTGGTTGCGCCGGAGCGACTTGGGCCGGACTGGCGGGCTGTGGCGGCGCGGCAACCGGGCGGCCGATCGGCGGCGTATTGGTCTGTGGCGCGGTCTGGGCTAGAGTCACAGACGACAAAAGGCCGAGGGCGCCGACCATTGCAAGGCCGGCGACACCGCTGCGGGCCGGACTATGCCGGGTCGCCAGAGGTCGCCTGTCGTGCCTGTCTGCCATGCTCCCTGTCTGTATCGGTCCTAGCTCACCGGGGAATCGCACCCCGCGTTTCGCAATTATAGAAGCGTGGCAGGATAAGGCGATACTGTTAACAGATTGTTCTTTCGGCCAGATCGCCGCTCAGACGGCGCCGACCACGGCTGCCAGCCGGGCCTGCAGGGTGGCCGTATCGAAGGGCTTCAGGATAAACCCGTCCACCCCCAGCCGGCGCGCCTGCTCCACATTCTCCGGCCTGTTTTCCGCCGTGATCAGAATGAAGGGAATATCGGCAAAATCCGGATCGCGCCGCAGGGTCTCGAGAAAGGCCAGGCCATTCATGGGCGCCATGTTCCAGTCTGACAGGATCAGGCCATAGCGGCGACGGCGCAGCATGGTCAAGGCCGTGACCGGGTCGGCCACGGTATCGACATCGTGGAAGCCGATCCCCTGCAACTGCCTGGCGATGATCACCAGCATGGTACGATGGTCGTCGACCACCAGAATCGGCATGGATTTGTCGGCAGCCATACGGCCGGCTTAACGCAAAATGACGGAAGCGCCTAGCCGAACAGATTGAGCAAATAGCTCTGCGGGCTGCTGGTGCCGGCATCCTTGAAGGTCAGGTAACGGGTGACCACCTTCTCGATCTCGTTCTGGTCGCCCTTGAGCGATTTGACATCGACCCGCTTTTCCAGTGCCGTGATCTGGCTTTCGACTTCCTGATAGGCCAGTTCTTTCGGGATATTGTTGGCAACCGTGATGACTTCGCGCAGCACACTGTCGCCAAGCATCTGGACGGTCAGATCAACATTCTTGATCCGGCGGGTGAACTCGATCGCGGCACGCACGCCGGGCGCCTGCTCGTCGAGGTATTTCTCGTATTTGACCTGCTCGAACTTCTTGCCCAGCTCGATCGCCGTCGACCCCATCTTCAGCCTGGATTCCTTGAACAGGAAAATCCCCAGATCCTCGGTCATCTGCTTGAAACGCGGATCCTGGAAGCGGTTGGCCAGCGAATCCGGATCGGTCAGATCGCTCTCAAGTATTTTGCGGATTTTTCCCGGATACTGCGCTTCACTTTCCAGGTCGTAGGCAGACAGCACAAATTTCATTAGGCGGCTGTTGCTGAAGAAATCGTCCACCGATTTGATCTGCGAGGCGTTCTCGGTGAAATAGTCGATTTCAGCCTTGATATCGCGGCGCTCACGGAACCGCTGAAAATCCGGGCTGTCGAATTCATAGTAATTGACCGACTTGGTGTTCGTGGGCGCCGCCTGCTCCGGCATCAGGGTCTTGCTCTGCTTGCCCGAGTAGATGCTGGCATCCTTGGCGACCAGGCTAGAACCGAACAACAATTTCCCGTCATCGGCGGGATCCTTGGAATTCGCCGTCACCAGCGCCTTGCCGTTCATATCGATCAGCAGGTTGCGAATTTTCGCCAGACCAGGCTCCAGCGGGGTAACCAGGGTGGCGCCGTTGACCACCCGGCCATTGCTATCCAGCCCGATCGGGTTGCCGTCGACATCGACCAGCGTGCCGGTGGCGGCGAAATTGTATTTCTTGGCCAGTTCAATATCCTTCAGCGTGCCTTTACGGGCCACTGAATTCGGATCGTTCAGATCGCTGGTCAGAATGTCGCGCAGTTTCTGCGGATTGGTCTTGAACAGGTCTTCATAGCCATTGCCATAGGCCAGAACGCGCATGAAGCGATCATCATTGATCAACTCGCTGACCGTCGTCGCGGTCGCGGCACGGTTTTTGTAGTAGAGCGCATCATTCTGCACCCGGGCATTGTTTTCCTTGGCCTGGGCGTTACGCAGCCGGATCGCCGCATTGTTGAATTCGCGCGTGACGGCTTTCGCCTTTTCCGCATCGGCGTCAGGCGCGCTCTTATCCTCGTTTTCGGCAGCGAGCTTCTGCAGCTTGCGATACATCGCCATCGGCGACATTGTCGCCGCGCCGGTACCCGCGCCGCCGTAGAGTATGCTCAGATCAATCGACATCCTTGCGCGCCTCCTGCGGCAGTGATGATCGGCGCCGCCCCGGTTCTGGGACTCCGCGCTGAAATCTTCCGAAACAATACTACCACGGCAGCCAACAACGGCAAGACAGGGTTTCCCCTGTTGCTTCAAGTAGTTAACTTATAATTAACCGTGTTTTTTCAGCCGCCGGCGCCGGCCGGACGCTGCACCGGTGCGGCCGGAGCCGGCGCAGTGGGTGTCGCTGCGGTGGGCGCGGCGCTGCCGCCGGGCTGGATCTGGGCTGCGGCACCAGCCCGCACGCTCGGCGGAATCTGCTTCCGCGTGGCCAGACGTACCGTGATGTCCTGAGCGGTCGCCGGACTCATGTCGGCCATCACCGCGGCAAGCTTGGCTTCCTTCATCCGCTCAACAACGCCGAGCAGAATGTTGGGCTCCAGTTTCTCGAAGATGCGGGCGGCATCCTTCGGTTTCATGTTCTCATAGACCTTCACCAGGCCCTGCAGGTTCTGTTCTTCCTGCTTGTCGTATTGCTGGACGATCTGCTTGATGCTGGCTTCCAGTTTCTTGAGTTCAGCGATCCGCTCGTCGATGCGCTTCTCGGCCGCGCCAAGCAGGCTTTCACGCAGATCGATCTCGCGGGCGCGCTGTTCAAGCTGGTCGCGCCGCTGCGCCAGATTGGCCAGCAATTCGATTTCGGCGCGCGTGAATGTGGTCGGGTCCCGGTCGGCGAGCGACTGCACTGTCGAAGCGGGCGCAGCAGCACCGCCGGCTGGCGCCGAGGCCTGACCCGGAGCTTGCGGCGCGGCGGATTGCGCCGGCTGGTTCTGCGCGAGGCTCTGGGCAGGTTGCTGACCGGTTGACTGGGATGCAGGTGGAGTTGCGGGTTTCGGGGCAGCCTGCGGCGTCAGTTGGGTCGGCTGGCCAGCCGCCTGCTGCTGTGCGCCGGCCGGCGTCACAAACAATTCGGCCCTGCCCTGCCACAATGAGCCGATCTTCAATCCCAGCAGCAGGGCCACGGCAAGAATGGTCAGCGGCAGAATACGCACCCGCGCAGCAAGACGGGCCTTGCCGTTGCGCGGCGAGGCCGCTGGCGCCTTCACTGCCTGCTGACGCGCAGCTGTCATCGGGCCTGCCTCAGCGCCATCAGCAATTCACGCTCGGCTTCCGAACGCGGCTCGATCTTGAAATCCCGGCTGCCGCCCTGGGCAGAAGCCACCGGCCGCTTGACCGGAAATGGCGTGACCGGCTGCGGACGCTCCGGAGCACGGTCCGCAGGGCGTTCATGGCCGCGCTGCTGGACATGTTCCTGCCGCGCGGCGCGGTTCCCGCTGGCCTCGCCGGCCAGACGATCGGCCAGACGGTCGGCGGTTTCGATCATGAAGCCGAGCTCATCGCGCAGGATCCTGGCCTGTTTCATGCGGTCTTCATGCGCGGCATCGGCGCCAGCCGAGGCCGTTTTCAGTTCAGTCATTCCCTGACGCGCTTTGGTCAGCGCCTTGTCGAATTCACCGATCAGGCGACGCATCTCTTCCTGGTTGGCGCGCAGATTGCCCAGCCGGCGATTGAGCACCAGCGATATGGTGAAGGTGATCACCAGCAGAACGGCAACGACAATCTCGACAGCCAGGGTCAACGTCATCACACACCTCCCAGACTCTTCAGAGTCCGATCGATCTTGACCGCAATGTTATTGCCCATGCGACCCATCCGGCCTTCCACCATGGGAATGCCGCCGCAGCGCATCATGATCACCGATTCCGGCGTAGCGTTGAACATGATGGTCTTGCCTACTTCGAGGTTCATAACCTGACCGAGCGTCATCACCTGCTCGTCCAGCACCGCCTCGATCTCGACATCGGTGGACCACAGTTCGGTGGCAAGATGGTTTTCCCAGATCGAGTCACGGCCGAATTTCTCGCCCATGAACATCTGGAGCAGCAGCTCGCGAACCGGCTCCAGGGTCGCATAAGGCAGCATAAGCTCAAGGCGGCCGCCGCGATCCTCCATGTCGACACGCAGGCGGGCAAGGATTGCCGCGTTGGCCGGGCGCGCGATGGTGGCGAAACGCGGATTGGTCTCGATACGGTCGTAGGAGAAGTTGACCGGCGCCAGCGGTTCGAAGGCCGCACGCATGTCGTCGAGCACGACATTGACCATGCGCTCGACCAGGTTACGCTCGATCGTGGTGTAAGGGCGGCCCTCGATGCGCATCGCCGCGGTACCACGGCGACCGCCGAGCAGCACGTCGACGATGGAGTAGATCAGCGAGGAATCTACGGTCAGCAGACCGTAATTGTCCCATTCCACGGCACGAAACACGCTGAGGATGGCGGGCAGCGGGATCGAATTGAGATAATCGCCAAAACGGATCGAAGTGATGTTGTCGAGCGAGACTTCGACGTTGTCGGAGGTGAAATTGCGCAAGGACGTGGTCATCAGACGCACGAGGCGATCGAACACCACCTCGAGCATCGGCAGACGCTCATAGGAAACCAGCGCGCTGTTGATGATCGCGCGTATGCCGGCCTTGTCCGCATCCTCTTCGACGCTGGCGTCAAAACCGAGCAGGCTATCGATTTCGTCCTGATTCAGGATGCGCGTGGAGCCACCGGCATCATCGCCGGCGCCGGCCCATGCCGCATCGCCGTCTTCGGGATTATCCACCATGGCCGCCTCGCTTCGTCACTGGATCAACATCTCCTTGAACAGCACATCGTTGATCTTGATCGGGGCGACCGCCTGATTAACGCGGATCAGCAGCTCTTCCTTCAGCCGATACAAACCAGCCGAACCGACCAGATCATCCGGACGCAGTTCGCGCAGATAGATCTGGAAATTGTCCGTCACCCGCGGCAGCAGCTCGTTCAGCTTCGGCGTTGCCAGCGGGTCATTATGCTCCAGCGCCACCTTGAGCTTCAGATAGGATGCCTGGCGGCCGGTGGAATTCAGGTTCACCAGAATATCTGGCAAATCGTAGAAAACCGTCACTTTCGGCGCTTCAGGCTTGACCTCTGCTTCCTCGCTCTTGCCTGCGAAGAGGAAGAAATAGGCCGCACCACCACCGCCGAGGACGAGCAGCAGCACAACGGCAATGGCGATGATGACGATCGCCCGCTTGCCTTTCTTCTTCTTGCCTTCGAGCTCTTCGCCCTCTTGGCCTTCGGTCTCGTCACTCATGCAGGCGAATCCCTGGCCTCTGCCGGTCCACTTCAGGCTGCCATTGGTAAGGCCCCACAGTTAACACTTTGTCACCGCCCGGCAGAATTTGCCGAGTCACCCTTCCCCGGCCCCGGCCAAAATGCCCATATCGTCCAAATTAACCAATTTTTTTGCCAATTTTCTGGGAAAAATAAACTTGGCACGTAGCCTGCAGAAGAAGGGGCAGCAACAGCTAAACGCGAGTTTGGTGTCATGGAAAACGCATCCTATATCGGCCTCTCCCGCCTCTCGACCATGCGTCGCGAGATGGACGCACTGGCCAACAACCTGGCGAATATGAATACCAACGCCTACAAGGGCGAGCGGGTGCTGTTCGAAGAATACCTGAAAGGGCCAACCCAGGGTAAAAAGGTCAGCTTTGTCAACGACTTCGCAGTTCTGCGCGATAACCGTGTCGGCAAGCTGGAGCAGACCGGCAATACCTACGACCTGGCCATCGCCGGCAACGGCTTTCTGACGGTCGATACCCCGCAGGGCCGCCGGTATACGCGCGACGGCCATCTGCGCCTGGATACCGACCGCCGCCTGGTGACCTCCGGTGGCCACCCGGTGCTCGATAACCGCGGCCGCGACATCATCATTCCGCCGGATGCCCAGGATATCCCGGTGATCGCCACCGACGGCACCATCACCGTTGGCCAGCAGCAGCTCGGCAAGATTGATCTGGTCACCTTCGAGAGCGAGCAGGAACTGCGCAAGACCGCACAGGGCCTCTACGCCACCACCCAGGAACCGCAGGTCGCTCCGGCCAGCAGCACGCTGGTGCAAGGCATGCTGGAAGCCTCGAATGTCGAACCGATCATCGAGATGACGACCATGATGGAATTGCTGCGGCAGTATCAGGGCACGCAGAGCCTGATGGATGCCGAGCACGAGCGCCAGCGCACCGCGATCCAGCGGCTTGGCCGCAGCACCACGTAAGTTTTAGAGAGCAGGAGAACCAACCATGCGTTCGCTCAGCACCGGCGCCACCGGCATGATGGCCCAGCAGCTCAATGTCGAGGTGATCTCGAACAACATCGCCAATATGAGCACGACGGCATTCAAGCGCCAGCGTGCGGAATTCCAGGACCTGCTGTACCAGAACATGCGCCGCCCTGGCTCGTCCTCGTCCGATGCCAACACCATCGTGCCCTCGGGCATCCAGATCGGCGTCGGCGTGCGTACGGCGGGCGTCTACCGTATTCACGAACAGGGCAACCTGACCACGACCGGCAATACCTACGACCTGGCGATCAGCGGCAAGGGCTACTTCCAGATCACCCTGCCCTCAGGTGAAACCGCCTATACCCGCGCCGGTTCGTTCCAGGTCAACGCCCAGGGCCAGATCGTCACAGTCGACGGCTACCTGCTAAATCCGGCCATCACCGTGCCGCAGGGTTCGCTGTCGGTCAGCATCGATGCCACCGGCATCGTGGAGGCGCGGATCGCGGGCCAGGCCAATGCCCAGCAGCTCGGCCAAATCCAGCTCGCCACCTTCATCAACGAGGCGGGCCTGGAAGCGACCGGCGACAACCTGTTCCTGGAGACCGCGGCTTCCGGCCAGCCGACCGTCGGCAATCCGAATGCGGTGGGGTTCGGCACCCTGCGCCAGGGTTATGTCGAAACTTCGAACGTCAATCCGGTTCAGGAAATCACCAACCTGATCACGGCACAGCGCGCCTACGAAATGAATTCCAAGACGATCACGGCGTCTGACGAAATGCTGCAGACCGCTACCCGGCTGCGCTGACGCACTGATCCGACACACGGAGATACGCCATGGCCCCGCTTCGCTCTTTCCTTCTCGCCGGTCTCGCCACTGCCGCACTGGTCCTGCCGCTGGCCCTGTCGCAGGCGGCTGCCGCGCAGACACAGCTGGCATCGGTTGGCAGTGGCGCCGGCCGCATCATCGGCGAACGCGAAGTGGCCAAGCGAATTGCCGGCCTGGTGCAGCAGCGCAATGGTGGCCAGCCGGTGGAAATCCATTTCCACGGCATGGACAATATCATCGAGGTGCCGCCGGCCGGTCAGGCCGTCCTGCAGGTCGAGAGCTTCTCCTTCGACTCGCGCAGTGGTCGCTTCATTGCCGCCCTGACCACGCCCGGCCGTGGCGAGGCCGTCCGTTTCAGCGGCCGTGCCCAGCCGATCGAATCCCTGCCGGTGTTGAAAAACCGCATTGCCGCAGGCCAGACGATCACCAAGTCCGATGTCGAATGGATGCAGGTACCCGCCGGCCGCTACGGCGGCGGGTATATCGACCGCATCGAAGACCTGATCGGCCAGAGTCCGCGCCGCCCGCTGGCCGCCGGCCTGCCGCTGCGTAGCGCCGATATCGGCACGCCCGAAGTGATCACCAAGAACAGTCTGATCACCATGGTGGCCCAGGGTCCCGGCCTGACCATCACCACGACGGGCCGCGCCATCGAAGCCGGCAGCCTGGGTGACGTGATCCAGGTGATGAATTTGCAGAGCAAGAAAACCGTGCAGGCGACGGTGACTGGCTTGAACCAGGTTCAGGTCATCACTGCACCCAGCCTGGTTGTGTTGAACTGATGAAAGCCGAGCAGAGAAGGATGATTACCATGCTCCGCCTCAACCCCGCCCCGCTCACCGCCACCCTGCGCCTTGCCGCCATTGCCGGCCTGGCCGTTACCATGGGTGCCTGCGGCAATCTCAGCCGCCTGGCCGATGTCGGCTCGGCGCCGCCGCTCAGCAAGATCGACAATCCGACGGAACAGCGTGATTACCGCGCCGTCAGCCTGCCGATGCCGGCGCCCGAAGTGACGCCGCGGCATGCCAATTCGCTGTGGCGCCCGGGTGCGCGCCAGTTCTTCAAAGATCCGCGCGCCACCAAGGTGGGCGACATCCTGACCGTCAACATCAATATCCAGGAACGCGCCCAGCTGCAGAACAATACCACGACCTCGCGCGACAACAGCGAGACGCAGGGACTGCCCAATTTCCTCGGTATCGAAGCCGCCGGCGGCGCGCTGGAACGCATTTTCAATGGCGTCGACGCCAGCAATCTGGTCGGCATGAGCTCGACGTCAGGCGTGCAGGGCCAGGGCCAGATCAATCGCCAGGAGCAGATTACGCTCAGCGTCGCGGCACTGGTCACCCAGATCCTGCCGAACGGCAACATGGTGGTGCAGGGGCGTCAGGAAATCCGGGTGAACAGCGAGATACGCGAATTGCTGATCAAGGGCATCGTACGGCCGGAAGACATCACGGCTACCAATACCATCACTCATACCCAGATGGCCGAAGCGCGGATTTCCTATGGCGGTCGCGGCCAGCTCACCGACGTCCAGCAGGGTCGCTGGGGTCAGCAGATCTTCGACGTAGTCTTCCCGTTCTGATCGGGAGCATCCACCCCGCCCGCAATGCGGGCGCGCCAGAACGTGCGTCAGGACCGCAGGAAGCGGACCGCGGCAAAACGCCAGGGGTGTGGAAAACGCAAAAGGCCGGTCAGAAGACCGGCCTTTTCGTCATTCCAGCTGGCCGGAAGATGCTACATGTCGTCGCGATGGGTACGCTCACGACGCTCGTGCCGTTCCTGGGCCTCGATCGACAGCGTGGCGATCGGACGGGCCTCAAGGCGCTTGAGCGAGATCGGCTCGCCGGTCTCCTCGCAATAGCCATAGGAACCGTCCTCGATCCGTTTCAGCGCCGCATCGATCTTGGAGATCAGCTTGCGCTGGCGATCGCGGGTACGCAGTTCCAGAGCCCGATCGGTCTCGGTCGAGGCACGATCGGCAATATCCGGTTCCTGAGTTGTGTCCTCCTGCAGATGCTGCAGGGTTTGGTTGGATTCCCGCAGAATTTCTTCCTTCCAGGCCAGCAGCTTGCGGCGGAAGTATTCCTTCATGCGCGGGTTCATGAAGGACTCACTCTCGGTCGGCCGATAATTCGCCTTCAATTGGATACCCATGTAAGAGACCCTCCAGGCGCCGCGGCGACTCCGGGACCCCCGGCCGCGGCGCGCGGGAGTATATGAATCGACCCCGTCCGGAGCAAGGCCGTCGAACTGCCTGGAAGCCTTTGATTTTTTGAAAAAATTGCGAAACGTCCGAATACGGATTAACAGATTCAGAGCCCGAGCTTGGCTAATTCAACCTCGCAACGGAGTTCGATTTCGGCCACAAGCTCGGCCAGTTTGGGGTCTTCGATCCCCATTTTCTCGGTGCGCAGGGCCTGGGCCAAAGCCTGCAACCGAGACGCCGGCATCCGGCCTTCCAGCAGGCCATGGCGGATCTCATCAAGCTTTTCCAGCAATGTGGAGCCGCGCCGGAACGCACGCTGCCGATTCTGCCGTCCGGCCTGATCATCCACGGCCTGGATGGTCAGCATGGCATCCAGAGCCGCCATCGGCGCGGCCTGCGCCACCTGGCCGGCAGGCTTGTCGGCGCCTTTCAGCAGGCTGGCAAAGCTGGGGCCGCCGGCACTGCCGCCGCCGCTCGTACGCTTGGGAGCCCCCGGCGCAATACCGCCTGGGCCTTTGATTTTATCGATGCTCATGGGATTTGTGATCCGTCCTGTTTTGCATCGTGCCCGATAAGACTGACCGGGTAAAGCCGGCATTTTTTGCCGCATGCAAAGGTGAACTGGATATAAAATCATGCGTTTTCAACACATTAACCATTGGCACGTCCTTCGCATTACAAAGCACGAACAGCGGTCCTTGCGACCGCGAGAGTAAAGGAAGACGCGAAATGTCCAGCTTCGCCCGTGATCGCATCCAGACCCTGCTGCACCGCCTGGCCCGGACGGCCCTGGCTTGCAGTCTTCTGCTGGCGGCCGTCACAAGCGGCACCGCCCAGGGCGCCTCGCGTATCAAAGACATCGCCGATTTCGAGGGCATCCGCGACAACATGCTGGTCGGCTATGGCCTCGTGGTCGGTCTGGATGGCACCGGCGACAGCCTGACCAACGCCCCGTTCACCCGCCAGAGCCTGCAGGCGATGCTGGAACGGTTCGGCGTCAATATCCGCGATGCCGGCACTTTCCGCACCCAGAATCTTGCCGCCGTGATGGTGACGGCTTCGCTGCCGCCCTTCTCGCGTCATGGCAGCCGCATCGACGTGAATGTCTCGACCATGGGCGATGCCAAGAGCCTGCAGGGCGGCACCCTGCTGGTTACCCCCCTGCTCGGCGCCGACGGCGAGGTCTACGGTGTCGCCCAGGGCGCCATCGCGATCAGCGGTTTCAAGGCCCAGGGCGCCGCCGCCCAGGTCACCCGTGGCGTGCCGACCTCGGGTCGTATCGCCAACGGTGCCATCGTCGAGCGCGAAGTCGGCTTCGAACTTGCCTCGCTGCCGGTGCTGCGTCTGGCCCTGAAAAATCCGGATCTCACCACGGCGCGCCGGATCAGCCAGGCGGTTTCGACCCTGGCCGGTACCCCGACGGCACGCGCGCTGGACCCCAGCACCGTGCATATCGACATTCCTGAGCGTTACCGTCGCGACATCATCGGTTTCATGACCGAAGTCGAGCAGTTGCAGGTCGAGCCCGACCAGATGGCCCGCGTGGTGATTGATGAGCGCTCTGGTACCATTGTGATGGGCCCGAATGTGCGCATCGATACCGTCGCCATCGCCCAGGGCTCGCTTACCGTCCGCATCACGGAAACCCCACAGGTTTCGCAGCCGAGTCCCTTTGCACCTGGCCCAGCCAGTGTCGCCAGCATCGCCGGCACGTCGGCCAGCACCGGCACCGTGCAGGTTCCGCGTATCGGCCCGGATGGCCTGCCTGTGAAGGATGCGTCTGGCAATTTCGTGTTCGACACCATCACCCAGGCAGTGCCCGGCACCGGCACGCCCACCGTGGCCGGCCAGATCGGCGGCGGCGCGCAGACCGTGGTGGTGCCGCGCACCGACATCCAGGTCGATGAGCAGGCGGATCGCCGCCTCGGCATCCTCAAGCGCGGCGTCTCGCTGCAAGAACTGGTTGATGGCCTCAATGCCCTCGGCGTCGGTCCGCGCGACATGATCACCATCCTGCAGGCGATCAAGGCCGCAGGCGCGCTGCAGGCCGAAATACAGGTGATGTGATGTCGACCCTGGTCTCTTCGCCCGCCATCAACTCCTACGCCATCGAGCAGGCGCGCACCGATCGCCTGCGCAGCGACACGGGCGGCCGTGCAACCGGCGGCGCCCGCAAAGCAGCCGAGGACTTCGAGGCATTCTTCCTCACGCAGTTCTTTGAATTCATGTCCAAGGATCTCAAAACCGATGGTCCGATGGGTGGCGGTCAGGCCGAAGCGACCTGGCGCTCCTTCCTCAACGATCAATACGGCCGCGAGATGGCCAAAAGCCGCGGCATCGGTATTGCCGATATGGTCTACGATCAGATGCTGAAAATGCAGGAGGCGCAGTCATGAACAATCGCCAGCAGAATTCCGCCGGACGCCCGCAGCCGCTCAATGCGCGCACGGCTCAGCGTCTGGGTATCGATAACAGCCCGCGCCCTGCCGATAATTGCGGGCCCGGCGCCGTGCCGCCCACGGTTCCGGAGCTGAGCGATCTGGTGATCCAGCTGAAAGACATCATGCAGGAAGAAACTGCGATGCTGGAGCGGTATGCCTATGACAACCTGCCCCGCACCACCGAGCAGAAGCGGATCATTGCCGGCCTGCTGCGTGACAAGCAGAAGGTGCTACGCCAGCACCCCCATGCTCTGCACGATGCTCCGGAGGAAGAGCGCGAGACCCTGAGGCGCCTGCTGGGCGAGATGCAGGAAATCGGCAAACGCAACGAGATCGTGGTCCGCACGGCGCGCGATGCCAACAAGATGCTGCTGGATGCCGTGATCCGCGGCGCTACCAAACAGAGCCAGCTCGGCACCGGCTATGGCCGTACCGGCGCCATGACCGCCCTGACCACGAATTACGGCGCCCGGCAACCGGTATCGCTGTTCAGCAACGAAACCTGCTGAGGCCTGTTTCCGTTTCCCCCCGCCAGTACCCACCTGCCCCGCACGGCCTCGCCGCTGCGGGGCTTTTCTTTCTACCGGCCTAGACCGACCGCCTGCCATCGGGCAGCTCGTCATAGGGCGTGCGATGACCGATGCGATGATTGACCCGGAATACGTTCCCTTCCGGATCGGCCAGAACCGCCTGCCATGCATTGTAATAGGTCAGGTACGGCTCTTTCAGCACCGAGCCGCCAAGCCGCCGGCACCCGGCGACGGCACGATCGATGGCGGCTTCGCTGTCCAGTTCGATGGTGAAATAGCTTCCCAGCGGCAGGGGCTGGTCATCCGGCGGCCGGCGCGATTGCAACGCCAGCAGATCGTAGGCCTCGGGTGCATTGAAACCCAGTTCCGTGCCATTGGCATCCAGGCAACGGTAAATCGGCGAGCGATGCGCCTGGATTTCCGTAAACCCGAACAAAGCCGTATAGAAAGCTGCCTGGGCGACGATGTCGCGGGCAAACAGATTGACATAAGCCAGTCGCGCGGCGGCCATGATGATCAGCTCACCTTACGGTCGTAAGTTCGATTGAACATCTCCATCATATGCTCGCCCGCCTGGCAGGGCGAATAGCGCACCGGACGCTCGGGTCCATTGCAGCCGGGCAGACATTCGATCCGCGCATAATGGTCGGGCGTGTAGAAGAACGGCACCGAATAGCGGTCGCGTGCCTGGCTGTGGTGATTGAGTACCCGATGCATGTTCGAGCGATAGAAATCGTTGGTCCAGCGCTGCACCATATCGCCCAGATTGATCACGAAGGTGCCGGGAAGCGGTGGTGCTGCGATCCATTCGCCGGCCGCATTCTGCACCTCAAGACCACCGGCATCGTCCTGCAGCAGCACCGTGAGACCGCCCCAGTCGGTATGAGCGCCGGCCCCAAGCTGATTGAACCGGGCCCGCTCGGGCTGCGGCGGATAATGCAGCAACCGCATCACGGCATTCGGCCGTTCAAACATCGGGACGAAATGATCTCCCGGAAGATCGAGCGAGCGGGCCAACAGCATCAGCAGGCGGTCGCCCAGCGACCGCAGAGCGTCAAAATAGGCCAGCATCTGCCGGCGAAACCCGGCCCCGGAAAAACCTGCTGCCTCGCCTGGCCAGAGATTGCCGCCGTAACCGCGGATGCCGGCCCGGAGATAGGCGTCATCGTCGGGCAGATCGGCCGTGTAATAATATCCCTCTTTCAGGTCGGGCGGCGAGCCGGCATCCAATACCTGGCCGGCCAAGGGCTCATAGCCAACCAGGCTGCGTGAGCGTTTCATCTCCAGCCCGGCCTTGACGTCAGCCGGCAAGGCAAAAAAACGACGGGCCCAGAGAAACTGGCTGTCGATCAGGTCGGCCGGTACGCCGTGGTTGGAAATATAGAAAAAGCCGGTATCTCGACAGGCTTTGTGGATTTCCCAGGCGATGGCATCGATCGCTGCGACATCGCCGCCAGTGCTGCCCGATATATCAATGACGGGCAGTGCCCTGACGGTGGCAGGCGGCGTGTATATGAGCATGAAGCATTCCCCGCATTGACATGACGACCATCGCTACGGTCGCCTGCGGGGATATGCAGCAATGATGCCAGCCGAACGAGCCAGAATCACATGATGCCGCTGCTGAAGGCGGCATCAGTCCTGATCAAAAGCGCGGCAACGCGCCCAGATCGCGCCCAAGTCTCGCTCAGGCTACATCCTCGTCGTGGCTGCGGTTGATCGCCCAGAAATCGTAGAACACGGCGAAGGCGGCCAGCGCGAGGCCAAAGGCCTGCATGCCGGCATCCCTGGCGCCTGCGGCAAGAACAACTCCAAGCAGGCCAAGCACCGTCACCAGCGCGGCGATCACCCAGTATCCCATCACGTTCATGGCATTCGCGTTCATCACTTGCTCCTTTCACGTAATTCTGCATCAGCATCATCGAACAGTACGCGGCGGCCGGCTCCTTCGAGATCATCCATCTGGCCGGCTTTCAACGCCCAGAGGAATCCGAACATGCCGAGCAGGCCGAGGCCGAGCGCCGCCGGAATCAGAAACAGCAGGATAGTCATGCGTTCTCCTTCCGCCGCCCAAGATCAAGCCGCAGGGCATTGCCGACCACCAGGATGGAGGAACTCGACATCGCGATGGCGGCAATCAGCGGCGTGACCAGACCGGCAATCGCCAGCGGCACGGCAAACATATTATAGATCAGCGCCAGAACCAGATTCTGCTGCGCCAGATTGCGGCTGCGACGGGCAACACCAAGGAATTCCGGAACGGCAGCCAAGCGCTCGCCCTGGAAAACCGCATCAGCCGCATTCTGCGCGATATCGAGACCTGAAGACGGCGACAGCGAGGCATCTGCCTCGGCCAAAGCCACCGCATCGTTCAGTCCGTCGCCCACCATCAGCACATGACAGCCCCGTTGTTTCAGCGCGGCAATCGCCGCCGCCTTGCCACGCGGATCGATGCCGGCCTGCCATTCCGCGATGCCGAGCTGATCGGCGACGACGCCCACCGCCATGGCATGGTCGCCGGACAGGATCGCCAGCCGGAACCCGGCCCTGCGCAAACCATCAATCGTGGCGCCGGCATCGCTACGCAGTGTATCGCGGAAACGGAAGCGGCGCGCCGCATGGCCCGAACGAGTAAGCCACAATTCGGAATAGCCGTCGGCTGGCCGCGCATCGACACCGGCAAAACGCGCATGCCCGAGCCTGATTTCGCCATCCGGCGCCTGCAGCCGCAGCCCCTGGCCGGGCAGTTCCTCGACGCCATCGGCTGGAGCCACGTCAGCACAGGCCACCAGCAATGCCTTGCAGAGCGGATGGCGGCTTCGCGCCGCCAGCCCGGCAGCCAGGCGCAAGGCCTCGGTATCGCTGGCATCCTCTTCCAGCAGCCGCGGCTGGCCCAGGGTGAGCGTACCGGTCTTGTCGAAGACGATGGTGTCGATGGCGGCGGCCCGCTCCAGGGCGGTCGCCGATTTGAGCAGGATGCCGCGACGCATCAGGCGGCTGCTGGCCACCACCTGCACCACCGGCACGGCCAAAGCCAGGGCGCAGGGACAGGTGATGATCAGCACGGCAGCCGCAATCAGCATGGCGCTACGCCAATCGGCATCGCCGATGAAAATCCAACCGAAGAAACTCAACAGCGCCGTGGCATGCACCACAGGTGCATACCAACGGGCAACGCGCTCGGCGAGGCGCACATAACGATCCCGCCCCTGCTCGGCCGCCTCCATCAGGCGGGCGATTTCGCCCAGCAGGGTGGCGCTCCCCACGGCGGAAACCCGCAGGGTCAACGGCGCGTCCAGATTGATGGCGCCGGCGAAGACGCTGGCACCGGGCGCGGCAGGCTGCGGCAGGGTTTCACCGTTGATCAGGCTGGCATCCAGCGCCGACTGCCCTTCAATCACCACGCCATCCACAGGAATCCGCTCACCCGCTGCGACCAGAACGCGGTCGCCAACGGCCACCAAGTGCGCCGGCCGCTGGGCGATGCCCGCATCGGTCATCACCGCCACCGGCTTTGCCGTCCAGGCCACCAGCCGCTGCGCCGTGCGGCGGGCGAAGCCGCGCGCCCGCAGATCGAGATAACGGCCGACCAGCAGGAAAAACAGCAGCGTGACGGCAGCATCGAAATACGCATGCGGCCCCGAGCGCAGCATCTCGGCCAGACTGACCACCACGGCGAGAGCGACGCCGATGCTGATCGGCACGTCCATGTTGGTGCGACCCTGGCGCAGTACCGCAAAGGCCGAGCGATAAAACGGCCGGCCTGCATAGGCGATGGCCGGAATCGCAATCAGCGCTGAAATGGCATGGAACAGGTCACGGGTGGCTATGCCCATCTCGCCGACATGGCCGGACCAGACCGAGACCGAGAGCAGCATGATATTGGCGGCGGCGAAACCGGCCACGGCCATGGCCCGGAGCAGATCACGCTCTTCGGCGCTGCCAATCTTCTCTGCCGCGTCGGACGTCAGGGCCAGACAGCGATAGCCCAGACGGGTGACAATCGTCGCCAGATCATTGACCAGCGACGCTCTTCCCTTCCAGGTCAGCGTCAGCCGCCGGGTGGCCGCCGACAGGCGCGCCTGCTGCACGCCGGGCTGCGCCCGCAGAGCCTGCTCAATCAGCCAGAGGCAGGCTGCGCAATGCATGCCTTCAACAAGGAATTCGACCCGGCAGGCGCCATCGGGGCCAGCCTGGACAAATTCACACCAATCTGCAGCCTCGGCATCGGCCGGGGTCGGCGCCGCGACATCCCGCAACGCGTAATACCGTTCCAAGCCAAGCCCTTTGATCAGCGCATGGGCGCCGGCACAACCGCTACAGCAAAAAACCGGCTGCCCAGTCTCCGCCTTACCAACGACCGGTGCGCCGCAATGGGCACAAACCGCCTGGGCTACCGCGGTGGCAGGCGGCGGCTTGGTCGCTTCGGAAGACAGAGCGGCAAGCGCCATGCCTGACCTCAGCGGATCAGCAGGCGTTCAGCGGCAGAAAATTCCTGGCTGCCGCGGCGGGCTGTAAGATGCAGATCCCAGGCCCCCTGTTTCGGGAGTTGTACCTGACTGCGATAGCGACCGGCGCCGACGGCCTCGAAACTGATCCGTAGCGGCGGCAGGTTTTCGACCGGACGCTGCAACTCGCCATCCAGCGCCAGGCCGTCCAGAGGCGTCTTGCCTGCATCCACCCAGCGCATCTCAATCATCACCGCATCGGCAGCCGGCACCGCCGAGACCTCGTAGCGCCAGCCCAGCCTGGCCTGAGCCTCGAGTTGCGCCTTGGTCTGGTTGTACTCCAGTCCCTTCTTGTAGGGATGCTCGACCACCAGCCCGCTGAATGTGCTGCTGGCATAGACGATGAGCGTCGTATTGACGGCGATCACGACGGCAAAGCCGCCGACGAACAGCCAGGGAATCCAACGTCCCCGCGGTGAAGATGGTTTCTGTGCCATGGCAATAGCCATTATAGCGACTCCGTACGGCCTGAAAGCATCAATTCGGCGCGTTGAAGGTGGATTTGTAGCCGGTCAGGCGGCGCCCCTGCTCATCGACCACATTGAAGCGCAGGGTCGTCGAGGATTCCTTGATAACCTGACGTGGCGCTTTCACAAAGACGCGGTAATCGCCGACGTCATCTGGAGGTACGGTGACAGGCAGGCGGCTTGACGGGGCCTCACCCTCGCCCGCCAGAAACATAGTAGCCTGCGGAATGCCCTCGATGGTCAGGTACAGCGTACGCTCATCCCGGGTCTTGTTGAGCAACTTGATCGTATAGCCGTTGCGCAGCGAGCCGTCCGAAAGCGTGACATAAAGAGGCGCACGGTCATGCAGCACGTTCATCTCCCAGCTGGCGCGGGTGAGCAGCGCACCGGCCATGATGGCCGCTACCAGCACCAGCATGGCGGCATAGATAACGGTGCGACTGCGGATCAGCTTGAGGATGGTCGGCTGCTTCTGGGCCCGGCGCTCAAGGTTGGCGATCGAGACGAAGTCGATCAGCCGCTGGGGCCGGTCGACCTTGGTCATGATCTCGTCACAGGCATCAATGCACAGACCGCAGCCGATGCATTCGAGTTGCATGCCATCGCGGATATCGATGCCGGTAGGGCAGACATTCACGCAGGCCCGGCAATCGACGCAGTCACCACGCCCTTCCCAGCTCTCGCCGGCCTTGTGCTTGCCGCGAGCCTCGCCGCGCCAGCCCTGATAGGTAACTGCCAGGGTATGCTCGTCCTGCATCGCCGCCTGGAAGCGCGGCCACGGGCACATATAGGTGCAGACTTGTTCGCGCGCCCAGCCCGCCAACAGATAGGTGGTGCCCGTGAACAGGCCGAAAAAGAAATAGGTGCCGCCGGAAGCGTCGCCGGTAAAAATCTCGCGCGTCACGGTTGGGGCATCCTGGAAATACATGATCCAGGCGCCGCCGGTGGTGGCGGCGATCACCAGCCAGACTGCATGCTTGGCCGTCTTGCGCCAGGCCTTGTTGAAGCTGAAAGGCTGCTGGTCCAGCTTGATGCGGGCGTTGCGATCGCCCTCGATCCAGCGCTCGACCAGCATGAACAGATCGGTCCAGACCGTCTGCGGGCAGGTATATCCGCACCAGACGCGGCCGAACAGAGCGGTGGCCAGAAACAGCGCCACGGCACCGAGGATCAGCAGGCCGGTGAGGTAATAAACTTCCTGCGGCCAGATTTCGATCCAGAAGAAATAGCCGCGACGACCGGCCATATCGAGGAGCAGCGCCTGATCGGGAGCATTGGGACCCCGGTCCCAGCGAATCCAGGGCGCAATGTAATACGCCGCAAGGCAGGCGATCAGGATCGCCCATTTGATATTGCGGAACCGGCCGGAAACGGCGCGTGGATAAACTTTGACGTAATCGGAATAGAGTGAAGGGGCAAGCAACCCCAGCATCGCATCGGCGCGATTCTTAGTCTCGGGGGCCATCTGGTTCATGTCGGTCACTCGCACCCTCATGCGCTGCTGGTCTGAATCCCGGATCTCCTCCCCGATCCGTTTTTCCGGAACTTAGTGCGCTGTGTACAGATTTAATCTGTGGCGTTTGGGCGCAGCGGCAATACGCCGCTGCGCCCCGCCATCTCATTAAGCCTTATTCGCCACCGCCCAGGGCATGGACATAGAGCGCCAGCATCTTGATCGTTGCGTCGTCGAGGCGCCCGGCCCAGGCCGGCATCACGCCGCCGCGGGAATAGGCGATCGACTGCACCACGACCGCCTTGTCGCCGCCGTAGAGCCAGATCTTGTCGGTCAGGTTCGGCGCGCCGACTTCCCGCATGCCTTTGCCCTGTTCGCCGTGGCAGGAGGCGCATTGCTCGGCAAAGAGCTTGGCGCCGTCGGCATTCGGCTTGTCGAGCCCCGACAGCGACAGGACATGCTGCGCCACCGCCTGAATCTGCGGCATGGTCAGCAGACCATCGGCCAGGAAGCGCGGCATCTGCGATACCCGGGTGTCATCGTCATTGGTCGAGCGGACGCCATGCTGCAGGGTCATCTGGATATCCTCCAGCTTGCCACCCCACAGCCAGTCGTCGTCGGCCAGGCTGGGGTAGCCTTTGGCGCCGGTCCCGCCGGACTGATGGCAGGGCGCGCAATTCTCGGCAAACAACACGCGGCCGCCGGCCAGGGCAAAGCGGTTAAGGTCGGCATCGGCCTTCACCGCCTGGATATCCAGCTTGGCGATCTGGTCGCGATACTGCGCCTGTGCCCCACTGGCCTCTTCCAGCCGCTTGGCCACGGCGTCGCGCTGGGTATAGCCAAGCACGCCACCGAAATGACTGCGCAGATACGGTACCGAAGGATACAGCACCATCCATACCGCCGAGAACAGCACGCAGGCATAGAACACATACAACCACCATTTCGGCAGTGGATTGTTCAGTTCCTTGATGCCGTCCCATTCATGGCCGGTCGTTTCCGTGCCGGTGACTGAATCTTTTTCGATCTTGGTGGGCATCAGATCACTCCTTCTCGATGCCGTTGTGCGAGGCGCCGTCGCGCAGCGGGATTTGCCCGCGGGCTTCCCATTCCTTGCGCTTGGCGGGCCACATCACCCAGGCGATGATTGCGGCGAACAGCAGGAAAAACCACAGCGTCCACAGCGATTTCAGATGCGGATAGATGGCCTGCAGCATGACAGCCCCCTTACTGGCGGAGACTGCCGGGCTGCACCTTGTCGAATTCGACAAGGGTGCCAAGCATCTGCAAATAGGCGACCAGGGCATCCATTTCGGTGATCTTCTCCAGATTGCCGTCAAAATCCCCCAGCCGCGCCTTGGGATAGCGGCCGATCACGGCATCGGTATCGGCATCTGGCGTGGTCTGCGTCTCCAGGTCCACCTTGGCGTTCTGGATCATCGCGTCGCTGTAGGGTACGCCGGTGACACGCAGAGCCTTCAGGTGGTCGGCGATGTCGGCATATTGCAGCGGGCGGTCCGCCAGGAAGGCATACGGCGGCATGATTGACTCCGAAACCACCGCACGCGGATCCTTCAGATGCTCGACATGCCATTCGTTGGAATACTTGCCACCAACGCGAGCCAGATCCGGACCCGTACGCTTCGAGCCCCACTGGAATGGATGGTCGTACATGCTTTCCGCCGCCAAGCTGTAATGGCCATAACGCTCGACCTCATCACGCAGCGGGCGGATTTGCTGGCTGTGGCAGACATAGCAGCCTTCGCGGATATAGATGTTGCGGCCGGCCAGTTCGAGCGGTGAGTAAGGGCGCATGCCCTGAACGCGCTCGATGGTGGTTTCGATGGTGAAGAGCGGGACGATCTCGACCAGGCCGCCGATGGCGACCGTGATCAGGACCAGAACGACCATGAGGATCGAGTTCTTCTCGACGATTTCGTGACGATAGGCCATGTCCGGCTCTCCTTACTCTGCCGCCGCCGACTGGGCGGGTGCGCGGACGATCGGCGTTTCATCGCGGACATCGCCGCGCGCCGTGCGCCACAGGTTGTAGACCATGATCAGGGCGCCGGTCAGGAACAGCAGACCACCAGTGGCACGGATCACGTAGAAGGGATGCATCGCCTGCACGGTCTCGACGAAGGAATACTGCAGGAAGCCAAGATTATCGTAGGCGCGCCACATCAGGCCCTGCATGATGCCCGAGACCCACATCGCGCTGATGTAGAGCAGGATGCCGATGGTGGCGATCCAGAAGTGATACGACACCAGCCGGATGGAATAGAGACCTGCCCGCTTCCACAGCACCGGCACGAGGTAATACAGCGCGCCGAAGGTGATGAAGGCATTCCAGCCCAGCGCACCAGAATGCACGTGGCCGATGGTCCAATCAGTGTAGTGGCTGAGGCCGTTCACCTGCCGGATCGACATCACCGGCCCCTCGAAGGTCGACATGCCGTAGAAGGCCACGGCGGTGACCGAGAAACGCAGCGCCGGATCGGTGCGCAGCTTGTCCCAGGCGCCCGACAACGTCATCAGACCGTTGATCATGCCACCCCAGGACGGCATCCACAACATCACCGAGAAAACCATGCCGAGTGTCGCGGCCCAATCAGGCAGCGCGGTGTAATGCAGATGGTGCGGGCCGGCCCAGATATAGAGGAATATCAGGGACCAGAAGTGCACGATCGACAGACGGTAGGAATAGACCGGGCGGTTCGCCTGCTTGGGAATGAAATAATACATCATCGCCAGGAAGCCGGCGGTGAGGAAGAAACCCACCGCGTTATGGCCATACCACCACTGGGTCAGTGCATCCTGTACGCCTGAGAACAGGGCGTAGCTCTTGGCACCAAAGAACGACACCGGGATCGCCAGGTTGTTGACGATGTGCAGCATCGCGATGGTGACGATGAAGGCCACGAAGAACCAGTTGGCCACATAGATATGCGGCTCCTCACGCTTCATAAGCGTGCCAACGAAGGCCACGAGATAAACCACCCAAACCAGGGTAAGCCACAGATCAACGAACCATTCCGGTTCAGCGTATTCCTTGCTCTGGGTAATTCCGAAAATGTAACCCAGCGCCGCCAGCACGATGAAAAGCTGGTAACCGAAAAACAGGAACCAGGCGACCGCTGGGCCGCCGAACAGGCGGGCGCGGCAGGTACGCTGGACGATATACAGCGAGGTGCCGAGCAGCGCGTTGCCACCGAAGGCAAAAATCGCCGCCGAGGTGTGCAGCGGCCGCAGACGGCCGAAGGTGGTCCATTCCAGCCCCAGATTGAGCACGGGATAGGCCAACTGGAGAGCGATAAAGACACCGGCGGCAAAGGCCGCGACGCCCCAGAAGATCGTCGCGATCACAAAGGCCCGAACGGCATCTTCAACATAGGCCTCGGAGCGCGCTCCTGTGGCCAAAGTGGCGCCCGGCTGGGCTGCAGCTATAGCTGTCATGGATTCCTCACATTAACGGCTGGCGATTCGGGGTCCCCCCGCCAGCGTTGGGATACTTCACCGGGCCGGCTCGACCGGCATTGACTCATGTCAATATCAGCCCCTCCCCTCCGAGCAAAATCAAGGTTATACTGCGACGCGGTGACGCAGGCGGCAAATCCAATAAGCCGCCAGGAGGAAATTCATGATCAGCGTAAGCGAACCGATTCCCGCGAATCAGCCTCAGCCGGTGCGGCAGATACAGAATGACCGCCCCTGGCACTGGCTGGCTATGGGCTGGCGTGACATGACCCGCACCCCTCAGGTTAGCCTAGCTTATGGCGCCGGGCTGGTCATTGTCAGTTATCTGCTGGTACTGGGCCTGTGGCAGGCAGACTTGGGTTACCTGGTCCTGCCAATGGCGGGCGGGTTTTTCCTGATCGCGCCACTGATTGCGATCGGACTGTATGACACCAGTCGCAGATTGCAGCTGGGCGAGTCGGTAAATCTGGCCAGCGCCCTGACCAGCTGGCGGCGCCCCGTGCAGATCGCCAGTTTCGGCATTGTCCTGCTCTTGATCCATTTCGCCTGGACCCGCGTTGCCCTGCTGTGGTTTGCGCTGTATTTCCACGGCGAAACCCCGCCGCTTGATGCCGTGCCGTTCTACCTGATCGAGGCGCAGAATCTGCCCTTCCTGGTGATCGGAACCCTGATCGGTGGCGCATTCGCCATCAGCGTTTTCGCAGCTTCCGTGGTCTCACTCCCCCTGCTGCTAGACCGGGATATCGATGTAATTACGGCCATCATTATCAGCGTGCGGGCCGTGCTGCGGAATCCAAAAGCGATGGCCCTGTGGGCCGGCCTGATCGTGCTGTTCACCGCTGTTGGCCTGGCCACGTTCTTCATCGGCCTTGGGCTGCTGTTTCCGCTGGTGGCCCATGCCACCTGGCATGCTTATCGGGACCTAGTGGCCTAGCCGACGAACCAACGCCAGGCCATCAGGCTGGCCAGCAGGGCGTTGAACAGCAGAACGGGAACCAGCCACAGGCGCAGTTGCCGGCGCAGTTTCTGGCCGGCAGCAGCGCCAAGCACGCCGACCACCAGCAGGGCCGGCACAGTCCCGACGGCAAAAGCCGCCATTCCGAGAGCGCCCAGCTGCCAGTCGCCGCTGGCTCCGGCCATCAAAAGGGCCGTGTAAATCAAGCCGCAGGGCAGGAACCCCAGACCGAGGCCAAGAACATAGCCCGTCATGCCGGTCGGCCGGCTGAATAAGGGGGCAAACAGTTTCTGCCAGCCCGCTGACAGCGCCCCGCCACCTGCGAAAGCCAGCCTCGGCGCCCACTGGAACACCGCCATTACCAGAAAAACCACAGCCATCAGGGATAACGCGATGCCCGGCAGGCGGCTGAAGCTGGCCAGCCACTGCACGCCACCGCTCAAGCCCCCCGCCATTCCGCCCAGCAGGGCATAGGTAGTGCCACGGCCGAGATGATAGGGCAGCAGCGCAACGCCCTGCAGACGGGTCAGGCGGGTCATCGCGCTCAGATCGGTGGCGGCCAGCCGGCTGCCAACTTGGGCCAGGACAAACGGCCCACACATTCCCGCGCAATGGGTGAATCCGCCGATGATCCCCAACAGCAGCAGCCCGAGCGGCAGGCCAAATGCAAAGACCCCCGGCGCGGCATCGCCATGAACCAGGGCGGTGCAGGCAGACAGAAAAGCAGACCAATCAAACATGCGCGGACTATAACTCCGGAAGGCTGACAGGTGTTGATCCGGATCAATGCAACTGGTGACTCGCCCCCATAGCGTACCGGCATGGACGCGAACCGTAATATCCAGCAACTCCGGCCGGCACCGTCGCCAGCGATGCTGCAGATATTAATTGCACTGCATAATGATAGCGAGGCGATATCGCCTCTGGAAATGCTGGTTGGTCAGCGCCTGAACCTGACCGCCTTTTGCGCTGTGCTTAACGCTCTGCCGAATGTGGCGGCACCGATGGTGCGCGCGCTGGCTCCGGGAATTGCCGCTTTTCTGCGCCAGGATTACCCGACCATGCTGGCCGAGGAAGAAAACGGCCTGCTACCCGCCCTGCGTCGTCGTCTGCTGCTCGGCGACGATCTGGATCAGGTGATCGACCAACTGATTGACGAGCATCAACGGGATCGCCAGCAAGCCAGCAGCCTGGCGAGCCGTTGCGAGGAAGTTGCAACGGGGGTCGATGACGACGACCTTGTTGTGCTTTGTGCCGCCTTACGCTCGTTCGCCGAGCACCAGCGGCGCCATCTGGCTTGGGAAGATGCGACAATTTTACCTCTGGCGCAGGTCCGTCTGACGGCGGATGATCTGGCCCGGTGGCATAAGGCCATGTGCCGCCGCAACTAGATTTTAACTCGCGCCTATCGACCGATATGCGCTCAGCTTGATGACTGATACCAGTCTGAGGGATTTCCATGGGCAATGTTCACAGTTTGCCGCTGCCGGCCGCCCGGCAGGCCACGACTGCGAAAGCTGCCGATCCATGCGTGAACTGCACGGCCCGGAGCCTGACCATCTGCGCTCCGCTGAGCCCGCAGGAACAGGCTGAGGTCGCGGGTCTCTCCACCGGCATGGTGATCAAGCCGCGCCAGATGATTTTCCATGAAGGCGATGAGGCTACCCACGTCTTTAATATCACCAGCGGCAGCGTTGCCCTGTCGAAATCAATGGCCGATGGCCGTCGCCAGATCACCGGCTTCCTAGGCGCCGGCGATTTTCTTGGTTTCGGCGCTGGCACGGAATATTCCCTGAGTGCGGAAACTCTCACGGATGTTCACGCCTGCCGCTTCACGCGCCGGAATTTCCAGCAGTTGCTGGAACGAGTTCCCGTGCTTGAGCATCGGTTGCTGTCGCTTGCGGAAACCGAACTTGAAACCGCGCAGAACCAGATTCTGCTGCTCGGGCGCAAGACCGCCATGGAACGCATCGCTTCGTTTCTGCTGCTGCAGATGGAGCGCGCGGAAAACCGCGGCATGACCACCACACCACTGCTGCTGCCCATGACCCGCGCCGAGGTGGGCGACTATCTCGGCCTGACGATTGAAACGGTCAGTCGCTGTTTCACCAAGCTGCGCAAGGCCAATATCATCAGCCTGCTTAGCGCCGATCGCGTCTGCATCAATCTGCCGGAAAAGCTGGCCGAATTGGCTTCGCCCAGCAGCTAGACCTCAGAGCGCCGCTTTCGCGGCATCGAGATCGTTCCACACCATCTGGTCCGCCAGCAGACCACCGCGGATCGTGAAGCGGTCGATGAATCGCACGCCCGCGAAGACTGCGCCATCGGGCCACACCCCTTCCAACGTGCCATAACAATAAACCACGGCATGATCCATGCTGGGCACCGTGTCGAACCGCTCATAGACCTTGCCGACCCGCTGGTAGCGCGGCTTCGCCCATTCGATCAGGTCTTCCAGTTTGGTAAATCGCGCACCACCCGGAAACACCATGGCAAAGCTCGGCGCCAGCAGGGCTTTGGCAGCGGCAAGGTCGCGACGCTCCATGACGGCAAGGTAATCGCGCACAATCTGCTCAGGCGGCGGCGGTGGAGCTTTCGGCGATTTGCGTTGGTTGCCGCGCCGATAGTTGCTGGCCTTCACTTCCTCGATAACGGCCGTGATGCCATCGGGCACCGCATCCAGCACCGTGCGCGTCACCGCGCTGTAGCCTTCCAGCAGGCGGTCGCGCACCGCCTCGTCATACCCTTCGATCAGGGTCACGCGGATCACCGGCATGGTCAGACTCCCCGTTTGACAAGCGCCGCAGCCGTCCGGCCGGCCTTGGCGCCAAGCACCGCCGCCGCCAGCAGGCCATTGCCCGACAGATAACCGTCGCGGCCACGCCCCGAGATGCCGCAGGCAGCGCCTCCACCGGCCAGCAGATTTGGCAAAGGCCGACCATCCGCACGTAGTACGCGGGCATCGGCGTCGATGCTCAGACCGCCCTGGGTATGGAACAGCGCGCCAGTGACCTTCACGGCATAAAAGGGCGCCGTCAGGGCCGGCTTGGTCGTGAAGTCGCGGCCGAAACGATCGCTGCCCTGCCCCGCCGCCAAGGCCCGGGTTTCGTCCAGCGTCGCGGCCAGCGCGGCCGGCGGCAGGCCGCAAAGGTCGGCCAGCGCCGCGATGCTGTCTGCGGTTTTCACCGCGCCACCCTTCAGCGCGTCGCGGTAATCCTCGAAATCGAGACCCAGCCTGTGCAGGCGCTCATCGAAGATGTTCCAGGCCACGCCGCCCGGCTGGGCAATCACCCGCATGGCCTGTTCGGAATAGCCGTCATGCTCGCAGGAGAACCGCTCGCCGTTGGCATTGACCTGGAAGCCGCCTTCCATCATCAGGGCCCAGGTGATCAGGATGGCATGCGGCATCGCCAGCGAACCATGACCCTGATAGGCGCCCAGATTCCTCACGGCGGCGCCCAGTTGCTCGCCCCACAGCAGCGCGTCGCCGCGATTGCCGGTATGGCCGTAATACTGGGCACCCTTCAGTTCCGGGATGTGGCGCGCCAGCAGGTCGGCATTGCCGCCGAATCCCGAACAGGCCAGGATCAGCGTATCGCAGCCGATGCGCTCATGGCTGCCATCGGGCCGCTGCAGCTCCACGCCCCGCACGCAGCCATCGGCATCGGCGAACAGCGTCGTAACCGCAGCATCGCAGACGATATCGATGCCGGCGGCATTTGCCGCCGCCAGCAGGCCGGCAACCAGATCAGCGCCGCTGCGCGAGGCCGGCGCATGCATGCGCGGCTTGCTGTGGCCGGGATAGAGAAAACCCTCCACCAGGGTGAGCGGTACATGATGGGTTTGAACTAGCCAGTTCACCGTGGGGCCGGAGGCGGCGCAGATCGCCGCCACCATTGCCGGATCATTTTCGCCATGGGCCTTGGCCTGGATATCGGCGGCCATGATCTCGGGCGTGTCGTCGACACCGCGCGCCGCCTGCAAAGCCGTACCGGCGGCCGGAATCATGCCCGACGACATGGCCGTCGAGCCGCTGGGCGACGGATCGCGCTCCAGCACCAGGACATCCGCTCCGGCATCATGGGCGGCCAGCGCCGCCGTCAAGCCGCAGGCGCCACCCCCGATCACCAATACCGGAATCTCAAGCGGGAAATCGATGCCCGCGGTCGGCAGGACTCTGCTCATGCCGCATTGATCAGCGCCGTTGCCTCGGCGCAGGTCAGTTTCGGCGCGATGGTGCCGAGTGACGCGATGCTGGCCTCATGCGCCTCCTTCGAGAAGGCCGCGCAGCCATCGGTCAGCAGCATGGCATGGAAATCGCGCACATGAGCATCGCGCAACGTGCTGGCGACGCCACCATTGGTGACGATACCGCCGACCAGCAATGTGTCGATCCCGACCTTACGCAGAACGAATTCCAGTCGCGTCATATAGAAAGCGGAATAAGCCACCTTCTCCACCGTGAAATCGGCCGGCGCCAGTTCGTCGATCAGGCTATGGCCCCAGGTGCCGGGTTGGAAATCGCCCTTGGCCAAGAACGGGCGCAACTGTTTCAGATGCGGGCTGATCAGCGGCTCGCCAGCCCGGCCCGGCACCAGGGTAAACTGGGTCGAGACGATCCAGCCGCCCGCCGCCCGCATCGCGTCGGCCACCGATTTCATGTTGGCGATCAGCGCCGCCGCGCCTGGCAGGTTAGCCCCGCCACGGGCATAGGCGCCATCGGCATGCAGGAAATCGTTCTGCAGATCGACGATCAGCAAAGCGGTGCGTTTCAGATCCAGCCTGGCGCTCATGCGGACTTCCGCTTCACGATCAGGTTGCCGAACCCGTCCACCTCGCCCACCAGATCGGGTTCGATCAGGATCGTGGTATCAGGCTGCTCCAGGATGGCCGGACCGGAGATAATGGCACCGAGCGGCAGTTCCAGCCGGCGATAGATGCCGGCTTCGTGCCAGGCGCCATCGAGCCAGACCTGGCGCGTGGTGCGCTTGGCGGCTTCGACCGAGCCTCCCTTGGGCGGCGCCAGCAGGCCAAGGTCGAATTTCTTGCGCCGGCCGATGGCCGCCACGCGCAGGTTCAGCACGCGGATGCCGATCTTTTCCAGCACGCGGCCGAAGGCGGCGGCATAGGCGGCCTCGAAAGCAGCCTTGATGCCCTCGCGGGTCAGTATTGCCGGCGTGGTGAAATCACCGGGCAGCGGCACGGCCACGGTGTGCGTCTGGCCGAGATACGACATATCGAGCTCGACCGCGATGCTGCGGCCCTCGAAAGCAATACCAGCCTGATCAAGCAGCCGCGTGCCTTCTGCCGCTGCCTCACCGATGGCCGCATCGAGGATGGCCGGATCGGTGTCGTCCAGGGTCTTGTTCACCGTGCGCACAAAATCGTGGCGCATATCGGCGATCACGCAGCCCAGCGCGGATGTAACGCCGGGGAAGCGCGGCACCAGCGCCGAAGCCAGGCCAACTTCCTTGATCAGCGCACCGACATGCAGCGATCCGCCGCCGCCAAACTGTCTGGTGCACGTTTCGCCTTGCTGCGCGGCCCGATTGCCC
>NZ_JANLJJ010000037.1:30514-61116 GCF_029255545.1 Ferrovibrio sp. | reverse complement strand
GCGCGCTCACGCTTTCGGCCTGTCGCAGGCGTTGCAGCAGCGCGGCCGCCGCCGGCCAGGCCGTATCGGCGGCCAGATCCGGCGCCGGCATGGCGGTATCCGCGGCGGCGCCGCCGAGATGGCGCAGGATGGCCTGCCGGCGTGGCCCGACGATCTGCTCCAGCGCATGCGGCGCGATGTCGCGTCCGCGCATGCGCAGCAGCACATGCACGGCGGCCAGCTGGGTCATCATGCGATAGCTGGTGGCGAGGAAGGCGCGCAGTCGCGGCATCCCGGCGTCGCGCGCGCCGGGCTCGGATGGCATACGCTTCAGCGCGCCGGCGAAATCAGCGATGGCGTCGAACAGGTCCTTGCGCGCCAGGCGGTAATTCTGCTCGGCCGGCGCAGGCTTCATGGCCTGGCGGGCATATTTGCGCAACGCCCGCAGCAGGGCGGCGCTCAGGTCGGGCACGTCCTGCCGCTCCCAGTAGGGCAGCACGAAACTGAACAGCCAGGCGATGCCGGCGCCCAGCAGGGTGTCGAGCAGGCGCTCGAGCAGCAGGTTGTCCGCCGTCGGGCTGAGGAAATGCATCATCAGCAGCGCCATTACGCTGGCCGAGGTAGACGTGATGCGATAGCGCACCGGCGCATAGGCATGCGACAGGCCGATGCTGACGAAGGCGACCGCCAGCAGGGCCGCATCGGGCAGCACATGCAGCAGGCCGGCGGCCAGCACGCAGCCAATCAGGCTGCCGATCAGGCGGTCTTTCTGGCGCTGCCGCGTGGCGCTGTAGCTGGCGCGCATGATCACCGCCACGGTCAGCAGGATCCAGCTGCCATGGCTGAAATAGCGCGACAGGATTTCCGACAGGATGAAGGCGCACAGCATCGCCAGCGACAGCCGCAGGGCATAACGGAAGACCGGCGAGCGATAGCGCAGATGCCGCAGCAGCAGGCGCGGGCGATACGGCCGCGGCGGCAGGAAATCCGCCAGCCTCACGGTCGCCAGCACGGTTTCCGCCACGGCGAATTGCCGCGTCGCCGTTTGCAGCCGGGCTGTCGCCTCGATGGCCAGGCCGATCCGCTCCAGCGTGGCGCGCAGCTCCAGCGCCGCCTCGCCATGCCCGGTCTCGTCCTGGCCATGCAGCGGCGCGATCTGCCCGGCCTGCGCCGCGATGGTCCGGAAACGCGCGCGCAGGGCCTCGAGATCCAGGCCGTCGCGACCGTCGACGCCGACGGCAATCAGGTCCACCGCGTCGGCCAGTTCGTTCACGCCGGCGCGGATGGCGCGCAGCAGGGCGGGGCCCTCCGCCATGGCGCCAAAATGCCGGCGCAGCAGCCAGTAATCGGTCTGGCTCGAAAGGATGGTTTCGAAGGCATCCAGCATCGCCACCAGGGCTGCCGCGTATTGCCGTTCCTGCGGCCGCTCCAGGTCGCGGAACAGCAGGTTGCGCGCGGCATCCACGCGCTCCATCAGCGTCACCTGCCGCTCGATCAGCGCGCCATAGGCGGCCTCGATCTCCAGCGCCGTGTCATACAGGCCGGCCTTGCCGCGCACGTAATCGGCAAAGGCGGCCAGCGCCTCGCGCAGCGCGATCTGCTTGTGCCGTGCCGCCAGGATCTGCGCCGCCAGCGTGCCGAACAGGGCATAGCCGGCCGCGCCGGCGGCGAACAGGGCCGCGTGATGCCAGGCCGGCGCGCCGTCGATGCCGTGCAGGGTGGTGCCCAGCGTCAGCACCATGGCCAGGATCATCGACATGCACATGGCCAGCGCGATGCGGCCATAGACCGTCACCATGGCCGCCGTGAAGCTGGTCGCGATCACGATCAGGCCCAGCAGCAAAGGCTGGTCGCGGCACAGGTCGACGCCGAGCGTGATCAGGCTGTCGAAGCAGACGGCGATCACGAAGCTGCGCCGCTTGAAATCGGGCGGCGTCGGCGTGTCGACGATGCTGATGCAGGTGGCGCCCACGGCGGCGGCCGCGGCGGCGTAGAAGCCGCCGAGGGCGGCGGCGGCCAGCGCGACGAGCAGCACGCCGATGGCCGCCGTCAGGCCGCTCAGCAGATGCTGGGCGGGCAACGAGAAATGGCTCAGGCTGAGGAGCTTCGGCATGGGCGGCCAAGTCTAGCCCAGGCCGGCATGGCCGCGCGACGGATTTAGTCCAGCGGCTTGTAATAGAAGGCGGCGGCATCCAGCCCGCCGGCGCTCGACAGCGAATAGCCCGGCACCACGCCCACCAGCACATAACCCATGCCCTGATACAGCGGCTCGGCGCTGTCGCCATGGCGGGTATCCAGCGTCAGCAACGTGCGGCCCAGGCCACGCGCCTCGGCCTCGATGGCAATCAGCAGGGCACGCGCCAGGCCGCGCCGTCGTGCGCGGCGATGCACCAGCATCTTTTTCACATCGGCGCGGTGCGGCTGGTTCGGTGGCGTGTCCAGGCCCAGCATCACCGTGCCCGCCAATCGGCCATCATGATCGGCCACCAGCAAAACGGCCTTGCCGGCCTCGATCTCGGCAATGGCGCGCTCCCAGAATCCACGCGCCTCCTGCTCGGAATAGGGCGTGAGGAAATTCACCGCCGCGCCACCATCGACGCAGTCCTTCAGCACCTCGGCCAGCGCGGCGATCTCGGCCCGCGCGGCGGCAGCATCGAGCTTACGTATCGCGATCATGCCTGCAGCATCCTCTGCAGGAACACCAGATCGAGCCAGCGTTCGAATTTCCAGCCAGAATCGCGGATCAGGCCGGTGCGTTCAAAGCCCAGCTTTTCATGCAGGGCCAGGCTGGCGGTATTCTCCGCCGTGATGCCGGCCACCATGCTGCGCAGGCCACGCGCCTGCGCCACCGCGATCAGTTCGCCCAGCAGCAGCCGGCCGATGCCCTGGCCGCGGCGGTTCGGGGCGATGTAGATCGCGTTTTCCACCGTGTACTGGAAAGCGGGCCAGGGCCGGAACTGGCCATAGCTGGCATAACCCAGCACCGCGCCATCCTGCTCGGCCACCAGCACCGGCAGCTTCTGTTCGGCCTTCATGGCCAGCCAGGCCAGCTGCGCCTCGGCGCTGCGCGGCTCGTAATCGAACACGGCGGTGGTGTTCGCCACGGCATCGTTATAGATGGCGCGGATCGCGTCCGCGTCATCGGCTGTGGCATTGCGGATCTGGATCATGATGGCCTGCGTCTGGCGATGATGATGAGGTAGCGGCAGGGCGCCTGCGTTTCGTTGGCAAAGGCATGCGGCTGGCCCAGCGTGCAATGCAGGCAGTCGCCGGCATGGATGGCAAACCGCTCAGGCCCGCTCTCGAAGGTCAGGATGCCCTCCTGCCCCAGGATATGCTGGTCATAGGCATCGGCCGGCAGGGGATAGGCAATGCGCGCGCCGGGCGGCAGGCGGCCCTCCACGATCTCGACCATCGAGCCGGTGCCGGCCGGCGTGACGGCGCGGCGCTCGAATCCGGTTTCCGGGTCGCGCCATTGCGGCTGGGCCTCGCGCGGCAGCAGCACGAGGCTCTTGTCCTCGATCGCCGCCATCAGGCCCGACAGGGTGATGTCCAGCCCGGCGCAGAGCCGGCCCAGCACGGCGGCGGTTGGGCTGGATTCCTGCCGCTCGATGCGCGAGATCATCGCCCGGCTCACCCCGGCCCGCTCGGCCAGTTGATCGAGCGTCAGGTCCAGCGCCTCGCGCCGCGCCTTCAGCCGCCCGGCGATGCGCGCCTCGATCTGGTCCGGCTCGTTCAATTTCTCAATCATGAGAAAATTTCTATTTTAATGGATTTATCTGGTCAAGCGGGTCCGCAGGGAAGCTTTCCCTTGATTTTTGACCTATATGTACATATTATGTTCCAATAACAAAGGGCATATTATACTTGACGTACCATAAATAACCGATTAGATTGGCTACATAAGGAGATAGCCATGTCGAAGTCGGTTCTGGACAGCAAAGTTTTCCATGATGAAGCAGCGGCTTACCGCTTTGTCGAGGCCCGGATATGGCCGGAGGGTCCCATATGCCCCCATTGCCGGGCCACTGGCGACCGTGTGAAGGCCCTCAAGGGCGAAAGCACCCGGATTGGCACCTACAAGTGCTACGGCTGCCGGAAGCCCTTCACCGTCAAGATTGGGACAATTTTCGAGGCTTCCCACGTCAAGATGAACCTGTGGCTGCAGGCGATCTACCTGATGTGCTGCAGCAAGAAGGGGATCAGCAGCAACCAGCTTCACCGGGTTCTGGGCGTGACCCTGAAAACCGCTTGGTTCATGTCGCACCGCATCCGGGAAGCCATGAAGGATGACGGTTCGACCGGCCCGCTCGGTGGTGATGGCGAGATTGTCGAGGCCGACGAAACTTTCTGGGGTCCCGGCCGTGCCGTTTTTCAGACTGGCCGTGGCTGGGTTGGCGAGCGTGGCACCGGCGGCAAGATGAAGGTGCTGACCCTGGTTGAGCGCAACGGCCGTGCCCGCTCGATGAAGGCCGAGCATATCACCGCGAAGCAGGCGAAGGAGTTTATCACTGAGAATGCTGACACTGCCTCGCGCCTCGTGACCGATGAAGCCCGCATGTATCCGCGCATCGGCAAGGAATTCGCCGGCCACGAGACTGTGAACCACAGCCGCAAGGAATACGCTCGCGGCGACGTAACCACCAACACCGTCGAGGGCTATTTCTCGGTGTTCAAGCGCGGCATGCGCGGCACTTACCAGCATTGCGGCGAGAACCATCTGCAGCGGTATCTGGCAGAGTTCGATTTCCGCTACAGCAACCGCAAGGCCCTTGGCATTGATGACGTGGAGCGCACCAAGATCGCGCTTGATGGCGTCGTCGGAAAGCGGCTGACCTATGAAACGATTGGTGAGCGCGCCTGAGAGAAAGAAACGATATACCCAGCGCGAGATTCGCCGGTTCAAGCGACTGGCGATGATCGCGCGCATGAAGAAGGGAAAAGGTGATGGCTGAGAAACAGAAGCCCAAGAAGCCAGACAAGGAAAAGCCGCAGAAAGAGCGGTTCAAGGAAGCCGCACGTGCGCGCGGAACAGACGAGACTGAGGATGCGCTGGATAGGGCTTTCGGGAAGCTAAAGGTCAATAATCCCGGTCGATCTTATTAATCCGGTTGAACAACGCGCGATTATTAATGCGGCCTTTATCGATATAGCGATGAAATATTCCGGATGCAGCTTCACCACTGAATAGGTCTTTAAAGTTCTGGCGGTATTCGTCGCCCCCAGTACCTTTTTCGTCTTCATAAAAGTGGCGCTGCCATTCCCATATTAGAAAATCTGCAGCGCATAAATGCACGGAATCAGTTTTACCAAGTTGAGTGTAGGTTTTGATTTGCAGTTTGGTTTTAAACTGACCTTTGTTTAGCCTGAGTATTCTATCAAAAATATCCTGAGCTTCATTCCAGCCGTTGCCGCCGGACTCAATACCATACCAAACTTCTCTGTGATCCCCGGCGCGATCCAGAACGCCTTTAATCATGTCGAGGATATTTACCAAGCAGACAGCATACGGGCTTCCCACCGCCGAGACGCGAGATGGGTGCGCAGCAGACCATGCGTCATATTCGGGTTGATCCAATAGGCATACAAATGCGTACGAGCGGTAACGCCCGATAATTTTTGCTAGATCAGCCGCCAGCTGCCTATTCGCGGCACTACCGAAAGCAGCATATTCGTCTCGGTTCGCATTACAGTAGGCAGCATGAAACGGCTTTTTGAGACCTGCGCATCTGGCGGACCATTCGGCTTCAAAAGGAGCAAGATTATGCTGCTCGAAAAGAATGGCGCTCAGGCCGAACATTGGCACAGAGCCATGCTGCTTGCGGGTTTCGTCTATAAAGGCGTGTAACACGCAGAAAGGCCCCCTGAATGAAGGGAGGCCCATTAACATTTGTTCGACGGCAGTTAAGGGGCGTCTCCCAGAGGGGCCCATCATAGATCAAATCCATCTAGGTACGCGAAGTATAACATGCCCAATAACAAATCAAACCCGGAGGCCGGGATGTCGAGGGCACAGGACGAGGCCGGTCGCCAGCCACGGCGCTATATCGACTGGAACCAGGCGGCGCGCCTGATGGCCGAGGGGCAGGCGCCAGCCGCCGCTGCCGCCGCGCTTGGCATTTCCGAAAACCGGCTCTGGCGCCATTTCGAAACCAGTTCCCATTTCCGCGGCCTGATCCTGCGGGCAGCCGAAAGGCGCCGCTGCCTGGCGCTGGCGCTGCAGGCGGCCGATGACGGGGCAAACGCACCCGATACCCCGCGATAGGCGGTGATAGGCCGTCATACGCGCCGATATGCACCGATATACACAACGAACCCGAACGAACCCAGGCGAACCTGAACGAACTCAAACGAACCCAGACGAACCTCAACGAACCCCAACGAACCGAAACGAACCCGGACGGTTCAGAACGAACCGAAACGGTCCTGCCGCCGCCATGCTGGCCGGCCTGTTCAAGCCGGCACCTGTCCCTATCTTTCATCGCATCGGGCTTTCATCCCATCGGGCTTCATCGCATCGGGCAGCGGGAAGGAGACATCATGCGCAGCACCGCCTTCGTCGTTTTCGCCGGCCTGTCGCTCGGCGCGGTTTCCGCCATCGCCCAGCCGGCCACCGCCCAGCCGGCCGCGTCCCAGCCGGCGCCACCGGTTTTCCGTACCGAGGAGGCAACGGTGCGGGTCGTGACCGTCGCCACCGGCCTGGAGCATCCCTGGGCCATGGCCTTCCTGCCCGATGGCCGGATGCTGGTCACCGAGCGGCCCGGCCGCCTGCGTGTGGTGGGCCGGGATGGCCGCCTGTCGCCGCCCGTCGAAAACCTGCCGGCGGTTTTCGCCAGCGGGCAGGGCGGCCTGCTGGACGTGATGCTTGATCCCGATTTCGCCACCAGCCGCCTGCTCTATTTTACGTACGCGGAACCTGGGGACGGGGGCGCCGGCACGGCTTTGGCCAGCGCGCGCTTCGCCGGCACGCGGTTGGAGGATGTGAAAGTATTATTCCGCCAGCAGCCCAAACTCTCCGGCGGCCTGCATTTCGGCAGCCGCGTGGTGGTCGGGCCCGATGGCAAGCTGTGGCTCGGCTTTGGGGAACGCTATCGCCGCGACGAGGCGCAGAATCTCAACGTCCATCTGGGCAAGGTGATCCGGCTGAACAGGGATGGCAGCGTGCCGGCCGACAACCCGTTTGTCGGCCGCAATGATGCGCGGCCGGAAATCTGGTCCTATGGCCATCGCAACATCCAGGGCATGGTCCGCCATCCGCAGACCGGTGTGGTCTGGCTGCACGAGCATGGCGCGCGCGGCGGCGACGAAATCAACATCCCTGAGCGCGGCCGCAATTACGGCTGGCCGGTGATCACCCATGGCGTCGATTATTCCGGTGCGAAAATCGGCATCGGCGCGGCGGCGCCCGGCATGGAGCAGCCTTTGCTGCACTGGACGCCGTCGATCGCGCCCTCAGGCATGGCGTTTTACGGCGGCAGCCGGATTCCCGCCTGGCGCGGCAACCTGTTCGTCGGCTCGCTCAATTCATTCCTGTTGATGCGCGTGGTGCTGGACGGCACGCGGGTGGTCAGGCAGGAGCGCCTGCTGGCCGGGCTGGAGGAGCGCATCCGCGACGTGCGCGACGGACCGGACGGCTATCTCTACATCGCCACCGACTCCGCCGAGGGCCGCATCCTGCGCATCGAGCCGGCGACCTGAGCCGGCACCGCGCCGCGCGGTCAGCCCATCTCGCCGGTATTGGCGTTGTAGTTGTTGATCACCCGGTGCAGCACGTCCAGCATGTTGCGCTGGATCGGGTCCTGGCCGTTGAGGATCAGGGTCAGCGCCACCCGGGTGATGCCGAGTTTGCTGGCCACCTGGTCGATGGTGATGCCGCGGGCGCGGCAGGCAACGGTCATCTGGTCGAACGAGCCGCGGTCCAGGAAGACGCGGCCCCACTCGTCGCGGCCGGTCAGACGGATCGGCTTGATTTCCAGCTTGGCCGGCTGGCCGCCAGCGCGGCGCGGCGCGGCGCTCGCGGCCGGGCCGGGATTGGCGCGGACGGCAGCATTGCCGCTGCGCTGCGGCGGCCGCCAGTCGGGATCGCGCTCGAAGACCTCCAGCTGCGGAGCCTGGTCCATCAGGTGCTGCAGCATGCGGCGCATGTGGTCCAGCAGGTTGTCGGCGGTGCCGCCGGCTTCCGGCCCGTCGATCAGCAGGGCGCTGAGCTCCTCCAGGCGCTTCAGGCGCGAGGCGAAGAATTCGCGGGCGCCGAAGGGCAGGGCGCTGCGCGCCTCGATCAGGTTCTCGAGATAGGTCTGCTTGACGTCGATCTCCATCTTCAGGATCTTGGCCCGCATCTGCGCCACATAGCGGCGCAGCTCGTCGCGCCGGCCGGTGCGCAGCACCGACAGGCGGCCCTCGGCCACCTCGGCCGCCTGGTGGAAGTCGTCGACCAGGCCGGAGAATTTGCGGAAGCCCGCGACGCTGTTGCGCTTCTCGGCCGGATCCTCGGTGAACTTGAAAATCTGGATGGCACGCTGCTCGATGCGCGAAACCAGTTCGTTCGCCTCTTGGTTATGCGCTTGGTTGTCGGCGATCATCGGCGGAATACTGGCTCGGTCTGGTTGCGTTAACTCTGTTTTTTAACACAGTCTGGCCGCGACGCGAACCGAATGCTTCCCCTTCAAAAGGATAAGATACACCAATCGGCGGTTGGTCCGGCAGCGCGGCGCACCGCCGGAGACCGTCATGTCGCCGCGCGCAGGCCCTGCTGCGCCACCCAGGCCTCGGTGCGGGCCAGCGCCGTCTCGAAGCGGTCGAACAGCGCGTCGATTTCGCTTTCGGTGATGATCATCGGCGGACAGAAGCCGATCACGTCGCCCGCCATGGCGCGGATGATCAGGCCTTCTTCCTGGGCGAAATTCATGCAGGCCGCGCCCACGCCGGCGGTTGGCGCGAAGCTGCGCTTGCTCGCCTTGTCGGCCACCAGCTCGGCGGCGCCGATCAGGCCGGTGCCGCGCGCCTCGCCGACCAGCGGATGATCGGCCAGGCGTTTGAGACGGGCGAGAAAGCGCGGCGAGACGCGGTTGACATGGCCGTAGATGTCGCGCTCCTCGTAAAGCTGCAGCGCGCGCAGGGCGACGGCCGCCGCCACCGGATGGCCGCCATAGGTGAAGCCATGGCCGAAGGTGCCGATCTTGCCGGAATTGTCGCGGATGGCGTCGTAGACATGCTCGGGCACCAGCACGGCCGAGATCGGCAGGTAGGCGCCCGACATCTGCTTGGCGCAGGTGATGAAGTCGGGTTTGTAGTTGAACCGCTCGGCGCCCCACAGCCGGCCGGTGCGGCCGAAGCCGCAGATCACCTCATCGGATATGCTGAGGATGTCGTGTTTTTTCAGCACCGCCTGGATGGCGGGGAAATAGCCTTCCGGCGGCAGCACCACGCCGCCGGCGCCCATCACCGGCTCGGCGATGAAGGCGGCAACGGTCTCGGGCCCTTCGCTCTGGATGAAGTTGTCCAGGTTGCGGGCCAGGCGGGCGACGAAATTGGCCTCGCTCTCGCCCGGCTCGGCGAAGCGGTAGTAATGCGGGCAGTCGACATGCTTGATGCCGGCAATCGGCAGGTCGAAATCGCGGTGATTGGCCGGCAGGCCGGTCAGGCTGGCGCTGGCGATAGTGACGCCGTGATAACCCTTCACGCGCGACAGGATGGTTTTCTTCCGCGGCCGGCCAATGGCGTTGTTGTAATACCAGACCAGCTTGATCAGCGTGTCGTTGGCGCCCGAGCCGCCTTCGGCGAAGAACACCTTGCCCACCGGCACGGGGCTTAAGGATTTCAGCTTCTCGGCCAGCTCCACCACGGGCGCCGTCGTCTTGTGGCCGAAGCCGTGATAGTAGGGCAGCTTGCGCATCTGCTCGATGGCGGCATCCACCAGGGCGGCCTCACTGAAACCCAGCCCGGCGCACCACAGGCCGGCCATGCCCTCGATATATTCCTTGCCCTGGTCGTCATAGACGTAAATGCCCTTGCCGCGCTCGATCACCAGCGGGCCGGCTGTCTCATGCTTCACCAGGTTGGTGTAGGGATGCATGACATGGGCGATGTCGCGGGCGGCCATCGAATTGGGCAGTTGCGGCGCATGGGCGGTCATGGGGTGCTTCCTGATGTGAGATCGTCAGTAGACGGCGAAAAAGCGCCGCTGTCAAAATGCAAGGCTGCAAAATGCAAGACTGGCAAACCTTTCCGCCGCCGTTAAAGTCGGTCCATGACCACACCGAATCTGACGCTGACCTCCCCGGCCGATGGCCTTGTGCTGCAGGGCTATGAATGGCTGCCGCCCGATCCGGCCCAATGCCGGGCCAGCGTGGTGATCGCGCATGGCATGGCCGAGCATGCCGGGCGCTACGGCCGTTTCGCCGATGCGCTGAACCGGGCCGGCCATGCCGTCTATGCCTTCGATCATCGCGGCCATGGCCACAGCGCCCGCAACGTGGCCGATCTGGGCCATATGGCCGATCGCGACGGCTGGAACCGCGCCGTGGCCGACCTGGCGGCCGCCTGCGCCCTGGCGCAGCAGCGCCATCCCGGTCGGCCGCTGCTGCTGTTTGGCCATTCCATGGGCTCGTTCATGGCCCAGCAGATGCTGTATCAGCATGGCGGGATGCTGGCCGGCTGCGTGCTCTGCGCCTCCAATGGCAAGCCGCCGCCGATCGCCGCGCTGGGCCGGCTGGTGGCGCGGATCGAGCGGCTGCGCCGCGGTGGGCGCGGCATCAGCCCGTTGATCCAGAGCCTGTCCTTCGATGCCTTCAACAAACGCTTCCAGCCGGCGCGCACCGAATTCGACTGGCTGTCGCGCGATGCCGCCGAGGTGGACAAATACGTCAGTGATCCGTTCTGCGGCTTTCCGATCACGGTGCAGTCCTGGATCGATTTCCTGGATGCCTTAAGCGAAATGGCACGACCGGAAAACCAGAAGCTGATTCCGAAAGACCTGCCGGTTTTCATCATCGCCGGCAGCCATGATCCGGTCTCGGGCGGCGGCAAGGGATTGCGCCAGCTGCTGGATGCCTATGCCGCGGCGGGCCTGAACCGGGTGGACAGCAAATTCTATCCGCAGGCACGGCATGAATTGCTGAACGAGGTCAATCGCGACGACGTGACGGCGGATATCCTCGGCTTTTTTGACCGCAGCCTGGAAAGCCGCCAGCCTTAAACCGTTTCAGCCCGGCCTTAAACCGCTTCAGCGTTGGCGTTTGCCTGCCGCGATGTCGCCGCCCTTCGCGGGTTCATCCGCCGCGGGCGGCAGGGCGGCCAGGTTGTCGTAGATCCGGTGCAGCAAAGCCTTGAGCTGGCCGATTTCGGCCTCGTTCAGGCCGGCCAGGGCCGCGCGTTCCAAATCCCTGGCGTCAGGCGTCAGGCTGGCCACCGATGCGGCGCCTGCCGCGGTCAGGCGGATTGCGATGGCCCGCGCATCTTCAGCATCGCGTTCGCGCGTCACCATGCCGTGCTGCTCCAGCCCGCCCACCAGGCGCGACAGGGTGGATACCTCGATGCTGGTATGATCGGCGAGCTCGGTCAGGCGCTGGCCGTCGCGTTCGCCTAGGGCGGCCAGCACGCGCCAGTCCTGCAGGCTGACGCCGGCCTGTCGCAGCGCCACGCCAAAACGGGCCGCCAGCGAAACGCCGGCGCGATTGATCAGATAGGGAAGATACCGATCCAGCCTGAGCGGTGCGGCGCCTGGCGGCCCGGAATCGGAGGATGGAGACGCGGCCATCGGCGGCGCGCGGGCTGGGTCAGGAGCCGAGCTTGCCCAGCACCGCCTCGATCTTCTGCTTCATGGTGGCGGCGTTGAACGGCTTGACCATGTAATTGTTGACGCCGGCCTGGATGGCGGTCTTCACCAGCTCGGTATCGCGCTGCCCGGTCGCCATGATGAAGGGCATGCGTTTGGTCAGCGGATTGCTGCGGATGGTCTTGAGCAGGGTCAGCCCATCCATGCCGTCCATGTTCCAGTCGGAAATAATCAGATCGAACTTGTTCGAATTCATCGCGACCAGAGCCTCGGTACCGCTCTTGGCCTCGACAACATTCTTGATGCCGATCTCCTGCAGGCAATAGCGCGCAATGCCACGCATGCTCATCTGATCGTCAACAATCAAAACCCGAAGACTGCTTGCCGAAGGCATAGGGTCCCTCGCTCTTCCCTCAACTCACAGGGCCGGAGCCTTCCTGGCCCGGCTGCACCCGCACTGTGTGGATAACATCATGGTATTTAGCGTAAAAGACAAGGTTTCTCAACGCTGTTTGCACCGGTTCAGAATCTCCTGGGCGATATGCCCGATGCCGGTTTCGGTCTGCACCGCACCCATCAGTTTTGCCGCCTTGGGCATGCCGTAGACCAGGCTGGTCGATTCGTCCTGACCAATGGTCTGGGCGCCGGCTTCCAGCATTTTCTTGAGGCCCGTGGCGCCATCCTTGCCCATGCCGGTCAGAATCACGCCGATGGCGTTATGGCCGGCATGCTCGGCCACGGAATTGAATAATACGTCAACCGACGGACGATGCCCGGAGACCGGGGGCTCATGGTTAAGCTTGGTGTAGTAGTGGCCGCCGGAGCGGTGCAACGTCAGGTGATAGTCGCCCGGCGCGATATAAACGTGGCCGGGGAAGACGCGGACATTGTCCTTGGCCTCGGTGACCGTCACGGCCGACAGCGAATCGAGGCGGGCGGCGAAGCTGCCGGTGAACCGCGGCGGCATGTGCTGGGTGATCAGGATCGGCGGGCTGTCGGGCGGCATCACGGTGATGACTTCCTTCAGCGCCTCGACACCGCCGGTCGAGGAGCCGATCGCCACGATGATGTCGGTCGAGTTGAAACCCGGCCCGGGGGTCAGCCGCTTGGGCGACTGGCCTTCGGGCGGCCGGTTGCGCGCCACCACCCGGGCGGTCGAGGCCATCTTCACCTTGGCGACGAGGTCGTGCTTGATCTCTTCCAGGGCGTGCTTGATGTCGAGCGTCGGCTTGGGCACGAAATCGACGGCGCCCATTTCCAGCGCCTGCATGGTGATCGAGGCGCCCTTCTGGGTCAGGGTCGAGACCATCACCACCGGCATTGGCCGCAACCGCATGATCTTTTCCAGGAAGGAGATGCCGTCCATGTTCGGCATCTCGACATCCAGGGTCAGGACATCGGGATTGAGCTCCTTGATCATCGTGCGGGCAACCAGCGGATCGGGTGCCGCGCCAACCACGTCGATTTCCGGGTCGCTGGACAACGCCGCGGTCAGCAGCTGGCGGATCAGCGCGCTGTCGTCGACGATAAGAACCTTGATCTTTTTACCCGCCACGATGTTACTCCCCGGGCCTGCCGGCCTTACGCGATCTTGCGATGGATGTTGCGCCCCAGCAGCTTGAACCGTTCGGTGATGCCGAACAGGTTTTCCGAATGGCCGATATAAAGGAACCCGCCGGGAACCAGCAGGTTGGCGTAGCGGTCAAATAGCACGCGCTGCGTGTCCTTGTCGAAATAGATCACGACATTGCGGCAAAAGATCACATCGAACGGCCCCTTCATCGGCCAGTTGCCGATCAGGTTGAGGTGTTTGAAGCTGATCAGGTTGCGCGCTTCCGCCACCACGCGCACCTTGTCCTCGCCATAGGACTCGAAATACTTGCTGGCGATATCGGGCGCCATGCCTTCCAGCGACGCGGCGGGATAGATGCCTTCCGAGCCGCGCCGCACCATCTCGGTATCGATGTCGGTGGCCAGGATCTTGGCATCCCACTGCTTGATGTCCGGCATGTTGCGCAGCAGCGTGATCGCCGCCGAATAAGGCTCCTCGCCCGAGGAGCAGCCGGCCGACCAGATGCGCAGGCGCCGGCCCTGGCTGACCGCGCGGGCGCGCACTTCCTGCAGCGCCGTGGTGGCGAGATGCTCGAAATGATGGTTCTCGCGGAAGAACTTGGTCAGGTTGGTGGTCAGGGCATTCAGCGTGGTGCCCAGCTCGCCGCTGCCCTCGGGCGTGGCGATGAATTCGATATACTGGCGGAACGAGGTCATGCCCAGCTTGCGCAGGCGCTTGGCCAGACGGGCATAGACCATGTTGTGCTTGGTCGGCCCCAGCTCGATGCCGGTCTTTTCCTTCAGCATCGAACGCAGGAAATCATAGTCCCCCTTCGAGAAGTTGAATTCCCGGTCTTCCGCGCTCGGGGTATCGGCTGTTCTGGTGTCGACCGCCATGGCATTCCGCCGGTTAGGCTGCGGCTCCAGTCGATTCGGACGGACCGGCCAGCATGGGCTTGTTGCCGGCGCTGTCGGCGGCCTCGAGCATGCGGCTGGAGAACATGCGCTCCAGGCCGATCAGGCCGACCATGCGCTCGCCGACCGTGATCAGGCCTTCCATGAAGCCAAGGCCGCTGACCTGCTCCATGTTCGGCATCGGCCGGATCTCGTCCTCATTGATGGTGATGATGTCGGACACCGCATCGACCAGGATGCCGACGATGCGCGAAGCCACGGAAACAATGATCACGACATTGTATTTGGTCGGCTCGGTGCGCGGCATGCCGAAGCGGGCGCGCAGGTCGAAGATCGGCACGATGGCGCCGCGCATGTTGATCACGCCGCGCACCACCTCTGGCGTATTGGGCAGCGGCGTGGTTTCCGACCAGGCGCGGATTTCGCGCACGGCCATGATGTCGACGCCGTATTCCTCGTTGCCGACGGTGAAGGAAACGAGTTGCACCGTGCGCAGCGAGCGACCGGCATGGTCGGTGGCGGTTGCGCCGGCGGCGCGTTCAGCCGAAGCCATCTGCGAGCCTCCTGTTCTTTACGCGCTGGCCTGCAGGGCCGGCGCTGCGAGGCGGGCCTGCGGGGAGGGGCGCTGCTGGGATTCGTTTTCGGCGATATGCTTGATGCCGGCGACATCGAGAATGAGGGAGACGCGGCCATTGCCCAGGATGGTGGCGGCGCCGACGCCGCGGATCGGGTCGAAATTCTCTTCCAGGCTTTTGATGACCACCTGCTGCTGGCCGATGATCTCGTCGACCACCAGGCCCATCTTCGAGCTGTCTTCCAGTTCGACGATGATGACCAGCGCCTTGGTCGGATCGTCGATGCCGCCCGGCACCTTGAAGATGCGGTGCAGGTAGACCAGCGGCACGTATTCGCCGCGGATGCGCAGCAATTCGCTCTGGTTGGCGACGATGTTGATCTGGTCGGGTTCCGGCCGCAGGCTTTCGACGATGTTGGCCAGCGGCAGGATGTAGGACTGGATGCCGACCTTGAGCACCATGCCGTCGAGCACGGCCAGCGTCAGCGGCAGGGTGAGGATGAAGCTTGATCCCTGGCCGGGCCGCGACTGGATATGCACGCGGCCGCCGAGCGACTGGATATTCTGCCGCACCACGTCCATGCCGACGCCGCGGCCGGAAATGTTGGACACGGTATCCGCCGTCGAGAAGCCAGGCAGGAAGATCAGGTTGTCGATTTCCTCGTTGCTCAGCGTGGCATCGGGCGCGACCAGCTTCTTCTCGATCGCCTTGCGCATGACCTTTTCGCGGTTGATGCCGCGGCCGTCATCGGTGATCTCGATGACGATGCGGCCGCCGCGCTGGTCGGCCGAGACATGGATCACGCCTTCCGGCGGCTTGCCTACGGCGACGCGGTCATCGGGATTCTCGATGCCATGGTCGCAGGAATTGCGGATCATGTGGGTGAGCGGATCGCCGAGCTGCTCGATCACCGTCTTGTCGATTTCGGTGTTCTCGCCGCTCATGTCGAGGCGGATCTTCTTGTTGGTCATCATCGCCAGCTCGCGCACCAGGCGCGGCAGGCGGGCGAACACGCTTTTCACCGGCTGGGCGCGCATCGCCATCACGCTTTCCTGCAGATCGCGGATGTGATGCGACAGCTCGGCCAGGCCATTGGCCAGCTCGGGATGCTGGTCGGCATGCAGATGCTCGGTCTGCTGCGCGATCATGGCATGGGTGATCACCAGCTCGCCGACCATGTTGACCAGCTTGTCGACGCGGTCGAGATCGACGCGGATCGAGCGCACGGCCTTGGTTTCCCCGCCGGCGCCGCCCTCGGGTTTGGCGGCAGCGGCGGGCTTGGCGGTGGCGCCGTCACCGGCCGCATGGGGGTCGGCCTTGGCGGCGGCCGGGGCCGGCGTCGCCGGTTTCGGCGCCGCGGGGGTGACGGCTTCCGGCTTTGGCGCAGCCGCGTCCGCAGCGGGTTGCGCTGGCGCCTCGGCGGCCGCGGCCGGCGGGTTCAGGCAGGTGACTTCAAGCTCGCAGTCATCGATCACAAACTCAAAGACGTCGCGGATCGCCTGCTCGCCCTTGTCGGTCTCGATCTCGAATTCCCACTTGATGTAGGCGCCTTCCGGCTGGATCTGGTCCAGCGGCGGCACGCCCTCGGCATCGGCCTTGGCGAGGAAGCTGCCCAGCTCCTTGAGCTCGCGGATCAGGATCAGCGGCTCGTTGGCGCGCTGATACAGCGCATCGCGCGGGGTGAACTTGACCAGGAATTTCAGCATCGGCGCCTTGGCCGGCGCGGCCGGCTCGGGCGCGGCGGCCGGTTCCGGCGCGGCCGCGGCTTCCATCAGGGCATCCGGGCCACCGGCGGCCAGCTGGGCATCCAGCGCGGCCAGCTCGTCGTCGGCGGCATGCGGGTCGGCATTCACGCCCACGGTGGCGGCCAGGTCGATCAGCGACTTGCGGCCTTCATTCTCGTGATCGGCCGGCAGTTCGGTGCCGTTCTGCGCGGCTTTCACCAGATCGGACAGGATGTCGGCGCAATGCAGCACCAGCAGCACGGAATCCGGCGTCGGCTCCAGTCGCCCGTCGCGCATCAGGTCGAGCACGGTCTCGAAGATATGGGCAAAGGCGACCAGGCGGTCGAAGCCGAAGGCGCCGGCGCCGCCCTTGATCGAATGGATGGCCCGGAACACGGCGTTCAGCGTGTTGTTGTCGCCTTCGCCGGACTGGAGGGCCATCAGATGGCCTTCCAGATCGCCAAGCAGCTCCTCGCATTCGGCGAAGAAAGTCTGTTTGAATTGGGCTAAATCATCCATGAGGCGCGTCCCGCTTCTGCTCCGCGTCGCCGCTGGCCGCCCTTTACGGGCTGACCTTGCGAATCACTTCCAGCAGCTTGCCGGGGTCGAAGGGCTTGACGATCCAGCCTGTGGCGCCGGCGCTGCGTCCCTCTTCCTTCTTCGACTGACTGCTTTCGGTGGTGAGAATGAGAACCGGGATGGCCTTGTTCTTCGGCTTTTTGCGCAGTTCTTTGATGAAGGTGATGCCGTCCATCACCGGCATGTTGATGTCGGTGATGATGACGTCGATGTCGTTGGCCTCCAGGAGGTCAAGACCTTCCTGGCCGTTCTCGCCCTGGATGACCTCGAAGCCGCCCTGCTTGAGGGCGAACTGCAGCATCTGCAGCATGGTCTTCGAATCGTCGACGGTGAGCACTCTCTTGGTCATGTCTGTACCGGCCATTTCATGAGAAACGAGAACAGGCCCAAATCGTCGAAGGCGGAGACGAAGGCGTCACTCGGCGACTTCACGACGAAGGGGATGCCGTGCTGCTCCATATGCTGGGCGGCAGACAGCAGGATCTGGACGCAGGGCGTGGACAACCGCTCAACCGCCGCGGCATCGATTACAACCTTGCTACCCGCCGCCATAATCTCGTGGAAACTGTGCAGCAGAGGTTCGGCGGTGCGCAGATCCATGCTGGCAACCAAGCCAAGCTGGGTCGCATCGTCGGACTTCGTGATCGCGAACGGTTCCATCCACCATCCCCCTGGCTCCCGCGGCGCGGGAACCTTCCGCTGCATGCCAGACGGCAGCGGGCCTTAATGCGCGCAAGCCTAACCGAGGGCTTGCGGCGACGGAAGGGGGATTGCCGGATAGGTTACCAAAAAAACCACAATTTCGTCCGAGGCTTCGGCCGGACTTGGTTTTATTGGGTGCGTCCCATATCAATCGTCATGTGCTGGCGCATGCGCATCGCCAGGATGATCTCGTGATAGCGCTGGCGCAATTCCTGGCGCGTGCCGCCGGCCAGCTGGAACATCAGCATGATGGCGCTTTCCAGGTCGTCGGCGCAGCGGCCGACGCTGTCGAGATCGCCATCGGCCATCTCGGTCTCGCCAAGTTGGCGTAAATAATCAACGATCCACAGCGAATGAACCGCAAGTTGTGAAAGCGACAGGCCGTGGAAGCGGGTTTCGGTGTTGAAGCGGTCGGCCATCCGGGGCAGCCGCTCGGCCGCTCCGCCGGGGCCGGAATGCAGCGCCTCGATATCCTCGACATCCACGTCGATGATGGGATCATCCCGCATCGACGGATCGCCGAAACCGGCCGGATCGCCGAAGCCGGCATCCTCGACACCGGAATCATTATCGTTGAACAACCCTTGATCGAGAGCCACGGGTGTTCCTGCCCAAATGGTTGCGTTGAAAGTCGCGAATCGGGCGCGGCCGATTCGGTTAAAATCTACCTGCGCCGATTCGGGGGGTCAAGAAAGAACCGCTAAATCGCGGGCTTGCCGCGGATTCGGCCACAATCTGTAGCGTGTCAGATGAAGGCGGTTTTCCGCCGTTATCGTGGATTGCGGTCTTCAGGTGCCGATGCGGGCGCCGGTTTTCAGCACGACTTTTTCCAGTCCGGCGACCAGTTCGCGGCCGATCGCGCCGCCATCGCCGCTGATTTTCTGGCTCAGCACGACATAAAGCGCATCGATATGCGGCGACACCACGGCGCTGCTGACGCGCGACTGGCTGTCGTTCAGGCAGTGTTCGAGGTAATTGCTGAGGAAATGGGTGATGGTGGTCACCAGCGGGTAGCCGAACGTGCCGCCCAGCCCCTTCATGTCCCAGCAGACGCGCAGCATGCGCTTCACGCCTTCCGGGTCGTCCAGGCTGGTTTCCTTCAGTTCCTCGAAGGCGGCGCGCATGCGGCCGAGGTCATCGTCGGCCCATTTCGAATACATCTTGTGCCCGAGCACCTGAATGGCGATCTCGGCTTCCTTCAGCGCTTCCTTGTCGATGCCGCCGGAGCCGACCTTCATCTTGAGGTAATTCGGCGGGGTGACGAACTGGGCCTCGCTGGCCGGTTTGGAATTGCTGGCAGCCTCAGCCGGTTTGCCCGGAGGGGAATTGGCGCTGTCCTGGTCGGCCATGCTTGCTATCGGCGCTCCTTGTGCGGCGGCGTAACAGCCACCACGGTAACGACCACAAAGTAAACATCCTGTTCTGCGGTCGCAACAAGATCGTTTGTAATCCGTATCGAAACTAGAATAGTTCCACTTCGCTTTTTTTCCCGGTCGATGCCGGCCCGCGCGGCGCCAGTTCGGACACGTTGCCCAGCAGGTAATGCTGGAAATGCGTGCGCACCTGCTCCAGCGTCTGGCTGGCGATCAGGCCCTCGCCCCATCCGGCCGCGCGATTGGTCAGGCGCGGCGCCCAGTTGCGGCCAGCCTGGTCGCGAATGATGTCCTCGACATAGCGCAGGGCGTTGATCACATGCTGCTGGCGCTGGCTGCGCAGGTCATCGTTCTGCATCAGGCTGACGACCTCGCCCATCACCGGCGAACCGGGCAGTTGCCCGCCCAGCTCCACCAGCTTGTCGGCAAAGGCCTGCGCATTGGCGCTCTGCACCTTCTGCAGGTCCTCGATCTCTTCTTTCAGGGCCAGCAGGACCAGTGCGATGAAGTCGAGCAATTCGCGCGATGACGCCGGCGGCACGGCGGCAGCCTCAGCTTCCCCCGGATAAGAACCCTGCCCGTCCTGCGGCGATGCCGGAATCGTCCCCATCAAATAATTCTTTCACAAGCATCGAGGTTTTGCATTAGTCCGGAGGCGTTCCCCGACCACATCGCTCTGCCGGTCCTTTAATCCGTACGACTTCCAGTTGCCCATGGGGCATGTTTTTTCGATAACCATCCAAAATTCTAGGGAGATTTGCCAGCCTCACTGGCGTATGAGGGATATGGCAACTGGGCCAGACATGATAACAACCCCGTCAGGGCAGGCGGCTGGGCGGCTGGGAATGGACCCCATCGATATCAAAGAGATGTTGCACCACCATCACCTCTGGCTGAAGGGGATGCCGACCGGCAAACCGGCGGATTTTTCCGGCCGCGACCTGGCCGGGGCCGACCTGGCCGGGGCCGATCTGCGCCGGGCCAGCTTCCGGAATGCCTGCCTGCGCAGCGCCAGCCTGGCCAAGGCGCAATTGGCCCAGAGCGACCTGTTCAAGGCCGATCTCAGCGGTGCCGACCTGCGGGAGGCCGATCTGACCCGGGCCGACCTGCGCGGGGCGGCGCTGGAAAACGTCAACATGGCCGGGGCCAACCTGACCGGCGCCAATTTTCGCCGCGGCCTCGAAATCGGGCAGAATCCGGCCGACGCAGTCGAGCTGCTGCGCCAGAATGTCACCGGCAGCAATTTCGCCGGCGCCACCATGATCGGCGTCGACGCCCTGGGCGCCGATTTCAGTGGCAGCAATCTGGCCGGCGCCAATTTGCAGGACGCCGCCCTGACCGATTGCCAGCTGGTCAGCACCGACCTGTCCGGGGCGGATCTCGGCGGCGCCACCCTGGCCGGCGCCAATCTTGTCGGCGCCGAACTCAGCGGCGCCAACCTGGCCGGCGCCACCCTGCAGGGGGCCAACCTGACCGACGCGCATCTGCACGGCGTCGATCTCAGCGACGTGGAAACCTTCGGCGCCAACGTGGTGATGGCCAATATGGCGGCAGAGCCTGCCACGGCGGCGCCCAAGCCGCTGACCGAGGCCGAAATCCATGACGCCCTGGCCAAACACAAGGCCTGGGTCGAAGGGGGGGATGGCCGTCCGGCCAATCTGCGCGGCCAGGACCTGAGCGGGTTCGACCTGCGTGGCCTCGATCTCTCCGGCATCAAACTGCGCGGGGCCGCCCTGCGGGATGCGCAGATCGACCAGGCGGTGTTCAAATTCGCGGATCTGTCGGGCTGTGACCTGCGTGGCGCCAGTGCCATGGGGGCAACCTTTGCCGGCTGCAATCTCACCGGCGCCGACCTGCGGAACAGCCGGCTGGCCGGCAGTCGCTTCGGCAGCGCCGAAATCCTCAGCGCCACAGGCGAAAAGACCGGCCGGCGGATTTACACCGACCTGTCAAATGCCCGCCTGACCGGCGCCGTCTGTGAGGGGGTGGACTGGGGCGATGCCATCCTGCACGACGCCAGCGGCCTTGAACCCTGACCGGCCCCCAGCCATGATGACCCGGCGATGAATACCACTTCAGGCATCCTGCGACGGCCACCCAACGCCGATTCCGGCGCGGCCGGGGCTGCAGGCGAGCGTCGCCGGTATTACGATCCGATCCTGAAAGTGAACGTCGTGCAGGTGTTCCAGGGCGATTTTTTCGTGTCGACCCGCGACGGGGAGATGCTGGCCACCGTGCTGGGCTCCTGCGTCGCCGCCTGCATCCGTGATCCAGTCGCCGCCGTCGGCGGGATGAATCACTTTTTGCTGCCCGACAAGGGGGGCGACACCAATCCGGATTTGCCGTTTTCGGCTTCCCTGCGCTACGGTAGCTACTCGATGGAGCAGTTGATCAACGGAATCCTGGCGGCCGGCGGCCGCCGCGAGCGGCTGGAAGTGAAAATTTTCGGCGGCGCCAATGTGCTGGCCGGTCTGCGTGGCATCGGCCACCAGAACGCCGAGTTCATCGAGCGCTACCTCAAGGCCGAGGGCATCAAGATCACGGCGGCCGACCTGCGCGGCAGCCTGCCGCGCAAGGTGCAGTATTTCCCCTCCAGCGGCGTAGCCCGCGTCAAGCAGATCGAAGACGCCAGCGCCAAGACGGTGTTCCAGCGCGAAACAGCCAAGAAGATCACTGCCGTGCAGACGCAGGCCGGCAGTATCGAGCTGTTCGACTGAGGCCGGTTAAAGAGCTTCCTGCGAGATGGCATACAAACTCAATAACGTCGCGGTGCTGGTCGTCGACAGCAACCACAACCACATGCAGCTTATTAAGGAAGTTTTGCGACCGCTCGGTGTCAACCGGATCGCGGAATGCACCAATGCCAAAGATGCGCTCACCTATCTCGAAACCAATGTCGTCGACATCATCTTCACCGAATGGCACATGGACGGCGAGATGGATGGCCTGGGCTTCGTCGAATGGGTGCGCAAGAATCCCGCATCGAAGAATGTGTTCGTGCCGATCGTCATGGTGACCGCGCAGTCGGAAGAATGGAAAGTGATGAAGGCACGCGATGTCGGCGTCACCGAATTCCTGGTCAAGCCGTTCTCGGCCAAGACCATGGCGCGCCGCATCACCGTGGTGATCGAATATCCGCGCCAGTTCGTGCGGACCGACGATTTCTTTGGTCCTGACCGCCGCCGGCACAAGATTTCGAATTATACCGGCGAGGAGCGGCGCCAGGACATGCTGGGGAAAGGCGACCAGCAGATGGACGAGGATGCCGTACAGAGCCTGCTGAGCGAACTGTAGGCGGCTTCGTCAGCCCGGGCCCTGGTCTTAAAACGGGCCCCGGCGGCAATCACGACTTGACGGCCCGGCGGGTCGGGCCCAAGATTCCCGCGACAGCGCAACGATTTGGGAGGTTGGCCGTTTCGGCATGAGCGAGGTGATCACCTTGCAGCAATTCCGGCGTCTGGATGTGGCAGAGACGATGCCCGCCAGCGCCGCCGCGAATGCCCCTGTCGTCGCCATGGTCGTGCGTTCGACCGACCCCCGCCTGACCGACAGCCGCGCCGCCGAGAGCGCGGTTTTTTTCGACCGCCGCGAATTCAACCTGATCCTCAATCTCTATGCCCGCATGGTCGGGCAGGGAGAATGGCGCGACTACGCCATTGGCCATGACCGCGAGAGCTGCAGTTTCGCGGTCTTCCGCCGCACCGCCGATGGCGCGCTGTACCGGATCGTCAAGACGCCGAAGCAGGCGCGCAAGCAGGGCGCCTTCAGTATCGTTGCCCAGGGCGGCCGCATCGTGCGGCGTGGTCGCGACCTCGCCGTGATGCTGCGTTTCTTCGAACCCAAGCGCGAAGCCACGCTTTAGGATATTGCCGGCAAAGGAAAAGCCCCCGCCTTGCGGCGAGGGCTTTGGTCTTGCAGCCGATCACCGATGGGATCAGGCGGTCTTCTTGGCCTTCTTGGTCTTGGCGACTTTCTTTTCGCCGGTCTTTTTCTTTTCGGTTTTCTTGGCAACCTTCTTCTTCTCGGTCTTCTTTTTCTCAGCCTTCTTCGACGGCTGCGTGGTCTGCGCCTCGGCGGCCGGGGCAAAAGCAGGGGCAACAGCACCGGCCAGGAAGCCGGCCATCACGAAAGCGGCAGCGATCATCTTCACGCGGGTCAACATCGGGTCCATCCCATCAGTCTGTGCTGCATGCGGGTGGCCAGACCCGGTAATCGAATCGGGCGGTCCGCTGCATCGTTTACATTCTCACTCCGCCCGATTCCGGCCGCAACGCGTGAATTTTTTCCGTGGGGCCTTTGCCGTTTACGGGATGTTTATATCTGCGCGAGCTGCGCCAGTTCGCGACGATGCTTGGCCACGCCGGGCCGGTCGGCGATGCGCTGTTCGAGATAGGGTTTCACCGTTGTGATCTCGCCGGCATGGGCGCCGGCGCGCAGCCAGAGCTGCCAGAACAGGTCGCGCTGGGCATGGCTGCCGCCGATCTGCTGCAGGCCGTCCAGCGCCGGTTTCAGCCGATTGAAGGCCGCGCGCCAGTCAGCCCTGCCATAGGCCGCCACGCCTTCGGCCAGCGGCAGGCCGACCGCGCGCCAGATGCGCCCCATCAGGTGCTGGTCATTCTGGCGCGCGACATGGTCGTGCAGGCTGGCCAGCAGGGTCGCGGCAGCGGCATCGCGCCCGGCGCGGGTCAGGCCCAGCAGGTAATGCGCGTCGAGGAACGGCTCGACATGCTCGGGTCCACGCGTCTCGATGTAATCGGCCACATCCTGCCAGCGGTCGCCCACATCCAGCTCGGCGAATTCCAGCCGCGCCAGCAGGGCGACGGCATTCACCTGGTCCTGGCTGTAGTCCTTCCACACGCCCCAGACGTGGTCGTCATACAGTCGCAAAGCCGCCTCGGGCTGGTCGCTGTCGATGGCAAACAGCGCGGCATGCCACCAGTTATGGCTCAGCATGAAGGAATTGCGGTCGGCCCAGCTGTCGCTCAGGCCGATCATGAAGTCAAAGCCTTCGGCGCAGCGGCCCTGGGTTTCCATCACATGGGCGATGGCGTGATGCGCCCAGGGTTCGGCGCGTTTCATCTCGATGGCGCGCCGGCCGGCGGCTTCGGCCTCGTCCAGCCGGTTCATCTCCTCCAGCCCAAAGGCCAGCATGCCGTGCATTTCCGCGATATGGCGATGCACCGGCAAAGCGGCCTCGGCGATCTCCAGCATGCCGGCCAGGTCGCCGACATGGAACATGTGGAACTGCGTCATCTTGACGGCCGCCAGGTCCTGCGGCCAGCGCGTTGCGATCTCGCGGCATAGCGCAATCGCGGTTTCGGCATCACCCGCGACCCAGGCGGCCACCTGCGCATGCCACAGTTTTTCGCGCTCGGTGGTCTTGCTCAAGTAAGGCCCGGCCTGCCGCAGCCAGGGTCCGGCCTTGGCTGTCGACTGGCCCGTCTGCAGGAACATCTCCAGCGCCGCGGCCTTGGCCTGCGCCATCACGCAGGCCGGATCGGCCCTGGCCGCGTCCCACACGGCCGCCGCCGTGGTGCCATAGGTGATGAAGCTGGTGTCAAACGTGTCCAGCCCGGCCACGACCGCCGGGTCGTCGGTGGCAACCTGCAGGTCCCAGCGGTCGTTGAGCATGACGTCATTCCGCTCCGGTCACCTGGCGGCATCCTGCCAGTCGTTGATCTTGTCCAGCGGATAGATCGGCCGGCGCACGTTCTTGTAGGGGATAATGCGGTTGTCCGAGGTGGTGACGCCCTCGCCATCCAGCGTGAAGGTGGCCCTGGCCAGCGGCGCAAAGCCGGCGCGGTAGTGGATGCGCGATTTCAGCAGCAGGTAGCGTTTGTGCTGCGGCTCGATGCCGACCGAGGTGAACACGCCGGTATCCCATGGCTCATGGTGCCGCGAGACGACGACAATCTGCATCCGGCCATCCACTTCCAGCACCGCCGTCGGCCCCATCATCACCTTGTAGCCGTTATACATCGGGCCGCGCACGATCCATTCGCCATCGGTCAGCGTGCGGACGCGGCCGGTCAGCTTCAGCGGCTTGCCTTTCAGCTGCAGCGACGGCATGTCGCTCTTGCCGCCCAGCTCCAGCGTCACGGTGGCGCCGACGCCGGCCGCCTGCATGATCTGCACGGCCTCGGGGTCCCAGACTGCGCCGACGGCGACATCCTCCAGGCCCTGGCGCAGCACCTCCTCGATCACCATCATCACGTCCTGCGTGCCGCCCGAGCCGCAATTGTCGGCATGGTCGAGCAGGATCACCGGACCAGTCGTGACCTTCTTGGCCTTGGCGACCGTCTCGGCCAGGTCGCGGTGCTGATAGATATGCAGGTCGCGTTTGTCCCAGACCCTGGCGGCGATCGCATCGGCGGCGGCATCGGCCTGTTTCTGGTCGGTACCGATGGTGATCACCGTGGTGCCGGCATCACGGATATCGGCCATGGCAAAGCCGCCGAACACGCTGGCGGCCGGCAGGCCCTTGGCTTCCTCGTCGCGGCAGGCCTGGATCGCCGATTTCATCGGCTCGTCATCGGTGCCCTGGCACAAAGTCTGCGACAGCAGCGGCAGCTGGCGCAGGGCCATGGCCGGCTTCGGCCGCTTGCCGGCGATGAAATCCATCACCACGCGGCCAACCTGTTCGGCCACCACGTCCATGTCGACATGGGGATAGGTCTTGTAGCCGATCAGGCCGGTGCAGTTCTCGACCATCTTTTTCGTCAGGTTGCAATGCAGGTCGAGCGTCACGGCGATCGGCAGGTCGGGGGCGATCTGGCGGATGCGCTCCAGCAGGGTGCCTTCGCCATCCTCGGTGCCCTCGGCCACCATGGCGCCATGCAGGTCGAGCAGGCAGCCGTCGCAGCCGGCCTTCACGGCCTCCAGGATCGGATCGCACAGGCGTTTATAGGCATCGGCGGTGACAAGGCCGCCCGGCATCGCCTCGGCGGCCATCGGCAGCACCACCTCGGCGCCGTATTCGCGGGCCAGCTTGAGATAGACGCCCAGCGGCATGTTGGTCTTGGCATAGGCGTCGATGGCGGCCTGCCTGGTATACAGGCCCCAGGCCTCGAACCGCGCCCAGTCGGTGACGATCGGCGAGAAGGTGTTGGTCTCGTGCTTCATCATCGCGAGGACGAGCTTCATGGGGTGGGGCATCCTTTTCTGAGTAATTCGTAGGCAGACGAATGAAAGCTTAAAACCGCGCCACCGGCTTTGTCACGGGGGAAGCGGCCTCGTCCGGTAAAAAAGCCTCAAAAAAGAAGATCGCGCGCAAGCAAAAGGCCCCGGCGGTTTCCCGCCGGGGCCTCGGTACGCTGCTTCTCGGATGTTAAACCGATCAGTTGTTCCGTTGGCCGAAGAGCTGCAGCAGGGCCATGAAGATATTCAAGAAGTTCACGTAGAGCGACGTGGCGCCGAACACCGCCTGCTTGGTCTGGATATCGGCCGGGCTGCTCTCGTAGAACTCCGACTTGATCCGCTGGGTGTCGTAGGCGGTCAGGCCGGTGAAGACCAGCACGGTGATCGCCGAGACGGCGAACTGCAGCACGGTGGAGCCCAGGAAGATGTTCACCACGCTGGCGATGATCAGGCCGATCACGCCCATGAACAGGAACGTGCCCATCCCGGTCAGGTCGCGCTTGGTGGTGTAGCCCCAGATGCTCATCGCGCCGAACATCGCGGCGGTGATGAAGAAGATGCGCAGGATCGAGGTGCCGGTATAGACCATGAAGATGGTCGACAGCGACAGGCCCATCGTGGCGGTGAAGGCCCAGTACAGGCCCTGCACGGCGCCGGCCGACAGCTTGTTGGCGCCGAAGCTCATGACCAGCAGCAGGCCGAGCGGCGCGAGCATCACCACGAAAGCCAGACCACTGCCGAACAGGGTCTGCATCAGGGCCGGCGACTGCGAAACCAGCAGGGCGACGATGGCGCTGAGCGCCAGGCCGGAGCCCATGTAGTTGTAAACCCGCAGCATGTAGGCGCGCAGCGCCTCGTCGATCGCCGGACGGTCGATCGTGGTGGCGCCGTAGCCATAGCGCGGCTGGTTGAACGGCGTCGACATGTGTAAGCCTCCTCAAGGGTTATGGGTTATGCATGGCAATATTGTCAGTGCAGGCCGGGAATTCAAGGGTAAACGGCGCCGCCGACTCACGATTAAGTCATTCATCTGCCATGATTTTGGGTATCTCCGTACCACAGGGCGGAAATCGGCGGCGAATGGCCCGGTTTGTGATTCCGCGCACTCGTCAGGACACCGATTATCCCGTAGAAACGCTGGGCCTCTTCCGGCGGAAAACCGCCTCAAAAACGTCATCCAGAGTCTCATATGACCATTCCCGGCCAGCCCCCCGCCCCGGCGCATTCGCTGTGGCGCCTCACGCTCATTCTCGGTGCGCTCAGCGCCTTCACGCCGCTGGCCGTCGACATGTACCTGCCCGGCCTGCCGGCGCTGGAGCGCGCGCTGGCCACCGATGCGGGCAAGGTGCAGCAGACCCTGTCGCTGTTTTTCCTCGGCCTCGCCATCGGCCAGCTGTTCTACGGGCCGCTCAGCGACCGCTTCGGCCGCCGCATGCCGCTGCTGGTCGGCAACCTGCTGTATGTCGCGGCGTCAATCGTCTGCGCGCTGGCGGCCGATATCGACAGCCTGATCATCGCCCGTTTCCTGCAGGCCTTCGGCTCCTGCGCCGGCCTGGTGATCTCGCGCGCCATGGTGCGCGACCTGTTCGAGCCGCGCGAGGGCGCGCGGGTGATGTCGCTGCTGATGCTGGTGATGGGCGTGGCGCCGATCCTGGCGCCGCTGCTGGGCGGCTATGTGCTGGTCTGGTTCGGCTGGCCGGCGATCTTCTGGTTCCTGGCCGGCTTCGGCCTGCTGGCCATGATGGCCGCGCGGCTGTGGCTGCCCGAAACCCGCGCCGCGACGCCGGAACGCCGGCTCACGCTCGGCACCGCCCTGCGCGATTATGGCGCGTTGCTGACCCAGCGGCGCTTCATGGGCTACACGCTCAGCTCCAGCCTAGCGATGGCGGGCATGTTCGCCTATATCGCCGGCTCGCCTTTCGTGTTCATCGATCTCCATCACGTGCCGGCCGATGCCTATGGCTGGATCTTCGGCATCAACGCCGTGGGCATCATCGGCTTCTCGCAGGTCAACCGCGCGCTGCTGCGCCGCTTCACGCTGGATGAAATGCTGGTCGCCGGCATTAGCGCCACCGCGCTGGCCGGCCTGCTGCTGCTGGCCGCGGCGATGTTTCCGGCCGGCGGCCTGTTTGGCCTGTGGCTGCCGCTGTTTGCCTATATCGCCAGCCTCGGCGCGGTGCTGCCCAATGCCGCCGCCAGCGCCATGGCCGGCGAGGCGCAGCGCGCCGGCACGGCCGCCGCCCTGATGGGCACGCTGCAATTCCTGTTCGGCGCGGTCACCAGCGCGCTGGTCGGCCTGCTGCATGACGGCACGGCATTGCCGATGGCCGCCGTGGTGGCGATTTGCGGCTTCGGCGGCTTCGCCGCGCGCTGGCTGCTGGTGCGTTAGCTCACACCGCCCGCAGCAGCGGCGCTGGCTTGGCGGCAAGGGCCTGCCAGGCGCCGGCCAGGCCGAGCAGCAACGTGGCGGCCACGCCGCCCAGCGCGGTGAGGGCGGCCACGCCCGGCGCGAAATAGAAGCTGGCATTCATCATCTGCGTCACCATCGCCCAGGCGGCGAGCCAGCCGAGCCCGAAAGCCAGCGCGGCGCCGACCAGCCCGACGCTGCCATATTCGATCAGATGCGCGATGATGATGTCGCGCCGCGTGGCGCCCAGCGCCTTCAGGATGGCGCTTTCCTTCAGGCGGCGGCGATGCTCGGCCGCCAGCGCGCCGGCCAGCACGATCAGGCCGGCGATCAGCGTCACGCCGGCGGCACCACGGATCGCGCCGCCCAGTTTCTCGACCATGCTGTTCAGCTCGGTCAGCACGTCCTTCATGCGCACCACCGAGATGTTCGGATAGCGCTGCGTCACCGCGCGGAACAGGGTGGTCTCGGCCTCGGGCGTCGCCTTCACGGTGGCCAGCATGGTATGCGGCGCGCGCTCCAGCAGGCCGGGCGAGAAGACCAGCACGAAATTGATGCCGAACGAGGTCCAGTCCAGCCGGCGGATGCTGGCGACCTCGGCATCAATGTCGCGGCCGAGGATATTCACGGTCAGCCTGTCGCCGAGCCAGACGCCCAGGCCCTTCGCGGCGCGTTCCTCGATCGAAATCAGCGGCGGGCCGTCGTAATCGCGCGGCCACCACTGGCCGGCGATCAGCGACGAACCTTCCGGCAGGTCGCGCGCATAGGTCAGGCCACGGTCGCCCTGCAGCACCCAGCGCTGGTCGGGCGAGGCCTCGATCCGCTCGCTGGGCACGCCCTTGATGCTGGCGATGCGGCCGCGCAGGTTGGGCACGGTTTCCAGGTCGCGCGCGCCGGGCACGGCGGCAACCGTCTGGCGGAAGTCGTCCAGCTGGCCGGGCTGGATGTCGACGAAGAAGAAGGCCGGCGCCTCGTCGGGCAGGCGCTCCTCGACCTGGGCATGCAGGTTGCTCTCGACCAGCGCGATGGCGACCAGCAGCGTGAGCGACACGCCGAGCGACAGCAGCAGGGCGCTCGTGGCGGCGCCCGGCCGGTGCAGGCTGGCCATGGCCAGTTTCAGCCGCGCGCCGCGCGGCGGCCGGGCATGCCGCGTCAGGGTCGCGATGCCGAAGGCGATCAGGCGGAACAGGACAAAGGCGATCACCGCGCCGATCACGAAGAACAGCGCGAAGCGGCGTTCTTCCGCGCCCAGGATCGCCAGCGCGGCGAGCAGGCCGAACAGCAGCAAAGTCGCCGCCACATAGACCGGTCGCGGCAGGCGCCGGTTGGGCGCCACCAGATCGCGATACAGCGCGGCGGGGCGGATGTCGGCGGCGCGCGCCAGCGGCCAGACGGTGAAGGCCAGCGCCACCAGCAGGCCGTAGGCGGCCGCCAGCGCCAGCGGCTGCCAGTACAGGCCCGGCACCAGCGGCAGCGGCAGGATGTTGGCCAGCGCGCCGGCGGCCAGATTGGGAATGGCGCTGCCGACCACGAGACCGAGCAGGATGCCGAACCCGGCCAGCAGCAGGGTCTGCCACAGATAGACGCGGAAGATCAGCCCGGTGGTGGCGCCCAGCGATTTCAGCGTGGCGATGGTCGGCGTCTTGCCATCCAGATGGGCATGCACCGCATTGGCGACGCCGACGCCGCCGATCAGCAGGGCGGTGAGGCCGACCAGCACCAGGAACAGGGCGGCGCGGTCAAGGAAACGGCGCACGCCGGGGCTGCCTTCCTTCCAGTCGCGGATGCGCCAGCCCGAGGCGGCGAAATCCGCCTTGGCCGTGGCTTCCACCGTGGGCGCATCAAGGCCGGGATTGAGGCGGATGCGGTAATGCCAGTGCGCCA
>NZ_JANLJJ010000037.1:24252-30414 GCF_029255545.1 Ferrovibrio sp. | reverse complement strand
TCAATACGGCCGCGAGGCCATCGCCATTTTCCAGCGTGACGCTGCCATAGAGCGGGTAGGCGGCGTCGACGGCCTTGAGCTCCACCAGCGCGCGCTGGTCGCTGCGCAGGGCATGGGCCATGGCGCGCATCTGCACGCTTTCCGACACGACGCCCTGGCGCTGCAGGAAGTCGCGTTCCCCGGGCGTGGCGCCGCGATGGGTGAGGCGGAATTCCACGTCGCCGCCCAGCAGGCCGCGACCATCGCGTTCCAGCCCGGTGATGATCGCCGCCGACAGCGTGCCGATGCCGGCGATCACCGCGACGCCCAGGGCCAGGCAGGCAACGAACAGGCGGAAGCCGCGCAGGCCGCCGCGCAGCTCGCGCAGGGAAAACCGCAGCGACAGCATCACACCACCGCCTGTCGGCGCTGCGGCTCGATGGTCTTGATGCGGCCATCCTCGATGCGCACCACGTGATCGCACCGCGCGGCGAGGGTCTCGTCGTGGGTGATCAGGATCAGCGTCGAGTTCAGCCGCGCGGCCTCGCCGAACATCAGGTCGATGATGGCATGTCCGGTGGTGCCGTCCAGGTTGCCGGTCGGCTCGTCGGCCAGCAGAAGGGCGGGCTTCGGCGCGACGGCGCGGGCCAGCGCCACGCGCTGCTGCTCGCCGCCGGAAAGCTGCATCGGATAATGGTCCTCGCGATGCGACAGGCCAACCTGCGCCAGCGCGGCGCGGGCGCGTTCGGTTGCGTCTGCCGTGTCGGCCAGTTCCAGCGGCACCGCCACGTTTTCCAGCGCCGTCATGGTAGGGATCAGGTGAAAGCTCTGGAACACGATGCCGATGCGGTTGCGCCGCCACAGCGCCAGCCTGTCCTCGCTCATGTCGTTGAGGTCGGCGCCAGCTACATGCACGCGGCCGCCACTCACCCGCTCCAGCCCGGCCAGCACGGCCAGCAGCGTCGATTTGCCCGAACCCGAAGGACCCACGATGCCGATGCGTTCGCCGGCCTGCACGGTCAGGTCAATGCCGCGCAGGATATTGACCGGTCCGGCCGTGCTGGCGAGAGTGAGGCGGACATCCTGCAATTCGACAACCGGCGGATTTGCCTTAAGTATGGCCATGAATGCTGTTCGCCTTTTCGGGGAAACGATGCGGAATATGGTATTGAACGCACAATATGGGGCTTTCCTGCGCCTGAGCAACGCCGCGCTGGCGCTGGCGGTGATGCTGGTCACGGCCCTGCTTGTCACGTTGCCTGCGCTGGCCGCGCAGCCGATCCGCCTGCTGGCCTTCGGCGACAGCCTGACCGCGGGCTACAACCTGCCGCCCGATGCGGCTTTTCCGGTGCAGCTCGAGAAGGCGCTGCGGGCGAAGGGCCTCGATATCTCGGTGATCAACGCCGGCGTGTCGGGTGACACCACGGCGGCGGCGCTGGCCCGGATCGACTGGGCGCTGGCCGACAAGCCGACCCATGCCCTGGTTGAGCTCGGCGCCAACGACATGCTGCGCGGCCTGCCGCCCGAACAGGCCCGGGCCAACCTCGATGCCATCCTGGCCAGGCTGAAACAGGCCGGCATCCCGGTGCTGCTGGCCGGCATGCAGGCGGCACCCAATCTGGGGGCGGATTACGGCCGCCGCTTCAACACCATCTATCCCGACCTTGCCGCCAAGCACGGGGCCGCGTTCTACCCGTTTTTCCTGGATGGCGTGGCGGCCGATGCCCGGCTCAATCTGGGCGACGGCATGCATCCCAACCGTGAAGGGGTGGGGGTGATCGTGCAGCGCATCCTGCCCCAGATTTTGCGTTTCCTGGGCGGCTGACCCCAATTCGTTGTTGTAAAAGCCGAGTCGGGCCGACAAAATGGGCATGCCGCCGAAACGGGCGGCCAGGTGTGTTCGCCGGGGTCGAGTTGGGAGTTTTGTCATGGAGTTCCGTCGTTTAGGCCGCACCGACCTCCAGGTCAGCCTGATCTGCCTCGGCACGATGACCTGGGGCGAGCAGAACACCGAAGCCGACGCCCATGCCCAGCTCGATTATGCGCTGGAGCGGGGCATCACTTTCATCGACACTGCCGAGATGTATCCGGTGCCGCCGAAGGCCGAGACGGCCTCGCGCACCGAAACCTATATCGGCACCTGGCTGAAGGCGCGCAAAAACCGCGACAAGGTGGTGCTGGCGACCAAGGTGGCCGGCCGCGGCTATGCCTCGCGCGGCAGTTTTGCCTGGCTGCGCAACAACGAGGTCGAGGCCACCGACCTGAGCCGCAAACAGATATTCCAGGCGGTCGATGCCAGCCTGAAGCGCCTGCAGACCGATTACATCGATCTCTATCAGACCCATTGGCCGGATCGGCCAACCAACAATTTCGGCTCAGCCGAATACAAGTTTACCGACGAAGTCAGCATCCCGCTGGAAGAAACGCTGGATGCCATGGCCGAGCTGGTCAAGGCCGGCAAGATTCGTCATTACGGAGTCTCAAATGAAAGCGCCTGGGGCGTGATGACGCAGTTGCATCTGGCCGGGACGCGGCCGGTGCCGCGCATCGCCTCGATCCAGAATCCCTATAACCTGCTGAACCGGTGGTACGAAGCCAGCCTGGCGGAAATCGCCCAGCGTGAGCAGGTCGGCCTGCTGGCCTATTCGCCGCTGGCCATGGGCGTGCTGGCCGGCAAGTATCTGGGCGGCGCCAGGCCGGCCGGCGCGCGGCTCACGCTGTTCACCCGCTTTACCCGCTATTCCAACCCGCAGGTCGAGCGCGCTACCCAGCGTTATGTCGCGCTGGCACAGCAGCATGGCCTCGATCCGGCGCAGATGGCGCTGGCTTTCATCAACAGCCGGCCGTTCGTCACCGCCAATATTATCGGCGCCACCACGCTGGCCCAGCTGAAAGCCGATATCGGCAGTATCGATGTGAAACTCACGCAGGAGGTTCTGGACGGCATCGAGGCGATCCATCGCGATCAACCGAACCCGAGCGCCTGAACAGGGCACTCGTTCCGGGCCATAGCGCCCCTATTGCGGAGGGCCACAGCCATGATCCGCTTGTTCGTTGCCTTGAGTTTCCCCGACGCGGTGCGTCACTCGCTGGCGTCCCTGTGCGCCGGCGTGCCCGGCGCGCGCTGGGCCAATCCCGACCAGTTCCATCTCACCCTGCGGTTCATCGGCGAAGTCGACGGCCGCACCGCCCGCGCGGTCAGCGAGGAACTCGCCAGCGTGATCATGCCGAATTTCGAGGTCAGTCTGTTCGGCGTCGGCACCTTCGGCGACAAGCGCAAGGCCAACAGCCTGTGGGCCGGCGTGCGGCCCAATCCGTCGCTCAACCGCCTGCAGGAAAAGGTCGACAATGCCATGCTGCGGGTCGGCCTGGCACCGGACCGGCGCAAATTCACGCCGCATGTCACGCTGGCGCGACTCAACAATGCGCCATTCGACCGGCTGGGCGCCTTCCTCAGCCACCATGCCCTCTACAGCGCGCCGCCCTTCCTGTGCGACCGTTTCACGCTCTATTCCAGTTTCCTGTCTTCCTCGGGCGCCATCTACACGCCCGAGCATGTCTATCGCCTCGATGGCAGCCCAGTCGGCGACGAAGGCGACTGGATGGCCGACGAGGCCGAGGAGTGGGAACGAAGCGAGGCGGCCGCCTACGGATACTGATTCTGGTTCTGGCGGTTGTTGACGATGACGTTTGAGCGTTCGTTTCGGTCCATTGTGATCCTGACAGGTGCCGGCATTTCGGCGGAATCCGGCCTCGGCACGTTCCGCGACAGGGACGGCCTGTGGACCAAATACGACCTCAGCGAGGTGGCGACGCCCGAAGGCTTCGCGCGTAATCCGGTGCTGGTGCATGACTTCTACAATGCCCGCCGCCGCAACCTGCTGGAGGCGCAACCCAATGCCGCCCATGCTGCGCTGGCCGCGCTGGAGCGGCAATGGGGCGGCGATTTCCTGCTGGTGACGCAGAATGTCGACGACCTGCATGAACGCGCCGGGTCGCAGCGACTGCTGCACATGCATGGCGAATTGCTGAAAATCCGCTGCGAACATTGCGGCCATGTCACCGCATGGCCCGGTGATCTCGATCTCGCCACGGCCTGCCCAGCCTGCGGCAATGCAGGCAGCCTGCGGCCGCATGTGGTGTGGTTCGGTGAGATGCCGCTCTACATGGAAGAAATCTACGATGCGTTGCAGTCCTGTGACCTGTTCGTGTCGATCGGCACCTCGGGCCAGGTCTATCCGGCGGCCGGCTTTGTCGCGGAAGTCCGCCGCGCCGGCCGTGCGCATACGGTGGAACTCAATCTCGATCCCTCCGACGGTCATTCCCTGTTCGCCGAGCGGCTGTATGGGCCGGCCACCGAAATCGTGCCTGAGTTTGTCGCGCGGCTATTCGCCAGCGCCTGACGGCTTGACCCATATCAAGGCCGCCTGGCTCTGCCGGTGCTGTAATCAAAACGCTTCCTCTCAGGGAAGCGGATGACGGCATTGGAGGTTGATATGGATTTCAAGTCCCTGTTGCCCTTCGGGCAAAGCAAGCTGCCAGTCGGCGGCAATGGCGATCCGTTCACGGCGCTGCAACGCGAAATCAACCGCATGTTCGACGATGTCTGGCGTGGCCATTCCCTGCCGGCGACGTTTGGCGGCGAAGGCTATCTGGCGCCGCGCGTCGATGTGAAGGATACCGAAACCGGCCTTGAAGTGAGCGCCGAACTGCCCGGCGTCGACGAGAAGGACATCACGGTCGAACTCGATGGCGACACCCTGATGATCAAGGGCGAAAAGAAACTGGAAAAGGACGAGAAGCAGAAGGATTACCACGTCATGGAGCGGTCCTATGGGATGTTCCAGCGGGTTATTCCGCTGCCCTTTGCGCCGAACCCGGACGAGGTGAAGGCGCAGTTCACAAAGGGCGTGCTCAAGATCGCCCTGGTCCGCCCGCCCGAGGCCGCCGCCAAGACCAAAAAGATCGCCGTCGAGTCGGCGTGATTCGCGGCAAAGCCGGTTCACGCTGTCGTTATAATCACGATTCGCCGCCGGATTTGCGGGTGTTCCGGCGGCGGTTTTCCAACAATCCTGTTGCGGGAATCAGGCGGCCTGCCTAGCTTGGGCGGCACCATTCCATGACAGCCGCTTCCTATCCTCTCACCCGCTTCCCGCTTCGCTGGTACGACGCCACCTTCGCCGATCCGGCGCTGGAGCGGGAATTCCAGGCCGACGAGGCGCGCAGCACGTTGCGCTACACGCGCGGCGCCATCCTGCTGGCGATCGTGCTGTTCCAGCTGTTCATGCTGCCGGACTACCTATTCCTGCCGACGCAGGCTTTCCTGCATCTGCTGGCCCTGCGGCTCGGGGTCAACGGCCTGCAGGCTCTGCTGATCCTGGCCACCTTCCATCCGCGCCTGCAGGGGCAGCGCCTGCTGATCATGCAGGGGGCCGCCCTGCTGGTCGGGCTGGGGGCGCTCGCCGCCCTTGCCATCATGCCGGTGCCGCAACGCGAGATCATGGTCGAGGCCATGGTGCTGATCGTGGTCGGCATCTATGTCGTGCTGCGGCTCACGGTCATGCGGGCCACTTTGGTCGTTGCGCTGCTGCTGGTGGTTTTCGACGCCATCTTCCTGCTGCAGGATATTGGCAGCCAGGCGCAGTTCATCGTCGCCCAGGTGATCATGGTCTGCGCCGTGGCGATCGGCCTGTTCAGCAGTTACGCGATCGAGCGGCAGCGCCGGGTTGCCTATGTCGGCCGGCGCGGGGCGGAGCAGCAGGCCCGCGCGCTGGAGCAGGTCGCGCAACATGCCGCCGAGGCGCAGATGCGCGCCGAGCAGGCGGCCCGCGTGAAAACCGATTTCGTCGCCCATATCAGCCACGAGCTGCGCACGCCGCTCAATGCCGTGATCGGCTTCGGCGAATTGCTGGAGCGCCAGATCTTCGGCCCGCTTGGCAATCCGAAATATGTCGAATACGCCCATGATATCCGCGAAAGCGGCCAGCATCTGCTGTCGCTGATCAACGACGTGCTCGACCTGTCCAAGATCGAGGCCGGGCGCATGGAGCTGCGCCTTGAGACGCTGGTGCCGCAGGAGGTGGTGCGCGCCAGCCTGGTGCTGGTCTCGGCGCAGGCGAATGCCCGCGGCACGCCGATCCGGGTCGAGGTCAGCGACGACCTGCCGCTGCTCTACGGCGATGG
>NZ_JANLJJ010000037.1:4635-24152 GCF_029255545.1 Ferrovibrio sp. | reverse complement strand
GCACGCCGATCCGGGTCGAGGTCAGCGACGACCTGCCGCTGCTCTACGGCGATGGTCGGGCGATCAAGCAGATCGTGGTCAACCTGCTATCCAATGCACTGAAATTCACCCCCTCGGGCGGCGATGTGCGGATTTCGGCCGATGCGGAAGACGATGGCGTGGTGTTCACGGTCAGCGACGATGGCCCGGGCATGACGCCCGCCGAGGTCGAGATCGCGTTGATGCCTTTTGGCCAGGTCAGCGGCATGGTGGCGCAGAGCGAGCGCGGCACCGGGCTGGGACTGGCGCTGGCCAACCGCCTGGCCGAGTTGCATGGCCACCCGCTCGAGATCCGCAGCGCGCCGGGCCGCGGCACGCGCGTGTCGTTCCGCATTCCGCGCAGCGAGGGTGCCCAGGGGCGCTTACCGATTTAGGGACGCCTGCCCATTTAGGTGCCGATGCGACGCGGTTAATCCTCGGTGGCGGCCTCGATGCGGTCCATGTCGTCATCCGACAGGCCCAGATGGTGCCCGATCTCGTGGATCAGCACGTGACGCACCACGCGGCGCAGGGGCTCGCCGCTTTCGCACCAGTAATCCAGCAGCGGCCGGCGATAGAGGAAGATCATCGCCGGCAGGGTGCCGGTTTCGCCGCGCTGCTCGGCCACGAAGCTGCCGCCGCGATACAGCCCCAGCAGATCGAACGGACTCTCGCAGCCCATCTCCGCCAGGGTCTCGTCATCGGCGAATTCCGCCACCTGCACCGGCACGCCGTCGATATAGCGGCCCAGTGCCGGGCGCAGTCTTTGCAGCTCGGCCTCGCCCAGGGCCGCGATCTCGTCCAGGCTGGGCGGCAGGCTGTCGGGGGGCGTTGCGATGATGCGGCTGGCCATGCGGCGGATCGTCCCAAGCGGAGTTGGCGGGTTGAAGCGGCAGGGGGTGCGCGCTAGCTTGCCCGCCATGCAATCGCCGCAGCCCGTTGCGGCGCGAGGAGGATGGCATGGGAATCGCGAAACTGGAAGGCGCCGCCCGTGTTGCGGCCCTGCAGGCGCTGCCGGGCTGGCAGGTGCTACGGGACCGCGACGCCATCGCCCGGACGTTTCTCTTCGCCGATTTCAATGCCGCCTTCGGCTTCATGAGCCGCGTTGCCCTGCAGGCGGAGAAATCCGACCATCATCCGGAATGGTTCAACGTCTATAACCGCGTCGAGATCGTGCTCACCACCCATGATGCCGGGGGCTTGAGCGAGCGCGACGTGGCGCTGGCGACCTTTATTGAATCTGCCGCCGCGTCGCTCGGCGGCAAGGCGAAAACGGAGTAACAAAATCATGAGCGCAGCGAAACGTGGCCTGCAGCGCGGCCTGCTGATCATCGCAGTGCTGGCGGCCCTGGGCGTCGCCGGCCTGGTGGCGATGCAGTGGCTGATGCCGCATGGCGGCGAGCAGGCAGGCAGCGGCCAGGTTTCGATCGGCGGACCTTTCACGCTGACCGACCAGGACGGCCGCACGGTCAACGACCGTGATTATGCCGGCAAGCTGATGCTGGTCTATTTCGGGTTCACCAACTGCCCGGATATCTGCCCGACCGGCCTGCAGACCATCGCGATCGCCATGGACGGGCTCGGCGCCGACGCCGCGAAGGTGCAGCCGATCCTGATCACCGTCGATCCCGAACGCGACACGCCGCCGGTGCTGAAGGAGTACGTGCAGGCCTTCCACGAGCGGCTGGTCGGCCTGACCGGCACGCCCGAGCAGATCGCCAGGGTCGCGCGCGAATACCGGGTCTATTACCAGAAGGTGACGCTGAAGGATTCCAGCCTGGGCTACTCGGTCGACCATTCCGGCTTCATCTATCTGATGGACGGCCAGGGCCGTTATCTGACGCATTTCCGTCATGACGTGTCGCCGGAAGACATGGCGAAGCGGATTCGCGCGAAATTCTGATGTTTAATTCAACATCTTATAAATATGCACGTCTATGTTGCAGTGCAAAATAAATCGTGCGGGCACTGAGGAAATCCACTAGACTGCCCTATATCAGCCGGGCTGGAGCGATTCGCTAACGCTTTTGTTCCAGACTTGTTACGGCCAGCCGTGTTTCAGGCCGCCTGTGCGGTCCTGATTTGGCAGAAGGGTGGGACCTGATGCTCTACCAGCTCTATGAATGGCAGCATGCCGCGCTCCAGCCGATGCGCGCGCTGGCCGAGGCGCAGACGCAGGCGCTCAAGCTGCCCTATCTGCCGATGAACTACAGCCCGGCCGCCCGTACGCTGGCCGCCGGCCTGGAGGTTTTCAGCAACATCACCCGGCGCTATCCCAAACCGGCCTTTGGCCTGGCCACCACGAAGGTCGACGGCGTCGAGCGCAAGGTCACCGAGCGGGTCGTCGTCTCGATGCCCTTCTGCAACATCCTGCATTTCGAGCGCGAGGGCTGCGCCGAACGCAAGGACCCCAAGCTGCTGATCGTCGCGCCGCTGTCGGGACATTACGCCACGCTGCTGCGCGGCACCGTCGAGGCGATGCTGCCCAACCACGAGGTCTACATCACCGACTGGATCGACGCGCGCGACGTGCCGCTGCGCGAGGGCGCCTTCGAGCTGGACGACTATATCGACTACGTGCGCGAATTCTTCATGGTGCTGGGGCCGAACTGCCATGTGATGGGCGTGTGCCAGCCTTCCGTGCCGGTGCTGGCCGCTGTGGCCCTGATGTCGGAAGCCAGGGACCCGAACACGCCGCGCTCCATGACGCTGATGGGCGGGCCGATCGACACCCGCATCAGCCCCACCGTGCCGAACAACCTGGCCAAGGAACGCTCCATCGAGTGGTTCGAGCACAGCGTGATCAACCGCGTGCCGCTGCCGCACCAGGGCTTCATGCGGCCGGTCTATCCCGGCTTCATCCAGCTCACCGGCTTCATGACCATGAACCTGGATCGCCATGTCGGCGCCCATGTCCGGCTGTTCCACCACCTGGTCAAGGGCGATGGCGACAGCGCCAGGGCGCACAAGGATTTCTACGACGAATACCTGGCCGTGATGGACCTGCCGGCAGAATACTACCTGCAGACCGTGCGCCGCGTGTTCCAGGAGCACGAGCTGCCGCGCGGCATCATGACCTGCCGTGGCGACAAGGTGGATACCGCCGCGATCTCCAGAACGGCCCTGCTCACCGTGGAAGGCGAGAAGGACGATATCTCGGGCATCGGCCAGACGGCCGCCGCGCACGATATCTGCCCCAACATCCCCAACCGCATGCGCCAGCATCACCTGCAGGCCGGCGTGGGGCATTACGGCGTGTTCAACGGCCGGCGCTGGCGCGAGGAGATCGCGCCCAAGGTCACCGCCTTCATCCGTCAGCACCACAAGGCTTAAATCGCCGTTTCCGGTGGCTGGCGCTTTCGGCGGCGGCGTCTTATTTTGCCGCCATGCCCCGCAAGCTTCCCTTCTGGCGCCGCAAGCGCCTCGACCAGATGACACCGTCCGAATGGGAGTCGCTGTGCGACGGCTGCGGCAAATGCTGCCTCTATCGCCTGGAAGACGAGGATACCGGCGCGCTGGAGCAGACCAACGTGGCCTGCAAGCTGCTCAACTGCGCCACCGGCCAGTGCAGCAACTACCCCAAGCGCAAGAAGCTGGTGCCCGACTGCATCCAGCTCACGCCCGGCAAGGTGCAGAAGATGAACTGGCTGCCGGCCACCTGCGGCTATCGCCTGGTCGCCGCCGGCAAGGACCTGTACTGGTGGCACCATCTGAAAAGCGGCAGCCGCGATACCGTGCACCAGGCCGGCGTCTCGGTGGCCGGGCGCTGCATCTCCGAGAAGGACGCCGGCGAGCTGGACGAGCATGTGGTCTACTGGCTCGACGATCCCGGCCCGCCCCGGCCTGATAAGAAATCCAAGCCTAACAAGAAATCCGGACCGAAAACACGCTGAGCTTCCGGCTGGGCATAATCCTGCCGCAATGGCCGGGCAGGATGCAACCATGATCCGTTTGGCCCTTGGCTTCCTGCTGATCGCCCTCGCCCTGCCGGCTGCCGCGCAGCAGCCGAGCGAATGGGATCGCGCCGCCGCCGAGAGCCGCCGGCTGGAACAGGAGCGCGAAATGCGCCAGCTCGATTTCCAGCGCCGGCAGGACGCCGAGAGCCAGCGCCAGGATGCCGAACGTCGCCGCGCCACCGAGGAAGACCGCCAGCGCGCCCGCGACATGGAGCAGCGGCGCCAGGACGATCAACGCCGCCGCTGAGCGAACCGCCGCCGAACCAGCCAATTGACGCGGCGTCACGACTGGCGCGCCCCCTCGCTCCCCGGCTAATCTTCCGCTCCCGATCCGGGCGCCCGAGAGGGCGAGGGGAGATGCCTGCATGCTCGATGCCGATCTGATAGCCAGGTTCAAGGCGGTGAAACTGCTGTCGCTCGATCTCGACGGCACGCTCACCGATGGCGGCCTGTATTACGCCGAGGACGGCTCGGAGCTGCGCAAGTATTTCGTGCAGGACGGTTTCGGCATGCTGCTGGTGCGCGAAGCCGGCATCGAGCTCTGCCTGATCACCATGAGCGACACGCCATCGATCCAGAAGCGCATCGACCGGCTGAAGATCCGCCATGGCCATATGGGCGTGCGCCACAAGCTGCCGCGGTTGCAGCAGATCTGCGCCGAGCTCGGCATCGGCCTCGATGCGGTCTGCCATGTCGCCGACGATCTCAACGACCTCGACGTGATGCAGGCCGTCGGCCTGCCCATCGCGGTTGCCAATGCGCGGCCGCAGGTGAAGGCGGCCGCCGCCTATGTCACCGAAGCCAGCGGCGGCCATGGCGCCGTGCGCGAGGTCTGCGACCTGCTGCTCGAATACCGAATCTGATCCATAAAAAGCGGAGGAATCATCATGGCCATCGACTATAAGGGCCGCGTCGCCATCGTCACCGGCGCGGGCGCTGGCCTGGGCCGCAGCCATGCGCTGCTGCTGGCCGAGCGCGGCGCTAGGGTCGTCGTCAACGACCTGGGCGGCGCGCTGGACGGCACCGGCGGCTCGTCCAAGGCGGCCGATGCGGTGGTGGCCGAGATCAAGGCCAGGGGCGGCGAGGCGGTGGCGAATTACGACAGCGTCTCAGATCCGACTGCCGCCGCCAATATCGTGAAGACGGCGACCGACGCCTGGGGCCGCGTCGACATCCTGGTCAACAATGCCGGCATCCTGCGCGACAAGACCTTCGCCAAGATGGAGATCGCCGATTTCGACACCGTGGTCGACGTGCATTTCCTCGGCTCGGCCTATGTCACCAAGGCGGCCTGGCCGGTGATGCAGCAGCAGCAATACGGCCGCATCGTCATGACCTCGTCGAATTCCGGCCTCTATGGCAATTTCGGCCAGTCAAATTATGCCGGCGCCAAGATGGCCGTGGTCGGCCTGATGAATTCGCTGAAGCAGGAAGGCGCCAAATACGGCATCCTGGTCAACACCATCGCGCCGGTGGCGGCCACCCGCATGACCGAGCATCTGCTGCCGCCGCAATTGCTGCCGCATCTCAAGCCCGAATACGTGTCCCAGGCCGTGGCCTATCTGTGCTCGGAAGCCTGCACGGCGACGGGTGACATCATCTCGGCGGGCGCCGGCTTCTACGCCAAGATCCAGGTGATGGAATCCCAGGGCCTGTTCTTTGGCGTCGATGCCGAGGTGACGGTCGACGATTTCGCCGCCAATTATGCCAAGATCACCGACATGGCGAGGCCGCAGCATTTTGGCTCGTCGATGGAGGAAGTGGGCCACATCGCCAAGCCGTTCGTCGGGAAATAGTCAGCTGGGCAGATACCGCAGGGCCGCATCCCGCAACGTATCCAGGATGCGGTTCTGGCCGCCGGCATAGGCGCGGGCAGCGGCGGCGATCTCGGCGGTTTTCGCCGGATCGTTCAGCAGGATGCTCAAGGCCACCGTCAGTTCGGCGGCATCCTGCACCTGTTGCGCCCCGCCGGTTTCCAGCAGGCCGGCCACTGCGTCGCTGAAATTGAACATCGACGGGCCGAACAGCAATGCGCAGTCCAGCCGCGCCGGCTCCAGCGGATTCTGCCCGCCATGCGGGATCAGCGAACCGCCCATCATCACGATCGGGCACAGGCGATACCACAGGCCAAGCTCGCCCAAAGTATCGGCGATGTAGATGTCGGTGGCCTCGGTCACGGCTTCGCTGCGCGAGCGCAGGGCAAGGTTGCTGTCGGCCGCGCTCAGCGCGGTGGCAATCTCCGGTCCACGCTGCGGATGGCGCGGCACGATGATGGTGAGCAGGCCGGGAAAACGTGATTTCAGCGCGCGATGCACGCCGGCAATCTGCGCTTCCTCGCCCGGATGTGTGCTGGCCGCCAGCCAGCGCGGCCGACTGCCCAGCGTCATCTGCCACTGCATCGCGGTTTCGGCGTTGGCGGGCAGTGGCGGCGCGGCCTGTTTCAGGTTGCCGGCCTCGATCACCTCTGCCGCCCCCAGCTGGCGCAGCCGCTCGGCATCCTGCGTGGTCTGGGCATAGATCGCGGCAAAGCTTCGCAGCAGCCAGCGCGCCGTCTGCGGCGCCAGGGCCCAGCGCCGGCAGGAGCGTTCCGACATCCGCGCATTGACCAGCAGGGCGGGAATCCGCCGCTGCCGCAATGCGGCCAGGATGCCGGGCCAGAAATCGGATTCGCTCCACAGCACCAGGTCGGGCCGCCAGTGATCGAGGAAACGGTCCACCGCGCCGGGCAGGTCGACCGGCACGAACTGGTGGATCACGCCGTCAATGGCACGCTGGCGCACCAGTTCGGCGGATGTCACCGTGCCGGTGGTCAGCAGCAGGGTCAGGTCGGGGCGCGCGGCATGCAGATGCTGCAGCAGCGGCAGCAAAGCCTGCGCCTCGCCCACGCTGGCGCCATGGCACCAGACCAGCCGGCCGGCCGGCCGGGCCAGCGCCGCATGGCCGAAACGTTCGGGCAGGCGCGCGGCATCTTCCTTGCCGGTCGCGGCGCGGCGCTGCAGCCACAGCGTCACCGCCGGCGCGAGCAGATGCCCGAGGCCGCGCCAGAGCGAATGTCGGAAGTCGGATGCCATGCGGGACGACAAAATCCTCAAAACCGGACAGACATTGCCGCAACGCAAAGCCGGACGGAAGGGCTTGCCGGATGTCGCCGGCGCTGTCAGCCTGATCGCAATCATTTACCGGGAGGAAACAGGATGGACAGTGTTCGCGTCGAGAAGCAGGGTGCCGTCACCACCGTGATCCTGGACCGCCCGCAGGCCCGCAATGCCGTGGACCGGCCGACCGCCGATGCGCTGCGCCAGGCCTTCAAGGATTTCGACGCCGACGAGACCGCCCGCGCCGCCGTGTTGTGGGGCGCCAATGGCACCTTCTGCGCCGGCGCCGACCTGAAGGCGGTGGCCGATGGCGCCAACCGCAACGATGTCGCGCCGGAAAGCGAAGGCCCGATGGGGCCGACGCGGCTGCTGCTGTCCAAGCCGGTGATCGCCGCCGTGTCGGGCTATGCGGTGGCCGGCGGGCTGGAGCTGGCCTTGTGGTGCGACCTGCGCGTGGCCGAGGCGGATGCGGTGTTCGGCGTGTTCTGCCGGCGCTGGGGCGTGCCGCTGATCGACGGCGGCACGGTGCGCCTGCCGCGCCTGATCGGCCACAGCCGCGCGCTCGACATGATCCTGACCGGGCGCCCGGTGCCGGCCGAGGAGGCCTTCCAGATGGGGCTGGCCAACCGCGTGGTGGCGAAAGGCCAGGCGCGCGCCGCCGCAGAGGCCCTGGCCGCCGAGATCGCCCGTTTCCCGCAGGCCTGCATGAAGGCCGATCGCGCCTCCAGCTATCGCCAGTGGGATCTCTCGCTTGATGCCGCGTTGCATGACGAGGCGGAAAGCGGCCTGCCGATCATCGGCCAGGAGGCCATCGAGGGCGCCGCGCGCTTCAAGGGCGGGCTCGGCCGCGGCGGGGATTTCTCGTCGATCTGATCGCGCCGCCTTCGCTGCCGCCCGGCAGCAGGCCAAGCATCTTTTTCATCACCGTCGGCAGCGCCGCGGCGCGCGGTTGCTGCCATTGCCCGTCGATCTTCGCGGCGGCGCGCGCGTTAATGCGGCCATGCAGGGCGGCGATCTTCAGCGCGAAATGGGTGAAGACATGCTCGGCTTCGCCCTCGGCCGGCTGCCAGTCCAGCGCCAGCGGCGCATGGCCCAGCGCCTCGCTGGTTCGCCACGGCGTATCGCGCCATGGCGTGCTGGGCACTTCCAGCATGCCGCCCAGCAGGCCTTTGGGCGGCCGGCGCCGCAGCAGCACCGCGCCGTCGGCGCGCTGCAGCAGGAAAGCGATGGTGTGGCGCACCGGCCGTGCCGCCCTGGCGGCCCTGCGTGGCAGTGCGGCGGCGATGCCGCGTTTATGGGCCGTGCAGAGTTTCTGCAGCGGACACAGCAGGCAATCAGGATTTTTCGGCGTGCAGATCGTCGCGCCCAGGTCCATCATGCCCTGCGCGAAATCGCCCGCCCGTTCTTGCGGCGTCACGGCCGCCGCCAGCTGGCGCAATTCCGGCTTGGCCTGCGGCAGCGGCGTTTCGACGGCAAACACGCGCGCCAGCACGCGCTCGATATTGCCATCCAGCACGGCGGCCGGTTTGTCGAAGGCGATGGCGGCGATGGCGGCGGCCGTATAGGCGCCGATGCCAGGCAGCTCCAGCAGGCCCTCGACGCTGTCGGGGAACGCGCCGTCCAGCCTTTCGCTTACGGCTTTGGCGCATTTGTGCAGGTTGCGCGCGCGCGCGTAATAGCCCAGCCCCGCCCAGGCCTCCATCACATCCTCCACCGGCGCGGCGGCGAGGTCATGCACGCTGGGCCAGCGGGCGAGGAATTTGCCGAAATAGGGAATCACCGCCGGCACCGTGGTCTGCTGCAGCATGATCTCGCTGAGCCAGACGCGGTAGGGCTCCATCAACGGCGCACCCGGCGGGCTGCGCCAGGGCAGGCTGCGGTGATGCCGGTCGTACCAGGCGAGCAGGGGCGCGGCGAGGGCGGCACGACGGGACTTGGGCATGGCGGCGACCTTAGGTAGTGGCGAATGCCACGGCAAGCATTTCTCCGCTTGCCATGGGGCTGTCGCGGCGGCATCTTGCGCCACCCCCAGCCATGCCGGACTTCCCATCATGCGCCGATCCGTTGCCCTTGCCTTCGCGGCGATGCTTGCCTGCTTCATTCCCGAGGGCCGCGCCGCCGATGCCTCCGGCGAGATTCGCCTTGGCACCATCACCGATCTGTCTGGCCCCGCCGCGCCCTATGGCCATGCGGTGGTGAATGCGCTGCGGCTGCGCTTCGATGCGGTCAATGCCATGGGCGGCATCCGCGGCCGCAGGATCCGCCTGATCGTCGAGGATCACCAGTTCCAGGTGCCGCGCGCCGTGCAGGCGGCAGCCAAGCTGATCAAGCGCGACCGCGTGCAGGCTTTTGTCGGCGCGCTTGGCACGGCGCAGGTGCAGGCGGTGCTGCCGCAGCTGCGCGAAGCCGGCATCCCCAACCTGTTTCCCATGGCCGCCAGCCGCGCGCTGGTGCAGGCGCCGGATTCCGTCACCTGGATTTCCGGCTCGCTCTATTACGACCAGATCCGCGCCGGCGTGAAATGGATGGTCGAGCAGCGCGGCAAACGCGCCGTCTGCGCGCTGGCGCAGAGCACCGATTATGGCGAGGAGGTGCAGCAGGCCCTGCGCGACCAGCTGGCGCAGCATGGCCAGAGCCTGCTGGCGGTCGCCACCCATCGCCCGACCGATACCGATTTCACCGCATCCATCGCGCGGCTGCGGGCGGCCAATTGCGACCTGGTCGTGCTGGCCACGTTGCTGCGCGACACGCTGCTGCCGATGGCGACCGCCCGGGCCGCCGGCTGGAGCGTCGATTTCCTCGGGCCGTCGACGACGCATGATTATCTGCTGGCGGCCGCGCCGGGCAATGCCACGCAGGGACTCTACAGCGTGTCGTCGATCGCCCTGCCCGACAAAACCAGCGCGGCGCCCGCGGTGCTGGCCTGGATCGAGGCCTATACCGCGCGCTTCGGCACGGCGCCCAATGCCGGCGCGATCTATGGCGCCACCATCGCCGACCTTGCTGTGCTGACGTTTGATCGCGCCGGCGAACAGGCCAGGGAGCAGGCCTGGGAGCAGGCCGGCGCAAACCGCGATCCGGTCCTCTTCGCCCGCGCCGTGCACAGCATCAGCGGCTGGCGCGACCTGTTCGGCGGCACCCTGCAGGATTTCTCCGCCGGCCGCCGCCAGGGCACGCGCCAGGCCGTGGTCTGGCAGCTCAATGGTCCACGTTACGAGCGCCTGACCGAGGCGCTTGGCTATTAGTCAGCGCCGGGCCGGCGGCGTAGACTGCGCCGATGGCAAACGAGTCGAAACCTGGCGAGTCTAAATCCGGCGAGTCGAAGCCGAAAAACGCCAAACCGGGGTATGATCCGGCGAAACGCGCCAATGCGCCGAAGGCGCTGGGGGTGGCGCTTGGCCGCCTGACCAAACCGGTCTTCAAGCAGCGCGGCATCGCGCTGGCCGAGATCATCAATCGCTGGGCCGAGATCACCGGGCCGCTGCTCTACGCCGAGACCCAGCCGGAAAAGCTGGTCTATGCCGCCGGCGCCGGCCATGCCGCCACCCTGGAAATCGCCGTCAGCCCGGCCTTCGCGCTGGAGCTGCAGCATCTGGCACCTCTGATCATCGAAAAGATCAACGGCTATTTCGGCTACCGTGCGGTGGAGCGGCTGCGACTCCGGCAGATGCCCATCCAGCGCTCCGGGGGCCGCGCCGAGTCGTCGGCACCCCCGCGGCGGCAGAGCCGGCCGCTGGACCCGGAAGAGCAGGCCCGCCTGGCCGCGTTGCTGGAGGGAGTCGAGGACAAGGCCCTCCGGCAAGCCCTTGAAAACCTTGGGCGATCACTTTTTGGTGCGAGTCGCTGAGGCGCCTTGAGCGCGCCAGATTCTTGTGGATAACGGCAGAGTCCGGTTGCAGGCCGGACGGGCAACCATACAATGCCCCCTAGATGTAGGGGGTCGGAGCATCTCTATGAAATATATACAGCGTTTTATCCTGACCCTGGTGCTGGCCCTGGCCGCCGGCCTGGCCGTGATTCCGGCCGGGGAGTCCTATGCCCAGACTGCGTCTGGCGCGGCCGACCCGCGCCTGCAGGACATGGTGCTTGGCAAGGCCGACGCGAAGGTCACCATCATCGAATACGCCTCGCTGACCTGCCCGCATTGCGCCACCTTCCATGCCGAGGTGCTGCCGGCGATCAAGACCGAGTATCTGGATACCGGCAAGGCCAAATTGATCTTCCGCGACTTCCCGCTCGACAACCTTGCCTTCGCCGGCGCCGTGCTGGCGCGCTGCGGCGGGCCGGACCGCTATTTCACCTTCCTCAGCGTGCTGTTCGCGCAGCAGCGCCAGTGGGCCGGCTCGTCCGATCCCAAGGCGGCGCTGACCCAGATCGCCCGGCTGGGCGGCATCCCGGCCGAGCAGTTCGACAAATGCCTGGCCGACAAGGCGCTGGGCGACTACATCCTGAACCAGCGCCTGGAAGGCAATCAGAAATTCAATGTCAACTCGACGCCGACGCTGATCATCAACGGCAAGGCCGAGGCCGGCGTGCCGTCGCTCGACGAGTTGCGCAAGAAGCTCGACGCGCTGGCGAAGTAATCGCCGCGCTGATTACGAAAGGGAGTCCCCGTGCAGTTCACCAAGTTGCGCCTGTCCGGTTTCAAGTCGTTCGTCGAGCCGACGGATTTCATCATCCATCCGGGGCTCACCGGCATCGTCGGCCCGAATGGCTGCGGCAAGTCGAACCTGGTGGAAGCCCTGCGCTGGGTGATGGGCGAGAACTCGGCCAAGCGCATGCGCGGCTCGGGCATGGACGACATGATCTTTGCGGGCACGGCCACACGGCCGGCCCGCAATATCGCCGAGGTCACGCTCACGCTGGATAACGCCACGCGCACGGCGCCGGCGGCCTTCAACGAGCAGGAAGTGCTCGAGATCACCCGCAAGATCGAGCGCGAGAAGGGCTCGGATTACGCCATCAACGGCAATGACGTGCGCATGCGCGACGTGCAGCTGCTGTTCGCCGACCTGGCTTCGGGCGCCAATTCGCCGGCCATGGTCAGCCAGGGCCGCGTCGGCGCCATCATCAACGCCAAGCCGACCGACCGCCGCATGCTGCTGGAAGAGGCGGCCGGCATTTCCGGCCTGCATTCCCGCCGGCACGAGGCCGAGCTGCGCCTGAAGGCCGCCGAGCAGAATCTGGAGCGCGTGGTCGACGTGATCGGCCAGCTCGACAACCAGTTGCAGAGCCTGAAGCGCCAGGCCCGCCAGGCCAGCCGCTACCGCAACATCGCCGGCCAGATCCGCAAGACCGAGGCGATCCTGTTCCACCTCAAGCATGATGCGCTGAAACACGCGCTGGCCGAGGCCGAGCAGGCTTTGCAGGCCGCCGAGCGCGAAGTGGCCGACCGCACCCTGCAGGTGTCGGAAGCCCATGAGGCCGAGCGCATCGCGGCCGAGGCCCTGCCGCCGCTGCGCCAGCACGAGGCCGAGGCCGGCGCGAAACTGCATCGCCTGACCGTGGCGCGCGAGGGCCTGGATGCGGAATCGACCCGCGCCCAGGAAGCCGCCGAGCAGGTGCGCGCGCGTCTGGCCCAGATCGCCTCCGACGCCGAGCGCGAAAGCGCGCTGTCGTTGGATGCCGAGGAAACCCTGACCCGGCTGAACGGCGAGACCGAGCAGCTGGAAGCCCAGCGTGCCGGCGAGGGTGAGGCCCAGGCAGGCGCCGAAAGTGGCGTCGCCGAGGCCCAGGTCAAGGTCGACGAGCGTCAGGCCGAACTCGACCGGCTGACCGATCGCGCGGCGGAAGAGCAGGCCCAGCGCGCCCGCCTGCGCCAGGCCATCGAGGATGCCGAGCGCCGGCTGACCCGCCTGCGTGGCCGCATCGAGGAAATCGTCGCCGAGGAAACGCGGCTGAACGAGCAGACCGAGGCGCTGGCCGAAGCCGAAAGCGCCAATGCCGAGGTGGAGACCAGGCAGGCCGCGGTGGAAGCCGCCCGCGCCGCGCTGGAGGCCACCGAGACCGAGCATGCCGGCCGGCTGGAGGCCGCGCGCCAGGCCTATGAGGCGGTCGAGGCCGAGCAGGCCCGCCTGATCGAGGCGGCACGTGCCGCCCTGGAAGCCGTCGAGGCCGAGCACGCCCAGAAGATCGAGGCCGCCCGCGCCGCCCTGGCCCAGGCCGGCAACGAGCATGAGCAGAAGATCGAGGCCGCCCGCGCCGCGCTGAACGCCGTGGAAGGCGAGCATGCCCAGAAGATCGAGGCCGCGCGGGCCGGCCTGAACGCCGTCGAGGCCGAGCAGGCGATCAGGATCGAGGCTGCCCGCGCCGGGCTCAACGCGGTTGAGGCCGAACATGCCGAGAAGATCGCCGAGGCGCGTCGCGGCGTGGAGCAGGCCGAGGCCGAGCGCCAGGCGATCGCCCAGGCTGAGCAGGCCGCGCGTGATGCCTGGCAGGGCGTGCAGGGCGAGCTCACCCGCCTGAAGGCGGAAGAAGCCGGCCTCACCAAGCTGCTGAAACTCGACGAGAGCAACCTGTTCCCGCCGCTGATCGACCAGGTGACGGTCGAGCCCGGCTTCGAGAAGGCTTTGGGCGCGGCGCTGGCCGACGAGCTGAATGCCGCCACCGATCCCAATGCGCCGATGCACTGGGATGCGCTGCCGCCGCTGCATGACGCGCCGGCACTGCCGTTTGGCGCCGAGCCGCTGTCGAAATATGTGACCGGCGCGTCCGCCCTGCAGCGTCGCCTGAGCCAGATCGGCCTGGTGGCCGACGACGCCGATGGCGCCCGCCTGCGCGCCGACCTCAAGCTCGGCCAGCGGCTGGTGACCAGATCCGGCGCGTTGTGGCGCTGGGACGGCTTCACGGTGAAGGCCGGCGCGCCGACCTCGGCCTCGGTGAAGCTGGAGCAGCGCAACCGCCTGGCCGACCTGCGCGAGGAGCTGCGTGGCCTGGAAGGCAGGCTCAGCGACGCCCAGCGCGCCTATGAAGCCGCGCGTCACGCCACCGAAGCGGCAGCCGCCGCCGAGCGCGCCGCGCGCCAGGCCGTGCTGGCCGCGGAAGAGACCCGCAATGCCGCGCGCCAGCAGGCCGCAAACGTGGTGCAGGCCGCCGAGCAGGCCCGCAGCGAGGCGCGCCAGCAGGCGACATCCGTGGTGCAGACCGCCGAGCTGGCCCGCAACGAGGCTCGCGACCAGGCGGCTTCCGTGGTGCAGACGGCCGAACGCGCGGCCGCCGAGGCGCGCGACCGCGCCGCCCAGGTCGTGGCGGCGGCCGAGCGTGAGCGCCAGGGCGCGCGCGATCATGCCAACCAGGGCATCGCCACCGCCGAGCGTGAGCGTCAGGGCGCGCGCGAGCAGGCCGCCCAGGCGATCACCATGGCCGAGCGCGAGCGTCAGGCCGCGCGCGACCGCGCCAACCAGGATATCGCCCGCGCCGACCGCGAGCTCGATGCCGCCCGCGAATTGCAGGCCGAAGTGGTGCGCAAGGAGGCCGAGCGCCAGTCGCGCCTGGCCGCCCTGGCCGAGCAGAAGCAGCAGACGTCAGGAGAGATCGCCGAGACCGAGCAGCTGCGCGCGTCGGAGGCCGCCACGCTGGAAGCGATGCCGCCGGAAGATGAAGTGCGGCAGCTGATCGCCATGGTGCGCGAAGAGGTCAATGCGCTGCGTCAGGCGCTGGCCGAACGCCGCGCCGCGCTGGAACAGCTGCGCCGCGACGCCGAGGCGCGCGCCCGCCGCCTGGAAGCCATCGTCATCGAGCGCCGCGCCGCCATGGCCCGCAACGAAAGCGCGGCGCAGCAGCTCGAGCAGCTTGGCGCCCGCCAGGCCGAGGCCGCCGCCGAGTTGGAAAAGCTGGAGCAGATTCCGCGCGAGCTGGAAAGCCGCCGCAACGCGCTGCTCGAGCAGATCAGCCTGGCCGAGGCCGCGCGCAACCAGGCCGCCGACCATCTGGCCAATGCCGAGGCGGCGCAGCAGCTGGCGGCGAAAACCGCGCGCGAGATCGAGCAGCTGCTGGGCAGCGGCCGCGAGGCCCGCGTCAAGGCGGAATCCGATCTGGAGCATCAGCGCGTCAGCCTGGACGAGCTGGCGATCCGCGTGCGCGAGGTGCTCGACTGCACGCTGGACCAGGTGCTGAAGGCCGGCGAGGTGGACGACGACGAGGATTTCCCCGAGCTGCCGCAGGTGGAAAACCGTCTCGAGCGCCTGCGCAAGGAACGCGACAATATGGGCCCGGTGAACCTGCGCGCCGAGCTGGAAGCCAACGAGGTGGAAGAGAAGCTCACCGCGCTCTCCACCGAGCAGACCGACCTGGTCTCGGCCATCGACAAGCTACGCCAGGGCATCACGTCGCTCAACAAAGAGGGCCGCGAACGCCTGCTCGAGGCCTTCGCCAGGGTGAACGACCATTTCCAGAAGCTGTTCGTCGAGGTGTTCGGCGGCGGCAAGGCGCATCTGCAGCTCGTCGAGAGCGACGATCCGCTGCAGGCCGGCCTGGAAATCTATGCCTCGCCGCCGGGTAAACGCCTGCAGATCATGTCGCTGCTTTCGGGCGGCGAGCAGGCGCTCACCGCGCTGTCGCTGCTCTTCGCGGTGTTCCTCACCAACCCGGCGCCGATCTGCGTGCTGGACGAAGTGGACGCCCCGCTGGACGACGCCAATGTCGAGCGGCTGTGCAACCTGATGGAGGCGATGGCGCGCCAGACCGAGAATATCGGCGAGGGCACGCGCTTCGTGGTGGTGACCCACCACCCGATCACCATGGCGCGCATGGACCGCCTGTTCGGCGTCACCATGGCCGAGCGCGGCGTCTCCACCCTGGTCTCGGTCGACCTCGCCGCCGCCGAGGCGATGAAGGCGATCGCGTAAACACGCTATCGTCATCCCGGCGAAAGCGGGGATCCCATTTTTTTGAATGGAACCCCGGCCAGGAAGCTCTTCTTGGGCCCGGGGTGACAACTAATATCGTCATGGCCGGACTTGTTCCGGCCATCCACGTCTTTGCGCACATAAAAAACGCGTGGATGCCCGGGCCAAGCCCGGGCATGACGGTTTTGAGTTTGTCGGGATATTACAAACTTCCCGCCGGCATGAAGCCGAAGCAGCCATCCAGCATGGCGCCGCGGAAATCGGCTTTGTCGATGGTGGCGCGGCTTAAATTCGCGCCGCGCAGGTCCGTGCAGATCAGCTTCGCGCCGCTCAGGTCGGCGCCGGCCAGGTTGGTCTCGGCCAAATCCGCGCCGCTCAAATCCGCATGGGCGAGTTTGGCGCCGGCGAGATTGAGGCCGCGCAGCTGGGCGCGGTTGCCGCGCGTGCCGTCGCTGGCGATCCAGGCGGCATGATCGGCCACCATGCCCTGCAGCAGCTCGGCGGTGATCGGTCGCGCCACCGCGCCGCCGGCCGCCTCGATGGCATCGGCCATGCCGGCGCCGAGATCGCTTAAGGCGAAACTGGCGCCGCGCAGGTCGGCGCCGCGGAAACTGACATTCTCCAGCCGCGCGAAGGCGAAGCTGGTGTCCTGCAGGTTGGCCTTGTCGAAACTGGCATCCTGCAGGGTGGCGCCGGCAAAGCTGGCGCCCCTGATGCTGGCCTGGTTCAGCCGCGTGGCGATCTGGCCCAGATCGGTATGGCCGTCGCGATAGGGGCCGAAGCGGGCGCCGTCGAATTTCGTGTTGGTCAGCACCGCGCGGCTCAGATCCGCGCCACGCAGGTCGGAGCGGGCGAAATCGGCATTGGTCAGGTCGGCGGCGGCCAGGTCGCAGCCGGGCAGCTCGGCCTCATGGAAACTGCTTTCGCGCAGATCCGAGCAGGACAGCCGGCAGAAGGGCAGTATGGCCTGGCGCAGGTTGCGCCGGGTGAGCTTGACCGCGTCGAAATCGATCCGCTCGAGCTGCAGCCGGCGGCCGATCCGCACCGAGCCGCCCAGCGACTGCACATAGCGGCCATGGGATTCCAGCCGCTCGCCGAGATCGGCGGGACAGGGGCTGTAGGGCGGCGGCGCGGCGTTCATGGGGGTCCGGGGTTGCGACCCGAGTATGGCGCAGATACCCGCCGGAAGAGAATAGGGCTGATGCTAAATTTCTCGAAACGGACAGGCCGGATCAGAGCAGGCCGGCACCAGTCTCACGCTTAGAGAAGTCCGGCGATCACCCGGTCGGGCGGCGCATGGCCGTCGGCGAAGGTCTTGATGTTGATGATGACCTTCTCGCCCATGTCGATGCGGCCTTCCAGCGTGGCCGAGCCCATATGCGGGATCAGCAGCACGTTGTTCAGCTCCAGCAGCTTCGGGTTCACCGCCGGCTCGTGCTCGAACACGTCCAGGCCGGCGCCGGCGATCTCGCCCTTGCGCAGCTTGCGCACCAGGGCGTTTTCGTCGATCACCTCGCCGCGCGCGGTGTTGACGATATAGGCATGCGGCGGGATCAGGTCGAGCCGGCGCGCCGACAGCAGGTGGAAGGTGGCCGGCGTATGCGGGCAGTTCACCGAGATGATGTCCATGCGGGCGAGCATCTGGTCGAGGCTTTCCCAGTAGGTCGCCTCCAGCTCCTGCTCGATGCTTTCATGCACCCGCTTGCGGTTGTGGTAGTGGATGGAGAGGCCGAAGGCCTTGGCGCGGCGGGCGACGGCCTGGCCGATGCGGCCCATGCCGATGATGCCGAGCCGCTTGCCCCAGATGCGCTGGCCCAGCATCCAGGTGGGTGACCAGCCCTCGAACTTGCCCTCGCGCAACGCATTGGCGCCTTCGACCAGGCGGCGCGGCACGGCCAGGATCAGCGCCATGGTCATGTCGGCGGTGTCTTCGGTCAGCACGCCGGGCGTGTTGGTGACGGTGATGCCCCGCTGCCGCGCGCCGGCCAGGTCGATATGGTCGACGCCGGTGCCGAAATTGGCGATCAGGCGGAAATTCGGCCCGGCATGCGCCAGGATCGAGCCATCGATGCGGTCGGTGATGGTCGGCACCAGCACGTCGGCGGTTTTCACCGCCTCGATCAGCTCGGCCTGACCCATCGGCTTGTCCGCCAGGTTCAGCCGGGTGTCGAACAGCTCCATCATCCGGGTCTCGATCGGGTCCGGCAGCTTCCGGGTCACGATCACCAGGGGGCGCTTTTTCGGCGTTGGCATGATAGGCGTTTCCAGCTCCGCGGGAGGGGAGATTATGAGCCCTCTCTAGCAGATCGACCCGACCGAGACAAACCTCGGCCGGGCCGAAATCGGCTACCCCAGCGGCAGGGCCGGCGTTGCGCCCGGCGGCTCCGTTCGTATGCGAACGGAGCCGGAATCAGGGGCCTGGCGCCAAAAGCTTACCGGACATAGAGCGCCATATACTGGCGGATGTTGCGCTCCAGCTCGCGGTTGACGTCCATCATGGTCTCGCGCACCAGGCCGTGGATGATCAGATCGCGGTCGTTCAGGGTGGCCTTCTCGCTCATCGAGGTGGAGCGCCGCGCCGCGGCCGAGGCCTCGCCGATGCGGAAGCCGCGTGCGTCGCGGATCTCGACCGCCATTTCCACCTCGGTATCAAAGCGGGCGATCTGGTCTTCGGTGAAGCTGCCGCGCAGGCCCGGGGTCTTCTTCAGGTCCACCTCGGTGACGGCGGCCTTCTTGATGATCACGGTGACCCGGTTCTGCTGGCTGTTGTCGAGCGCGACGCGGTCCCGCGTCCAGCGCGCCGCCACCACCGAAGGCGGCTGCGGGATGTTCAGCTCGATATGCGGCGGCTGGGCGGAGGGCAGGTATTCCTGGATGGTCTCGACCGAGCCGGCGGCGAAGGTCAGCTTGGGCTGATTGGCGAAGGTGATCTCGGGCAGGATCAGTTTTTCCGGCGGCGCGCCGGCGCAGGCGGCCACCGCCAGGCCCAGGGCCATCATGGCGAACAGGCGGCTGGAACCGCGGCGGAGAATATCGAGGCGCATGGAAAAGTCTCCCGGATGTCGGTGGGCTCAATGTCCCAGATACGCTGGCAATTGAGGCAAATTCAAGGCCCGGCAATGGCGGGATTCAGCCAAATCGGCGGCTGAGCCAGGTCAGCCTTTAACCGCGTCGGCGGGGAAATCGTAGCTTGCGCTGCAGAACTGGCACGACACGGTGATCAGGCCGCCGGCATCGGCCATGTCGGCCAGTTCCTCGGCCGCGAAGGTCGAGAGGATGCCGCGCACCTTGTCGGCCGAGCAGGTGCAGGCATCGACCAGCGGCGCGGCGTCGAAGACCCGCACGCCATCCTCGTGGAACAAACGGAACAGCAGCTCGTTCTGGCTCAGTTGCGCATCGCTCAGTTCCTCGGCCTTCGCCGTGGCCTGCAGGGCGGTGACCTTTTCCCAGGCCAGGCCACGGTCTTCGTCGCTCAGGCCGCCCGGCTGGGCGGGCAGCTGCTGCAGCAGGATGCCGCCGGCACGCCAGTGTCGCCGGCCGTCCTGGCCCTTGCGATGGGCGGCGCCCAGCACGACGCGGGCATTGAGCTGCTCCGACTGGGC
>NZ_JANLJJ010000037.1:0-4535 GCF_029255545.1 Ferrovibrio sp. | reverse complement strand
CCTTGCGATGGGCGGCGCCCAGCACGACGCGGGCATTGAGCTGCTCCGACTGGGCGAAATAGGCATGGGCGGCCTCGGCCAGCGTGTTGCCCGACAAATCCACGATGCCTTGATACCGCTCCATCTCTTCGCCCTGCGGGTCGATGGTGAAGGCGAGGTAACCCTTGCCCAGCAGCAGGGGCACCAGGGCGCGGTTGCCGCCCGGCCCGATTTCCAGGCCTTCCAGCCGTTCGGCGTCGAAACTGGCATAACCACGCAGATGCCCCGGCGCGCGGCAATCGGCCACCAGGGTCGAGACCGGGCCGTCGCCCTTGGCCTGCAGCGAGAAGACGCCATCGAATTTCAAGGCCGTGGCCATGGTGGCGGTCAGCGTCATCGCCTCGGCCAGCAGATGCGCCACCGGCTCGGGATAGGCATGCCGGCTCAGGATGCGGTCGATCGCCGGGCCCAGCCGCACCAGGCGGCCGCGCACGTCGCACTGCTCGATCTGGAACGGCAGCGACAGGTCGTCGTGAAGGGGAAGCGTACTCACGCGGCCAATATAATGCGGCTCAGGCGCCGAAACACCAGGCGAGGATCGCCTTCTGGGCATGCAGGCGGTTTTCCGCCTCGTCGAACACCACCGATTGCGGCCCGTCGATCACCTCGGACGTCACTTCCTCGCCGCGATGGGCGGGCAGGCAATGCATGAAGATGGCGTCTTTCGCCGCCTTGGCCATCAGCGCGGCATTGACCTGATAGGGCGCCAGGATCTTGTGCCGCCGTTCGGCGTCCTTCATGCCCATCGACACCCAGGTATCGGTGATCAGGCAATCGGCGTCGGCCGCGGCCTGGGCCGGATCATGGCTCACGTTGATCTGGCCCTGGCGCTCGGCCGCCCATTTCAGCACTTTCGCGTCCGGCTGCAATTCGGCCGGGCAGGCCAGGTCGAGGCGGAAGCCGAAAAGCACGGCGGCATGGATCAGCGAGGTGGCCATGTTGTTGCCGTCGCCGACCCAGGCCAGCTTGCGGCCGCGGATCGGACCGCGCTTTTCCTCGAACGTCAGCACGTCGGCCATCACCTGGCAGGGATGGCTGTCGTCGGTCAGGCCGTTGATCACCGGCACGCTGGCATTGGCCGCCAGGTCGGCCAGGTTCTGCGCCTTGCCGGTGCGCATCATGATGGCATCCACATTGGCCGACAGGATTTTCGCCGTGTCGGCGATGCTTTCGCCGCGGTTGATCTGCAGCTCGTCGGCGCGCACCACGATGGTCTCGCCGCCCAGCTGGCGCATGGCGCTGTCAAACGACAGCCGCGTGCGCGTCGAGGGTTTCTCGAAGATCATCGCCAGGATGCGGTCGGCGGCCGGCCGGTCGGGCTCCATCCAGCCTTTTGGCCGACCCATGCGGCCGGCCTTCATCCTCGCCGCGTGGCTTAAAATGCCGCGCAGCGTCTCGGCCGGAATCCGGTCGAGATCGAGGAAATGCCGCACGCCGTTCATGCCGCTTCCCCGGCCGCGTCCTTTTGGGCTTTCGCCTGCAGCTTCTGGCACGCCGCCTCGATGCGCTGGATGCCTTCCGCCAGGTCCTTTTCCGGGATGGTCAGCGGCGGCAGCAGGCGCACGGTGTTGTCGCTCGCCGTCACGCCCAGCACATGCTCGTCGCGGATCGCGGCCTGGAAGTCGGAATTCACGCATTTGCTCTTCACCGCGAGCAAAAAGCCCTGGCCACGCACTTCCTCGATCACCTCGGGGTAGCGGTCGGCCAGCATGGCGAGCTGCTGGCGGAAATACGAGCTGCGCTTCTGCACGCCGTCGAAAAAGCCGGGCTCCAGCATCACGTCCAGCACGGCGTTGCCCGCCGTCATGGCCATGACGTTGCCGCCAAAGGTAGTGCCATGGGTGCCGGGCTTGATGCCCGAGCAGGCCTCGTCGGTGGTCAGGATCGCGCCGACCGGGAAGCCGCCGCCCAGGCCCTTGGCCAGCGTCATGATGTCGGGCGTGATGCCGGCCCATTCATAGGCGAACAGCTTGCCGGTGCGGCCCATGCCGGTCTGCACCTCATCCAGGATCAGCAGCAGCTTGTGCTCGTCGCAGATCTGGCGGATCGCGCGCAACGTCTCGGTCGGCACGGCGCGGATGCCGCCCTCGCCCTGGATCGGCTCGATCATGACCGCCGCCGTCTCCGGCGTGATCGCGGCCTTCAGCGCCTTCAGGTCATTCAGCGGCACATGGTCGAAACCCTCGACCACCGGGCCAAAGCCTTCCAGGTATTTCTTGTTGTTGGTCGCCGCCAGCATGGCCAGCGTGCGGCCGTGGAAGGCGCCGTCGAAGGTGATGACGCGGTATTTCTCCGGCTGGCCCTTCGCGGAGAAGTATTTGCGCGCGATCTTCACCGCGCCCTCGTTCGCCTCGGCGCCCGAGTTGCAGAAAAAGGCCTTGTCGGCGAAGGAATGCTCGACCAGCCGCTGGGCCAGCTTTTCCTGCTCCGGGATCTGGAACAGGTTGGAGACATGCCACAGCTTGGCGGCCTGCTCCTGGATGGCCTTCACCAGATGCGGATGGCTGTGGCCCAGCGCGGTGACGGCGATGCCGGAGCCGAAGTCGAGATAACGTCGACCGTCGGCGGTGTAGAGGTAAGGACCCTCGCCCCGCTCGAACGCGAGGTTCGTCCTCGCGTAGGTCGACATCAATGCTTCGCTCACGGCACGGCTCCTGTGGTTGCGGCCCCGTCACATGACAAACACGGACTGGCGACGGGCCCCTGAAACGATGACGCCAGCCCCGGCTTTTTGACGCGGCCGGGCTGGCGGGAAGGGCAGGACTCTAAGGGCCGGCAAAAGCTTAGTCAATTCAGCGAATGTAGCGGGACAATGGGTTGCAACCCTCGGCCGGCCCTCCCGCCGGGGAAGGCTGGCCGATCCCGGCGAACGGGTGCTAGTGTCTGGAAAACATCATGAATTGCGGGAGGTCGGGATGAGCAGCCTGAGTTTCGAGACCACGCGGCGGGTCTATTGCGAGCCGGGCGCCTCGGCGAAACTGGGCGCCCTGGCGGGCGAACTGGGCATCACCCGGGCCATGCTGGTCACCGATCCGGGCGTGATGAAGCTGGGCCTGCCCGGGGCGGCGCTGGACAGCCTGAAGGCCGCCGGCATTGCCGTCTCGATCTACGACAAAACCGAAGCCGACCCGCCGGAAAAACTGGTGCACGAGGCCGTCGCGGCGGCGAAGGACTTCCGTGCCGACGGCGTGATCGGCTTCGGCGGCGGCTCGTCGATGGATATCGCCAAGCTGGTCGCCTTCCTGCCGCGCGCCAGCCAGCAGCTTTCCGAGGTCTATGGCGTCGGCAATGCGAAGGGCAGCCGCATGCCGCTGATCCAGGTGCCCACCACGGCCGGCACCGGATCGGAGGTCACCGGCATTGCCATCATCACCACGGGTGAATCTGAAAAGAAGGGTGTGGTCTCGCCGCTGCTGCTGCCCGATATCGCGCTGCTCGATGCCGATCTCACGCTGGGCCTGCCTCGGCATGTGACGGCGGCGACCGGCGTGGATGCCATGGTGCATGCCATCGAGGCCTATACGACCAGGCATAAAAAGAATCCGATGTCGGATGCGTTGGCGCGCGAGGCCCTGCGCCTGCTGTCAGGCAATATCCGTCATGTCTGTTCCGAGGCCGGCGCGAAGGACCGCAAGGCGCGCTCCGACATGCTGCTGGGTGCCATGCTGGCCGGCATGGCGTTTGCCAACGCGCCGGTAGCGGCGGTGCATGCCCTGGCCTATCCCGTGGGCGGGCATTTCCATGTGCCGCATGGGCTTTCGAATGCGTTGATGCTGCCGCATGTGCTGCGCTTCAACCTCGCGGTCGACACGGCGGCGGCGCAATATGCCGAGCTGGCGCCGATCCTCCTTCCCGGAAAAAGTTTCTCAACGGCATCCGCCGGCGCCGGCGCATTGCTGGCCGAGCTGGAATCGATCATCGACGCCGTGAAGCTGGAAAAACAGCTGCGCCAGGTCGGCATCAGCCACAACCACCTGCCGATGCTGGCGAAAGACGCGATGAACCAGCAGCGCCTTTTGGTCAACAACCCGCGCGAGGTCGGCTACGACGACGCGCTGAAGATCTACGAACAGGCACTGTAAGCGACATGAGCGAGGTTCTCGACCCCAAGCTGGAAGTGCGGGCGAATTACCGCCACAGCCTGATGATCCCGACCCGGCTTTCCGACATCGACGTCTACCAGCATGTCAACAACGTGCAGTATTACGCTTACTTCGACACGCTGGTGAACGACTACATGATCCGCTTCGGCGGGCTCGACATGGTCAACGACACAATCATCGGCCTGCTGGTGGAAAGCGGCTGCCGCTTCCACAAGTCGCTGAACTACCCCGAGACCATCGAGGGCTGCCTGCGCACGGTGAAGCTCGGCAATTCCTCGGCCCGCCACGAGATCGCGCTGTTCCGCGCCAATGATCCGCATCCCGCCGCCACCGGCCATTTCGTGCATGTCTTCGTCGAGCGCGGCGTGCAGAAGCCGGTGCCGATCCCGGCCA
>NZ_JANLJJ010000036.1:40344-61362 GCF_029255545.1 Ferrovibrio sp. | reverse complement strand
CCGATGGCCGCAGGGCGATGAAACTGCCCAAAACCGCCACCTGCAACGACGGCAGCCGCACGGGGGCATGAGCGGCGGCAAAACGTTCCAGCGCCAGGATCAGCATGCCCTCGTCGCAGCCTTTGGCCAGCCGGAAAGGTGGTTTCAGCGTGCCATGGAAGCCATAACGCCGTGGCTCCGCGGTCAGTGCGGCGATGCGCGCCGGGCTCAGGCCCGCCGCCGGTTGCGGCGCATGCGGCTCACCGGTCTCCGGGTCCCAGCCGAGCCAACGAACGGCGAAATCATGCAGCGGATGCGTGGCCGGCGGAGCGGCATAGAGGGCGAAACGGGGCGCCATGGCAGGTGAATCCCTAGACAAGTCGGCAAAGGGTCTTGTTGGTAAGTGAACGGGTCGACAGGCCGCCAGGGATTTCACCCCGCCGTCGCCGAACCGCAATCGAACTGTCACATGGCATTGCTATAGCGCCCCATGATTGCGACGACACAGACCGCAGAGGGGGAGCGCATGCGCGCCGCCATCGAGATTGCCCATCTATCGAAAACCTTCCGGACCGGCAAGCGGGCACTCGACAATATATCCCTGACCATCCAGCCCGGCGAGATGGTGGCCCTGATTGGCGCCTCCGGCTCGGGCAAGTCGACTTTGCTGCGCCATGTCGCCGGCCTCACCGTGGGGGATCGCGACCAGCATGCCCAGATCGTGGTGGATGGCCGCATGGTGCAGGCGCAAGGAAGGCTCGGCCGCGGCATCAGCGAAACCCGCGCCGGCATCGGTTTCGTGTTCCAGCAGTTCAACCTGGTCGGCCGCCTGCAGGTGATTACCAACGTGCTGGCCGGCAACCTGGGCCGCATGCCGCTGTGGCGCAGCCTGTTCCGCCGCTTCACCGACGAGCAGCGGCGCATCGCCGTCGCCGCCCTGGAGCGCGTCGGCATCGCGCAATGCTCTTTCCAGCGTGCCTCGACACTGTCGGGCGGCCAGCAGCAGCGCGTCGCCATCGCCCGCGCCCTGGTGCAGCAGGCCAAGATCATCCTGGCCGACGAGCCGATCGCCTCGCTGGATCCGGAATCCTCGCGCAAGGTGATGGAAGCCCTGGCCGGCATCAATGAAACCGACGGCGTTACCGTGGTGGTGTCGCTGCACCAGGTGGATTTCGCGCTGAAATACTGCCGCCGGGTCATTGCCCTGCGCGATGGCAAGGTGATGTTCGACGGCGCGGCCGCGGCTGTCACCACGGCGCTGCTGCGCGGCATCTACGGCAACAACACCGATCTCGATTTTGGCAGCCTGGATGCCGACAACCTGCCGCCGCCGGCCGACGACAACGAGGCGCCGGCAGCATCCCCTGCCGCCGCCTCGCGCGCCGTGCCGCGCATGCTGCCGGCGCTGGTCTGAGCAAGTTTTTTAGTTCCGCAGTCACAACCAACCGGGAGACACACCTATGCTGCGCCGTACCATGCTGAAAGCCGCCGTTGCGGCCGTTGCGCTTGCCGCCGCCGGCAGCGCCCAGGCCGCCGACCTGAAGGAACTGAATTTCGGCATCATCTCGACCGAGTCGACCGCCAACCTGAAGCCGCTGTGGACCCCGTTCCTGGCCGACATGGAAAAGCAGCTCGGTATGAAGGTGAATGCCTTCTTCGCGCCGGATTATGCCGGCATCATCGAGGGCATGCGTTTCAACAAGGTGCAGATCGCCTGGTTCGGCAACGCCTCGGCCATCCAGGCCGTCGACCGCGCCGAAGGCGAGGTCTTCGTGCAGACCGTGGCATCCGACGGTTCGCCGGGCTACTGGTCGCTGCTGCTGGTGCATAAGGACAGCCCGCTGAATTCGATCCAGGACCTGATCAAGGCGCCGGGCAAGTATTCCTTCGGCAACGGCGATCCGAACTCGACTTCGGGCTTCTTGGTGCCGAGCTATTATGCCTGGGCGCAGAACAACATCGACATCCGCAAGCACTTCACCCGCGTGGTGACGGCCAACCACGAGACCAATGCCCTGGCCGTGGCCAACAGGCAGGTCGACGTCGCCAGCAACAACACCGAGAACATGGATCGCCTGCAGAAGACCCAGCCGGCCAAAGCCGCCGAAGTCAAGGCGATCTGGAAGTCGCCGCTGATCCCGTCCGACCCGATTGTGTGGCGCAAGGACCTGTCTGACGTCGACAAGAAGAAGATCAAGACCTTCTTCCTCAGCTATGGCACCAAGAGCGAAGCCGAGAAGAAGGTGCTGACCGCCTTGCAATGGGCGCCATTCCGGGAATCGTCGAACAAGCAGCTGCTGCCGATCCGCCAGCTTGGCCTGTTCCGCGACAAGCTGAAGCTGGAAGCCGACACCAACATGGCGGCGGCCGACAAGGCCAAGAAGATCGCCGAGATCGAGGCCAAGCTTGCCGATCTGACGAAGCAGATGGGTTCGTAATCCACCCGTTGCGGGGCGGCGTTGCGGCCGCCCCGTATTCCTCAAGCGAGGCCGTTCATGTCCGCCACTGCCGCCATCGTCCAGGACCATCCGATCCATCCACCCAAACCTGGTCTGAAAACCTCGCTCGGCCGCATGCTGGTCTACGCCCTGATCGCCGCCGCCGTTATCTGGTCCTACCGAGGCGCCGAAATCGCGCCGCAAAAGCTGTTCACCGATGCCGGCAACATGGTCACCTTCATCGGCGACTTCTTTCCGCCGGATTTTCATGAGTGGCGCTATTACCTCGACGAACTGATCGTCACCCTGCATATCGCCATCTGGGGCACCTTGTTGGCCGTGGTTTTCGCGGTGCCGTTTGGCTTGCTGGCCTCATCCAACATCACCCCGCCCTGGGTGCACCAGCCGGTCCGCCGCCTGATGGATGCCTGCCGCGCCATCAACGAGATGGTGTTCGCCATGCTGTTCGTGGTGGCGGTGGGCCTGGGGCCGTTCGCCGGCGCGCTGGCGCTGTTCGTGCATACCACCGGCATCCTGGCCAAGCTGTTCTCGGAAGCGGTGGAGGCGATCGACCCGCAGCCGGTGGAAGGCATCCGCGCCACCGGCGCCAACGCGCTGGAGGAGATCGTTTATGGCGTGATCCCGCAGGTGATGCCGCTCTGGGTGTCGTATTCGCTCTACCGCTTCGAATCGAACCTGCGCTCGGCCTCGGTGGTCGGCATGGTCGGCGCCGGCGGCATCGGCGTGGTGCTGTGGGAAGTGATCCGCGGCTTCCAGTTCGCCCAGACCTGCGCGGTGATGATCATGATCATCCTGCTGGTCAGCGCGGTCGACCTGCTGTCGGCGCGGATTCGAAAGTTTTTGATCTAAGGGTGCAATCGACCAGATTGCGGCCGACAACGCGATCCGCGCGATCCTGAACCGGTTTCAGCGACAGGAAAAACGGCCAGCTATGCCGGCCTGCTGCGCAGCCAGTCCAGCACGCCATGGCCGGCCGCCGCGCCGGTCGCCAGGCAGCCCTGCAGCAGATAGCCGCCGGTGGGCGCTTCCCAATCCAGCATTTCGCCCGCCACGAACACGCCGGGCCGGCGGCGCAGCATCAGGCGATCGTCCAGCTCGCTCAGCGCGATGCCGCCGGCGGTGGAGATCGCGCGCGCCAGTCCGAACGGCGCCGTCAGCCGCACCGGCAGCGCCTTGACCAGATCGGTCAGTGATGCCGTCGCGCCCGCATGCAGGGCTTCCTGCACCAGGCCGATGGCGACCGGCGGCAGGCCGATCTGCTTGCGCAGGAAATTGGCCAGCGAGGCGCCACGGCGTGGCTGTTCCAGCCGCCCGGCGAGCTCCGCCGTTGTCAGGTCCGGGCGCAGGTCGATATGCAGCAGGGCAGAGCCGTCGCGTGCAATGGCATCACGCAAAACGGCCGACAGCGCATAGACGGCGCCACCCTCGATGCCATTGGCGGTGATCATGGCTTCGCCCCGCACGCTCTGGCCAGCGAAGCAAAGCGCGATGCGCTTCAGTGGCGCGCCGGCATGGCGACCGCGGAGATGCTCCGACCACGCGACATGGAAGCCGCAATTGGCGGGTTGCAACGGTGTCAAAGAGATATCTGGGGCGATATCGGGCAGCAAGGTGGTCCAGCTGCCATCGGCGCCAAGCCGGGGCCAGGAAGCGCCGCCGAGCGCCAGCACCACCGCGTCGGCCTGGCAGGTGCGGCCATCGGCGAACCGGAGCGCGCCGTCGCCGGTCCAGCCGGTCCACTGCGCCCGCGTCACCAGATTGACGCCCAGCTCGCCCAGCCGCGTCAGCCAGGCGCGCAGCAGGGGGCTTGCCTTCATCGCGCGCGGAAACACGCGGCCGCTGCTGCCGATGAAGGTTGGCTGGCCCAGCTTTTCGCACCAGTCGACCAGCGCCTCGGGCGGAAAGGCAGCCAGCCGCGTGCTCATCCAGTCCGCCGCGGCGCCATAACGGGCGCGGAAACGCTCGGCCGGCTCGGAATGCGTGATGTTCAGGCCGCCCCGCCCCGCCATCAGCAGCTTGCGTCCCATGCTGGGCATGCGCTCGAACACGGTGACGCTTGCGTTGGCGCCGTCGCGGGCGATCACCTCGGCGGCCATCAATCCGGCGGGGCCGCCGCCGATCACGGCAATACGGTATTTTTCAGCAGCAGGGACGGTCATGGCCTCTTATGGCCTGCCGGGGGATCGGATGGCCAGCCGGACAGCCGGGGCAATGCGGGCCGGGCACGCCGTGGCAGGGCAGTCGACCGGGCTGCAGGGCTGTCCGCATCTGACGATAAGCCCCGCAAATCACTGGCGAATCGAGAGTCGTTAGGAATATTAACCTGTTGCGGCCTCCGCCCCTGTGGATAATTGTCCCTTCAACTAATTGGGGGCCTTGGGGGATATATTATGAGTCGTGTCTGGGGGGCGCGCTTGCGCGCCATGGCGGCGGTTGTCTGCGCGCTCGGTCTTTTTCTTGTTACCCCCGGTCATGGACCGGCGCTGGCGCAGCAGGCCAGCGATACGTCGGGCCTGCTTGATGCGAAAGTGCCGGCCGGCAAGGCTACCGTCGACCGGCTGAGGACCGTGCTGGACCAGGTGCGGCAGCTGCCCGAGCCTTACCGTTCGATCATACCGGCACGCTTCGCCCGCTTCGCCGAATCGGCATCGAACAGCTGGACCTATTCCGGCGGCGTCTCGGCGCTGGGCCAGCAGCTGAATTTCACCGCCACCATTGCCGTCGCGCCGCAGGACCCCGCTGCCGGCGAGGCATTGCTGCGCATCGATGCCACCCTGGGCACCAATATCCAGCTCCCCGCTGGGCTGACGCTCAAGCAGGGCACGCTGACCATGGTGGTCAGCCCCACCTATACCGTTGCCGCGGCGCTCCGGGATGTCAGCATCAGCATGAATGATGCGACGTTCGTCGCCGACATCCCGTTGAAATCGGGCAACATGGGTGACGGCAGCTACACGCTGACCGGCAACGCCACGCTGGGCCAGATGTTCCCGCCGCTGGCCAAGGCGCCGAAGGTCAACGAGATCGCGCTGCAGAGCCTGACCGTGAGTGCCCTGCAGGGCGTGCAGGCGCTGTTCGCGCTGAAGGGCAAGACCTTCACCGTCACCGGCCAGCAGGGGAGCTACCGGCTGGAAGCGACGGATGACAATCCTCCTGCCGTGGGCGACCTCATTCCCGGCGGCGACCTGATCCCGTTCCTCTCCGACGTCAAGACGCAGCAGATCCGGATCACGACCGCGCCAGCCAGCTTGTCGATGGCCACCACCTACAACAACCGCCAGGTCAACCTGCACATGGGCTCGGGCCAGTTCAGCCTCACGGCCGCCCTGCCGCTCAGCATGGTCCTGCCGATGCTGCAGGGCATTCCGGTCGCCGACCTGACGCAGCTCACCTCGGTATCGCTGGATGACCAGAAGGCGGTCTTCAATGGCAGCTATAACGGCAAGGCCGTCTCGATCACCCGCACCCGCGGCAAGGATGCGACGCTGGACATCGCCGCCGGCGGCCTCGGCCTCGGCGACTTGGTTCATAACGCCGCGCAGAGCGGGCTGGACCAGTATGTCCAGCTCGAAACCATCGAGGTGGCTGCCGATCACGTTGCCGTCGACATGAAGGTCAATGGCAACGACACCGAGGCCTATGTGCTGCGCAACCAGCAGGGCGGCGGACAGGCGGCCTTCTTCTATTTCAGCAAGCTTGATCCCGCCACGTTCATCCCCAACAGCGATGGCAGCGGCCTGACCGGCGTCGGGCTGAACAACGCGCTGGTCGCCTTCGGCCAGACCAACCGGACTTTCACCCAGGCCGATCTGCCCGGCGATCTTGGCGGCAAGGTCACATTGCCCAGCGGTTCCAGCTTCACGATCGCGCCGGATGCCGCCGCCCTGACCGGCACCTTCGACCTGAGCGCGTCGAAAACCCTGGTCTCCGCGCTGTCGGCGATCAGCATCACGCAGACCAGCTTCCCGGTCAACGGCACCTTCCACAGCGACACGATCCGGCAGATTCCCGGCACGGCCAAAAACACCGTCAAGACCATCGGCAATGCCGACAAGTCCAGGCTGCTCAGCCGGCTGAATCTCTCGGTGCCGATGAGCCTGCCGTCGCTGCCCGGCCTTGATGCCTATGTATCGCTGGGCGGCCCGCTGGTTCTGGCCATCAAGGGCAACAATGACAGCGTGAATCCGCGCGCCGACCTGAGCGGCGAATTCCCGGTCAGGATGACCATCGACAATTCCGAGATGGATCTGATCGCCAGGCTGGACATGGACAAGGGGCTGAACGGCCAGGGCAGCGCCAGCAGCATCTCGATCGCGCTCGACAAGGCCTGGAGCCAGCCCTTCGGCGTGCCCGGCATCGTGGTCAACAGCGGCAGCTTCGTGGTTGACCTGACCAACAAGAGCGTAGCCGACCTGTCGCTGAAGGGCAGCGCCAGCTATGCCGGCAAGAACAATGTCGATGTCACGGCGAGTTTCGTCCGCGCCAACGACAAGCTCAGCTTCAGCTATTTCGAATTCGACGCCAGCCAGGGTTTTCCGCTCTCCGGCCTGCCCGGTTTCGCCAGCATTCCGCATGCCGACGGCTTCGTGGTCGACACGATCAAGCTGTCGCCCAGCGGCATCGAAGCCAAGACGATGCTCAGCAACGTGCATGTCGATGCCTTCATCTTCAAGGATGCCACCGGCGGCGCGGTCTTCGCGGTCGACCAGCAGGGCCTGAAGCTGGTCGATCTGCTGCCGCCGCTGTCGAAGACGCCGCTGAAGAATCTGAAACTGGGCAATGCGGCGCTGATCGTGTCGGAAAATGGCATGAGCGGCGACCCGAAATCCGTGCCGGCCACGGCGCAGGACCTGTTCAAGGATATTTTCGGCACCTCGAATGTCGGCCTGGCGCTGCCCAAGGGCGTGGCCCTGCTGTCCCGGGTGGATTTCTCGCAATCCGGCCTAGTCGGCACCGCGCTGCAGAAAATCGGCGTGCATGCCGACACTGCGGTTGTCATGGGTGCGGTCAGTGGCCTGTTCGGCAGCGGTTCGCCATCGCTCAGCCTGTCGATCATGATGGATCAGCTCGGCAATACCACCGGCCTGCCCAAGAACATGAACTACAAGGCCGGATCGCAGCCCGGGTTTTTCATCAACTGGGCCGGCGACGAGGTCGATCTCGGCGTCCGTACCGCCATGATGGTGAAAGCCGGCAGCGACCTGCTGGAATTCGAATCCTCGGTCGAGGCAACCTTCAGCGACACCGGCGTCGGCCTCGAGGTGATCGGCGGCATGGATGGCACCTGGCATAAGCCGTTCGGCATCCAGCCGCTGACGCTGTCCGACGTCAAGCTGGAAACCAGCATCGACGTGCTGGGCAATGTCAGCCTCGGTTTCAAGGGCGCGCAGACCTTCGGCCAGGAAAGCCTCGCCGTCGCCACCAAGATCAAATTCGCGCTGGAGGCGGAAGGCCTGCCCGATGCGGTGGCCTTTTCCGGCACCGCCGACGTGGTCGGGCCCGACATGCTGCTCGAGATCGCCCAGGCCGCCACCGGCGGCAAGCTTGACCTGGAGAAAATCAAGCTGCCGGTCTTCAACATCAAGCAGTTCAATATCGCGCTGGCCACGCCGGGCGCCACCGATGCCCAGCTCGGGCTGGTGTCGGAAGGCGTCGCCTTCGCCGGCATCTTCAATTTCATGGGCCAGGACCTGGGCAGCGTGAAGGGCTCGGCGGGCACTTCGGGCCTGAAATTCGACGGCGCGCTGACCGATATCGCCTGGGGTCCGATCAGCCTGAAGGGCAACAACCTCGATGTGGCAGTTTCGGCGCAGCCCAAGATTGTCATCAATTCGAATGTGAAGGTGCTGAACGCCTATCAGCAGGTGGAGGTCGATCTGACGCCGCCGACGCTCGACATCACGGTGATCGAGGATCTGGGCGATTTTGGGAAAGGTGAGCTCAAGGTCGACGTGAAGGCGGTCGATCTCAGCAGCGGCCGGTATATCGCCGATGCCGATTTCGACATTACCGGCAAATTCCAGTCCGACCTGGTGCCGCGGCTGAAACTGGTGATCAAGGACGGCGCCCGGGCGCTGCGCGATGCGGCCAACGGCAAGCTGAACGACGACATGCAGGCGCTGAAGGACGCGCAGGGCAAGGTTGACGCGCTGAACCAGAAGATCGCCGATGCCAAGGCCAATATAGACCGCGAGAAACAGCAGGCGCAGTCCAAGATCCAGGCCGCCGAGAACCGCGTCAATTCGCTGAAGGGCGAACTGTCGCATGACCAAGACCGGGCGGATCATTGCGGCAATCGCGTCACGCATCATTTCTGCCGGCCATACTGGGAGGTCCGCAAGGCGGCCACCGAGGCGGCGATCGCCGTTGCCGATGGAATCCTGGACGCCGCCAAGGCGGCGGCCAATGTCGCCTTTGATCTCGATCCGACGTTGCTTGCGCTGGAAGCCCAGCGCGACAGCGAACGGCTTGGCCTGTCGATCGCCATGGCGGTAGTGAAGGGTAGCGAAGACGTCGTCAACGCGGTGACCGGGCCGTTCCAGCAGGCGCTCGACAAGCTGCTCGACGACATCCCGTTCACGATCCAGGAGGTGTTCTTCGCTGGCGACCTGAAGCAGATGATCGAGCGCGACACGCCGCTGCTGCTCGACATGCAATACACCCTCGTGGGCAATCAGCGCCGCGACTACCTGGCCTTCAAGCTGAAGGACTGGAAGTTCAATGCCGAATCCTTCGCCATCCTGCCCTCGCTGGTGGCCGAGAAGGTGGTCGACGATCTGGCCGGCTCGCTGCCGCCGAAGGTCTCCGACTGGCTGAAGAGCCATATCGGCACCGAACTGGCGGCCGCCAGCGACGACGTGCGCGACGAAGTCATGAAGGCGGAGACCAAGTTCGAGAACACCCTGCAGGGCATGGAAACCAACACCGGCCGCTACCAGGCGTCGGTCGACAGCCTGACCCAGCAGCGCGTGCAGACGGCATCCGAACTCGGCACCACCGATTTCCTCGGCCCCAGCCAGCAGTTTGACCGGACCTATCTCGCCGTTGGCCACAGCTCGCTCTGCTTGGCGGTTGCCAATGATGGCGTCACCGTGCATCAGGAAAACTGCAAGGACGGGAGCACCGAGCAGTGGCAGACCAGGCCGGTGGACGATTACGTCCAGCTGAGCGCCAGGGGCCTGTGCCTGCAGGCGCAGGATGATGCCGCCGCGAAGGACCAGCAGGGCGTGCGGCTGATGCTGAAGGCCTGCGATGCCAATGACCGCGACGAGCACTGGAAGATTTCGACCTACGACAACCTGTATTCGCAGATCGTCAACCGCGCCTCGCAGAAATGCCTGCATTTCGACAGCGAGAATGCCCGGCCGGAAACCGCCAGGGCCGTGTGGACATCCTGTCTCGGCATGGACAGCCAGACCTTCCGCGCCATTCCGGATGCCGAGCGGCCGACCTTCGTGGCCAAGGCATCCGCCCTGGCGTCGCAGGACAATGTCTGCTTCTGGTTCAAGCCGAATGCCGTCATCGGCGTTTACGGCAGCGGCTCCTGCGCGCCGTACGGCAAGAACCAGGCCCTGAAGGCCAATGAGCCGCAGCTGGCGGCCTTTGATTATGTCGAGATGGTGGATGGCGGCATCAAGCTGATCCACAACATGGCGCACATCGCGGGCGTGAATCAGGCCCAGGCCGGCGACGGCATGTGCGTCTATGGCGCGGCCGGATCGAATTTCTTCGACCAGGCCTGCACGCGCGCCGATGGGCTGATCTACGATATCGACGAGGTGCAGCAGCATTTCATGCTGCGCCAGCGCAGCAGCAATCTGTGCTTCGACACGGCCGATGTGCAGCTGGGTCCGAATTCGATCTCGCCCGGCCCGTTCCTGAAGCCCTGCGACCGCACCAGGCCGTCGCAGCTGCTGCGCTGGGCGCCGGCGCGCACCGACAGCTGAAGCCGGCTCCGGGGGGCGGTGGCGCCGCCCCCCGGATGCCGCTAGAAATACAGCATCTGGAAGAAGTTCTGCATCACGCGGTCGAGCCCGTCGCGTTCGCGCCAGTTGTCCATCTGCATGTCGCCGCTGCGGAACTGCCGGTAATAGTCGGAATATTCCAGCCCGGCAAAAACCGCATCCAGATTGGGCCGGATGCCCTGGCGCTGCTGCAGCTCGGTCTTGAACTTTTCGTCCTGCGGCTGTTTCAGGGCTTCCTGGCGGGCGCTTTCCGCCGTGCTGGGGCCTTCCAGGAAACGCGCCTTGCGCGGCGTCAGCAGGATCAGCACCGACCGCTTCACCGTCTCCTCGGTGCGTTGCGAGAACAGGTATTGCAGGCCCGGCACGCGGTCGAGCACCGGCACGCCATCGCGCTGGCGGTTATTCTCGTTTTCCGACAGGCCGCTCAGGATCAGCGTCTCGCCGAAGCGCAGCTTGGCGGTGGCCGCCACCGAAGTCTTGGTAGTTTCGGAGAAGGCGGTGAAGCCGACCTCGGCCGAGCGTTCCTCAAGGAAGGAGCGTTCGGCGCTGACATCGATCATCACCAGCTCGTCGTCGAGGAATTGCGGCGTCACCTTGAGATTGATGCCGATCGGCACCTGTTCGATGGTTCCGTAGGTCAAGCTGCTGGTGAGCTGTACATGCCACACGCCACCGGAGAAGAATTCCGAGGTCTTGTTCTCCACGGCCAGCAGCGATGGCCGGGCCAGCACCTCGGCGCGTTCGACCCCGTCGTTGAAGATATTGAGGTTGTAGGTCAGGCCCGCCAGCGTGAAGGTCGGGTTGATGGTGTGCGAAACATTCGTGCCGGTGCTCGTGCTGCCGTCAGACTTGCCGCGCTGGTAGTTGTATTCGTAAAGCGTGCCGGTCAGCGTTGCCTGCAGGCCAGACAGCAGGTTGACGCCCTGGCGGGACGAACGGTTTTCCTCGGTGCGGATAATGGCGACATCGACCAGCACCATCTTCGGGCCTTTTTCCGGCGCCGGCGCGGCCTGTGTGGCAGCATTGCGGATGCCTGGCGTCGAACCGGCTGCAGCGCCCGGCGCGGGGCCGCCAACCGGACCCTGGATCACGGCGCCGCGCGGCACGGCCGGCGGCGCCGGGGCCTGGCTCTCCCGCGCGCGTCGTCGCTCCTCGAAGGGCTGGGCGTCGGAGAAGGCGAATTGCGGCAGGCCGTTGCGCTGGAAATAGTCTTCCCATTCCCCCACGCGCCGCTGCACCGCCTGGTAACGCGGCCGCAGGGTCTCCGCCTGGCTGGTGGATTGGCTGTAGGCGACCAGACTCTGCCTGGCATCGTCGAAATGGCCCGATGCGGCATAGGCCAGCGTGGCGTTGCGGCGCACCGTGGCATCGCCGGCCGCGACGGGTTCCAGCTTCTTGGCGGCCCAGGCGGCCATGCCGAGATCGCGAGCGGCATAGGCGGAAGCCAGCAATCCTTTCAGCAGCTCGGGATTGTCGGGCTGATACAGCGTGCCATAGGCGAAATAGTTTTCCGCGTCGACGTAACGCTGGCCGCGATAGGCGATATGGCCCAGCAGATAGGCGGCCCAGATATTGTCGGGGTCGAATTTCAAGGCCAGCAGATAGCCGGTTTCGGCCAGTTCCAGATTGGCCAGGTTGCCGTCTTCGGCGCGCAGGTGATAGGCGAGGCCATTGAGGAAATGCAGCACGCCATCGGTAGGGTTGCGTTTCAGGCCACGCTCGAAAACCTCGTTGGCGCCGGCAGCCTGGCCCTGCCGCAGCAGCCTGACGCCGTCCTGGATTTCCGCTTTCGCCGGATGATCCGAAGGCAGCCGTTCGGCCATGTCGACATAGTCGACCCTGCCGCTGGCCGACTGCCCGCCGAATTTTGCGAAATCGGTAACGCAACCAGCCAGAGCCAGCGTGGCGATAGCCGTCGCGGTCGCGGCCAGGCCGCGTCCACGCGTTTTCATGCTGTCGGAATTCATCAATCCCCCCGGATCGGTACCACCCTCAGGCTACGGTATATATTGCCAGCCGCCGGTGAGCGAGTGCAAGATGCTGAAATAACTGCCTTCCGCAGTCCCGCTCCGAATCCCGTCCGCTTGCTTCACCCATGACAGAACCGGCCGCCAACCCCCCCGCAGACAGCCTGCTGCGGCGCAATTTCGGCCTGGGCATCGCCAATGGCACGCTGGTCGATGCCAGCGACCAGATCGCCAGCCCGAATATCGTGGTGCCCTGGCTGCTGCATGCGCTGGGCGCGTTTCCTTTCGTGGTGTCGGCGGCGGTGCCGCTGGTACGCGCCGGCCAGCTGACGGCCAGCCTGGCGCTGGGGCCGGCGGTGGTCCGTGCGCCGCTGGCGAAACTGCTGGTCGGACTGGCCACGTTCGGCAAGGCGGCGGCGCTTGGCGGCATGGCGGCTTCGGCCTGGCTGCTGCCGCCCGTCGCGGCGGCTTTCGCCATTGTCGCCCTGCTGCTGGTGGTCGGGCTGGCCAATGGCCTTGGTGGCCTGGGGTTCCGTCAGCTTGCCGCCAAGGCGATCCCGGCGCATCGGCGCGGCGCGCTGCTGGCTTTGCGGCTGGCGGCTGGTGGCCTGCTCACCGTCATATTGCTGGCGTTCTTTTATATTCATCATGATGCGCCGCGCAGTATCGACGGCTATGGCTGGAAGCTGCTGATCGCAGCCCTGTGTCTGGCCCTGGGCGCTTTCGCCATTCTGCTGTTCTTCGAAACCCGCGGGGCCGGGCCAGGCGCGAATACCGGCAGCGCCACGCCCGCGCTGGCCGACGGTTTCCGCCTGGCTAGCCGCTCAGGCTGGTTCCGCTCCTATCTGCAGATGCGCGGCGTGGCGCAGAGCATCGACATGACGGTGCCGTTCTTTGCCATCCATGCCGCCAATGTCACTGGCGCCGCCCATGCGCTCGGCCTGTTCGTGGCCGCCTCCACCCTGGGCGGCGCGCTGTCCGGGCTGGTGCTGGCGCGCATTCTGGATCGCCATGTCCATTTGGTTTTGCGCGCCGCGCCGGCTTTGGCATTGCTGGCCGCGGTCTATGCGCTGGTGCTCGACCTGCATCTGGGCTGGCGCAGCGCCGAGGCCTATGCGCCGGTTTTCTTCGTCGCCGCCGTGGCCGGGCAATCCTACTGGCTGGCCTGCGACACGCTGGCCCTGCGCAATCTGTCGCTGACCGAATTGCCGCCGGCCAGTGGCCTGGCGGCTGCGGTGGCCAGCGTCTCGGCCATGCTGATGGCGCTGATCTTCGGCGCCATCGCCCACGGCACCCATGTGCTGCTGGCCATCGGGCTGCTGGCCTTGCTCCTGGTTGCCGGCATGCTCTGTATCGAGCGGGTCATCGCCACGGCGCCGGAAAAACCCTGATCGCGGCGCCAATGCCGCCAGGCTTCAGTGCGGCCTGAATGCAGGCGTGCTTTTCGGTTATTTGGGTTTTGTGGTCCCGGGCTTCGGCGTCACGTCATGCGGCCGGCCGGCGTTGAGCATCAGCAGCGCCATGTCGTCCAGGTCAGCCGAGAGCCGGCCGAGCGTCACGCCGCCGGCATGCAGCAGGCAATGCACCCCCAGGTCGCTCACGGCCTTGACGGTGGCGGCCACCGGCTTGGCCTCGTTGGCCAGTTTCAGCTTGATGCGGCTGCCCGGTTTCAGGTCCAGCTTTGGCGCGAACAGGCAGCCCTCCAGCGACAGGTTGGTCACCGTGCCCTCGATGCTGCCGCCGGCATGATCCAGTCGGGCCGTGATGCGGGTGTCGCGCCGGTCGAAGCGCCGCCGGTTGGCCGGCGCGGCCTTGGCCTTGGCCTTTGTTCTGGCCCCAGCTTTGGGTTTTGCCGTCTTGGCCTTCGGTTTCACCGCCTTGGTCTTCGGCTTGGCCGTTTTTGCCTTTGGCTTTACCGGCTTGGCTTTTGGCCTGGCAGCCGTTTGGCTTTTGGCGGGCTTTTTGGTGGCTTTGCGGCGAACGGCGGCCATAACGCGCTTCTCTCCTTGCATCACGCGCTACAGTAGCGAGGCCTCCTGAAAGAGGGAAGGGCGAATAACATGTTGAGCCGATGACAAAAAGCATGGCGATGCCGGCGATGATTAACTAAAGTGGCAGAACCGTTTCACTGATCGTTCACAGAAAAAAGCCTGCCATGTCCGCGCGGATCCCGCCGGAGCCCGTCGTCTGGGCCTTATCACGTCACAATGCCTATCTGAACAGCCGGCCCGGTGGCGTGCGGCTGCAGCGGCGCAGTGAGGATATGTCCGATCTCAAGCTTGATGGCGCCGTGCTCGACGATGCCATCCTGCCGGGCTGCAGCTTTGCCGGCTCGTCGTTGCAAGGGGCGCAGTTCCTGCGCGCCGACCTGTTCGGCTGCGATTTCACCCATGCCGACCTGACACGCACCCTGTTCGACCGGGCCGATCTGCGCGGCGCCAATTTCCTGATGGCGACCCTGAAGCAGACATCATTCCGCCAGGCTGACCTGCGCCCCGGCCAGATCGTGCGGCATGAGAAGGAAGGCGAGGAAAAGCAGGAAGACGTGCCGGTCAACATGTCCGGCGCCAATCTCGACGAGGCCAACCTGGGTCATGCCCATCTCGACCAGGCCAATCTGAGCAATGCCAGCGCGGTCGGCGCCGCCTTCGTCGGTGCCTCGCTGTTTGCCGTCAACCTGACCGGCGCCGACCTGTCCGGCGCCGATTTTTCCGGCGCCAGGCTGAAGGACACAACCTTCGTTGGCGCCAATCTGGATGGCGCCAAGCTGGCCGGCTGCGATCTGCGCGGCGCCAACCTGCGCAGCGTCGATCTGACCGGCGTTGATCTCACCGGCGCCAATCTTCAGGGCGCGGTCTATCGGACCCAGGTGCAGCTGCCGGCCGAGATCGAGGCCAAGATGGCCGCCCATGGCAAATGGATCGCGTCCAATGGCCTGTCGGGCGAACGCGCCGTCTTCAGCAACATGAAACTGCCTGGGGTGGATTTTTCCAGCTGCGACCTGCGCGCCGCCGTTTTCCATGACACCAATCTGGCCGGCGCCTATTTCACCCGCAGCCAGCTGTTGTTCACCAGCTTCGTCGGTGCCGATCTGCGCAAGGCGAATTTCGACCAGGCCACCCTGGGCGGGGCCAATTTCTCCGGTGCCCTGCTGGCCGGCGCTGTGTTCCGCGGCGCCCAGCTGGTCGGGGTCGAAATCTATAACGCCCTCAACCAGCGGACTGGCAAGACGATCTTCCCCCGGTTCGAGAATGCCGACCTGACCGGCGCCGATCTGCGTGGTGCCGTGGTGGAGGGTGTGGATTTCGCCAGCACGGTTTTCGACAAGGTCAATATCGGCGGCGCCGATCTGCGCCAGTGCACCGGGATGCGCAGCGGGAAACGTGGCTGATTTCCGGCAAAATATCTCAATATTAATGGGTTTTCTTAATCACAGTTAGCGGTTGCGAAGTATTCCTGCGTGTACTAGCGTTCGGAGGAATTTACCAGCAAGCGTTGTTTTTTATGCAGGATCGTTCCCTTCCTTCGCACGATGTCCAGGTTGTCCTGTCCCGCCATGCCGCCTTTCTGGCCGGCCGGCCGGGCGGCGCCCGGCTGCAACAGCCCGGGGGGCAGTATGCCAATCTGCGGCTGGACGGCGCCATCCTGGACGATGCCATCCTGTCGCGCGCCACCTTTGGCAACGCTTCTCTGGCCGGCGTGCAGCTCCGCCGCGCCGACCTGTTCTGCGCCGATTTCCAGAATGCCGACCTGACCCGCGGCGTGCTGGATCGCGCCGATCTGCGTGGCGCCAATCTCGGCCGCGCGCTTTTGCGCCATGCCTCGCTGGCCCAGGTCGACCTGCGCCCGGGTCAGATCATGCTGGCCGAGACCAACGAGAGCAAGCAGGTCAACGCCAACCTCGATGGTGCCAAGCTGGATGGTGCCGATTTCAAGAATTCCCAGCTCGACAACGCCAGCATGGCGGTATCGTCCGCCGTCGGCGCGTCCTTCGGCAATGCCAGCATGTTCGCCGTCAATCTGGCTGGGGCTGATCTGTCTGGCGCCAACCTGGCCGGTGCCAAGCTGAAGGACGCCAACCTGATCGGTGCCAATCTCGTGGGCGCCAAGCTGAAGGGCTGCGACCTGCGCGGCGCCAACCTGCGCAATGTCGATCTCAGCAAGGTCGATACCGAAGGCGTCGCGCTGCAGGGCGCCATTTACCGCAAGGGCGACGCGCTGCCGGCCGAAATCGAGGCACTGCTAAAATCCCACAGCACCTGGATCGCCACCAATGGCGCGGAAGGCGAACGCGCCATCCTCAGCGAGCGCAATCTCGAAGGCTGCAATTTCGGCGGCTGCGATCTGCGCGGCGCCGAATTGCAGGGCGCCTCGCTGCAGGGCGCCGATTTCTCAAATGCGCAGATGATGTTCGCCAGTTTCGTCGGCGCCAATCTCGAGAAGGCCTGTTTCGACATGGCCGATCTGAGCGGCACCAATTTCTCCCGTGCCAGCCTGGGCGGCAGCCGCTGGCGCAGTGCCCGCGTGGTGGGCGTCGATCTCTATAACGCGCGCAACCAGCGCACCGGCAAAGTCATCTATCCGCGGTTTGAGCAGAGCGATCTCACCGGCGCGGATTTGCGCGGCGCCATCCTGGAGGGGATCGATTTCTCCACCACCAAAATGGACAGGATCAACATTCAGGGGGCGGATCTACGGCAATGCGTAGGCATCGCCGGCGGGCGCCGGGATTAATCCGTAAACAGACGCTGTAGGTTAACGGATCTCAACTGTTGGGCGGCGGGGTGGCTGGCTACAGTTTGCCTGGCTGGATGTCGCACCAGACCGGAACCGGCCGGCGGAATCATCTTGCAGCTGTTCTGAGTCTGATCTTATTCTGGTTGGTAGAAAAAGATCTTTAGACGTTCTCGTATAAAGAGGATATGCCGCCCATGGGCGAGCTGAAATTTCCGCCTCAGCAACTTACCGTGGCCCTGTCGCGTCATGCAGCCTGGGCCGGCGGGCGTTCGGATGGCGAGCGAATCCAGCGGCGCGGCGAAGACCTGTCTTTCCTGCGGCTCGACAATGCCAAGCTGAATGACGCGATCCTGGCGCGCTGCCTGTTTACCGGCGGCTCGCTGGTCAAGGCCGAGCTGCGCCGGGCCGACCTGTTCGCCGTCGATTTCATGCGCGCCGACCTGTCGGGGGCGATCCTTGATCGCAGCGACCTGCGCGGCGCCAACATGATGAAGACCATCCTGCGCGGCGCCTCGCTCAACCAGGCCGATCTGCGCCCGGGCCAGATCGTGGTCGATGATGGCAGCACGCGGGAACGCTCGGCCAACCTGAGTGAAGCCAAGCTGGACGGCGCCGATCTGCGTTCCGCCCAGCTCGACGAGGCCAATATGTCGGTTTCGTCGGCGACCGGCGCGAATTTCGCCAATGCCAGCATGTTCGCCGTCAATCTGGCTGGCGCCGATCTGTCGGGCGCCAATCTCACCGCGGCCCGCCTGCGCGACGTCAATCTGCTCGGCGCCAAGCTGGAAGGCGCGCTGCTGCAGGGCGCCGATCTGCGCGGCGCGAATCTGCGCAACGTCGATCTCAGCAAGGTCAATCTGAAGGGCGTCGATCTTTCGCATGCCACCTACCGCAAGGTGGCCAGCCTGCCGACCGATATCGAGGTGTTGCTGCATGCCCATAGCCGGTGGATCGCCACCGGCGGCAAGGAGGGCGCGCGGGCCGTGCTGAACGGCAGGAAGCTGGCCGGCTGCGATTTCTCCAGCTGCGACCTGCGTGGCGCCGAAATGCATGGCTGCGACCTCAAGGCGGCTGATTTCTCCAATGCCCAGCTGCTGTTCGCCAGTTTTCTCGGCGCTGACCTGAAACAGGCCAATTTCGACCAGGCCGATCTGGGAGGCGTCAATCTCGCCAATACCAATCTGGCCTCGGCCACGTTCCGCGGCGCCAAGCTGGTCGGCGCGCCGTTGTTCAGCGCCAGTCACCAGTCGACCGGGCGCACGCTGTATCCGATTCTGATCGATGCCGATCTGACCGGCGCCGATCTGCGCGGCGCCGTGCTCGACCATGTCGATCTCAGCCGCGCCAAGCTGGTCAAGGCGAATTTCGCCGGCGCCGACCTGCGCGATTGCGCTGGCATCAGCGGCGCCGCCTGATCTCTTCATAACGGAAAACGGCCGGCACAAAGCCGGCCGTTCCCTGACCGCAGCGGCAGAGGAGCCTGTTCCGCCGTGGCCTTTCAGTCTGCCAGCCCCAGGCGCTTGGCGACGCCGGCGCCATAGGCCGGATCGGCCTTGGCGAAATGGACGACCTGGCGCTGCTGGATCGTTTCCGGCACGCCGGTCATGGCGGCGGCGATGTTATCCATCAGGCGGGCCTGCTGGGCCGCATCCATCAGGCGGAACAGCGCGCCGGCCTGGCCGTAATCGTCATTGCCGTCGCGATGGTTGTAGCGGTCGGCATTGCCGTCGATGCGCAAAGGCGGTTCGGCCACCGAAGGATCCTGGCGAGGCCCATGCATCGAGTTCGGCTCGTAATAGGCATCCGGATTGCCGGTATCGTTGCGGAAGAACCGCATCGCGCCATCCTTGTGATAATGGTGCACCGGACATTTCGGCTGGTTGACCGGCAGGGCCTCGTAATGCGTGCCCAGGCGATAGCGATGCGCATCCGCGTAGGAGAAGATGCGGGCCTGCAGCATCTTGTCGGGCGAGAAGCCGATGCCCGGTACGATGTTGGATGGCGAGAAGGCGGCCTGCTCGATCTCGGCGAAATAATTCTCCGGGTTGCGGTTCAACTCCATCACGCCGACCTCGATCAGCGGGTAGTCGCCATGTGGCCACACCTTGGTCAGGTCGAAGGGATTGTATGGCGTCCTCGCCGCGTCGGCTTCCGGCATCACCTGCACATACAGGGTCCAGCGCGGATACTCGCCCTTGTCGATCGAGCCGAACAGGTCTTCCTGATAGGTCTCGCGCGACCTGCCGACAACCTGCTCCGCTTCGGCATTGGTCAGGTGTTTATGGCCCTGCTGGGTCTTGAAATGGAATTTGATCCAGAAGCGTTCGCCATCCCTGTTCCAGAAGCTGTAGGTATGGCTGCCATAGCCGTTCATGAAACGCGGGCTGGGCGGCAGGCCGCGATCGGAGAACAGGATGGTGATCTGGTGCAGGCTCTCCGGGCTCAGGCTCCAGAAATCCCACATTGCGGTCGGTGAGCGCAGGTTGGTTTTCGGGTGCCGCTTCTGGGTATGGATGAAGTCGGGGAATTTCAGCGGGTCGCGGATGAAGAAGACCGGCGTGTTGTTGCCGACCAGATCCCAGTTGCCGTCCTCGGTATAGAATTTCAGGGCGAAGCCGCGCACGTCGCGTTCGGCATCGGCGGCGCCCATTTCGCCGGCCACCGTGGAAAAGCGGGCCAGCATCTCGGTTTTCTTGCCGACCTCGGAAAAGATTCCGGCGCGGGTATAACGCGTGATGTCCCTGGTGACGGTGAAGGCGCCGAAGGCACCCCAGCCCTTGGCATGCACGACCCGCTCGGGGATGCGCTCGCGATTCTGGTGCGCCAGCTTTTCGATCAGCTGGTAATCCTGCATCAGCACAGGGCCGCGCGGGCCGGCGGTCAGTGAATTCTGGTTATCGGCAATCGGGGCGCCGGCGGTGGTCGTCATTACCGGGCAGACGGGTTTCTCGGACATGGACAGGACTCTCCTCTTCAGGGCGGCGGCGGTGTCCGCGCGCCATGGAGCAGAGCCTAATCATTGCAATTAAATAGAAGAAATTGATTGTTTTCAATTTTGTGATCGATTTATACGATTAAAGATGGCGACGGCAGATCGGCCATTGCGGGAATCCTCCAATCCCACACATAGTTACGGCTGGAATGTGGATATGCCCCCAGGCCGCAGACTGGCCGCAGCGCGGGAAGCCCATCATGCGTTTCGCCGAAAAAATCGACGAGGACGACCTCAGGCAGCTTTATTTTTACTGGCTGTCGAAGAAGACCAGCCGGTTTCCGCCGCAGCGCGCGGCCATCGATCCGGCCGAGATCCGGCGCCTGCTGCCCGCGCTGTTCATCATCGAGGTCGATCACGAGCAGGAGCGCTTCCGCTACCGGCTGGCCGGGGCGGATGTCGAGGCGCTGGTGCAGGCCAGGCTGCATGGCCGCTGGCTCGACGAGGCTTTGCGCTCGCCGTTGCGCGAATTCTTCGACGAGGGGTTCTGCATCGCCGCCTTCGGCAGGAAGGTGCATTACCGCCGCAACACGCTGCACCTCGCCGGCCGGCCCTATATTCGCTATTCGCGGCTGCTGCTGCCGTTATCGGAGACCGGTGATCAGATCGATCATCTGCTGGGCTGCATCAAGCTGGATGGCGATATCCAGGCACGCAATCCCAGCCAGGTGGAAGAGCATGAAATCACCATCAGCGATGTCGCGACGTTTGAGCTGGATGCCTATGAAATGCCGCCCGGCGGAATTCAGCTGAGTGACTAGGCGGCGCGTGTAGAATCTGGTGCCGCGGCCTGCGGGTCAGATTTCCACCTGGCTCCAGGGGATGCTGCCCAGTGGCACATCCTTCAGTTTGTCAACGAAGGGTTTGGCGCCGATGTAGACCGGAGCCAGGCTGACGCCCTTGGCAACCAGCACGACTTC
>NZ_JANLJJ010000036.1:28463-40244 GCF_029255545.1 Ferrovibrio sp. | reverse complement strand
CGCCACAAACCGCAGACAAGCATCGCCGCCGTCCCTTGGTGCTGCCCGCTGCCGCGCCATCTTCTCGCCAGGCGGTTCCGTGCCGCCGAAGGAGGCACTGCAATGACCACGATGCGCAAACCGGTTTCCGGCCTGGCGGCCGCGCTCATGCTGGCAGCCGGCCTGATGGCCGCCCTGCCGGCCCAGGCCGGCATGATCCAGGTCGAGCCCGGCGCCACCGGCCAGATCGATGTCGGCGACCGCAGCAATTACACCACGATCATCATCAGCAATGCCGGCAATGCGGCTGGCCAGCTCGAACTCGGCGCGCCGGTTGATCAGGTGATCGAGGTGCCGGCCGGCGGCAGGGTCGAGTTGTATGGCACGTATGGCCACAGCGCGGCCGGCAGCAATTATGTGGCGGTGAAAAACAGCGGCAGCGTCGCGCTGCGCCTGCTCAGCCGTTATCAGGAAACCTTCCGCCGGCCGTGAGCCGGCGAGAGTTGCCCTCAGGCGCGACTGCCCTGCGGCATGGCCTGTTCCGGCAGCGGCAGAAAGCTGTCGCGATCCAGCGCAACGAAAAAGCCGTCGCGGAATTCATCGCGGCGACTCAGTTCGCTGATCGAACGCGGCTGCGCCGGCTTCTCGCTGGGCCAGACCTGCACGCTGAATATCAGCGCGGGCCTGTCGGCCTGGCCATGACTGAGCGGCAGCATCAGTCGCCGCGTCGATGCATAACCCTGGGCATCCCAGCGGAACACGCTTTCGGAATAGACCGGCACGCCTTCATTGAAGGCCGTGGCATAGATGCGGTTCATGTAGTCGCGGTAGCTGCCATGCATGATCTCGCCGGTGGTCTTGCCGGTGAAATCGTAGGTGTAGCGTTCGACATGGGCGGAGCCGACCAGGCGATAGCGCCAGGTTTCGCCCCGGTTTTCGTCAGGGCCGGCCGGCTCCGTGATCAGCAGGTTCGGCCATAAGGGCGGCGGCAGGTCGAGAGGGTCGATATCGGCGCGATCCGGCATCAGCCGGCCGCGCCGGCGGGCCTGCCAGTAACCGGCAACGGTCATCAGCGCCGGCTGATCGGCAAAGATCGGTTGTTTGGCCATCCTCACTCCCGGCCATCATCATGGAGCAAGCCCTGCATGCCGCATAGCGGGTTGCGCCGCTGCGGTGCGTATCACGGAAGGGGGCGGATGAGGCTGGTGCTGCCGGACAGGATTGAACTGTCGACCTCCTCATTACCAATGAGGTGCTCTACCACTGAGCTACGGCAGCCCGGGGACCGAAGGACGGGCCTAAACAGATCAGCCGGCAGGGGGCCTAAATGAAAGGCCCGGCCGGCTTCGGGCGCGGAAACTGCCACAGCCGGGGGAATCACGCAAGCCGGACATAACGACTTTTGGCAAAAGGCATATTTGCCCCTTTTTCCATGGCCTTGCCCGATCCCGGCCCTGCGTCGCGCTGCCGCCTTGACGGCACCACCACGGCTTGGCTATCGCTAGGGCCCCGCCAGCCCCTCCGGAGCCAGCATGATCGGTGCGGAAACTGCCACGGCCACCGCAGAAATCGAGCGCAAGTTCCTTGTGCGCGACACCGGCATTGTCGCGGGCCTGACCGGCACGCCGCTGGTGCAGGGCTATTTTGGTGGCCTCGAGGGCTGGACCCTGCGGCTGCGCACCGCCGGCGACCGGGCCTGGCTGACCCTGAAATCGGCGCAATCGGGCATGACGCGCCAGGAAATCGAAAGCCCGGTGCCGTTCGAACAGGCCAGCCGGCTGCTCGCCGGCCTGCCGCCCGACCAACTGATCAGCAAGATCCGCTATCGCCTGCCGGTGGAAGGCAGTGCTCTCGCGTGGGAGATCGACCGTTTCCTCGAGCGCCATCACGGTCTCTGGCTGGCCGAGATCGAATTGCCGCGCACCGATTATCCCGTCGCGATGCCGGCCTGGCTCGGCCCCGAGGTGACCGGCGATCCACGTTATCACAATGCCGCCCTGGCCGCGTCGCCCGGCGGTGCCGCGCCGCAGCCGGCGCCGCCTGAATTGCTGGCGCTCGCCCGGCAACTGCTGGATGGCGCAACGCGGGGCCGCGATATCCATGCCGGCGCCGCCTGATCGCGCGGCGCGGCTGGCGCAGAAGCTGCGCGCCAATCTGGCGCGCCGCAAGCAGCAGGCCAGGGCAAGGGAAGACGGGGCCAGAGCAGATGAGCCCCGGGAAGACGAGGGCCGGGAGGAAGCGCCGGCCGCGACCGCCACGGCGCCGGCCGCAGCCCTTGACCGCGACGACCCGCCCGCGTAAGCCCGCTGGCAGGCAATATTTCCGCAACGAAGAAGGGACCGCCGCCGATGGCCGTCATGTCCGATATCTGGATCCGCCAGATGGCCCGCGAGCATGGCATGATCGAGCCCTTCGTCGAGGCGCAGAAGCGCGAGGGCACGATCTCCTACGGCCTGTCCTCTTACGGCTATGACGCCCGCGTGGCGCGCGAATTCAAGATATTCACCAATGTCGACAGCGCCGTGGTCGATCCCAAGGAATTCTCGCCGGCTTCCTTCGTCGATCGTGACACCGATGTTTGCGTCATCCCGCCGAATTCCTTTGCGCTGGCGCGTACGGTCGAATATTTCCGCATCCCGCGCGACGTGCTGGTGATCTGCTTAGGGAAAAGCACCTATGCGCGCTGCGGCATCATCGTCAACGTCACACCGCTGGAACCTGAATGGGAAGGCCATGTGACGCTGGAATTCTCCAATACCACGCCGTTGCCGGCCAAGATTTATGCGAACGAAGGCGCCTGCCAGTTCCTGTTTCTGAAGGGCGACCAGCCCTGCGAGGTGAGTTATGCCGACCGCGCCGGCAAATACATGGGCCAGCGTGGCGTCACCCTGCCGAAGCTGTAGGGCCAAGCTATAGCGCCGCAGCTGTGACCGGCTCATCCGGCGCCGCCCGATACCGCCGCCACAAGGCAAGACTCCAGCCGATGAAATAGCCCGCGCTGGCGCCTGACACCGCGATGGTGGCCTGCATCAGCGCGGCCTTGTGCGCCGGCTGGATCGCGGCCAGGACGTTCAGCACGTAATGGGCGAAGAAAAAGATCAGGTTGCGGGCCAGCGGCCAGCCGCTCGCCGGCAACGTGATGCGACGGGCAACGGGATCGGCGCTTAAGATCCGTGGGCCGGTTGCAAGGCCCGCCAGCCCGCCGCCGGCCAGTCCGCCCAGCCATAAAACGGCGATGGTCGCCGCGTCGAACGGCCGGCCAGCCAGGCCCGACAGGCCCCAGATGATAAAGACGGCGGGCGCAACGGCGATCCGGCGCAGAGGCACGCTGCGCTGCCTCAGGCTCAGGCTGCCGAGCCAGGTCAGGAGCGCGAGCAGGCCCCAGACCCAGACCGGCGTGCCGCCAAGGATGCCGCCGGTTATGGCAAGAAAGCTGGTCATGCTGGTTCTCTCCCTGTGGCCGCAGGCTGGGCTGGAGCGGCAGGGCCGGCAACGGCGATCCGCAGCGGCTGTGACCGGCTTCACAGTCTGTAGCGGCAGGAAGGCGCGCCGCCCCGCACTGGCGATTCGCGCCCCGTTGCGCTAGACAAACGGAATGGAATTGCTGCGCCGCCGGCCGTTTGGCCGATGGCCCTTTGGAATCAAGGCGTTATGGATCGAATTCGGTTGCGCGGCGGTCGGCCGCTGGAAGGCAGCATCGCGATCGGCGGTGCCAAGAACGCGGCTTTGCCGCTGATGGCAGCCAGCCTGCTGACCGGCGATACCCTCACGCTGTCCAACGTGCCGCATCTGGCCGACATCGCCACCATGGCGCAACTGCTGCAGCAGCATGGCGTCGATGTGTCGATGGATGGTGGCCCAGGTAATGCAGATCGGGGCACGCCGGAAGGCCGCACCATCCATCTCAGCGCCGCGAAGATCGAATCCACGCTCGCGCCCTACGACATCGTGCGCAAGATGCGCGCGTCCGTGCTGGTGCTGGGCCCGCTGCTGGCGCGCTTCGGCGAGGCGGAAGTCAGCCTGCCCGGCGGCTGTGCCATCGGCACGCGGCCGGTCGACCTGCACATCATGGGCCTGAAGGCTCTGGGCGCCGAGATCAATGTCGAGAACGGCTATATCAAGGCCAGGGCGCCGAAAGGCCTGAAGGGCGGCGTGGTGCGGTTCCCGATGGTGTCGGTTGGCGCCACCGAGAATCTGCTGATGGCGGCGACGCTGGCCGAAGGCACCACGGTGCTGGAGAACGCCGCGCGTGAACCCGAGATCACCGACCTGGCCTATTGCCTGGTCGCCATGGGCGCGATGATCGACGGCATCGGCAGCGAGCATCTCACCATCCACGGCAAACCCTCGCTGCATGGCGCGCAACACCGCATCGTGCCCGACCGCATCGAGACCGGCACCTTTGCCGCCGCCGTCGCCATCTGCGGCGGCAGGGTGGAGTTGCTGAACACAAGGCTCGACTTGATCGAGTCGGTCAGCGACAAGCTGCGCGAGGCGGGCTGCGACGTGGAGGAAACCGCGCGCGGCATTGCCATCGGCCGCAATGGCAGCCGGCTGAAAGGCGTCGATTTCCTCACCCAGCCATTCCCCGGTTTCCCGACCGACATGCAGGCCCAGGTGATGGCGGCGATGTCGGTGGCCGAAGGCGCCTCGATGATCACCGAGTCGATCTTCGAGAACCGTTTCATGCATGTGCCCGAGATGGCGCGCATGGGCGCCAATATCGTGGTGCATGGCGCCTCGGCGCTGGTGCGCGGCGTGCCCAAGCTGACCGGCGCGCCGGTGATGGCGACCGACCTGCGCGCTTCCGTGTCGCTGGTACTGGCCGGCCTGGCCGCCGAAGGCGAAACCATCGTCAACCGCGTTTATCATCTTGATCGCGGCTACGAGCGGCTGGAAGAGAAGCTGGCCGCCTGTGGCGCCCAGATCGAAAGGCTGAAAGACTGAAGCGATGGCACCGGTCCGTTTCCCGCCGCTGAAGCTGCGCGCCGAGGATGTCGAGGACATCACGGTGCTGTCGGCCTGCCTGCAGGATGCGACATTGCATGCCGCCGACATGACGTTCCAGCCGCGGCAGCGCCGGTTCGCCCTGGTGCTGAACCGCTTCCGCTGGGAAGACGAGCATCTGGCCGATACCAGGCGCAGCCTGATCCGCGCCGTGCCGCATGTGCGCGTGCCGGCCGGGCTGCATTTCGAGGGCGTGCTGAAGGTGCAGGCCAGCGGCATCGCGCAGGGCGACGCCAGAACGCCGCTCGAGCTGCTCTCGATCATCGCCGAGCCGGGCGCGGAAGCGCCGGCGGCGCAGCTCACCCTGGTTTTTGCCGGCGGCGGCGCGGTGCGGCTGGACGTCGAATGCGTCGATGCCCAGATGCAGGATATCGGCCAGCCCTACCCGGTGCGCCTCGCGCCCAAGCACAAGGACGTGTCATGAACGCCGCCTCTTCTGACAAGCTGGTGATGGCCCTGCCCAAGGGTCGCATCCTGAAAGAGGTGATGCCGTTGTTGCATGCCGCCGGCATTGTGCCCGAGCCGGAATTCGCCGACGAGAACAGCCGCAAGCTGCGCTTTGCCACCAGCCAGCCCGATATCGAGCTGATCCGCGTGCGCAGCTTCGACGTCGCGACGTTCGTCGCTTTCGGTGCCGCCCAGCTCGGCGTGGCCGGGAATGATGTGCTGATGGAATTCGATTTTCCCGAGATATACGCGCCGCTCGATCTTGATATCGGCCATTGCCGCCTGTCGGTGGCCGAACCGGTCGAGCTGTCGGTCGGCGACGATCCGAAACGCTGGAGCCATGTGCGCGTCGCCACCAAATACCCGCATGTGACGCAGGAATACTTCGCCGCGCGCGGCGTGCAGGCCGAATGCATCAAGCTGAACGGCGCGATGGAGCTGGCGCCGACGCTTGGCCTGTGCCGCCGTATCGTGGATCTGGTTTCCACCGGCGCTACCCTGAAGGCCAACGGCCTGGTCGAGGTGGAGGTGATCGCTCAAGTCACCTCGCGCCTGGTGGTGAACCGGGCCGCGCTGAAAACCCGGCCGCTGCAGGTCGGCGGCTGGCTGGAGAAATTCCGCGCCGCCGTCGATCAGGCAGCCGCCACGAAGAAGAAAGTCGCCGTCTGATGCCCGTTTCGCTGAATGCCAGTGACACGGATTTCACCGCGCGGTTCGACGCGATGGTGAAGGCCAAGCGCGATGCCGAGGCCGATGTCTCGGCCGTTGTCGCGCAGATCATCGCCGATGTGCGCAAGCGCGGCGACGCGGCCCTGCACGAGCTGAACCTGAAATTCGATGGCGTCGATTCGGCGAAAGCCGGCCTGCGCATCACCCAGGCCGAGATCGATGCCGCCGCCGCGCTGGTCGACGCCGCCACGCTGAAGGCGCTCGAGGTCGCGGCCGAACGTATCCGTGTTTTCCATGCCCGCCAGAAGCCGGCCGATGATTTCTACACTGATCCGCAGGGCGTGAAGCTTGGCCACCGCTGGACGCCGCTGGATGCCGTTGGCCTCTATGTGCCGGGCGGCAAGGCGGCCTATCCCTCCTCGGTGCTGATGAATGCGGTGCCCGCCGTGGTAGCCGGCGTGCGTCGCGTGGTGGTCACGCTGCCGACGCCGGGCGGTGAGCTCAATCCGCTGGTGATGGCGGCGCTGAAACTCGCCGGCGTTACGGAAGTCTATCGCGTCGGCGGTGCCCAGGCCGTGGCGGCGCTGGCCTATGGCACGGACAGCATCCGGCCGGTCGACAAGATCACCGGCCCGGGCAACAGCTTTGTGGTCACGGCCAAGCGCCTGGTCTTCGGCCAGGTTGGTATCGACAATCCCGCCGGCCCGTCCGAGATCCTGGTGGTGGCCGACAACAAGAATGATCCGGCCTGGATCGCCGCCGATCTCCTCTCGCAGGCCGAGCATGACGAGGTGGCGCAGTCGGTGCTGATCACCGACGATGCCCGATTCGCCGAGCAGGTTGGCGCGGCGGTGCGCCAGCAATTGTCCACCATGCCGCGCAGCGCCATCGCCACGGCGAGTTGGGAGAAATTCGGCGCGCTGATCACGGTGCCGAAACTTTCCGATGCAGCAAAGCTGGTTGATGCCATCGCGCCCGAGCATCTGGAGCTCGCCATCGACGATCCGCAGGCGCTGGCATCCAACGTGCGTCATGCCGGCGCCATCTTCCTTGGCCGTTATACGCCCGAAGCGGTCGGCGATTACGTCGCCGGGCCGAACCACGTGCTGCCCACCGCAGGCGCGGCGCGCTTCGCCTCTGGCCTCAACCTGCTCGATTTCATGAAGCGCACCACGCTGGTGCAATGCGACCAGGCCTCGCTGCAGCAGATCGGGCCGGCCGCCGTGGCTTTGGCCGAGGCGGAAGGCCTGCATGGCCATGCGCTGTCGGTCGCTATCAGGCTGAACAAGGGAGCGGCATGACCGAGAAGGCGCCGCCAGCCACGCACCGCCTCGTCGACGTGCAGCTCGACGAGCGCACCGTGGTGCGCCGTTCGCCCGATATCGAGCACGAGCAGCGCGTCGCCATCTTCGACCTGATCGAGCAGAATGTCTTCTCGCCGATTGGCGCCCATGAGAGCCAGGGCCCGTTCCAGCTGGTGCTGGCCATCGAGGATAACCGTCTGGTCTTCGATATCCGCGACGAGGGCGCGGCGCCGCTGGGCAAGATCATCCTGGCGCTGTCGCCCTTTCGTCGCATCGTCAAGGATTACTTCGAGATCTGCGACAGCTATTACCAGGCGATCAAGCGTTCCTCGCCATCGCAGATCGAGACCATCGATATGGCGCGGCGTGGCGTGCATAACGAAGGGTCGGAACTGCTGCGCGAGCGGCTGAAGGGCAAGATCGATACCGATTTCGATACCGCCCGCCGGCTGTTCACCCTGATCTGCGTCCTGCATATCCGGTAGGCCGCATGAGCGATCGGCTTCCCGGCAGCGTGCTGTTCTGTTGCACCATGAACAGCGTGCGTTCCCCGATGGCCGAGGGCATCCTCAAGGCGCTGTACCCCAAGCAGGTCTTCGTCGATTCCGCCGGGGTGCGTAAACAGCCGGTTGACCCCCTGGCTGTCGAGGTGATGGACGAGATTGGCCTCGATATTTCCAAGCACCGCTCGAAAACCTTCGACGACCTGGAAGACAGCTCGTTCGACCTGATCATTTCGCTGTCGCCCGAGGCGCAGCACAGCGCCGTCGACATGACGCGCACCATGGCCTGCGACGTGGAATTCTGGAACACCTTCGACCCCACCATCGTCGAAGGCACGCGCGAACAGCGCCTGGAGGCCTATCGCGAAGTGCGCGATGGCCTGATGAAAAGAATCCGCGCCCGGTTCGTCCGGCCGACCGCGTCGGCCGGCGGTGGCGATTGACCTGCATCAAGGCGGTTGCCGGCGGCGGCCGGTAGGGTGCGGTCTGTCGTTTTCGGAGGAATAACACGATGTCGCATTACCACGCCGTGGTCTGGCTGGATCATGCCGAGGCCCGGGTCTTCCAGTTCAACAAGGAAGAGGCCGAGAAATTCTCGGTGCATGGCCACAAGCATCACCTGCATCACAAGGCCGGTTCCGCCGTGGGCTCGGGCCGCGAACCGGCCGATCTCGCCTTCTACACCGAAATCGGCCACAAGCTGGATGGCAGCAGCGAGGTTCTCGTGCTTGGCCCGGGCGCGGCCAAGCTGGAATTCATCCGCCATGCCCACAAGGCGATGCCGCAGCTGGAGTCCAGGATCGTCGGCGTCGAGACGGTGGATCATCCGACCGATGGCCAGGTCGTGGCTTATGCCCGCAAGTATTTCCACGCCAAGGACCGCATGCGGCCACTGCTGGAAACCCACTGAGTTTCTGAATTCGCGGCGCGGGGCGGCGTTACGGCAAAGAGGCCGGTCCTCCGGCGCCGCTCCGGATTTTTTGCCGCAAAGTCGCCATGGTTGTCCGGTTATGCTCCGGCAGAACCACCCGGAGATTCCCCGCCATGGCATCCGCTCGTTTCCTCCCCACCATCTTCGCCACCGTGTCACTGCTGGCCGCCGCCGCACCCGCGACGCAGGCCCAGGTGGCCCAGGTCACGCTGCCCGAACACGCCACCCTGCTGGTGCTGAGCGAGGCGGCGGAGCGCGACGTCACCCCCGATACCATCCGCGCCCGCCTGGTGGCGCAGGCCACATCCGAACAGGCCGCCGTGGCACAGACCAGCGTCAACGCGGCGATGGCCAAGGCGCTGGCGCGGGCCCGCTCGCTGGGTCTGGAGGTTGAGACCAGCGGCTACAACACCTGGCAGGAAAGCCCGCCGCGGCCGCAGACCCTGCCGGCCGGTGCCAAGCCGCCGGCGCCGCTCTGGCGCGCCCAGCAGGGCCTGGTCCTGACGGCGAAGGACGATGCGAAACTGCTTGAGGCGGTTGGCGCGCTGCAGGCCGAAGGCCTGGCGCTGCAGGAGCTGGGTTACACGATCTCGCGTGAGCAGCAGCGTGGCCTGCAGGACGATCTGGTGGCGGAAGCGTTGCAGCGCCTGGCCACCCGCGCGCAGCGCGCCGCCATGGCGCTGGGCATGGATTTCACCGGCTGGGCCAGGATCAGCGTCAATGGCGGCAATGCGCCGCGGCCGATGCTGATGCGGGCGATGAAAGGCGAGGGCATGGCGGCCGGCGTGCCGCCGGTGACCGCGGCCGGCGAGCAGACGGTAAGCGTGACTGTCGACGGCGAGGCCATCCTGAAGCGGCGTTAATCGCGAAGTGCGTGTGGTTCCCGGTGGATTTCCCCTTCCGGTCGATGTCGCGTTAAGGTTAATCGTGATGACGGCCACTCGCGCGCAAGCAATGCTTGCAGGCGCGCAGGCCGGCCTCTATTTAAGAACACCTTGCATGTGATCCCCCAAGACGTTCACCAAGAGAGTCACCTTGGTCGCCGCACCTTTGCCGCCCGACGAAGCCGCGCGCCTGACCGCGTTGCGCCGCCTCGCCATCCTGGACACACCATACGATCCGCGCTTCGATCGTCTGGTGCAGCTGGCGACGCGCGTCTTCGGTTGCAAGGGCGCCATGATCAGCCTGGTGGATGCCGACCGCTTGTGGTTCAAGGCCCATAGCGGCATCGCGCTGCGCGAAATCCCGCGTGAGCATGGCCTGTGCGCCTGGGCGATCCTGAAAGATGAGGTTTGCGTCATCGAGGATGCCTCGCGGGACGGCCGCTTCGCCGACAATCCCTTCGTCACCGGTGAAGGCGGCCTGCGCTTCTATGCCGCGGCGCCATTGAATGGCATGGACGGCCAGCGGGTTGGCACGCTGGCGATTTTCGATTCCGAGGCGCGCCGCTTCGATGACGAGGCGCAGGACCAGCTGCGCGACTTCGCGGTGCTGGTCACCGATGCGCTGGATCTGCATCGTGCGCTGGCCGAAACCGAGGCCGCCCGCGAGGAAGCCATGCTGGCCTCGCGCTCGAAGGGCGAATTCCTCGCCTTCATGAGTCATGAGCTGCGCACGCCGCTCAACGCCGTGATTGGATTTGCCGAGCTGCTGGAAACCGAGGCCTATGGTCCGCTTGGCGACAGCCACTACAAGGATTATGCCGGCCTGATCGGCCGCGCCGGCAAGCATCTGCTGGAGGTGATCACCTCCATCCTCGATCTTTCCCGCATCGAGGCCGGCAAGATGACGCTGACGCTGGACCGCCTGAAGGTGGTCGACGAGGCCGATGCGGTGATCTCGCTGCTGATCACCCAGGCGCGTCAGAAGGAATTGTCGCTGGTGATGGATGCCTCGCTGCATGCCCTGCCGGTGCTGGATGCCGACCGTAGCGCCTTCCGCCAGGTGCTGCTCAACCTGATCTCCAACGCGATCAAGTTCACGCCCGCCGAGGGGCGCATTGTCGTGCGCGGCGCGGTCGATGATCGCGGCGCGCTGCGTATCAGTGTCAGCGACGACGGTCCCGGCATCGCGCCGGCCGATCTGGCGCGGCTGGGCGAGGCCTTCTACCAGGCCGGTCCGAAAAGCCAGCGCCGCCAGGGCACCGGGCTGGGTTTGGCCATCTCGCACCGGCTGATGGCCCTGCATGGCGGCCGGCTGGTGATCGACAGCGAACTGGGCCGGGGCACCACCGCCACCATGATCTTCCCGCGCGCGGCCTGAACCGGCCTGCCGACCGGAACGATGGGCCGCAACCCCGGCCGGGAAACAACTGGACAGCCGGCCGGCTTCCCGCGTAACCAGAGCGGATCGAGGCGTTTTTCGCGAGGACGATATTATGCTGCGTGGCTTTGCCGTTGCCCTGTTCGCCATCTGCCTGGCCGTCTTTGCCCCGGCCCGCGCCGAGGCCGCCGATCTGGTCCAGCCGCTTGGCCCGGTGGTGCTCACCGTGCATGGCAAGATCACCAAGACCAATCGCGGCCCGCTCAACGACTTCGACGATGCCTTCTTCAAGTTCGGTAATGTCCGCTTCGACAAGGCGGCCAGCTTCGATCTCGCCATGCTGCAGAAGCTGGGCATGAAGACGCTGAAGGTGAAATACGACACCTGGCCGAAAGCCTACCGGTTCGAAGGGCCGCATCTGCGCGACGTGCTCAAGGCCGTCGGCGCCACCGGCAAGACCATCAAGGTCTATGCCATGGACGGCTATGGCGCCGAGATCGCGGTTGCCGATATCGAACGCTACAGCGTCATGCTGGCGCTGAAGGCCGATGGCAAGTTCCTCGGCCTTGGTGGCCGTGGCCCGACCTGGGTGGTGTTTCCGCGCGACCATCACCCCGAGCTGAAGCAGCAGGACGACGCCAAATGGGTCTGGTCGGCGATCCGCATCGAGGTGGAATAG
>NZ_JANLJJ010000036.1:0-28363 GCF_029255545.1 Ferrovibrio sp. | reverse complement strand
GCGATGGCCGCCAGTAGCGCCAGACCAGATACAGCAGGCCGGCGCCGCCGATATACCATCCGGCCTGGCCCAGGTCGGTCAGATACCCGGCCATGCGCACCAGGATGCTGTGGTCAATGGAACGGAAGAAACGCGCGATCGGCTGATCAAACAGGAAGAAGCAGATCGGGCATGCCGCCGCCGCCAGCAGCGGCAGCAGGATATACCAGCCTGTGATGCGGGGCGGCTCGGGGCGTCTGGAGGCAGCGTCTTGCAGCATGGTGAGGCTGGACCATGAAAGGATGACATGCCAACCCCTTATCCCGGCGGCCTTACCTTCAACTGACAGTGCCGCGATATTTTCGCATTTTGTTCCGGCATGCGGCAGGCGGCGGCCGGGCTACGCTTGATTTTCCGGCCCGTCACGCGCATGTTCTCGCCCGCGCTTCACCGGCGCACCCCGTGCCGCGTCATTTCCGGGCGCGCGACTACCGTAAAAACAGAGGCTGAATGGCGAAGGAAGAATTGCTGGAATTTCCCGGCGTGGTCGACGAGTTGCTGCCCAACGCGATGTTTCGGGTCAAGCTCGATAATGGCCATGAAGTGCTGGCCCATACCTCGGGCAAGATGCGCAAGAACCGCATCCGTGTCCTGGCCGGCGACAAGGTCATGGTCGAAATGACTCCTTACGACCTCACCAAGGGTCGCATCACCTTCCGCTTCAAGTAAGCCGCGCTGCCATGGCCGGGACCCCGCGCGTGCAGGCTTCTCACGTTCCGGTCCCGCTGGTCCAGCCCCCCCTTGTCCTGGCTTCGGCCTCGCCGCGCCGCCGCGACCTGCTGGCCCAGATCGGCATCGTGCCGGCTGAGATTCGCGCCGCCGATCTCGACGAAACCCCGCTGAAATCCGAACTGCCGCGAAGCCTGGCCGCGCGCCTGAGCCTGGCCAAGGCCGAAGCCGTGGCGCGGCAGAGCCCGGCCGCCCTGGTGCTGGCCGCCGATACCGTGGTGGCGCTTGGCCGGCGCATCCTGCCCAAGGCGGAAACCGATGCCGAGGTGCGGCAATGCCTGGGCCTGCTGTCCGGCCGCCGGCATCGTGTGCTGACCGGGCTGTGCCTGATCCATCCCGATGGCCGCCGCGCCGCCCGCGTGGTCGAAACCATTCTGCGCTTCAAACGGCTGGACGAGGCCGAGATCGCCGCCTATGTCGGCTGCGGCGAAGGCCGGGGCAAGGCCGGCGGCTATGCGATCCAAGGCCGCGCCGCTATGTTCGTCGCCTGGCTTGGCGGCTCCTATTCCAATGTGGTCGGGCTGCCGCTGGCCGAAACCGCCCAGCTGCTCGGCGGCTTCGGCTACCCGCTCTGGCCGGAAACCGGCTATAGTTGATTCGATGGCCAATGAGCTGCTGATCGATGTCGGTCTGACCGAGACGCGCGTCGCGCTGGTCGAGGACGACCGCCTGGTGCATCTCGATCTCGAACGGCCCGAACGCGATTCCGCGCTCGGCGCGATTTTCCTTGGCCGCGTGCGCCGGATCGAAAAGGGCCTGCAGGCCGCCTATGTCGATATCGGCCTCAGCCGCGACGGCTTCCTCGGGCGCGACGATCTCGTGGAGAGCGGGGGCAAGCCGATCGAGCAATGCCTGCATGAAGGCGAAACCGTGCTGGTGCAGGTCAGCCGCGATCCGGTCGGCGAGAAGGGCGTCAAGCTCACCTGCCGCATCGCCCTGCCGGGCCGGTTCCTCTCGCTCACCCCCTTCGATGCCGCCGTGCGCGTCACCAAGCGCATTGCGCAGGATGCCGAGCGCATGCGGCTGGCCGCCGTGATGCAGAGTCTGCTGGCGCTGGCCGACCAGACGCCGCTGGAAGTCACCGCGCGGTTGCAGCGTGAGGTGAGCGAGCGGCTGCAGCACCGCGCCGGCGACCGTCGAGTCGCCAAGCCGGTCAAGCGTGAGCCAGAGCGCCGCAATGGCGAAGACCGCCGCAAGAGCATGGGCTGTACCGTCAACGCCAATGCCGATGGCGTGTCGAAAGAGGAATTGTTCGCCGACCTGGAGCGCCTGCGCTCGCGCTGGATCGCCATCGAGGAGCGCAGCAGCCAGGCCGGTAAAGCCTCCGGCGCGCCGGCCGAGCTGTGGCGCGAGATGGGCCCGGTCGGCCGTGCCCTGCGCGACTTTGTCGGCGCCCGGCTCGATCGCATCCGCGTCAATGCCGCCGCCGGCTTTGCCGAGGCGCGCGCCTGGCTGTTCGAGCATGCGCCCGATTACGTGTCCCGGCTCGAACGCTTCGGCGATCCCGCCGGCCTGTTCGACTTGTTCGAGATCGAAGCCGATATCGCCGCCGCGCTCGGGCGGCGCGTCGAGCTGCCCTCGGGCGGCGCCATCGTGTTCGGCGAGACCGAGGCGCTGACCGCCATCGACGTCGATTCCAGCCGTGCCTCGTCGCGCGGTGGCCGTGCCTTCGAGGAGCAGGCGCTGCAGATCAATCTGGAAGCGGCCGTCGAAATCGCCCGCCAGCTTCGCCTGCGCGGCATCGGCGGCATCGTGGTGATCGATTTCCTGCACATGGAAAACGCCGCCTATCGCGCCCAGACGGTGAATGCCCTGCGCAATGCGCTGAAAAGCGATCCGGCGCCCACCAAGGTGCTCGGCATGTCGGCTTTGGGGCTGGTCGAGATGACGCGCAAGCGGATCGGCGAGCCGCTGGCCGCCCGGCTGTTCGAGAACTGCCCGACCTGCGATGGTGACGGCCGGCTGCCCTCGCTGCCCGCCGTGCTGGCCGAATTGCTGCGCCGCGCCTGGCGCGAGGCCGCCAGCAGCCCGGGCGGCGGCAGGCTAGAAATCGCCTGCGCCCCGGAGGTTGCCGCCCTGGTCGATGCCGAATTGCGCACGAAGCTGGAACGCCAGATCGGCGCCGTGGTGCAGGTGAAACCGGAATCCGGCCGGCGCCGCGAATCCTTCGCCGTCAGCCGGCTGGGGCTGTGATTCCGGTGGTGGCCACCAAAGCCTGTCCGATCTGTGGCAAGCCGGCGACGGAAAAACACGCCCCGTTCTGCTCGCCGCGCTGCGCCGATGTGGATCTCAACCGCTGGCTCAAGGGCGCCTATGCCATCCCGGCGGTCGAGGCCGAGGATGCGGACGAGGATGCCGCCGAGGCCGGGACCGACCCCGCCCTGCACTGACGGCCCCCGGGTCTGCTCGGCCCGGTGTGGTCTCCGGCCCTATGTGATCCGGCCCGGTGTGATCTGGTCGACCCGCCGTCCTGGTTGTACCGCGCCGCGGAGCCTTTCCAATTTGGATTGGCTGGCCCTGTTGCAGAACTGCATCACCGGGCTGGAAAAAACACCCGCCGGGCGTGGGATCGGCCCGCCGCCGTCACGGGGAACCGGGATTCGGCTTGCCCCGACGGGCTAGATATCTGATAAGCTTATTGTTCAGAAGTATAAGAGGTTCCAAGCCCATGTCCGTTGCCCTGCCCCCGTCCGGCCAGCGCCTGCCTCAATGGAAGACTCTTGCCGCCCTCGCCATTCTCGCCGGCGGTGTGCTGAGCGGCTGCGCCACGCCGCCCGCCGATCCGGCCGGCCGCGCCGCCTATGACGAGATCAATGATCCGCTCGAGCCGGTGAATCGCGCCCTGTTCGAATTCCATCAGGTGCTCGACCATTTCCTGCTCAAGCCGGCGGCCTTCGCCTACACTTGGCTGGTGCCCGATCCGCTGCGCACCGGCATGCGCAACGCGCTGCTCAATCTCAAGACGCCGGTCTTCCTCGCCAACGACCTGATGCAGGGCGAGACCGGTCGCGCCGGCGACACGCTGCAACGTTTCGCCATCAATTCCACGGTGGGCGTGCTTGGCGTGTATGACGCCGCCGACAAATGGTTCGGCATCGCGCCGCACACCGAAGACTTCGGCCAGACGCTGGCCACCTGGGGCAGCGGCGAAGGCCCGTATCTGTTCATCCCGGTAATCGGCCCGAGCAATCCGCGCGACCTCGCCGGCCTGGCCGCCGACTCCGCGATGGATCCGCTCAACTGGTATCTGCGCAACACCGACCGCGAGGGCTGGATCTACGCCCGCACGGCGCTGACCGGCATCGATACCCGTGCCGAGCTGCTCGACACGCTCGACAATCTGGAAAAGACCTCGCTCGATTATTACGTCACGCTGCGCAGCGTCTATCGCCAGCGCCGCGACGACGAGATCGCCAATCGCAGGCCGCGCCAGCCGTCGGTGTCGCCGACGATCAGCCTGGCCGCCGATGCCGGCAGCGAGATCGAGGTCAAGCCGGCCAAGTAAATCCCCTCGGCCTGCGGGCTGAGGCAACGGCGCGTCGCTGCAACGACGCGCCGTTTTTTATTGCGCAGCTCTCCCCGGATTCGGATCGATCACGCAGGCGGGCGGAAAGGTCAGCGTAACCCGGGTGCCTTCCTGCGGCGTCGAGGCGACCGCGATGTCGCCGCCATGCAGGTCCATCAGTTTGCGGCAGATGCTCAGGCCCAGGCCGCTGCCCTCGCTGCGCCGCACGCCGGCATCGGCCTGCCAGAACGGCTCGAACACGCGCGACAGGTTCTCCGTCGCGATACCGATGCCGGTATCGGCGACGGTCAGGATCACGCTGCCATCCGCGCCGCGTCCGGCCTCGATGCTGATGGTGCCGCCATTCGGCGTGAACTTCATCGCATTGCCCAGCAGGTTGATCAGCACCTGTTTGATGACGCGCGCGTCGACATGCAGCTGCGGCAAACCGGGCGCCAGATGGCTGACCAGTTTCAGGCCGGCTTCGCGGGCGCGGCCGCGCACCAGGCGCAGGCTGTCATCCACCAGGTCCTGCGGCCAATGCGGCGCCAGCTCCAGCTCCAGCTTGCCGCTCTCGATCTTCGACACGTCGAGGATGTCATTGATCACACCCAGCAGGTGATGCGCGCTGCGGCTGATATCCTCGGCATATTCGAAATACTTCGGCGATTGCGGGCCCAGCATCTGGTTGGCGATCATGTCGGCGAAGCCGATCACCGCGTTCAGCGGCGTGCGCAGCTCATGGCTCATATGGGCGAGGAATTCGCTCTTGGCCCGGTTGGCGGTTTCCGCCACCTCGCGCTGGCGGGCATAACTCTCGACCAGCCGCTCGCGCTCGGCGGCCTGTTCGCGCAGGGCCGCCTCCAGCTGTTTGCGTTCGGTGATGTCGGTGGCGATGCTGCCGACCGCCAGCAGCCTGTGTCGTTCGCCATAGATCGGAAAGCGGACGATGATGTGGCTGCGGGGCTGGCCGGACCTGTCGCGTGTCTCGGTGTCGAAGATCACGGGTTTGCCGGCGGCCAGCGTCGCGTCGATCTGCCGCATGAAGTCGGCCGCCATCGGCTCAGGGAACACCTCGTTCGGGCGGCGGCCAACCAGCTCCCGCGCGGGGCGACCGATCTGTTCGGCATAATGCCGGTTTACCATCAGGTAGCGACCCTGGGCATCCTGCAAGGCCATGATGATCGGCGGATTATCCATCATGCCCTGCAGCAGGGCCTCGCTCGCGGCCCGCCGGCGCAGCTGGCGCCAGGTGGCCCATAATGCGGCGATGGCGCCGAGCATGGCGATGCCGAGCAGCAGGCCATAGCCGATCGCGGCGCGCTGCCAGTTGCTGTCGACGGCATGCTGGTCGACCCGCAGCATGACGTTGATGGGAAAACCGGACAGCCGCGACCAGTAGAGGATCGTGTCGTCGATGGTGACATGGCCGCGTTCGCTGGTGATGAAGCCGGTCAGGCCCGCCAGCTCGGCGGCTTCATTCTGCGGCCAGCCGACGATCAGGCGGCCCTGCTCGTGCACCAGCGCCGCGGTCGAGATCGGCAGGCCAAGGTAGTTCGGGTCCAGCAGTTCGGCGCCGGTGATATTCAGCGAGGCAACGATCACGCCGCTGAATCCATTATCCCGGTCGGTCAGGCGGCGGCTCAGCCACAGGCTGCTCGCGCTGTCGGTCCAGCCGGCGGAAATCTGCCTGAGCGTTCCGTTGCGATGACGCTCGAAGGCCGGATGCCAGGCGACATCAAGCGGCATTGTCGCGCTGCCGGCGGAAAAACGCCGCACGCCATCCTGGTCATAGACATGCACGCCATCGACCTGCGGCAAGATGGCGACGCGTTCGGCCAGGGCCCCGGCAATGGCATCGCTCGGAGTCAGGCCGTGCCGCAGGCGATCGCCGATCTCGGCGCCGCCGAATTGCAGCAGCAGGTCGGCGACGTCGATCTGGTGCTGCGCCGTATCGGCCAGGCTGTGGCTGAGCCCGGCCGCCTGCAGGTTGAGGCGGTCGCGATCGGCGCCGCGCAGATTGAGCACCAGCGCGAAGATCAGGGCGCTGGCGGCGGCCAGCAGGACTGCAACGGCGATGACCACGGCGCTGAAGCCGCGCGGTATGCCGCCGCGGCTGCGCCGGGGATTCGGTGCCGTCGTCTGCCTTTTCCGCTCGGTCATCCCGGATCTGCTTCCCGATCCGAGTCTGTCACAGGACCCCGCGCAACGACAAAGGGTTTTATCAGGGGTTTGTCAGGTCGCCGGATTGCGCGGCGGGTGGCCCGGGAACCATGCCGGATCGGTTTCGGCCGCCAGCGCCGCGATGGCCGGCTGCGTCATGCGGTAGGGCAGCCATTCCTTCAGGTGCGCTATGCCGAGCCGGTGGTAGAAATCGCGCGTCGGATTCCAGTCCAGCACGTTAAGGTCGAGCCGTTTGCAGCCGCGTGTATCGGCGATCGCCGCCAGCGCGGTGATCAGCTGCCGGCCCAGGCCATGGCCACGCGCGCTTTCCAGCACGAACAGGTCCTCGACATAAATCCCCGCGCGCCCCTCCCAGGTTGAGTAATTGTGGAAGAACAGCGCGAAGCCCACCGGCTCGTGCTCCAGCTCGGCGATCAGCGCCTCGAAGCGCCGGTCGGGGCCGAAGCCGTCGCGCAGCACGTCCGCGGGCGTGATCTTCACGCTGCTCAGGGGCTCGTTCTCATACGTCGCCAGCGCCTGCACCAGGCGCACGATGGTGGCGGCATCTTCCGGCGCGGCTGGCCGGATCAGGGTCTTGCTCATGCTTGTCAGGCTTTCTCGGATGGGGATGTTGCGGCCGGCTGTTTCAGCGCCGCGACCAGCGCCTCGCCGAACAGGGTGAATTCCTTGGCGCGCTGCGTGCCGCGCCGCCAGGCCAGGCCGATATGGCGCGCCGGCGCCTTCGCCCTGCCCTCATTGGCCAGTGGCCGCGTGACGACGTCGGTGCCGCGCAGGATGCCGGCATCCAGCGCCAGCCGCGGCAGCAGCGTGACGCCCAGTCCGCTGTCGACCATCTGCACCAGCGTGTGCAGCGAGGTGGCGGCGAAACCGTCCCTGCGCGGCGAGGGCGGTAAACGACAGGCCGCCAGCGCATGGTCGCGCAGGCAATGGCCGTCTTCCAGCAGCAGCAGGTTGCTGTCTGCCAGATCGTCGAGCTTCACCGACTGCCGTTTGGTCATCGCATGATCGCTGCGGCAGGCGACCAGGAATTCGTCGTCGAAGAGTTCCAGCGTATCGAGCGCGCTGCCTTCATAGGGCAGGGCGATCAGCAGCAGGTCGAGCTTGCCGGCCTGCAATTGCTCGATCAGCCGCGCGGTGAGGTCCTCGCGCAGGAACAGTTTCAGGTCGGGGAAACGCCGGCGCAGATTGGGCAGCACGCGCGGCAGCAGGAAGGGCGAAATCGTCGGGATCACGCCCAGCCGCAGCGGTCCGCTCAACGGCGCGGCGGCAGCGCGCGCCACCAGTACCATCTCCTCCGCCTCGCGCAGCAATTCGCGCGCCCGCCCGGCCAGCTCCTCGCCCAGCGGGGTCAGCACCACCTTGCGTTTGGTGCGGTCGACCAGGGCGGCACTGAGCTGGTTTTCCAGCTCCTGGATGCCGGCCGACAGGGTCGACTGGGTGACGAAGCAGGCTTCGGCGGCTTTGCCGAAATGGCGGATTTCCGCCAATGCGACCAGGTAGCGCCATTGCCGCAGGGTGGGCAGGTTCAGCATGGGGTTATTTAAATCGATTATGTCGATTAATTTCAACGGAATTATCCGCTGGAACGATAATTAGAAAGCGTCTAATTATCACTTCGAGCGAGGCGCAGACCCTAATCGGTGACCAGCCCCGCCGCCCCGGACCTGAGACCGTTTCGTATCCAAGAGAGGAGCCTATCCAAATGCTGACCATCGGCGACAAGTTCCCCGACTTCACCCTCAAGGCCGTCGTTTCGACCGACCCGAAAAAGGCCTTCACCGACATCTCGAACGAGTCCGACAAGGGCAAGTGGAAGGTCGTGTTCTTCTGGCCGAAGGATTTCACCTTCGTCTGCCCGACCGAGATCGCCGCCTTCGGCAAGCTGAATGGCGACTTCAATGATCGCGACACCGTTGTCTACGGCGTGTCGACCGATTCTGAGTTCGTCCACCTGGCCTGGCGCAACAACCACGCCGACCTCAAGGACCTGCCGTTCGCAATGCTCGCTGACATCAAGCGCGACCTGAGCCAGCAGCTTGGTATCCTCGACAAGGCCGAAGGCGTCTGCCTGCGCGCCACCTTCATCGTCGATCCGGAAGGCATCATCCGTTTCGTCTCGGTGAACGACCTCAGCGTCGGCCGCAACCCGGCCGAGGTGCTGCGTGTGCTCGACGCCCTGCAGACCGACGAGCTTTGCCCCTGCAACTGGCAGAAGGGCGAAGAGGTTCTCAAGCCCGCCGCCTAAGGCACTGACCGATTCCGCCGCGCTGCGTGCAGCGCGGCGGGTCTCCGGCCGCAAGATATCAGAGGGATTTTGTCATGAGCCTCGAAAGCCTGAAGAACCACCTGCCCGACTATGCCCGCGACCTCAAGCTCAATCTGGGCTCGCTGGCCACCGAGCCGGGCCTGACCGAGCAGCAGCGCGCCGGCACCTTCGTCGCCTCCGCGCTCGCCGCCCGCGAGCCGTCCACGATCCGCGCCATCCTGGCCGAATTCGGTCCGCAGCTTTCCCCGGAAGCGCTGACCGCCGCCAAAGCTGCTGCCGCGATCATGGGCATGAACAACATCTACTACCGCTTCGTCCACCTGATGGGCGAGGGCGGTGGTGAGAATCAGTACAAGACCCTGCCGGCCAAGCTGCGCATGAACGTGATTGCTAAGCCCGGCGTCGAGAAGGCCGATTTTGAACTCTGGTCGCTTGCCGTCTCGGCCGTGAAGGGCTGCGGCATGTGCCTGGTCGCCCACGAGCATGAACTGCGCAAGGCCGGCATGACCGCCGAGCAGGTGCAGCAGGCTGCGCGTATCGCCGCCGTGGTGCATGCGGTGGCCGTCACGCTCGACGGCGAAGCCGCCATGGGCGAGGCCCTGGCCGAAGCCGCCGAGTAAATACCATCCGAATATCTGCCGGGCCTCCCGCCCCTCCGCCCGGCAGATGCTGGGGCCGCCGCGCCAGTCCCCGTCTCGCAACCGCGGCGGCCCCATATTTTTTTGCTCTGCCGGAGCAGGCGACGGCTGGTGCCTCCCGGCCATGCTCTTCAAACCATAACGATAATTCATAGCACCCCTGCACCCGCGCCTCCGCCCTTGTCCGGGCCGGCCGGGCCGGATAGGCCTGCTGCACCGCACAACGGGATGTTAACCATCCCGCCGCAATAGTCCGTATAAGGATTTAACGGATCTTCCAGGCAGTCAAAGGGGTGGGTTATGCGTATTCGCAGCAGTTTCCTGGCATTGATGCTGGTCATCGCCGTGATCGTGCTTGGTGTCACCGGCGTCATGATCCGCGAGGCCTATCAGGATCGCCAGAGTGCCATCACGGCGCGTGGGCTCGCTGCCGTGCAGGGCGAGCTGATGCGCCTGAACGAGCTGATCGGCATCGAACGCGGCGTCGATAACGGCGCCCTGCTGGACAACAAGACCTACGATCCAGGGGCCGACAATATCGCCAGGCCGCGCGCCAATACCGATGCCGCCTTCAAGCGGGTGCTGGATCTGGGCCACGTCACGGCCAACCGGGCCATCGACATCGCACGTATCGAAAAGGCCCGGGCGACGGTGGTGGAGTGGCGCCGCAAGGTCGATGCCGCCATCGTCAGGCCGCTGGCCGAACGCCCCGCCGAGGTGGTGAAGAGCTATTCGCCGGCCTTCGTTGACCTGGTTGGCAACATGACGCCGGCCCTGAACGCCATCGATGCCGCGATCTCGCGGGCCGACAGCGATGTCGCCTCGCCGATGAGCATCGCGCGCCTGGCTGCCGACATGCGGGCCCTGGCCGGCGCCCGCGGCACCGTGATGGTGAACGTGATCGTCTCGGGCAAGCCGATCGCGCCGGAAACCAATGTGCGCTATGCCGACTATACTGGCCGCATGGAGGCGCTGTGGGGCCGCATCGCCATGACCATGGCGATGATCGATGCCGGCGCCGAACTGAAGGAGATGGTGCAGAAGACCGAGGCGGGCTATTTCAAGACCGGCCTGCCGGCGCTTTATGCCGAAATCCGCGCTGGCAGCGACAAGGGTGGCCAATGGCCCTTCACCGCCACTGAATTCCGTACGCGCCACAATCCGCAGCTCTATGTCGCCGGCCACCTGCGCGACGCCGCCGTGAACGAGGCGCTGCGCGTGGCCGACATGCTGATCGCCGAACGCACGAACAGCCTGGCCATCCAGTCGGCGGTGGCCGCCCTGGCCGTGCTGCTGGTGATCGGCGGCGCAGTGTTTTTCCTGCGCCGCGTGGTCAGCCCGCTGGGCGCGATCACCGGCACCATGACGCGCATCGCCCAGGGCGAAGCGGCCGAAATCGGTTATGCCAACCGCAAGGACGAAGTCGGCGACATGGCCCAGGCGCTCAGCGTGTTCCAGCGCAATGCCGAGGAAAAAGCGAAACTGGAAGCCGGGGAACGCAGCCGCGCCGAGGCCGAGGCGAAACGCCTGGCGGCCCAGCGCGAGGCGGAAGCTGTGATCAGCCGCGAGATCGCGCAGTTCTGCGCCGCCGTCGGCGAAGGCAATTTTTCGGACCGGATTGACCTTGCCGGCAAGGATGGCGTGTTCCGCGAACTGTCCCAGCAGCTCAACGGCCTTGCCGATACCATGCAGGGCGTAATGCGTGATCTGGGCGCGGTGCTGCAGGCGCTGAGCACCGGCGACCTGACCCGCTCGACGGCCGGACAATACAAGGGCGCTTTCGCCGCCCTGGCTGATGCGGCCCGCGATACCGTGGCGCGGCTGCGCGATTTCGCCGGCCAGCTGGGCGAAAGCGCGTCGCTGGTGCGTAATGCCTCGGCCGAGATTTCCTCAGGGTCGCAAGACCTGGCGCAGCGCACGGAATCGCAGGCGGCATCGATTGAGGAAACTGCCGCGTCGATGCACCAGATCACCGCGACGGTGAAGCAGAATGCCGACAACGCCCAGGCCGCCAGCCAGCTGGCCATGGCGGCGCGCGAGACGGCGGAGAAGGGTGGTTCCGTGGTCCGCGATGCGGTCTCGGCCGTGACGCAGATCGAGGAAAGCGCCCGCAAGATTTCCGACATCGTCGGGCTGATCGACGAGATCGCCTTCCAGACCAACCTGCTGGCGCTGAACGCCTCGGTGGAAGCCGCCCGCGCCGGCGAGGCTGGCAAGGGCTTTGCCGTGGTGGCGCAGGAAGTGCGCGCCCTGGCGCAACGTTCGGCCAATGCCTCGAAAGACATCAAGGCGCTGATTCAGGACTCCAATGCCCAGGTGAGAACCGGCGCGACCCTGGTGAACCAGACCGGATCCTCGTTGACGGATATCGTCAATGCGGTGAAGAAGGTGACCGATATCGTCGCTGAAATCGCGGCGGCCAGCAGGGAACAGGCCACCGGCCTGGATCAGATCAACACCGCCGTCGGCACGATGGACGAGATGACCCAGCGCAACGGCGCGTTGGTGGAGGAGACGTCGGCTTCGGCCCAGAACCTGGCCGGTCAGGGCCGGCAGCTGGCCGAACTGGTCGGATTCTTCAAGACCGGCGAGAGCTCCGCGCCGGTGGTTCCGGCCACAACCATTCCGACACGAGTGGTCAGCGCAAAACCCGGCAAGGTAACGCCTGTTGTGTCCAGTCTGGTATCGCGGCCAGCATCGAAGCCCGCGTCGCGACCGATGGTGAAGCCCGTCGCCAAGCCTGTCGCGACCATAAAGCCTGCAGTGAAGCCGGTGGTCGTTGCTGCCACGGCATCGCCCCCGGACGAAGGCGACGACTGGCAGGAATTCTGATATTCAGGCCCGATGACCGAACGGGCCGACAAGACAGCATCGAAACATCAGCAGGCGCATGTGCGTAATGTCGTCTGCGCGACGCCAGAGATGGTGGCATCGCATATTGCCGATGCCCGGCTGCTGCGCCTGCTGCGGGACTGGGATGGCTGGCGGGCCGGCCGTAGCCTGCCGGCCCGCGGCGATTTCCGTCCGGAAGGACTGCAGTACCTGCTCGGCCATCTGTTCCTGCTCGACATCCTGCCCGGGCCGGACGGGCCGCGGTTTCGTTACCGCCTGTTCGGCAGCGCGGTGACGGTGTATCGCGGCTTTGACCTGACCGGCCAGTTCCTCGACCAGCATCCCGATCCCGCCTTTGCCGCCCGCGCCCATCTGGCCTATCTGCAGGCGGTGCAGGCGCGCCTGCCGCTCTGGGCCAGCGTCGCCGGCATCACGGCCGATGGCCTGTCAGCCAATTTCGAAGGCCTGATCCTGCCGCTGGCCGGCGATGGCGAATCGCCCGACATGGTGCTGTCGGCGCAGATCATGACACCGGCTTGACCACGCGTCGGCTTGATCATGCGGGGCCGCGACCCCATATCGGCCCAGCCGGGACGACCCGGCTTCCACGTATCCATCCGGTAGGGACGCCCCTGCCATGATGTCACAGCGCACCGGCGCCGGACGTCTGACAGAGCGAAGGAGCAATTCGCTATGGCATGGATCATCCTGTTTATTGCGGGCCTGACCGAGGTCGGCTGGGCGGTTGGGCTCAAATACACCGATGGCTTCACGCGGTTCTGGCCCAGTCTGGTCACTCTCGCATCTATGGTTCTGAGCATCCTGCTGCTTGGCCTGGCGCTGAAAAGCCTGCCGCTCGGCACTGCCTATGCAATCTGGACCGGCATCGGCACCGCGCTTCTCGGCATTGTTCTGTTTGGCGAAAGCGCCGCCGCATTGCGACTGGCCTGCATCGGGCTGATCGTGGCCGGCATCGTCGGGCTCAAGCTGGCGACGCCGGCCTGAGGTTTCAGCCGCGGGCGCGGCGTCCCGGCGCGTTGAGCAGGTATTTGCGCAGCAGCGCCAGCCGGCGCGCCATCTGAATGGTGCGCGGGTGGCCGACGGCCTCAAGGCCCTTGGTCAGGGTTTCGAATCGCGCATTGGCTTCGGCGAAGCGGCTGTTGTCGTAATCCTCCAGCAGGGCGCGCACCGCCTCGATGCCGAGATCCTGCTGTTCCAGCTCGCGGTAAAGCTCAAGCGGCATCAGGGCGAAATAGGCCGGCGCGCCGCACAGCTTGACCAGCCGCATGGATGCCGGCGGCAGCATGGCGCGCTGCCGGTTCTTCTGGAAAGAGCGTTCCAGGAACAGCAGCAGCCCGTCGGTGCGCAGGTCGATCTGCTCAACCAGTCCCGGCTCGCTGCGGTCGGGCCATATCGCCAGGATATAGGCCTGGCAGGTCATGATGGCGCCGGCATAATCCAGTCCTTCGGCCGTGCGCAGGTTCTCGCCCACCTTGGCAAAGCGGTGGAGCGAATCCTTCAGCGTACCGAGGTCGCCCATGTCATGCGCGGCGAACAGGTGGATGCGCAGCAGGGTCAGCGTATCCAGCTCCTTCGCGATGCTCGGATAGTCATACGGGAATTGCAGGCGCTCCCTGGCCAGGCGGTTGATGATGGCGATCGCCTCGGCCGGCTGGCGGCGCCCGCGCAGCATCTCGGCGCGCGCCATGTCGATGCGCTGGCGGTCGAAGGTCATGTCGGGGTCCTGCAGGCCGGCATAGCGGCGGTCGAATTCCCGCAGCACCCGCTCGGTCTCGTCGAAATAGCTTTCGTCGCTGAGCAGCAACGCCATCGAGCCCAGCATGTCGCCCAGCAATTCGGCATGCTCCTGGCCGCTGTCGCCGCCATGGCGCAGCACGGCGTGGCAGGCGTCAATCGCGACGCGGTTGATGCGGATGCTCAGTTTGGCGATGCAGAAGCCGGCCTCAACCGGCAGAACCAACTCTGGCGGCAGGCCGAGCAGCAGGGCGACGCTGTAGGCCAGCACGGCCTCGCGCAGATCGCCTTCTGCATGGGCGGCGACCGCCGCCTTGGCGGCCGCGACGGCGATCTCCTGGTTCTGCAGTCCGTCGGGTTCCGGCTTTGCCGCGTCCTGGGCCTGCGTGCCGAAGAAGAGCGCGCCGCCCAGCAGCAGGGCAGCGGACAGGAGCAGGATGCGCAGGAACCGCATGGGTCGAAGCGTCCGTTATGTCTGGCCCGTGATCAGCATCCGCCGGCCGCCGCGATCAGGTTTTCGCTTCCACGGTCAGCAGCACGCCATCGCTGCCGGTGATGACCACCAGGCTGCCGGCGGGAAGATCTGGGCCCTGCACCGGCCAGATGCTGTCGCCCAGAATCACCTCGCCGCGGCCGGCGACGATGGCGCTTTCCAGGATGGCGGTCTGTCCGATGAACCGGCTCGAACCGATATTGACCGCCACCTCGGCCTGGCCGCGCCGGCGGCGCAGGGCGATGCCAAGCCCCAGCGAAAGCACGGCCAGCACGGCGAACAACCCGATCTGGCCGGCGAAGGACAGCTCGGGCGCGACCAGCATCGCCAGCCCGACCAGGGCGGCGGCGATCCCGATCCAGATCACCACGTTGCCCGGAACAAGGATTTCCAGCACGGCCAGGGCGACGCCGGCGGCGAGCCAGTGCCAGGCCAGGAGTGTGAAGGGCGCCAGCATGCTCAGGCCTTTGTCTCGCCCCAGGGCTTCGGCGTCGCCGGCGCGCTGCGCGATTGCGCCTCCTTGGCCAGTTCGGCGATGCCGGCCAGGCTGCTGATCACGCCGGTCGCCTCCATCGGCATGAAAATCAGCTTCTGGTTCGGGCTGTCGGCCAGCCGGGCGAAGGCTTCGATGTATTTCTGGGCGACGAAGTAGTTGATCGCCGCCATGTTGCCGCCGGCGATCGCCTCGCTGACGGCCTGGGTCGCCTTGGCCTCGGCATCGGCCAGACGCTCACGCGCCTCGGCATCGCGCAGGGCGGCGTCGCGGCGGCCCTCCGCCTCCAGCACGGCGGCCTGCTTGCGGCCCTCGGCGCGCAGGATCGCCGCCTGCTTCTCACCTTCCGCCGCCAGGATTTCGGCGCGCTTGCTGCGCTCGGCGATCATCTGCTTGCCCATGGCGTCGAGCAGGTTCTGCGGCGGCTGGATATTGCGGATCTCGATGCGGGTCGCCTTCAGGCCCCAGGGATTGGTGGCCTGGTCGATCACCGACAGCAGGCGGCGGTTGATCTGGTCGCGCTGCGACAGCACCTCGTCCAGATCCATGGCGCCGATCACCGACCGCACGTTGGTCATCGCGAGGTTGCTGAGGGCGAGGTTGAGATTCTGCACCTCGTAGGCGGCCTTCACCGGGTCGAGGATCTGGTAGAACACGATGCCATCGGCGGTCACCGTGGCATTGTCCTTGGTGATGACTTCCTGCTCGGGGATGTCGAGCACGGTCTCCATCACCGACATGCGGCGCCCGATCTGCTCGATATAGGGAATGATGATGCTGAAGCCGGGCGTCAGCGTGCGCATGTAGCGGCCGAAGCGCTCGACCGTCCATTGCTGGCCCTGCGGCACGGTCTTCACGCCGGCGAGGATGGTGATGATGACAAGCGCCGCCAGAACGATCAGGACGATCACTGAGGGTGACAGATCCATGGGGAATGCTTCCTTCCTGCCGATGACCCGCAGGAAGTGTTATGCACGCATAGGCAGCCGGGCAAGCGAATTCTGCTACCCGACCTAGACTTCCAGCCATTCCTTGCGGATGGCGGCGTCCGCCAGCAATTGCTGCGGCGTGCCCTCGAACACCATATGGCCGTGGCCCATCACATAAAGCCGCTGGCAGATCTTCAGCGCGATGGTCAGCTTCTGCTCGACCAGCAGGATCGAGATGCCGCGCGCGGCGATCCGCTCCAGCAGCTTGCCGACATGCTCCACCATCATGGGCGACAGGCCCTCGGTCGGCTCGTCCACCATGATCAGGTCGGGGTCGCCCATCAGGGTGCGGCACATGGTCAGCATCTGCTGCTCGCCGCCCGACAGCACGCCGGCCGGCGTGTCGGCGCGCTCTTCCAGGCGCGGGAAGATCTCGAACATGTCCTGCATCGACCAGCGGCCGCCGCCCCGGGTCGATTTCTGGCCCAGATACAGGTTCTCGCGCACGGTGAGGCCGGGGAATATGTCGCGGTTCTCCGGCACATAGCCTAAGCCGAGCCGGGCGATCTCGTGCGGCTTGCGGCCGACGATCTGCGCGCCCTTGAACAGGATCGAGCCCTGCGGCGGCACGTCGCCCATGATCGCCTTGATCGTGGTCGAGCGGCCGACGCCGTTGCGGCCCAGCAGCGAGACGATCTCGCCCGGCTGCACCGTGAAGGTCACGCCATGCAGGATATGGCTCTTGCCATAGAAGGCATGCAGGTCGCGGACATCGAGCATCGCGCCATTTGCGGTTTGGCTGGTCATGTCAGTGCTCCGTCTCCAGCGCCTGTCCGAGATAGGCCTCCTGCACCGCCTTGTTGCTGCGGATCTTCACCGGCGTGTCGCAGGCGATGATCTGGCCGTAAACCAGCACCGAGATGCGGTCGGCCAGGTCGAACACCACGCCCATGTCATGCTCCACCATGATCAGGGTGCGGCCCTCGGTCACCTTGCGGATCAGCGCCACGAAATGCGCGGTCTCCGAGCGGCTCATGCCCGCGGTCGGCTCGTCCAGCATCACCACCTCGGCGCCTCCGGCGATGGTGATGCCGATTTCCAGCGCGCGCTGCTCGGCATAGGTCAGCAGCCCGGCCGGCATCATGGCGCGCTCGGCCAGCCCGATCTGCTGCAGCACGGCCTCGGCGCGGTCGTTGGCGTCTGTCGCCTTGCGGATGTTGTGCCAGAAGGAATAGCGGTAGCCCATCTGCCACAACACGGCGCAGCGCAGGTTCTCGAACACGGCCAGGCGCGGAAAGATGTTGGTGACCTGGAAGCTGCGGCTCAGGCCCCGGCGGTTGATCTCATAGGGTTTCAGGCCGGTGATGTCCTCGCCGTTCAGGCTGATGCGGCCGCTGCTCAGGGGGAAGCGGCCGGAGATCAGGTGGAACAGGGTCGACTTGCCGGCGCCGTTCGGGCCGATGATGGCATGGCGTTCGCCTTTCGCCACCTCCAGCGAGACGCCACGGATGATCGGCGTGGCGCCGAAGCTCTTGTGCAGGTCGTCGAGGGCGAGCGCGGTCATCGGGCGGCCTCCGCGAAGGCGGCGGTCAGCCGCGGCGCCCAGCGCCGGCCGAGCCACAGCCCGGCGCCCAGCAACGCGGCCGCGACGATCCAGGGTGGCGCGGCATTGGAGGCGAAGGCGAAGCCCGCCAGTTTCATGGCCGGGCCGTCGCTGGCCGCCTTGACCAGCTGGTGATGCGCCGCCTCGATCAGCAGCACCAGCCCGGCCAGCCCCATCGCGCAGGGCACGGCCATCACCGCGTAATGCGGCAGCACGCGCAGCAGCGTGCCGCGCTGCCACAGCGGCAGATGCAGCATGATCAGGCCGGCCATGCCGCCCGGCGCGAACATCACCATCATGATGAAGATCAGGCCGAAATACAGCATCCAGGCCCCGGTGATGTCCGACAGCATCACCTGCAGCAGGGTGACCAGCACGGCGCCCATGATCGGGCCGAAGAAATGGCCGACGCCGCCGATATAGGCCATCAGCAGCACCACGCCCGACTGCGCGCCCGAGATGTTGACCGCGTTCATCAGCTCGAAATTGATCGCGGCCAGTCCGCCGGCGATGCCGGCGAAGAAGCCGGCGATGCAGAAGGCGATGAAACGCACCATCTGGGTCGAGTAGCCGACGAATTCGGCGCGCTCGGGATTCTCGCGCACCGCGTTGCACATGCGGCCCAGCGGCGTGCGGGTGAAGGCGAACATGGCGATGATGCAGACGAAGCACCAGGCGGCGATCAGGTAATAGACCTCGATCTGCGGCCCGAAGCGCACGCCGAACAGGGTCAGCATCTTGGTGCGGTTCGCCGTGATGCCTTCCTCGCCGCCGAAAAAGCCGCGCAGGATCAGCGACAATGATGCGATCAGCTCGCCCAGGCCCAGCGAGATCATGGCAAAGACCGTGCCGGCCCGCCGCGTGGAGACGGCGCCGAAGATGATGCCGAACAGCAGACCCATGGCGCCGCCGGCCAGCGGCAGCAGGGGCAGCGGGATCGGCAGCCTGTCGGCGGCGATGGTGTTCATCGCATGCACGGCGAGGAAGCCGCCCAGTCCGTAATAGACCGCATGGCCGAAGCTGAGCATGCCGGTCTGGCCCAGCAGCATGTTATAGCTCAGGCTGAACACGATCATGATGCCCATCAGGCACATGGTGGTCAGCGCCGCGCCGGAGGTGAAAATCTTTGGCAGCACGATCATCACCGCGGCGGCGAGGATCCAGATGCCGTAGCGCTTCGCCAGGTCGAGCGGCAGAGAGGCGGGTTTGGTCATGGTGGTGATCGCCATCTCAGCTCTCCCGCGTGCCCATCAGGCCGGTGGGCCGGAAGACCAGGATCAGCACCAGCATCAGATATGGCACCACCGGGCCGATCTGCGCCACCGTCACCTGCCACAGGTCGCTCAGCACGCCCTGCAGCGGCCGCGCCATGCCCAGGCTGGCGAGCGCATCGCCCAGCGAGTAGTTGATGGCGATGGCGAAGGTCTGGATCAGGCCGATCAGCAGCGAGGCGATGAAGGCGCCGGGCAGCGAGCCCAGGCCGCCGAACACCACCACGACGAACAGGATCGGCCCCAGCACATGGGCCATGCTCGGCTGGGTCACCAGGGCCGGGCCGGCGATCACACCAGCAATCGCGGCCAGGCCGCAGCCGCAGCCGAAGACCAGCATGAACACCTTCGGCACGTTGTGGCCCAGCATGGCCACCATGTTGGGATGGCTCAGCGCCGCCTGGATGATCAGGCCGATGCGCGAGCGCGTCAGCACCATCAGCAGCACCAGGAAGATCGCCACCGAGATCAGCAGCATGAACATGCGGAAGGCGGGATAGGTGGTGCCGAACAGCTCGAAGGCGGGGAAATCCAGCAGGGGCGGCACGCGGTAATCGACCGGCAGCTTGCCCCAGACCATCTGCACCAGCTCCTCGATCACGAAGGCTAGGCCGAAGGTGAACAGCAATTCGGCGACATGGCCCCATTTATGCACCGTGCGCAGGCCCCAGCGCTCGACTCCGGCGCCGATCAGGCCGACCAGCACCGGGGCGACGATCAGCGCGGTCCAGAAATTCAGCCACTGGCTGAGCTGGAAGCCGAAATAGGCGCCCAGCATGTAGAAGCTGGCATGGGCGAAATTCAGCACGCCCATCATCGAGAAGATCAGCGTCAGGCCGCTGGCCAGAAGGAATAGCAGCATGCCGTACAGCACGCCGTTCAGCGTCGAGAAAATCACCAGTTCCAGCACGCACGCCCCCGTTACGCTCGATACCGACACTACCACAGCAGGACAGACGTCGCGGCCCCGGTTTTCACCCGGGGCCGCCCGTCAGGCAAGCCTGCTCAGCTTGGTTTGGCCATCTTGCAGGTGGTGGGGACGTCGGTATTGCCCATCGGGATCTTGGCGGCGGTGCGCCAGCCCCAGCCGGTATTCTCCTCGTCGAACTTCATGTCGCCGGCCAGCGGGGTCAGGTTCGAGATATACATGTCCTGGAAGAACTGGTGGTCTTCCGCCCGCATGTAGGCCTCGGTGCCGTAGATCAGCTTGTACTTCATGCCGCGCAGCTTCTCGGCGAACACCTTCGGATTGTTCGACTTGGCTTCGTTCATCGCCTTGGCCAGCATCTCCATCTCGTTGCGCACGCGCGGATACCACCAGCCCTGGCCGGCGCTCTTCTTGCGGAAATCCTGCTCCCAGGCATGGTTTTCCGGCGTGTTGACGTTGGCATGGCCTTCGGTGATCTGGAACACGCGGTCCTTCAGCCCGGTCTGCTTGATCGCGGTCGGGCCGCCGGCGCCGCCGGCATAATAGGTGTACCAGTCGACCTGCAGGTTGGCGTCGGCCGCGGCCTTGAGCAGCAGCGCGATGTCGCTGCCCCAGTTGCCGGTGATCACGCTGTCGGCGCCGCTCGCCTTGATCTTGGCGACATAGGGCGCGAAGTCGGTGATCTTGGCCAGCGGATGCAGCTCGTCGCCGACGATCTGCACGTCGGGCCGCTTGGCCTTGACCATCTCGTTGGCGGCTTTACGCACGGCATGGCCGAAGGAGTAATCCTGGTTGATCAGGTAGACCTTCTTGATGCCCGGCTTGCCCTTCATGTAGCTGGTCAGGGCCTGCATCTTGATGTCGCTATGGGCATCCCAGCGGAAATGCCAGTAGCTGCATTTGTCATTGGTGAAGGCCGGATCGACCGCGGCGTAGTTCAGGTAGACCACTTCCTTGCCGGGATTGCGGTCGTTGTGCTTGTTGACGAAATCGATCATCGCCGCCGCCGCGCCCGAGCCGTTGCCGAGCGTGAGGATGCGGGCGCCGGCATCGATCGCCTTCTGCGCCGCGATCACGGTTTCCTGCGGGCTGAGCTTGTTGTCGAAGGTGATCAGCTCCATCTTCTGGCCGTTCACCCCGCCCTTGGCGTTGATCTTGTCGATCATGTACTGGAAATGCTTCACGCCATGCTCGCCGATCGGCGCCATGGCGCCTGAGAGCGGATCGATGAACGCGATCTTCACCTGTGCCATGGCTGGTGCTGCCAATCCCAGGCCGGCTGCCAGAGCAGCAACGGCAAGGCCTGTCCCATAACGACGAGTCGGCATTGTTTCCTCCATCTTTTATGTCACGGCGGCTTCCGGTCCGCCGATCCGCCGCTCACGCGGCGAATTCCTGTGTTCGGTTCTGCCTGTCTGGTGTTCAGGTCCTGCGCGGCGTGTTCTCTCTCACTTCACCATCGCCGCATAGACCATGTTGCGCACCAGGGCGCGGTAGGTCAGTCGCTGTTTCGGCGACTGCATCATGAAGACGACGAACATCTTCTCCTTCGGATCGACCCAGAAATAGGTGCCGCCGGCGCCGCCCCAGTAATAGTCGCCGGCGCTGCCGGGATCGGCCGAGACGCCGCCATCCTTGCGCACGCCGAAGCCCAGGCCGAAGCCATAGCCGGGGCCGGGCAGGAAATAGGGCCCCGGAACGACGCCCATACCCATATGGTCAGAGGTCATGTAGGCCAGCGTCTTCAGGCTCAGGTAGCGCTTGCCGTTCTGCGCGCCGCCGTCCAGCAGCATCTGCAGGAAACGCGCGTAGTCCATCGCCGTGCCGGTCAGGCCGCCGCCGCCGGATTCATATTTGCCGGCCTTGCGCGGATCGAAGAATTCCACGCCGCCGCCCAGGCTGCGGTCATCGGGGAAGGGCTCGGCCACGCGGGGCTGCTTCGCGGCATCGGTGACGAAAAAGGCCGTGTCCTTCATGCCCAGGGGATTAAGCAGGCGATCCTTCAGCACCTGGCCCAGCGGTTTCTTGTCCACCACTTCCACCACGCGGCCGAGGATGTCGGTGGAATGGCTGTAATCCCAGACCGTGCCGGGCTGATAGGCCAGCGGCAGCCTGGCGATGCGTTCGGCGAATTCGGCATTGTCGAATTCGCCGTCCATCACGCCGGCCTCGCGATACTGCGCCTTCACCGCGCCGACGCCGAAAAAGCCGTAGGTGATGCCCGAGGTATGGCGCATCAGGTCCTGGATGCTGATCGCGCGCTGCGCCGGCACCAGTTCAAGCACGGGCTTGCCGTCGGGGCCCGGCTTTTCCACGCCGACCTGTGGCTTGGTGAAGGCCGGCACATAGCGGGCGAGCGGATCGCCCACCGCAAGGCGGCCTTCTTCCACCTGCATCATCGCCGCCGCGGTCACGATCGGCTTGGTCATCGAATAGATGCGGAAGATGGTGTCCCGCGTCATCGCTGCCTTGGTCTGCGGGTCGCGAACGCCCATCGCCTCGAAATAGGCGATCTTGCCCTGGCGTGCGATCAGCAGCACGGCGCCGGGAATGATCCCGGCCTCGGAATCGGCTTTCAGGCGGGTGGTGATGCGGGCGAGGCGGTCGGCGGCGAAGCCAAGGGCCGCCGGGTCGCCCTGCGGCAGCAATTCCGCGGCCCGGGCTCCGGTTGAGGCTGGCCTGTTCAGGCCAGACAGTGGAGCGTGCAGTGCAAAACCAACGGCAAGGACGGCCAGCAAGGACCGTCCGAAACGGCGCACTCTCATCAGCGTGGCCTCCCTGGACCATTTTTATTTTGCTTGGCGACCATGATTGTCGGACAATCCGACCTAAGTCAAACACTCAATTGCTGGACCCGGCTGGCGCAAATGCCGATCATCGCCCATTCTGCCGGTGGTCGCGAATCGCTGCGTCGGCCGCGCCGGAAACGGGTTCGGGATCGGGGGATAAATGTCTGAGTCGGCCGAGAAATTCGGACGCATCACACCGGTGCCGGCCTACCAGATGGTGGCCGAGGCGATCGAGCGCGAGATCCTGTCCGGCCGTCTGCGTCCCGGTGATCCGATCGGCACCGAGGCCGAGCTGGTACGTCAGTTCGGTGTCAACCGCTCCACCGTGCGCGAGGGCATCCGCCTGCTCGAGCAGGGCGGCATGGTGCATCGCGATTCCAGCCGCCGGCTTGCCGTCGGCCTGCCGCATTACGACCGGCTCGCCACCCGCGCCAGCCGCGCGCTGATGCTGCATCAGGTCAGCTTCCGCGAATTGTGGGAAGCCACCATGGCGCTCAGCCTCGCCTCGATTGAGCTGGCCGTCGAACGCGCCACGCCGGAAGAGATTGCCGGCCTGGATGCCAATATCGCCGCCACCGAAGAGGCGATGGACGATCCCGCCGCGGTGGCCGCGCTCGACAGCGAATTTCATCTGCTGCTGGAAAAGACCGGCCGCAATCGCGTGCTCGAACTGGCGCGCGAACCGTCCAACATGCTGATCTATCCCACCACCAACGTGGCGGTGCGCGCCACCGAACACGGCGCGCAACGCCTGATCGAGGCGCACCGCATGCTGGTGGAATCGTTGCGCCGCCGCGACATCGAGATGGCGCGGCTGTGGACGCGGCGCCACCTCACCGACTGGCGCAAGGGTTTCGAGAAGGCCGGCATGGATCTCGACCAGCCGGTCGACCTCGTCACCGGCATGGCGTGACTATCCTATAAACCGTCATGCTCGGGCTCAGGAATATCCTTCCAGGCCGAGCATCCACGAGTTTTTAAAAGCACGCGTGCAGGCCGGTCACAACAACCGATTGGCGCGGCCTACAGCGCCCCCATCTTGCACGAACTCGGCAGTGCGGTCTCGGCCGCCTTCACCACGCCGGCCGTTTTCCAGCCCCAGCCGGTCTTTTCCTCGTCGTATTTCATCGTGCCGTCCAGCGGACCGAGCGAGGCGACATACAGATCCTGCAGCAGCTGGTGGTCGCTGCCGCGCATGCCGGCGGTCGCGCCATACATGGTCTTCGCCGTGGATTGCGCCAGCAGCGGCTGCAGCTTGCGCGGTTCGGCGCTGCCGCTTTTCACCACGGCATCGTTCAGCATGTCCATCAGCAGGCGGATGCGCGGCACCACGAAATTGCCGCCGAAACGCGCGCGGTAGTCGTCTTCGATCCTGTCTTGCTGCGGCAGGTTGGCATGGCCTTCCACGACGGCGAACACGCGATGCGCCAGACCGGTCTGCCGCACGATGGTCGGGCTGCCGACGCCGCTGGCGTAATAGGTATACCAGCCGGCCTGCAGGCCGGCATCGGCCGCCGCCTTCAGCAGCAGCGCCAGGTCGTTGCCCCAGTTGCCGGTGATCACGCTGTCGGCGCCGCTCGCCTTGATCTTTGTCACATAGGGTGTGAAGTCGTTGATCTTGGCCAGCGGATGCAGTTCGTCGCCGACGAATTCGATATCCGGCCGCTCGGCTCTGATGAATTTCAGCGCGGTGGCGCGCACCGCCTGGCCGAAGGAATAATCCTGGTTGATCAGGTAAACCTTCCTGATGTCCTTGCGTGCGCCGATGAATTTCGCCAGCGCCAGCATCTTCATGTCGGTATCGGCGTCGTAGCGGAAATGCGCCGGGCTGCATTTGTCGTTGGTCAGCGCCGGATCGGCGGCGGCGTAATTCAGATACAGCGCGGCCTGCTCCGGATTGCGCTCATTATGCTTGGCGATGAAATCGGTCAGCGCGCCGGCGGCGGCCGAGCCGTTGCCCTGCGCGATGATGCGGATGCCGGCATCCAGCGCCTTCTGCGCCTGCACGATGGTTTCCTGCGGGTTCAGTTTGTTGTCGTAGCCGGTGACCTCGAATTTCACCCGGTCGCCCGACAGCCGCTCGGCCATGAAGCGGAAATGATTCAGGCCGTTCTGCGTCACCGCGGCCATCGGGCCCGACAGCGGATCGATGAAGGCGATGCGCACCGGCACCTGCGCCTGCGCGAAGGTCGACAGGGCGAGGAAAACAACAGCAAGAAAAGCGAGAATGCGCATGGAAACTCCAGAGTAAAACCTGCGCGGAGGGTAAGAAAAAGCCGCCGCGTGGCAAGTCGCGGCGGCTGAAATAAAACGAATGTGTGCTGACAGTTATGTCAGCAACAGATCACATCTTATCTCTTCACTACAGCCGGTAGAACATGCTGGTTGAGTACAATGGGGCCGATGACCCCCTGCAGCCCGCTATTATACAAACCCGTCGTCACCACGATCACGGCATCCAGCGCCGGAACCACATAGACGCGCTGTCCACCAAGGCCAAGGCCGGCGGCCCAGTCGATTTGTTGCTGATCCAGCAGCGAGCGTCCGAGCCACCACTGATAGCCGTAGAAGAATGGACTCTGGCCGTTGATCTGCGGTGTAATCGAGGCTGCGATCCAGCTTTCCGAAACAATCTGTTTGCCCCGCCAGCGGCCTTTGTCCAGCACCATCTGGCCGATCCTCGCCAGATCGCGTGGTCGCAGCCGCAGGCCCGATGCCGTTGCCGGTTCGCCATCCGGCTGATACGGCATCCATTCGAAGTCGCGGATGCCTAGTGGGGCAAACAACTCTTCCTTCGCCAGCATATCGATGCGGCGGCCGGATACCTTCTGCAGGATGCCACCCAACAATGCGGTAGCGCCGCCGCTGTAATTGTAGACCTTACCCGGCTCAACTACGACAGGCTGTTCCAGCACATACCGCAGGCGATCCTTGGCAAACATCATGCGGATTTCGCTGTTGGCCGGATTGGTGTAAGGCAGATTTTCATCCCAGGCAAAACCAGCTGCCATCATCAGCAGATGGCGGATGGTGATGCGGTCCTTCTCTGGTGTGCGCAGGTCGCCATGTTCGGGAAAGAAAGCAAAGGCCGACTGGTCGATAGACAGCCAGCCCTTGTCAACGGCGATGCCGGTCAGCAACGACACAACACTTTTACTGATCGAGCGCAGGTCATGCAGCTTGCCTGCATCGTAGCTGACAATCCCCAGCGGCGCGCCATAGCGTTCGTCCGTGCCTGTAAAATACTTCTCATAGACTAGGCTGCCGTGGCGCAGCACCAGCACGGCATGGGCATTGGCCTCTTTCCACGCCTCGAAACGCGCGCCGATGGAACACAGCAGGGCGGCATCCATGCCGGCGTTCTGCGGCGTCGCCACGGCTAGGCCGTCTTTCAGGTCTGCCGGTGGCGCGCAGTCCTGCGCAAGGACTGCCGGGGCCGATAGCAGGGCGGCCAGAATGACGAAGCGGGCGATCATGACGCTGAAGCCTAGCACGGAACGCTGGCCCGGCGAATGCGGCAGATATTTCTGCGATTGACTTCGCGCCGCGTCGTATTATCTTCGCCGTTACCGGGCTCACGACAACCGCCCGGTCAGCGACCTCCATTCAATCCGGATCATGGGCCGCCAAGCGTTGTCTCGCTCCACCAGGAGGTGAGACATGTCTTGTGGCGGTACGCATTCCCCATCCCAACCGCAGATGCTGCGGCCCGATCTCGCGGCCGTGCCCTGGCACCTGCCGTCGCCATTCGGCTGGTTCGCCTGGCTCGTCTATCTGCAGGCGCGCTGGCGCATCCGCGAAGAACTGGCGGCCTTGACCGATGCGCAGTTGCGCGATGTCGGTCTGACACGCGGGCAGATCGAGGTCGTGCTGGCGCGGCCATTCTGGCATAGGGCAGACTAAGGGGTGACGTCATGCCCGGGCTTGGCCCGGGCATCCACGAGTTCCTTTTCGGCATTTTAAAAGGAACTCGTGGATGGCACGCCTGAAGCGTGCCATGACGCATTTTCCGGGGCAACGCGCGTTATGTGCGGCCCCACGGCCGCGTCAGCGCGCGTTTTACGCCGTCCGCGCCCGTCTTAGCGGGCGTTGTAGGCTGCTAGCGCCGCAAGGTTGACGATGTCGCTGACGCTGGCGCCCATCTGGGCGATCTGCACCGGTTTTTCCAGGCCGACCAGCAACGGGCCGATCACGGTGCCGCCGCCCAGCTCCTGCAGCAGCTGCGAGGAGAGCAGGGCGGAGTGGATGCCCGGCATGATCAGCACGTTGGCCGGGCCCGACAGGCGGTTGAAGGGATAGATCTTCATCACGTCGGGATTGAGGGCGGCGGCGGCCGACATCTCGCCGTCATACTCGAACTCGGCGCCATGGCCGCCGGCATGCAGCGCGTCGAGCTCCATCACGGCCTGGCGCACCTTTTCCACCACGCCACCCGGCGCGTTGCCGAAATTGGAATGCGACAGCAGGGCCACGCGCGGCTCATGGCCCATCTGCCGGGCAATCGCCGCCGCCTGCACCGCGATCTGGCAGAGGTCCTTCGCCTCGGGCAGCTCGGTGATGGTGGTATCGGCCATGAACACCGTGCGGCCCTTGGCGACGATGATCGAAACGCCCATCACGCGCTGGCCGCGCTGGGCATCGATCGCCATGCGGATGCCGTCATAGGACACCGAATAGGTGCGGGTCACGCCGGTGATCATCGCGTCGGCATGGCCATTGGCCACCATGCAGGCGCCGAACACGTTGCGATCCAGGTTGACCAGGCGCTGGGCGTCGCGCTTGAGCATGCCGCGGCGCTGGTGGCGCTTGTAGAGGAACTCGGTATAGCGCGCATTATGCTCGCTGATGCGGGCATTGTGGATCTCGCAGCCATCCAGGTTCTTCAGGCCGATGGCCTGCATGGTCGCCTCGATCCGCTCGTTGCGGCCGATCAGCACCGGCGTGCCGTAGCCGGCATCGCGGAAAGCCAATGCGGCGCGGATCACGGTTTCTTCCTCGCCCTCGGCGAACACCACGCGTTTTGGATTCGCCACCACCTGGTCGAAGAAGATCTGCAGGCTGCCCACCGTAGGGTTCAGCCGCGCCCGCAGCCTGGCGGCATAGGCGGCCCAGTCGGTGATCGGCTTGCGCGCCACGCCGGATTTCACGGCCGCCTTGGCCACCGCCAGCGGCACGTCGACGATCAGGCGCGGATCGAAGGGCGAGGGGATGATGTAGCCGGGACCGTATTTCGGGCGGTCGCCCTTATAGGCGGCAGCCACCTCGTCGGGCACGTCCTGGCGCGCCAGCATCGCGATGGCCTCGGCGGCGGCGATCTTCATCTCGTCGTTGATCGTCTTCGCCCGCACGTCCAGCGCGCCGCGGAAGATATAGGGGAAACCCAGCACGTTGTTGACCTGGTTCGGATAGTCCGACCGGCCGGTCGCCATGATGGCATCGCCGCGGGTGGCGGCGACTTCCTCCGGGGTGATTTCGGGATCGGGATTGGCCATGGCGAAGATGATCGGGTTGGCCGCCATCGAGCGCACCATCTCGGGCGTCAGCGCGCCCTTGGCCGACAGGCCGAAGAAGATGTCGGCGCCCTTCATGGCGTCTTCCAGGCTGCGCGCCGCGGTCTTCACCGCATGGGCCGACTTCCACTGGTTCATGCCCTCGGTGCGGCCCTGGTAGACCACGCCCTTGGTGTCGCAGAGGATGACATTCTCATGCCGCATCCCCATCGCCTTCATCAGCTCGGTGCAGGCGATGCCGGCGGCGCCGGCGCCGTTCACCACCATCTTGGCGTCCTTGACGTCGCGGCCGGTGAGCTGCAGCGCGTTGATCATGCCGGCGGCGGCGATGATCGCGGTGCCATGCTGGTCGTCATGGAAGATCGGGATGTCCATCAGCTCGCGCAGGCGCTGCTCGAT
>NZ_JANLJJ010000035.1:8789-61699 GCF_029255545.1 Ferrovibrio sp. | reverse complement strand
CGCCGAGCGCCGTGTTGATCAGCAGGAATGCCGGTATCTGCAGCAGGCCGATCAGGATGCCGGCCGCGTAGGGCGACCAGGCTTTTTCACGAAGCGAGTACATGTCCACCTCCCTGGCCGAATCAGGGCATCGGCCATCTGAAGGTATTTTATACACTAAATTTGTGTTTTAGCTTGACCTAAATCAAGCCGCCTGATCACCTTCCATGGCCGGCCGCCAGCACGCGGTCCATTTCCTCATGGAACCATGTGCAGCCCTGCTCAAAGCGGCCGAAGGTGACATGGCTGTTGGCGCCCGAGCGAAAGCCGGGCTGGATCGCCTGGGCCATCTGGAAATCCTCGTCCAGCGCATCCCAGAAAATCTTCACGTTCCTGTCCCAGTGTTGACGCGCCTTGTCGCTCTGCGGCGGTTCGGGGATCAGCGCGCCGCCCTGCACGATGCTGGCATCGGTGCCCTGCGGAAACACCGCCATCACCGTGGCATGGTCGGGCTGCACCAGGATGACCAGGTTGGGAAAGATGTAATAGAGCGGGTTGCCGTAGTCGCGCACCGACCTGCCCTCCAGTGGTTGCCCCTGCAGCTCGGTCGCGTTGCGTTTGGTGAAATACAGCCGCGCATGGCGGCCGAGCCGATCAGCCACCGCGACATTGTCGGCGAACATCGGCGCTATGGTGGCGCGATGCGCCTGGCGGACGTGATAGGTCTCCAGGCCGCCTTCCACCACCAGCTTCCAGTTGCCGGCGATGCCGATCTCGCGTTCGTCATAGAGCACATGGCTGCCGAGGCCAAAGCCTTCGAGATCGCCGCGCACCGAGGCGAAGAAGCCGTTGAAGTCGTAGCTGTCGCCAGGCTGCGGCACGACGAAGACGATGCCGAAGGCTTCCGCCACCGGCAGGCGAACCAGGCCGTGGGTCGCCTTGTCGAGCTGGGCGAAACCGGCCTCGTGCGGAATGCCGCGCAGGCTGCCAGCCAGATCATAGGTCCAGGCATGATAGGGGCAGGCCAACGCGCGCTGGCCGCAGGCTTCGCGCTGCCAGACCAGTTTCGCGCCGCGATGGCGGCAGACATTGAGGAAGGCATTCAGCCGGCCCTCGCGGTCGCGGGTCAGCAGGATCGGCAGGCCGAGCAGGTCATGCGTCACCACATCGCCGGGCCGGGCCAGCTTGGAGGAAAAGCTCACCGCGATGGGATGGCGCCGGAACAGCAGGTCCTGCTCGGCGGCCAGCCGAACCGGATCGGTGTAGCGCACCACATCGACACGGGCGATGTCGTCCGCCATGTCGGTGGTGCCGGCCGCGATGTTGCGCCGGGTGCGCTCAAGCCATTCGATCTGCTGGGCGGGCTGCATGGCGTTTCCCTATCTGCTTTTTCTTTTTGTTGCGGCCCTGAACCGCGCCGTGCCGGCGATGAACTGCCAGAGCTGCTCGGCCAGCCGCGCCTGCGTCGGCCGTTTCGGCGCGGCCAGAGCCTGCCCGATCGCCTGGCGCAGGCCACCCAGGATCATGGCGCCGAGCAGATGGGCGTCGAGTTCATCAGGAATCTCGCCGCGTTTTTGCGCGATCTCGATGTTGCGGGCGGCGAGTTCGATATGCCGGGCCAGCCGGGTGGCCTCCACGGCCGCAACTTCCGGCGTGCGGCTCAGCCGCGTGAGGATCAGCGAGGCCAGCGGTTCGGCATAATGGAAGGCGACCATGCGCTCCAGCCGCAGCTTCTCGCGCTCGCCCCAGCTGACGCCCGGCTTCGGATTCACGTCCATCACCGCGGCCTCGAAGCGGTCGTAGAAAGTCTCGACGACGGCAGCGATCAGGCCGGCCTTGGAGCCAAAATAGTGATAGCTCAGGCCTGCCGAGATGCCGGCGGCGCGCGCCACGTCGGCGATCTCGCATTCGCCCTGCCCGGCCAGCAGCACTTTTGCGGCGGCGGCGAGAATGCGCTGGCGGGTATCGCCGCCACGCGGAGTGGCGGGCAGTTCGGGCGGCAGCAGCTGGGCGGCAGAAACACGGAGACGCGGAGGCATGGCGACACCTTAATTGAATTCAATTCAATGTCGAGGGCAAAAATACCACCCTCCCCGTAGGGCGGGCGCCTCAGAATTCGACCGGATAGCTCAGATACCCCCGGAACCGCGCCCTGCCACCGCGCACCGGCTCGCCGCTGCGGCGATAGTTCGGGAAGCGCGCCAGCAGGCGACCGATGGCGATCAGTCCCTCGATACGCGCCAGCGACATGCCGGCACAGGCATGGATGCCGGCACCGAAGGCGAGATGGCGGTTCGGCTGGCGGCCGACATCCAGGCGGTCAGGATCTGGAAACTGCGCCGGGTCGCGGTTGGCCGCGCCGATGCACAGCGTGACCAGCGTACCGGGCTCAAATGTCACGCCGCCGACCTCCACCTCTTCCACCACGCGGCGGTTGCCGAGCTGGTTGGAGGATTCAAAGCGCAGGAATTCCTCCACCGCCGTTTTCATCAGGCCGGGATCGTCGATCAGGCGCTGCTTCTGGTCGGGCCAGTCCAGCAGCGCGGCAGCGCCATTGCCGATCAGGTTGGCCGTGGTTTCATGGCCGGCATTGAGCAGGAAGATGCAGTTCTGCACCAGTTCGTCGGCAGTCAGGCGCTCGCCATTCTCGCCACGGATCAGGCCGGCCAGCACGTCACCGAAACCATCGCTGCCGGCATTCGCATCCTGCTCGACGCGGCGGTGCCATTCGGCCAGATGGCCATCGAGATAGGCCTCGAATTCCAGCATGGCCCTGTTGCCGGCCGCCGCGCGCTCCGGCGTCAGCACCGGCTCCAGAGCGCCCAGGATGGCCAGCGACCAGTCGCGCAGCAGGTGGCGATCAGCCGGCGGCACTGCCAGCATGTCGCCGATGATCTCTACCGGCAGCGCGGCGGCGTAATCAGTCACCACATCCATGCCGCCCTGCTTCGCGGCGCGATCCAGCAGCCGGTCGACCAGGGCGGCGAAGCGCGCCTCCAGCAGTTTCAGCGCACGCGGCGTGAAGGCCGGCGCCAGCAGGCGGCGTACCCGCGTGTGCAGCGGCGGATCGTTGAATACCAGGCTGGTGGTGTGATGGCGATAGAGCGGCGTGTCGCCGAATTTCGGCTTGAACTCGATCTTCTTGTCGGAGCTGAACCGCCTGTTGTCGCGATAGACCGCCTGCAGGTCGTCGTAGCGGGTCAGAAAATAGCTGCCGTCCGGCATCCGCCGCACCGGATCGTAATGGCGCAGCAGGTGATAAAGGGGATAGGGATCGTCAAGAAAGCCCTGATCCAGCGCGCGCAGGTCGAAAGCCGCGACGGCCGCGCGTTGCGCCGCCTCGCCGGTCCCGGCAAAGCGGCCAAGATGCAGGGCATTCAGAGCGGCTTCAGGGCGTGAAGCCGCCGTTGCCATTCCCGGGTTGGACATTGCCGTTTCCTCCGTCGGCCGTCTTCGCGGCCGTTTTACCCGCCGCCAGTTCTGGCGGCACGATCACGCCGCAGGAAATGATCAGCTTCATCGCCTGGTCGACCGAGGTCGACAGGATCACGATATCCTTGCGGCGGTAATACACCATGTAGCCGCCGGTCGGGTTCGGCGTGGTCGGCACATAAACGGTGACCATGTCCTCGCCCAGATGCCGGGAGACCTCATCGCCCTGCACGTAATTGGTGACGAAGGCGACGGTCCAGGACCCCGGCGAGGGCCAGGGCACCAATGCGACCTGGCGGAAGGACTGGCCCGACTGGCTGAACACGGTTTCGAAAATCTGCTTCAGCGCCGAATAGAGGCCACGGATCACCGGCATGCGGGCGACCAGCCGTTCGCTCAGCCGCAGCAGGGTTCTGCCGAGCAGGTTGGTGGCGAGGAACCCGATCAGCGTGAGCAGCACGAGGGCGGCGATGACACCCAGGCCGGGCAGGCCATAAGGCAGGTCGTAGGGAATGAAGCGTTCCGGCTGATAGCCTTCCGGCACCAGGCCGCGCACATTGCGGTCAATCGCCTGGATGGTGATGACGACCAGATAGATGGTGAGGCCGATCGGCGCCGTGACGATGATGCCGGCGAGGAAATAGTTCCGCAGTCGCGCGAACAGGCTCAGCTTCGGCACCGGCGCGATGATCGGCGGCAACTCGTGTTGGGGCTGTTCACCGGGTGGCGGCGTCTCGTTCATCGCTGTCAACTCGCAAAGAAACGGCGCAGGGCCGCATAGGTTTCCCCGGGCGCTTCCTCGGGCAGGAAATGCCCGCTCGGCACCGCATGGCCTTCCACGCTGCCCGCGGCCTTGTCGCGCCAGGTGTCGAGCACATTGTAGGCCTTGTGCATCAGCCCCTTCTCGCCCCACAGCACCAGCAGTGGACAGCGGATGCGCTGGTCCTCGTCGGCGCGGTCATGCTCAAGGTCGATGCCGGCGGCGGCGCGATAGTCCTCGCAGGAGGCATGGATGGTGGCCGGATCGCTGAAGCAACGCAGGTATTCCGCCATCGCCTCGTCGTCGAATTTGTGGCCGGCGGCCGACCATTGGCCGGTCTTCTTGCGGAAATAGTATTCCGGATCGGCGCCGATCATGCGCTCGGGCATGTCGAAGGGCTGGATCAGGAAGAACCAGTGGTAATAGCCGGTGGCGACCTGCTGGTTGACGGTCTCGAACAGCGTGCGGGTCGGAATGATGTCCAGCACCGCCAGCTTTTCCACGCGCCCGGGGAAATCCAGCGCCAGGCGGTGCGACACGCGGCCGCCGCGGTCATGGCCGGCCAGCCGGAAGGTTTCGAACCCCAAAGTTGTCATCACCGTCGCCATGTCGGCGGCGGTGGCGCGTTTGGAATAGGAGGAATGGTCGGGCAGCGTGGCCGGCTTGGAACTGTCGCCATAGCCGCGCAGGTCGGCGCAGACCACGGTGAAATCCTCGGCCAGCTTTGGCGCGATCCGATGCCACATCGCGTGGGTCTGCGGATAGCCGTGCAACAGCAGCAAAGCCGGCCCCTTGCCGCCGATGCGCAGATTGATTTCGGCGCCGGCGCCGTTTACCCGCTTCTGCTCGAATCCCGGAAACAGCACGCCCTCGCCTCCTCTGCGGCCGACCCTGCCGGCTAGCGTGGCTGGCGGAAAAACTCCGGGTTGCCAGTCGGAGCCGCTGCATCCCAGATCACCATCATGCGACCACGCTTCTGTTGTGCGTATACCGGTTTGGGGGCGCTGTCGAGATGCTCCTCCCGGTAGCGCGCCACCACCCAGCCATTCGGGTGCGTCGCCAGCCAGGCGGGAATCGCCGCATAGTCGATTTCCTGCAGCGGCTTTTCCAGCCGGCCGAGAAACTGGTATTCGCCGTGATAATCGCCGGCATAGGCAATCGGCCGTCCCTCATCCTGCCCGCGCCTGATCACCGCGCCGGCTGGCGCCAGGTCATAGGCCGGCCGGGCCGGTATGAAACCGAACAGGTGCACGGCGAGGAACAGCAGCGTTGCCGGCACCACCATGGCGCCCAGCGATGCCAAAAAACTGCCGCGCCGGCCCAGCCACAACGCGGCAAGCAGCCCCAACAGCAGCAATGCTGCAATCTCGAGCAGGTTCTCCAGCGCCCAGTCAGGCAGGTCGAGCTTGGCCGCGAGTTTCGGCAGCGCCGCCATCCCGACCGGGAGAGCCAGTATGGCTGCCGCTAGCAGGACAAAAGCGGCCGCCAGCCACCAGGCATCGCGGGCTTTCGCCGGCGCGGCCCATTCGGCCGTCAGGCTGCGGGCCAGCACAAGCATGAAGGCCGGCGCCAGCGGCAGCAGGTAATGCGGCTGCTTGCCGCTGATCATGGAAAACACCAGCAGGCCGGTCAGGCTGGCCACCAGGCCAAAACGCAGGCCCGGCTCGGCCGCCCGGCGCCACAGCGCCAGCGCCCGCCAGGCCGGTGGCCACAGCGACCATGGGAACAGCAGCAGCGGCAGCAGCGGCAGATACCACCAGAAGGGCCGGCGATGGGCGAAGCTGTCGCGCACCCGGCCGGCCGTCTGGCCCCAGAGCAAAGCCTGCTTGTAGGCCGCGCCGCCGGCTTCGGCCGCCGGCAGGGCCCAGGCCAGGCCGATGGCAGCCCCGATCACCATCGAGAGCAGCACGCCGCCATACCAGCCGAGCCAGCCGGGTTTCGTCTCGCGCCGCATCCATAACGGCGCGAACAGGGCTGGCGGCAGGATGTAGACCAGGATCACCGGGCCCTTGCCCAGCACGCCCAGCCCGATGGCCAGGCCGGTGATCAGGATGCCGGTCCAGCGTTTGCGGTAATGCAGGTTGAGCGTCAGGCCGATCCAGCCCAGCACGGCGAAGAAGGCCATGATCAGGTCGAACATGCTGAGCGTGGCAAACAGCATCCACCAGGCCGCCGTCAGCAGCAGCAGGGGCGCGACATTGCCGGCAGCCCGGCCCTGTTCGCCCGGCCACAGCAGACGGCCAAGCCATGCCGTGAGCCCCAGGGCGCCCAAGCCAAACAGCGGGGCCACCAGCCGCGCCCAGGTCTCGCTCACGCCAAAGGCCAGCCAGCCGAGCCGGATGATCCAGAACAACAGAGGCGGCTTGTGGTGATAGGCCTCGCCATTCAGCAGCGGCACCAGCCAGTGATCGGCCAGATGCATCTCCCAGGCGACGGTGACATACCGCGTCTCGTCAATCGGCATCAGCGGCCGCGCATAAAGCGCGGCAGCGACCACGACAAGCCAGAGCAGCGCCGTGAAGGTGAAGGCGTTGCGGTTGCCCAGCGGCGACGCAGTCATACGGCGGCTTCCCGGCCTTCGCGCCGCGCCTTGTAGATCAGGTGAAGGTTGCGCAGATAGACCACCAGCCCGGACACCTGGCCGATGATGAACACCACGTTGGCGATATGGATGGCATAGGCCAGCAGAATGATGCCGCCGGCGATGCTGATGTACCAGAAGATCACCGGGATCTCGCTGCGCTTCACCCGCTCGGCATGCAGCCACTGGATGATGAACCGCGAGGCGAACACGGCCTGACCGAGAAAGCCGATGACAGCCCAGAAATTCAGGCTGTCCTCAAGGCGGTCCCAGTATTCGGCCAGCAATTGCGCAATCATGACACTCTTTCCTTACACAAGCGGGTCACTGCCGCCGCTGTCACGCCAGCGGCGCTTCAGCCACATCACGCCGGCCAGATCGACCAGACCGACTTTCAGCCGCCCCCAGGTGCCGTAATGCGAGACGCCGCCACGGCGATGCCGGTGATGCACCGGCACTGAGCGCACTTTGCCGCCGGCGCGCAGCACCAGGGCGGGCAGAAAACGATGCATGTGATCGAAGGCCGGCAGGCGCAGGAACAGGTCGCGGCGCAGCATCTTCAGGCCACAGCCGGTATCCGGCGTGGCGTCGCCCAGCAGGCGCGACCGCACCGCATTGGCAATCTTCGACGACAGTTTCTTCACCCAGCTGTCCTGCCGCCTCACCCGATGACCGGCGAGCAGCAATCCGGCGCCGCCATCCGGCGCTGCCTGCAAAGCCGCCCAAAGCGCCGGAATATCGGCAGGGTCGTTCTGGCCATCGCCGTCCAGGGTCACCAGTACGGCGCCACGGGCGGCATAGGCGCCGGTGACGACAGCCATCGACTGGCCGGCATTGCGGCGATGCCGCAGCGGTCGAAGTTCCGGCATCGCCGCCGTGCAACTGCGCAAAATCGCCGGCGTCTCGTCGGTCGAGCAGTCGTCCACCGCCAGGATCTCGAAGCTCATCCTGCCCCGCAGGGCGGCGCAGATTTCCTCCAGCAGGACCCGGATATTCGCCGCCTCATTATGCACGGGAATCACGACCGACAGGTCGCAGGCCTCGGCTGGTTGAGTCGGGGGGCTGGCCGAAGCGGAATTCTGCCCGGCAGGGATTGGGGAAACGCCATTCATGATGGGGGGTGTTTATGGCAGGGGGTCACGGAGGAGGCCAGTAAAATCGCGCAAGTTTGTTACTGGCGCAAGCTTACCGCCCGCTTTCAACCGGCCGAATTGTCGCCGGAAAGGCGATTTTCCGCCGTCTGCGAATCACTTGCGCGGGCTTGCTGCCGGGCTAGAGTGGCCCGGAACCGTTCAACATAGGCTTCCGGGAGGATTTGAGCATGCGTCTGGCGAACAAGGTGGCAATCGTGACCGGTGGTGGCTCGGGCTTTGGCGAAGGTATCGCCAAGCGATTCGCCCTGGAAGGCGCCGCCGTGGTAATCGGCGACCTGAACCTCGCGGCCGCCGAGAAAGTCGCTGGCGAAATCAACAAGGCCGGCCACAAGGCGCTGCCCGTGGCGGTCGATGTCTCCCAGAACAAACAGATGAAGAGCCTGGTCGACAAGGCGGTGGAGGCCTTCGGCGGTCTCGACATCATGGTCAACAATGCCGGCATGCCGCAGCGCAATGCGCCGTTGCTGGAAACCGACGAAGCCACCTTCGACAAGATCTTCGCCGTCAATGTGAAGAGCATCTACAACTCGGCCATGTATGCCGTGCCCGCGATGCGCAAGCGCGGCGCCGGCGCCTTCATCAACATCGCCTCCACCGCCGGCGTGCGGCCCCGCCCTGGCCTGGTCTGGTATAATGGCAGCAAGGGCGCGGTGATCACCCTGACAAAAGCAATGGCGGTGGAACTGGCGCCGGAACAGATTCGCGTCAACGCGTTGAACCCCGTGGCCGGCCTCACCCCGATGCTGAAGGAATTCATGGGCGGCCAGGAGACCGAGGAGATGAAGGCCAAGTTCGTCAGCACGATCCCGATCGGCCGCTTCTCGACGCCGCAGGATATCGCCAACGCAGCGCTCTATTTCGCCTCCGACGAGGCGAATTTCATCACCGGCGTCTGCATGGAGGTCGATGGCGGCCGATGCATATAACAAAATCCTTTCCGCTGATGGCGGCCCTGCTTCTGGCAGGGCCGGCCATGGCCCAGCAACAGGCCCCGGCTGCCCAGCCGCCAGCCAAGATGCAGGGCTCCACGCCGTCGACGCCCAGCACCACCGATCCGCGCGCGGCCGCCGAGCCCGAGACGCAGCCGATCAAGCCTAAAGCCGCGCCTAAACCGGCGGCGAAAAACCCCAATGCGCCGCGCAACCAGACCATGGCTTTCACCCTGCCCGATCTGGTGCCGATCGCGGAAATCCCGCGCGGCAAGGCGGTGATGCTGCAGGGCGTGGTGCTGTCGCCACAGGCCACCACCTTCGTGCTCAACGACGGCAATGCCAGCCAGGTGATCAATCTGGGGCCAAGCTGGCGCGAGTTGACAAAAGTGAAGGCTGGCGACCGCGTGCGCGTGATCGGCCAGATGGACCCCTATGGCTCGTCGGTATTCCGGGCCGGCAGCGTGGTGCTGGAAAACAACAAGATCGTGGTGGTGCCGAACGGGTGAGCGTTATTGTCCGGCCGCAGCACCCGCGCGTTTCTTCGGGCACAGCTTGAACGCCGTCTTCACCTGCCCCAGCACCGTCGTGCGCACATGCCGCATGAAGGCATCCCAATCGTTGAACGAGCCGACCAGATCGGCCAGCGCCATGCATTCCTGCGGCGCGAATTCGCTCATCTGGCGCGAAGCCAGCACCTCATTGGTCGCACGCTGCTCGGCATAGGGGTCGTCAGGATAGTTGAGTTTGTAAGCCTCTGACCGCAACTGCACGGCATCGCGGAACCGCTGCGCATTGGCCTGATCGAAAGCCCCCCAGAGCGGCAGGATGGTGGCATCATGTCCCAGTCGCGCGCAGTCGCGCGCATAGGCGCGGATGATCATGCCGGCACGCACAATCGCCTCGGCCTCCATTTGCGGTGGTGTCATGCAGATCCGCGGGGCCTGGGGACGGCGGCCCGGTCCCAGGCCGTCCTGGGCCAGGACCGGCAGCGCGACAGCCGCAACGACCAAAGCGGCGATGCCGCGCAACAGCAGCAGCGGTGTCACCGTTTATGCGTGATCGCCGCCACGAAGGTGGCTGCGGCATCGGCGGCCTGATCGACATGGGCAGACGGCACGGCGGGCATCTGGTCAAGCGCCTGACGCACGGCGAGAGCCTCCTGCGGCGGCAACCGCTTGAGTATCTCGGTCGTGCGCTCTGGCCCTGCCACGCGCAGGAAAGCCACCAGCTTTTCCCGGCTCATCCCTGTGTTCCATTCCCTGCCATGGCTGGCAGTATAACGTCGCAACGCCTTTAGCAGAACCGGATTAAAGACCGGTTATTCCGCGACCAGCCGCTGCCAGTCCCAGCTGCTCAGCCCCGGTTGCTCAACCCTTGGGCTTCGGCGCCGACTTCATCATGGCGAGATACATCGGCATCACCACGTTGGTGAAGCGGTTCTGGCCGTATTGCAGTTCATCCATCGCCGCCTTCACCATCTCGACGGTGGGATAATACGGCACGATCACGTAGCCATGCTTGCGCAGGGCCGCGATCACCGCATTGGCCTGCTTGGTGTAGTTCTCGAAAAAATAGCTTTTGTCGGCATCCTTGATGGCGTCCGAGATCACCTCGACGGCCGGGATCGGCTTGATCGCCTGCGGCCGCCAGTTATACCCCTCGGGTGGGCCATTGGGATTGTTGCGATCGTCGGAAGATGCCATGGCGTGTAAACCCGCTGCTCAATTGGCCGGCAGGCGCACGCCGTTCGGCCATTGCCGGCCGGTTTCCTTCAGTTCGGGCTGTTTGACCGGCGCGCCACGCTTGCTGTCAAGCTGGCGCACCGCGCTGGCCACCTTGTGCTCGACGGCCACTTCCGACGGCGCGCGCAGCCGCATCTTCACATAGGCTTCGCGCAGGGCTTCGGCAACCCGGCGTTCCAGAACGCTGCCCGGCCCGGTGATGCGGCGACGGATAATGATGTTCAGGGCATCAACATTCAGGCCAATGATGGCATGCAGCCGTGGCGTCGGACTGGTCAGGCCACCGCAGAGATTCTTCAGGTTGTCGGCATAAAGTGTGACCAGCGGATAACCGAACAGGCTGCCCTGCCCTTTCAGTTCCAGCGCCAGATCGTGAATCCATTCGTAGTACCGGGCGCGGCCAATGGAGTTGAACGCCGCCGATCCCCAGGCTTCCTTGATCGTCTGCATGGTGTCACGCGCGGCGCGTTCGAAATCCGCCTGGTTTTCGACAATCACCTTTTCGATCTGGCCGCGCAGTTCTGGCGTCAGGCGCAGATCCTGTCCGCGCTTGTAATTCACAGCCTTGCGCTTCAGATCACCCCGGTTGGCGATCAGCCGGCCGGCGGCGTGGGGATCGAACATCGCTTCCTCGCTCCGTGCAGGCCGAATCGGGCCGACCTGCCATGAAATCATCGTGGCAGGCGAAACAGTTAGCAACTGGGAAAGCGCAGGCCCGACCGGGTGAGCGGGGCGGGCCGGCCATCAGGCGTCGCGCTGGATGACCCGCAGGCGGTGATTGCAGATATCGATCTTGTCGGCCATGCGGGCGCGCCAGATCTGGTCGGCCTCCCGCTCGGTCTGGAACGGACCGTAGCGCTCCTCGGTACCCGCGATCGGCGCCGGGTCGGCCAAGTCCTTGAAAATACCGCCTTCAACGTAAAACACGGGCATCATCCTCATCCTCCGGCCTTCTTCCGGATGCAGGACATTATTCCGCAACTGCGAAGCAAAAAACAGGCCCCCGAAGGTTGTAATCTGGTAACGGACGCTACGGTTTCGGCCCGAACCGGGCCTTCAGGGCCATGGCGACCAGCCCCACCGGTCCGGTCCAGTCGCCGGGCCTCTCCTGCCGAAAACATTGCAAACTGGAGTAAAACGGACTGTCTGGCCGATCCAGGAACCAGTACCAGAGCAGCCCGTAACCCGGCGCCGGCAGCAGCAGCCAGACCGGCAGGCCCAGCGCCCCGGCCAGATGGGCGGCGGTGTTGCTGGTGGTGATCACCAGATCGAGGGCGGCATACTGGGCCGCGGCGGCATCCATGTCGCGCAGCGGATCGATGGCGGGATCGCGCCACAGGGCAATGTCCTGCCCGGCCTGCAGGGCCGTCCGTTCAGCAGTCGTGTCGCCGTATTGCAGGTCGACCCAGAACGCATCGACGGCGGCGAACAGCGGCGTGAAATCGTCGAGGCGCAGTGATTTCTGCGGGCCGAAATCGGCATTGGCGCTGCGCCAAGACAGGCCGATGCGGGGCCGTCCGCCGGCCATGGCGCCCATACGGCGGCGCTGGGCGTCGATGGCGGCCGGATCAGCCTGAAGGAATCCGGAAAGCATTGCGGCAGCTTAAGCATCCCCTCATGCTGGCGCCAGAGATGACACCACTTCCGCAAAACTCCGCCGCCGCGCTGACACAGGTCGGCCTTGCCGCCTTGCAGGCCGGCGATGTCGGGGCCGCGATATCGCACTTCGCCGGCGCCCGACGGCTGGCGCCGGCCGATGCCGGCCTGCTGCGCAGCCTGGCCATGCTGTACCGGCAGGACCGCCGCTGGGCCGAAGCCTGGTCGGCGGCGGAAACCGGCCTGCGGCTTTATCCTGCCGATGTCGGGTTTGCCGCGGCCCGCGCGGCCGCGCTGGGCAGCCTGCTGCTGCAACAGGGCGCCGCGGCGGAAGCTGGGCCCTGGCTGGAGCAGGCGCTGGCCCTGCATCCCGACTGGCCGGAAATGCTCAGCCAGGCTGCCGAAGCCGCTTACCGCTGCGGCGATATGCCCCTCGCCCGCGCCCGGCTGGATCGGGCCGTGACGCTGGAGCCAGACAACCGCAGCCTGCGCATGGCGCGGGCCACCATGCTGCTCAGCCTGGGCATCTGGCAACCCGGGCTGGATGACTATGAATACCGCCTGCGCCCCGATGCCAATCCGGAGGTCATCCGCACCGGCCTCACCGCGCCGCGCTGGCAGGGCGAGGATATGGGCGGACGGTGCCTGCTGGTGACGGCGGAGCAAGGAATCGGCGACCAGATCCGCTTCGCCAGCGACCTGCGTGATCTGCAGCCGCTCTGCGGAAAACTGGTTGTGGAATGCGAGGCGCGGCTGGCCCCCCTGCTGGCCCGCAGCTTGCCCGGAGCCGTCGTCGTTGCCAGCCGGCAGGAACGGGTCGGGCAACGACATGTCCTTGACTACGCCTGGCTGAAGGATCATGGGCCGGTGGATGCCTGGATCGAGATCGGCAGCCTGCCCCTCAGGCTGTTCGCGCGCGGCCTGCCGCCGGACCGCAGCCGGGTCTGAAACCCGGTCCGGCTGGCGCAACATCCTGATTTTTCGCGAGATCGAGTAGGTTGACGGGGACGGACGACCGACCTATGGTCGCCGCGCTTTCGGGCGCGGCATGCCCGCCCGAAGGATCACTGACAGACTCCTGTCTGACAGACCTCTGTGAGCCCGTAGCTCAGCTGGTAGAGCAAGCGACTTTTAATCGAGAGGTCCCGGGTTCGAATCCCGGCGGGCTCACCACTTCTGCCTCCCCACAACCAGCAATTCTTTCGCCCTCCGATTGCCCTTTCGGCTATGCTGACGGCAAACAGGAGGAAACTCCGTGAACCGGCAGATCGTCGAGAGCAGATTCCGCCTCGATCCCAGCCTGCGTTTCATCCGGCCCGAGCTGCATGAGCTGGCGGCTTTATGGGAGGAAAAACGCGCCGGCCGGATTGCGCCTGACCGCGCCGACCTCTCCCCCTTCGTGCTGCGCCCCTACCTGCCGCGCATCCTGATTTACGAAGTGGTGCGCACCGAAACGGGCCAGCGGTTCCGCATCCGGCTCTATGGCACGCTGATCAGCCAGTATTCCGGCCGCGACCCGACCGGCAGATTCGTCGACGAGATCATGAGCGAGCCGGCCTATGCCGATTTCAATCAGGGCCTGTCATGGATCGCCGATGAGAAAAAACCGCTCCGCGCGGTCGGCAGCTATTATTTCGTCGATCGCAGCTTCGTGCAGTTTGAGTCGATCACGATGCCGCTGACCGTGGATGGCGGCGAGCGGATCGAGCAGCTTCTCAATGTGACGTATTATGACGACGAGGCTGAATAACCGGCGTTCCCCCCGGTTCAGGCGCCCGCTCACGCCAGATTTTCCGACGGAAAACAGCTCCGCAGTGCTACACTGCCGCCATGCCTGATCGGAAACCGGAACAGACGGAAGCAGATCGGCAGATGGCCCGCGCGCTTCGCCGCTGGGAAGGCGAAGGCGGTCATCTGGCAACGGAGGCTGCCGGTCTGGTGCTGGGTGACGCCGAACGCAACATCCTGCAATGCCTGGGTGCGGCGGCCGTCCTGACCTGGAATGACCTGCCAATGCCAATCCAGCGCGCCCTGTTCCTGCGCGCCACCGCCGTCAGGGCTTCCTACGATCCGCTCGAACTGAAAACCCAGATCGCGCGGTTCCTGCATAATCACAAGGACGACGGCTCCGACGACGCCTGAGCAATGGCGACGCGCCTCCCTTCACGCAGGCGCGATCACCAATGCTGCACGAGGCGGAAGAGCAGAATTGCGACGCCGTAAGCGATGGCGGCGAAGATGGCAGCGATGCCGAAGACCTTCAGATGCCGCCGCAGCATGGCTAAAGCGGCTCGATGTCGCCGAGTGTCTGGCCTGCCTGGAAGTCGGCGGCGAAGGCCTGCAGCCGCCCTTCAGCGATGGCCGCGCGCATGCCGATCATCAGGTCCTGGTAATAGGTCAGGTTATGCTGGGTCATCAGCATGGCGCCGAGAATTTCGTCCGAGCGCACCAGATGATGCAGGTAGGCGCGGCTGTAGTCGCGGCAGGCGGGGCAACGGCAATGCTCGTCCAGTGGCCGGGGATCCTCGGCATGGCGGGCATTGCGGATGTTGATGCTGCCGCGCCGAGTGAAGGCCTGGCCGGTGCGGCCCGAGCGGGTCGGCATCACGCAGTCGAACATGTCGATGCCGCGCATCACGGCGCCCACGAGGTCAGACGGCTTGCCGACGCCCATCAGGTAGCGCGGACGATCGGCCGGCAGATGCGGCACGGTCACATCCAGCGTGGCAAACATCTCTTCCTGCGTTTCGCCCACCGCCAGGCCGCCAACGGCATAGCCGTCGAAGCCGATGCCCAGCAGGCCCTTGGCGGATTCTTCCCTCAGGGCAGCGTTCGTTCCACCCTGAACGATGCCAAACAGGCCATAACCCTCGCGTTGCCGGAACGCCGTCCTGCAGCGCTCGGCCCAACGGATGGAAAGCCGCATCGCTTCCGCTGCGCGCTGCTCGGTGGCGGGCAGCTTGACGCATTCGTCCAGTTGCATGGTGATGGTGGCATCCAGCAGATGCTGGATCTCAATCGAGCGTTCCGGCGTCAGCTCGTGGCGCGCGCCGTCAATATGCGACTGGAAGGTGACGCCCTGCTCGGTCACCTTGTTGAGCTGCGACAGCGACATCACCTGGAAGCCGCCGGAATCGGTCAGGATCGGGCCGGGCCAGTTCATGAACCTGTGCAGGCCGCCCAGCTTTGCCACGCGCTCGGCCGTCGGCCGCAGCATCAGATGATAGGTGTTGCCCAGGATGATCTGGGCGCCGGTCTCGCGCACGGCCTCCGGCGTCATCGCCTTCACGGTGGCGGCGGTGCCGACCGGCATGAAGGTCGGCGTGTCGATCACGCCATGGGCGGTTTCCAGGCGACCGCGGCGGGCGGCGCCGTCGCTGGCGCTGACGGAAAAACGGAGGGTCATTTTGGGCCAATTATCAAATTAGACTGGCTGTCTGAACAGCAGGCTTGTATCGCCGTAGGAATAGAAACGGAAGCCCTTCTCCACCGCGTGACGGTAGATGGCCCGCTGGTTTTCCAGCCCGACGAAAGCCGCCACCAGCATCAGCAGGGTGGATTTGGGCAGGTGGAAATTGGTCATCAGCCCGTCGGCGACGCGAAAGTCGAAGCCCGGGGTAATGAAAATATCGGTCTCGCCGGCAAACGGCTGGAGGCTGCCGGTGGCGCGTGCCGCCGTTTCCAGCAGGCGCAGCGAGGTGGTGCCGATGGCGATCACCCGGCCGCCGGCGGCCTTCGCCGCCTGCACCGCCGCCACGGTCTCCGGCGTCACCTGCCCCCATTCGGCATGCATTTTATGCTCTTCGACCCGCTCGGCCTTGACCGGCAGGAAGGTACCGGCGCCGACATGCAGGGTGACGCGGGCAAAGGCAATGCCGATATCCTTCAGCTGGCTGATCAGCCCGGGCGTGAAATGCAGGCCGGCGGTCGGCGCGGCCACCGCCCCGGCCTTTTCGGCAAACACGGTCTGGTAATCGCTGCGATCGCGCGCATCGGCGGGACGCTGGGCCGCGATATAGGGCGGCAACGGCATGGAGCCAGCCTTCTCAAGCGCCGCCAGCAGCTCGCCGTCGTCGCGGTCGAAGGCCAGCACGAGCTGGTCGCCCTCACGACCAACCGTCTCGGCAGCGATGCCGCCATCAAAGGCAATTACATCGCCGGGCTTGAGGCGCCGGGCCGGTTTCGCCATGGCAGTCCAGCGCCGGTTGCCCTGGCTTTTCAGCAGCAGGGCCTCGACCTTCACCTCGGCCGGGCCGCGCTCACGCCGGCCGAACAGCCGCGCGGGGATCACTTTGGTATCATTGAACACCAGCAGGTCGCGCGGCCGCAGCAACAGCGGCAGGTCGCGCACGACCCAGTCTTTCAGATCGATCCGCCCCTGGCTGAAATGCAGCAGCCGCGCCGCCTCGCGCGGCACTGCCGGCCGCTCGGCGATCAGCGCGGGCGGCAGGGTGAAGTCGAAGTCGGAAACCAGCATGGCTTTGCCCTCCCCATGGAGGGCCGAAGCTCAGGCGACGTCGGCAGCGACGCGCAGGGACACGATCTTGTCCGGATCGCTTACGCTGCCGTTGCGGGCCTGATCGCCACGCTTGATCGCGTCGACATGCTCCATGCCTTCCGTCACTTCTCCCCAGACCGTGTATTGCCGGTCGAGGAAACGGGCATCGGCGAAGCAGATGAAGAACTGGCTGTCGGCGCTGTTCGGATTCTGGGCCCGCGCCATCGAGCAGGTGCCGCGCTTATGCGGCGCATCGTTGAATTCGGCGTCCAGCTTCTGGCCCGAGCCGCCGGTGCCGTCGCCGCGCGGATCGCCGGTCTGGGCCATGAAACCCTCGATCACGCGATGGAATTTCAGGCCGTCGTAGAAATGCTGGCGCGCCAGCTCCTTGATGCGGGTAACATGATTGGGCGCCAGATCGGGACGCAGCATGATGGTCACACGACCATCCTTCAGCTCCAGATACAGGGTGTTTTCGATATCCGCGCTCATGGGAAACTCCTCGGAATTACTTGACGTCGGCTGCGACCCGCAGCCGGATGATCTTGTCTGGACCATCGACCTGCCCGCTGCCGGGCGCACCCTTCTTGATGCGGTCAACGGCTTCCATGCCGGACGTCACCTTGCCCCAGACGGTGTACTGGCCATCCAGGAAAGGCGCGTCCTCGAAGCAGATGAAGAACTGGCTGTCGGCGCTGTTCGGGCTCTGGGCCCGGGCCATCGACACGGTGCCGCGCTTATGCGGTTCGCGGTTGAATTCCGCATTCAGCTTCTGGCCCGAGCCGCCCATGCCGGTGCCGGTGGGATCGCCGGTCTGGGCCATGAAACCACGGATCACGCGATGGAACACGATGCCGTCATAAAAGCCTTTGCGCACCAGCTCCTTGATCCGGGCGACATGCTTGGGCGCCAGGTCGGGCCGCATGGCAATCACCACCCGGCCGCCATCCTTCAGCTCCATGATCAGGGTGTTTTCCGGATCATCGATGCGCTGGGCAAAGGCGGCAGACGGCAGAACCAGGGCGGCCGCCAGGGCCAGCGAGAGCACATGCCGGCGCAGTATCGTCATCTCAGGCATCGCCATTGGCCTTCAGCGCCGCCACCCGGGCGCGCATACGTTCAGCCACGCGAGGCGACACGAATGGGTTGATATCGCCCCCCAGCATGGCGATTTCCTTCACCAGGCGCGAGGCGATGAACTGGTGGTTATCGGAAGCCATCAGGAACACGGTCTCGATCTCGGCATTCAGGCGGGCATTCATGCCAACCATCTGGAACTCGTATTCGAAGTCAGACACCGCGCGCAGGCCGCGGATGATCATCACCGCGCCGATCTCCATGGCGAAATGCATCAGCAGGTTGGAGAACGGCTTGACCTCGAATTCGGTGGCGCCGGGCATCAGCGGCCCGATTTCCTCGCGCACCATCTCGACGCGCTCTTCCATCGAGAAGAACGGTCCCTTGCCGATATTGACGGCAACGCCGACCACCAGCTTGTCGACCAGCTTGCCGGCGCGCTTGATGATGTCGTAATGGCCCTTGGTTACCGGATCGAACGTGCCCGGGTACAACCCGATGCGCTGCTTGGTCATCACTCCTCCCCAGAGTCACCTGCATCGTCATTCGCGGACAAGCCATCATCCTGGCCCTCGTCCTGCGCGGGGCCACTTTCCGGCAAATGCGCGACCGACGCAACCTTCTCGCCCTCGCTCAGCTTGAAGATGATGACGCCCTGGGTATTGCGGCCGGCGATGCGGATGCCGTCGACCGGGCAGCGGATCACCTGCCCGCCATCGGTGACCAGCATGATCTGGTCGTCATGCTCGACCGGGAAGGCCGCGGTGACATTGCCGTTCTTCGGGGTGGTCTCGATATTGATGATGCCCGACCCGCCACGGCTGGTGATGCGGTATTCATAGGCCGAGCTGCGCTTGCCGTAGCCCTTTTCCGTTGCGGTAAGGATGAACTGCTCGGCCGCCTGCAGCTCGGTGATCCGCTCCATCGGCAGCTCGGAGACCAGTTCCACGCCGGTCTCGCCTTCGCGGATGCGCCGCTGGGCGGTGGCATATTTGAGATAGGCCTCGCGCTCTTCGGCCGAGGTCTCGATATGGCGCAGCACCGACATCGAGATGACGCGATCGCCTTCGGCCAGCTTCATGCCGCGCACGCCGGTGGAGGCACGGCTCTGGAAGGTGCGGACATCGGCGACCGGGAAGCGCACGCACTTGCCCTCGAAGGAGGCCAGCAGGATATCGTCCTGCTCGGTGCAGGGCAGCACGCCGACCAGGCTGTCATCGGCATCCTCGCCCTCGAACTTCATGGCGATCTTGCCATTGGCGTTGATGGTGACGAAATCGCTCAGGTCGTTGCGGCGGACATAGCCCTTGGCGGTGGCGAACATGACATGCAGGTCGCCCCAGCGCGCCTCGTCCTCGGGCAGCGGCAGCACCTGCGTGATCTTCTCGCCCTCCGCCAGCGGCAGCAGGTTGACGAAGGCCTTGCCACGCGACTGCGGCGTACCTTCCGGCAGGCGGTAGACCTTCAGCTTGTAGACGCGGCCGATGTTGGAGAAGAACAGCACCGGCGTGTGCGTGCTGGCGACCAGCACGCGGGTGACGAAATCCTCGTCCTTGGTACTCATGCCGGTGCGGCCTTTGCCACCGCGCTTCTGCAGGCGGTAGGTCGAGAGCGGCGTGCGCTTGACATAGCCGCCGAAGCTGACGGTGACCACCATGTCCTCGCGCTGGATCAGGTCCTCGTCGTCCTGCTCGAATTCCATCTCGGCGATCTGGGTCCGGCGCGGCACCGAGAATTTCTCGCGCATCGCCACCAGCTCGGCCCGCAGGATGCCCATCAGCTTCTCGCGGCTGCCAAGGACGGAGAGATATTCGTTGATCTCCTCGGCCAGGGTCTTCATCTCGTCGCCGATCTCGTCGCGCCCCAGCGCGGTCAGGCGCTGCAGGCGCAGGTCGAGGATGGCGCGCGCCTGGGTTTCCGACAGCCTGTACTTGCCGTCGATCACCTTGTGGCTGAGGTCGTCGATCAGGCCGATCATGTCGGCCACGTCGGCGGCCGGCCATTCGCGGGTCATCAGCTGTTCGCGGGCGGTCTGCGGATCGGGCGCGGCACGGATGGTGCGGATCACCTCGTCGATATTGGCGACCGCGATGGCGAGGCCAACCAAAACATGGGCGCGATCGCGCGCCTTGCCGAGCAGGAAGCGGGTGCGGCGGAGGATGACCTCCTCGCGGAAATTGATGAAGGCGCCAATCAGCTGCTTGATGTTGAGCAGTTCCGGCTTGCCGGCATTCAGCGCCAGCATGTTGACGCCAAAGGAGGTCTGCAGCGGCGTGAAGCGGTAAAGCTGGTTCAGCACCACGTCGGCCATGGCGTCGCGCTTGATCTCGATCACCACGCGCACGCCGTCGCGGTCAGACTCGTCGCGCAGGTCGGAAATGCCCTCGATCTTCTTCGACCGCACATGCTCGGCGATCTTCTCGATCATCGAGGCCTTGTTCACCTGATACGGGATCTCGGTGACGATGATGGCCTCGCGGTCCTTGCGGATTTCCTCGATATGCACCTTGCCGCGCACCACGACGGAGCCGCGGCCGGTCCACATCGCCGCCTTGGCGCCGGCGCGCCCCAGGATGATGCCGCCGGTGGGAAAATCGGGCGCCGGCAGGATTTCGAGCAGCTGCTCCAGGGTCACATCGGGATTGTCGACATAGGCGCAGCAGGCGTCGATCACCTCGCCCATGTTATGCGGCGGGATGTTGGTTGCCATGCCAACGGCGATGCCGTTGGCGCCATTGACCAGCAGATTGGGAAACTGCGCCGGCAGCACGGTGGGTTCCTTCGTGCTGTCGTCATAGTTCGGCTGGAAATCGATCGTGTCCTTGTCGATATCGGTGAGCAGCGCTTCCGCCGCCTTTTCCAGGCGGATTTCGGTATAACGCATGGCGGCAGCCTTATCGCCATCCATCGAGCCGAAATTGCCCTGGCCGTCGAGCAGCAGCTGGCTCATCGAGAAAGGCTGCGCCATGCGCACCATGGCGTCGTAAATCGACTGGTCGCCATGCGGATGGTATTTACCCATCACGTCACCAACCACGCGGGCCGATTTGCGGTAGGGTTTGTCGGACAGGTAACCATTCTCGTGCATCGAATAGAGGATGCGGCGATGCACGGGTTTCAGCCCGTCGCGCGCATCGGGCAGCGCGCGCGACACGATCACGCTCATGGCGTAACCGAGATACGAACGCTGCATCTCCTCTTCGATGGAGATGGGCTGAATGTCGTGCGGAAGCTGCGGCTGATCGGTCACGAAACGGGCGTCCGGAATAAGGGTTTGATGGGACGAATCGGGGCGCCCGAAAGGGCTGTTTCCAGCCCTGGAATCAGGCTCCGGAAACTACCATGGCGGGGGCTGCCGCAGCAATGCCGGGAGCCCCTCTTGCAGGGGGGAAATCAGGGGTCAAAAATACCGGTTTTCAGCCAATTCCACTGGTCTTCGCCGCAGGCTGCCACCAAGGGGCTGCCGCCCAGCGGATCGGCGGCCCGATAGTCCTGCCCATTCAACTGGCGGGCTACCCCGCCGGCCTCGGAAACCAGCAGGCAGCAAGCACGCTCGGGCGGGAAAGATCAGGCGTCGAAGATGCCGGTCTTGAGCCAGTCCCACTGCTCGGTGCCACAGGCGGCAACCAGGGGGCTGCCCCAGGGTTTGTCGGCGGCGCGATAAAGGCTGCCGTCCAGGCGTTTGGCCACGCCACCCGCCTCGGTGATCAGCAGGCAGCCGGCCGCGTGATCCCATGGCAGGGCGCGGTTATAGACCGCATAGTGGATATGGCCATCGGCGATGGCGAGGTATTCCTGACCGGCGCAGCGCAGGATCAGGACGCCGGCGGTCTTGTCGATGCGGTGACCGATGCGGGCGGCGAAATCGCGGTCGCCGTAGCGGATATTGGGCGCACCAGACAGATGCGCCAGCGAAGGTGGTTTCGGGGTGCTGAGCCGGCGCAGGCTGCCATCGGCCTCGCGCATCCAGGCGCCGGCGCCCTTTTCGGCCATAGCCGTGATGCCGCGCACCGGATCGTGAATCCAGCTCGCCACCGCGTCGCCATCCTGCACCAGGGACACCATCACGGCGAACAGGGCGTTGCCCACGGCGAAATTGGCGGTGCCGTCCACCGGATCGATCAGCCAGGCGGCGCCGGGCCGGCGCAGCGCATCCATGATCGTCTCGTCGGCGCTGGCGGCTTCCTCGCCCACCACGGTGGAGCCCGGAATCAGGGCCTGCAGCCGTGGCGCCAGGAAAGCCTCGGAATCCTTGTCGGCAATGGTGACCACGTCATGCGGCCCGGCTTTCTGGTCGATGTCGCCGGTCTTGAGCTGGCGGAAGCGCGGCATGATCGCCGTGCGGGCGGCCTCTTCCATCAACAGCCGCACCGCATCCATGTCGATCCTTGCGGTCATGCCCGTTGTCCTTCCTGCCGTTTGAGCCATTTTCCGGCTTCGGCCTGCGACAGCGCAACCGACAGCTTCAGATGACCATCCTGTTCCTGCATGTCGAGCACTTCGCCATGACGGTGCAGCCAGGCGACGGCGGCCCCGTCGCCGGCATCCAGCGTGACGGCAAGCTCGACCCGGTCACCGCCCAGCATGGCATCGATCCGTTGCAGCAATGTGTCACAGCCACTGCCATCCAGCGCCGAAATGACAATCGCGCCCTGCTGGCGCGCCGCCTGGTTCACCAGCGTCTCACGCGCTTCCGGATCAAGCTGGTCGGCCTTGTTCCAGGCTTCCAGCAGGCGATGGCCCGTCTCCTCTGTAACACCCAGCGAAGTCAGGACATCCCGCACATCGGCGGCCTGGGCCTCGCAGTCGGGATGCGACATGTCCCGCACATGCAGGATCAGGTCGGCCGAGATCACCTCTTCCAGGGTGGCGCGGAAAGCCGCCACCAGATGGGTCGGCAATTCCGAGATGAACCCCACGGTATCGCTGAGGATCACGTTCCGCCCGGATGGCAGCCGCACCGTGCGCATGGTGGGATCCAGCGTCGCGAACAGCAGATCCTTGGCCAGCACTTCAGCCTCGGTCAGCCGGTTGAACAGGGTGGATTTGCCGGCATTGGTATAGCCGACCAGCGCCACCACCGGATAGGGCACCTTCTGCCGTGCCCGACGATGCAGCGAACGGGTATTCACCACATGCTCGAGATCAAGCTTGATGCGGGCGATGCGTTCGCCGATCAGGCGACGATCGATTTCCAACTGGCTTTCGCCGGGACCGCCGAGGAAGCCGAAGCCGCCACGCTGGCGTTCCAGGTGGGTCCAGGACCGCACCAGGCGCGAACGCTGGTAATTCAGATGCGCCAGTTCGACCTGCAGGCGACCTTCCCTGGTGCGGGCGCGGGCGCCAAAAATCTCCAGAATGAGGCCGGTGCGATCGATCACCTTGGCCTCCAGGGCGCGCTCCAGGTTACGCTGCTGCACCGGCGTCACCGCCGCGTCGACGATCACGACATCGACCGGATTCTCGGCGATCCAGGCCGCCAGTTCCTCGGTCTTGCCGCTGCCGATCAGGGTCGAGGGCCGCCAGGACGACAGCCAGACGACCTCGGCATGCACGACCTGCAGATCGATGGCCGCCGCCAGTCCAACGGCCTCGGCCAGCCGGGCCTCGGGGCGCCGGCGCAAATCCGCAGCCGTCGCTTTCGGGCCGGGGGACTTCAGGGTGGGATGCAGGACGAGCGCACGCCGGGTGCGCTCGTCGCCGTTTTCAATGTGATCTGACATTACCGTCATATGGACCCTGTTCGCGGGATAACCAACCGGAACAGGGTCGTTAAGAGCAAAATAGCTTAGCCCTGCTCTCCCTGCGCCTGACCGGCGCCGCCACCCTGGGCGGCCGGGTCGAAGAGCTGGATCGGGCCGGACGGCATCACCGTGGAAATGGCATGCTTGTAGACCAGTTGCATGTGGCCATCGCGGCGCAGCAGCACCGAGAAATTGTCAAACCAGCTGATGATGCCCTGCAGCTTGACGCCATTTACGAGGAAGACGGTGACGGGGGTCTTGGTTTTGCGGATGTGGTTAAGGAAGACATCCTGGACGTTCTGAGGCTTGTCGGCGGCCATAGTTGTTGGACCTTTCTTTTCTTATCTTGTTGTCTTTGTTTTGTTTTTTATACAACCCGGCCAAGTCGCACCGAGCTGCATCCGCAGGGGCGGCGGCCGCAGCCCCACGCATCTGAGATTAAACCACTAATTCGCGAAAGTGGCAAAACAATGGCGCCTCGGGCTGCGGGCCTTTGCGCGTCAGCCAGACCACCTGTGACGGCCGTCACCGGCCATGATCAAGGCGCCAGGAAACCGGCCTCCCAGTCCGCCTTACCAGCCCCATGGCTCTGGGCATGGGCTTCATAGACAGCCCGCAGCCTGGCCGCCACCACGCCCGGGCCGCCATTGCCGATCGGCCGGTCATCCAGGCTGACCACCGGCATGACATAAGAGGTGGTCGAAGTGACGAAAGCTTCTTTCGCGGCCAGGGCTTCGGCAACCGTGAAAGCACGGTTCTCGATTGTCAGCCCTTCACGACGGGCAAGTTCCAGCACGGCGCTGCGCGTGATGCCGCCGAGGATGGCTGTGCTGAGCGCGCGGGTCACCAGCACGTTGTCCTTCGTCACGATCCAGGCGTTCGAGGAACTGCCTTCGGTGACATAACCCTCGCGATCGACCAGCCAGGCCTCATAAGCCCCCGCCTCTTTCGCCGCCTGCTTGGCCAATGCCGCCGGCAGCAGACCCACCGACTTGATGTCGCAGCGGCCCCACCGGATATCCGGCCGGGTGATCGCCGCCACCCCCTTCGCCGCATTGGCCGCCGCCCTGGTCATGTCGACGCTGCGGGCAATCGCCACCACGGTTGGCGGAATATCGACCGGAAAGGCGAATTCGCGCCGTGCCGCGCCACGGGTGATCTGCAGATAGATATTGCCCTGCTTCACGCGGTTGCGCCGAACCGTTTCAGTCAGCACAACGGTCAGCGCGGCCCTCGTCATCGGATGGCGGATGCGCAGTTCGTCCAGGCTGCGTTCCAGGCGCACCAGATGCCCCTCGGGATCGACCAGGCGGCCGTTAAGGATGGCAATCACCTCATAGACGCCGTCGGCGAACTGGAAGCCACGGTCCTCGACATGAACGGCGGCCTGGCCGTAGGGGACGTATTGGCCATTGACGTAAACAACGCGTGACATCGCGCGATACCTTCTTGTCTGCTGGGGATCAGAAGAATTCGAGGCGTACAGCGAACAGTTTCTCGACTTTTTTCACCGCATCGCGACGAACGAACAGAATAACCCGGTCGCCAGCCTCGATCTCGCTGTCGCCGCGGGCGATCATCACGGCTTCTCCGCGGATGATTGCCCCAATCATAATGCCATCCGGAAGATTCAGCTCGGCCAGCGGGCGGCCGACCAGGGCACTGGTCTCCACGGCCACGGCTTCCATCACTTCCGCAGCGCCATCCATCAGGGAATAGACGCCGCGGATGCGGCCGCGCCGCACGTGCTGCAGAATTGACGACACGGTCGTGGACCGGGGATTCACCACCACATCGACGCCCAGCGACCCAATCAGCGGCTCGTAGGCCGGATTATTGACGAGAGTGATGGCGCGCTGCGCCCCCGCCCGCTTGGCCAGGAGCGAGGTCAGGATGTTGACCTCATCATCATTCGTCAACGCGATAATCGCCTCAGCAGAGCCGATTTTCGCCTCGTTGAGGATATCCATATCAAGCGAATCGCCATTCAGCACGACAGCGTTCTTCAACTGGCCGGCGACAAACTCGGCGCGGTCCTTGTTCGCTTCCACCACCTTCAGCAGAACCGAAGGCTGCGCTGCCTCGATTTCGCGGGCCAGGAACACGCCGATATTGCCGCCGCCGCACAGGACAATCCGGCGCGCCTCGCGTTCCTCATGCCCGAACAGACGCATGCCGCGCTGGACATGATCTTTCAGGGCGCAGAAATAGATCTCATCACCGGCCTCCAGGCGATCATCGGCATCGGGGACCAGCAAGGCCCCATTGCGATTGATCCCGCAGATATTGATCGCCAGATCGGGAAACAACTCGGTAAGCTGCCGCAGAGGGGTGTTCAGCACCGGGCAATCATCATCCAGTCGAACGCCGATCAGACGCAACTTATCATCGGCGAACGGAATCATATCGAAAGCGCCCGGCGTCATGATGCGGCGATGGATCGCGCGTGCCACCTCGATCTCGGGTGAGATGATATAGTCAATTGAAATATGCTTGTCGTTGAACAGATCAGCCCATTCCGGCTTCAGGTAGCTCTGCGCCCGGATGCGGGCGATCTTGGTTGGCACGTTGAACAGGGCATGCGCCACTTCGCAGGCGACCATATTCACTTCGTCAGCGAAGGTGACCGCGATGAGCATGTCGGAATCGGCCGCGCCAGCCTGCTCAAGGACGTTGGGATGCGAGGCATGCCCCACTATGCCACGCAGATCGTAGCTTTCAGCTGCCTTGTTCGCGCGATCGGGCGAGACATCGATCATCGTCACTTCATTGCCTTCGGCAGCAAGCTGCCGCGCAATGGTGGTGCCGACCAGACCGGCGCCGCAGACAATCACTTTCATGGGGAATCTCCGCTCCCGCTATCCGTTACGGTCGAGATTGACGACGCCAAGTGCTTTCAGCTTGCGATGCAGGGCAGACCGTTCCATGCCGATGAAACTGGCCGTGCGCGAGACATTGCCGCCAAACCGGCTGATCTGCGCCAGGAGATACTCGCGCTCGAACATTTCACGCGCATCCCGCAACGACAGGCCCATAACCTCCGTGGTGGTCTCGGGCCGCAGCGCCACCGGCGGCGTGGCGCCAAGATCGGACGGCATCATGTCGGCATGAATGGCGCCCTTCTGGTCCGCAGGCAGCATGATCAGAAGCCGGGCGATGGCGTTACGCAGTTCGCGCACATTGCCAGGCCATTCCGCGGATTGCAGGGCAAGCAGGGCGTCTTCCGCCAGATCGCGCTCGGGCACTCCCTGGCGCTGGGCTTCGATACGGGCAAAATGCCGGGCCAACAAAGGAATGTCTTCACGACGGTCACGCAGGGCGGCGACTTTCAGCGGTACGACGTTCAGCCGGTGAAACAGATCCTGGCGGAACTGCCCCTGGCCGACACGCACGGCAAGATCATGCGCCGTGCCGGATATGATCCGCACGTCAACCTGCACGCGGGTCCGCCCGCCGACGCGCTCAAAACCCTGCTCGGTCAGCACACGCAGCAGCTTGGCCTGCGCCTCAGGAGACATTTCGGCCACTTCGTCGAGGAACAGCGTGCCGCCATGTGCCTCCTCCAGCACGCCAATACTGTGCTGGCGCTGGCCATTCACGGATTCCTCAACGCCGAAAAGCTGGGCTTCGATCCGGTCGGACATCATCGATGCCACGCTCAGTGTCACGAAAGGGCCGCCGGCCCGGCGCGAGCGTTGATGCAGGAGGCGCGCAACCAGTTCCTTGCCGGTACCGGCCGGGCCGCAGATCAGCACGCGGCTGTTGGTTGGCGCAACGCGCTCGATGGCCTGGCGAAGCGCCGCAATGGCGGACGAGGAACCGATCAGCTCCGCCACGGCGCCCGAACGCTGGCGAAGGTCTTCATTTTCGCGCTTCAGGCGCGCCTGCTCCAGCGCACGCTCGACCAGCAGCAGCAGGCGGTCGCTCTTGAACGGCTTTTCGATGTAATCGTAAGCGCCGCGCTTGATCGCCGATACGGCAGTTTCAATATTGCCATGGCCGGAAATCATGATCACCGGCACATTGGCGTGGTCGCGGATGATACGGTCGAGTATCTCCAGGCCATCCAGCTTGCTGCCCTGCAGCCAGATATCCAGGATCACCGCATTCGGCCGCCGCGCCTCAATCTCCCGGAGAGCACTGTCGGAATCAGAGGCCATGCGGGTTTCATAACCCTCGTCCTGCAGGATTCCGGCAATCAGGTTCCGGATGTCCGCCTCGTCGTCGACGATAAGAATGTCACGCGCCATGACTACCCGATCCCAGCTTCCGCCCCGCCTCCGCCTGGACGGTCGACTGTGCCGCCATGGCATCGCCAACAACGAGATGCGGCAGACGAATCCGCGCCAAACTACCACTTCCCGCCGCCGGATCAACGGTTGCGGCATCGATCAGCGTTATGCTGCCGCCATGCTCTTCGATGATTTTCTTCACGATAGCCAGTCCGAGGCCGGTACCCTTGCTGCGGGTCGTGACATAAGGCTCGAACAGACGGTCCCGGTTTTCCACCGGCAGGCCCCGCCCATTATCGAGCACGGTTACTTCCGCAATGCCGGCTTCCGCCATCAGGGAAACGACAATCCGGCCTGGAGGCAGGGCCTCGCCGGGCTGGCGTTCGCGGCCATCGATCGCATCAATGGCGTTCTGCAGGATATTCGTCAGCACCTGGGCGATTTGGCGCGCATCGCAACTTAAACGCACCGGCTCGGCGGGAACGATGCTTTCAAACCGGATGTCATTCCGGGCGACCTGCTGCATGAATACGCCCTGCCGCACCAGCTGCCCCAGGTCCTCTTCGCGGTATACTGGCCGCGGCATCCGGGCAAAAGTCGAGAATTCGTCAACCATACGCCCGATATCGCCAACCTGGCGAATGATCGTATCCGTGCATTGGGCAAAAATCTCCGGATCGGTCTGCACTTCCTTCATATATTTCCGCTTCAGACGCTCGGCCGAAAGCTGGATCGGAGTGAGCGGATTCTTGATCTCATGCGCGATCCGCCGCGCGATGTCAGCCCAGGCCGCATTGCGCTGCGCCGCCATAAGCTCGCTGACATCGTCAAACGTGGCCACATAGCCCAGCAACTCGTTGCCCGTCGATTCACGCGCGATCCGCACGAGCAGGGTGCGATTGCCGCCTGGCCGGGAAACAACAACCTGTCCCCGCTCCACTGCTTCGCTGGCATTGCTGGCCAGGCGATCAAACAACTCGGCCATTTCCGGCGCCACTTCGGCAAAAGGCCGGCCGACCATCTCCTCGTAGTCTTTCTGCAGCATGCTCTGCGCCGATGGATTCGGCAGGGTCACAAGCCCCTGCGGGTCGATGCCGATCACACCTGCCGACACGCCGCCCAGCACTGTTTCCGTGAAGCGGCGCCGCTCGTCGAGCTGGCGGTTGGCGGCGATCAGCTCAGCCTGCTGTGCCGCAAGCTGCCCGGTCATGCGGTTGAAAGTGCGCCCCAACGTGGCAATTTCATCGTCATCGGCACGCTCGGTAACGCGGGCGGTCAGGTCTCCGCTGCGTATGCGCTCCGCAGCCCCCACCACCTCGCCGATCGGCGTGACCAGACGGTTGGCGATCAGCAGCGCGAACCAGATCGCCGCCAGCAGCAGCAGCAGTGATATCAGCAGAAACAGGATGGCAAAATTGATCTCCAGCGCCGAGCGGGCCTGCTCCAGGCGGTTATACTGCAATGCCGCCATGCGGGTGCGCTCCAGTTCGCCCAGCACCTTGGCGTCGATGAAACGGCCCACATACAGGTAGGCATCCAGATAGGCGTCGAGGCGCACCAGGGCCCGCACCCGGTCATCCGTTTCAGCCGTGATGATGACCACCTGGCCTGCATTGGCATCCTGGATCGCCCGGGTTGGAATGCGATCGAATTCCATCAGCAGGCTGAGTTCATTCCGGGCCAGGATTTCACCGGTGGATGTAAACACAATCGCTTCGCCCAGGCCGCGCAGGCGCGACAGCTGCCGCACTGCCTGCTGGAACGCAGGGGGATTGCGGGTCAGACGCGGCGCTTCTCGGTTCAGATCCACGGCCATCGCCAGAAGATCGGCGCGAATTGTCTTGCGATGCTCCTGGATATAGGCCTCCGCAATCGCAACCGAGGCCTTGACCGCGGAGTTGACCCGCTCGCTGAACCAGGTTTGCAGGCCAAGATTGAAAAACAGCACGGCAAAGACGGTCATCATGACCGTTGGCAGCGCGGTAACGCCGGCGAACAGCATCACCATGCGGGCATGGAGGCGCGAACCGGCCGCACCGCGGCGCCGCTGCATCCAGAGCACGACCATGCGCCGCGCCACCAGACTGGTCAGTCCCAGGAGGACAACCAGATCGGTCAGCAGCAGAATCTGGACGTCGCGCGGGGTCAGTTCGCGATTGGCGCCGGGTGTCATGGCCAGGTAGGTCAGCGTACCCACCACCAGGGCGGCGACCGCCAGCGAGATTTCCAGATGACGGATCAGCCGGTGACGCCGGAACCAGTCCGCGGCACGCCGCAGCAGACGCAGGGCCCGGGGGCCGACCGGTTGCCCGCTGGCAGCAGGGATCGTCTCGTCGGTCATGACTCGTGAATCAGTCGCCTGGGCATGGCCGGATCATACCCCAGCCCGGCCCGGCTAGCACCAGTCCGGAAACGCCTACTTCAGGCCGCGAATCACCTGGATATTATGGTCGCGGATCTTTTTGCGCAGGGTGTTGCGGTTCAGCCCCAGCATATGGGCCGCCTTGATCTGGTTGCCGCGCGTGGCCGCCAGGCTGAGCGAAATCAGGGGGATTTCCAGCTCGCGCAGCATGCGATCATACAGGCCCGGCGGGGGCAGGTCGTCGCCCTGGGTGGCAAAATACTTGGTCAGGTGGCGCTCGATGGCGCCGGTCAGGGTTTCCTCCTCGCCCGGCTCGGCGGTGCGGGAAACCTGCGGCGGTTCGGTCAATTCGTTATCGATCACCTCGATGCCGATTACGTCCTCGGCATAGAGCGCAGCCAGGCGACGGACCAGATTTTCCAGTTCGCGCACATTGCCCGGCCAGCGATAGCGGCGGATGCGCTCCATCGCCTCGGGCGACACCGTTTTGATCGGCAGGCCCTGGGCCGCGGACTGGTTGAGGAAATGCCGCACCAGGTCGGGGATATCCTCGCTGCGCTCGCGCAAGGGCGGCAGACGCAGCGGCACCACGTTCAGGCGGTAGAACAGATCTTCGCGGAACAGCCCCTGGTTCACCGCCTGGCGCAGATCACGGTTGGTGGCGGCCACGATGCGTACGTCGGTGCGGATCGGCGTACGCCCGCCGACCGTGGTATATTCGCCCTGCTGCAATACGCGGAGCAAACGGGTCTGCGCCTCGATCGGCATGTCGCCGATCTCGTCGAGGAACAGCGTGCCGCCCTCGGCCTGCTCAAAACGGCCGGCATAGCGATTGGCGGCGCCGGTAAACGCACCCTTCTCGTGGCCGAACAGCTCGGATTCGATCAGTTCGCGCGGGATCGCGGCCATGTTGATGGCGACGAACGGTCCGTTGCGGCGCTTGCCGTAATCATGCAGGGCGCGGGCAACCAGTTCCTTGCCGGTGCCGGATTCGCCGTAGATCAGCACGGTGAGATCCGTGCCCATCAGGCGCGCCATCACGCGGTAGATTTCCTGCATGGCCGGCGAACGGCCGATCAGCGGCAGTTTTTCCTCGTCGGCAGCGGCCTCAGAGTCTTCCTGAGGGATGGCCTTGGGTTGGCTCATCGCCCGCTCGACGACGCGCAACAGCTCCTTCAGGTCAAACGGCTTGGGCAGGTAATCATAGGCGCCGCGCTCGGCCGCCTTCACGGCGGTCAGCAGGGTCTTTTGCGCGCTCATCACGATGATGGGCAGATCGGGCCGGATACGCTTGATCCGCGGCAGCAGGTCAAGACCATTCTCATCGGGCATCACCACGTCGGTGATGATCAGCTCGCCCTCGCCTTCGGAAGCCCAGCGCCACAGGGTGGCGGCATTTCCAGTCGAGCGCACCTGATAGCCGACCCGGCCCAGCGCCTGATCCAGCACGGTGCGGATCGAGCGGTCGTCGTCGGCGACAAGAATGGTGCCCTTGTGACTCATTCAGACTCTCCGGATGCTTCCACGGCCGGGTTGTGAACCGGCAAACGCGCACTGAAAACGGTTCGGCGCGGGCGGCTGTCGCACTCGATCACGCCGCCATGGTCGCCGATGATCTTGGCAACCAATGCAAGACCGAGGCCAGAGCCGCTGATCTTGGTTGTCACAAAAGGATCGAACAGATGCGGCCGTATCTCTTCCGGCACGCCGGGGCCGTTATCCTGAACGGAAACTTCCAGCGGCAGATGCAGCCTGTCGCGCGATCCCCGCACGGCGAGCCGGACGCCATGGCGATATGCCGTGGTCAGCACAATCTCGCCGCCTGTATCGTCGCCGATCGCCTCTGCTGCATTCTTCACCAGATTGAGGAAGACCTGCACCAATTGGTCGCGGTTGCCGTAAACCGGCGGCAGGGAGGGATCGTAGCGCTCGACGAAACGGATGTGCTTGCCAAAGCCTGCCTGCGCGACTTTGCGCACACGCTCCAGCACCTGATGGATGTTGACCGGACCACGTTCGATCGGTCGCTTGTCGGAAAACACTTCCATGCTGTCGACCAGGGCGCAGATGCGGTCGGTCTCATCGCAGATCAGGCGGGTCAATTCGCGATCCGCCGGACTGGCATTCAGCTCCAGCAGCTGCGCGGCGCCGCGAATGCCGCTTAATGGATTCTTCACTTCATGCGCAAGTATGGCGGCCATGCCGGTGACCGAGCGGGCAGCGCCACGATGAGTCAGCGCGCGGCCGATCTTGGCCGCCATGCTGCGCTCGTCGAAGCGCACGATGACATGATCAGGCGCTTCGGGAACCGGCGATATCTGCACATCCACCAGCCGTTCGCCAAGCCGTGGCGAGCCCAGGTCGACATCATATTCCGCTACGTTGTAGCGTTCGCGAAAGACCTGGGCGAAGAGTTGCAGCACTGGGCTGCCAAAGGGAACCAGGTCGCGCAGATTCTGCCGGCACAGCACGGCCGCTCCGGAGTCGAAAAACTGCTCGGCGGCGGGATTGGCATAGGTGATATCACCCTGCCGCCCCACCACAAGGATCGGGTTGGGAATGGCGCCCAGAACCTGGGCGGCATCGATTGGCGGCGCCATAAGCTGCTGGTCGGCAGACTGCATCAGGCCGCCATCCTGTCGAGTTGTGGTGCATAGAAATCCCGCACCGCCTGGCGCACCTGGGCCGGCTCGTCGATCTGCATGATGCGGGTGCGGAATTCGGCTGACCCCGGCAGGCCCTTGGAATACCAGGCGACATGCTTGCGGGCGATTTTCAGGCCGGTCCGCACGCCATAATGCTCCAGCATCGCGTCATAATGTTCGAGAACGGTGTCGCGCTGTTCATCCAGCGCCGGATCGGCCAGCCGCGTGCCGGATTTCAGGAATTCCATCACCTGCCGCAGGAACCACGGCCGACCATAGGCGCCACGACCGATCATCACGCCGTCGGCACCAGACTGCGTCAGCGCATCCTTTGCCTCTTCCAGCGTGGTGATATCGCCGTTGACGATCACCGGGATCGACACGGCCTTTTTCACCTCGCGCACGAAGGCCCAGTCGGCGCGGCCATTATACATCTGGTTCCGGGTCCGGCCGTGCACGGTGAGCATCCTGATGCCCTCGCCTTCGGCGATGCGGGCCAGCTCCGGCGCATTGCGGTTGGCCTCGTCCCAGCCCGTGCGCATTTTCAGCGTCACCGGGACCTTCACGGCCTTCACCGTCGCCGTCAGCAGGCCTTTGGCATGCTCCAGATCGCGCATCAGCGCGGAGCCGGCATGGCCGTTGACCACCTTTTTCACCGGGCAGCCCATGTTGATGTCGATGATTGCCGCGCCACGATCCTCGTTCAGCCGCGCGGCCTCGGCCATCACGTGCCCTTCACAGCCGGCAAGCTGTACCGACATGGGGAATTCTTCCGGCACGCTTTCGGCCATCTTCAGCGACTGCCGCGAGGCGCGCACCATCGCCTCCGAGGCAATCATCTCGGACACGACGAGGCCTGCTCCGCTGCGCTTGACCAAGCGGCGGAAAGGCAGGTCGGTGACCCCTGACATCGGTGCCAGGATGACGGGGTCTTCAATGGAGACGGGACCGATTTTTATGCTCATTTTTTGCACAAAGCCCTGGATGCCCAGTTGTTGTTCACTCTAGGCGGTTTCGTACTGCGCCGCAACATCATTCCGCGACCGGATCAAATCGCGGCCGGCCGGTCGGGCGACTGGCGAGCCTTTGCCGAGACCGGCCTGTCGGGTAGGGTGCGGCCATGACCACATGCGCCCTGATTGTCGCCGCCGGCCGCGGAAGCCGCGCGGGAGGAGGTAAACCGAAGCAATATCAATTGCTTGGTGGAAAGCCCCTGCTCCGTCACAGCATCGAGGCATGTCTGCGTCACGCGGCAATAGCACGGGTCGTGGTAGTGATCCACCCCGACGATATGGATGAATACCGCGCTGCGACAACAGGGCTGGAAAACCAGCCGAAGCTGGCTCCACCCTGCCTCGGCGGAGCCGCCCGGCAGGACAGCGTGCGTCTGGGGCTTGAAACACTTGCCCATGATCCACCCGACATGGTGCTGATCCATGACGCAGCCCGCCCGTTTCTGCGTCAGGATCGAGTCGATGTCCTGCTCGAAATGCTCAAACAAGCGCCAGGCGCCGTTCTGGCCATTCCGGTTGTCGATACCCTGAAACGGGAGGACAGCGGCATGGCGCATGGCGGCGTGGAGCGTCAGGGGCTGTGGCGCGCCCAGACGCCGCAGGCATTCCATTTCAGCGATATCCTGACCGCTCACCGCCAATGCGCCGGCCTTGCCCTGACCGACGACGCCGCCGTGGCCGAGCATGCCGGTCTTGGCGTGCGGCTGGTGCCCGGCAGCGAGGAGAATTTCAAGGTGACCGAGCCCGAGGATTTTGCCCGTGCCGAACGCCAGTTGCTGCTGCAGCTGGCCGATATCCGCACCGGCCAGGGTTTTGACGTGCATGCCTTCAGTGACGAACCGGGCCGCCGGCTGATGATCGGCGGCATCGAGATCGCCCATGACCGCGGGCTGGCCGGCCATTCCGATGCCGATGTGGCCCTGCATGCCCTGACCGACGCCATCCTCGGCGCGCTGGGCGATGGCGATATCGGCCAGCATTTCCCACCCAGCGATCCGCGCTGGAAGAATGCCGACTCCGCCGCTTTCCTGCGTCATGCCGCCGATATGGTGATCCAGCGTAACGGCATCATCGGCCATTGCGACGTCACCGTGATCTGCGAGGCGCCGAAAATCGGCCCGCATCGCGAAGCGATCCGCGCCCGCATCGCGGAAATCCTCGGCATCGCCATCGATCGCGTGAGCATGAAAGCGACAACAACGGAGAAGCTTGGCTTCACCGGCCGTCGCGAAGGCATCGCCGCGCAGGCCGTCGCCACCATCCGGTTGCCGGCGTGATGCGCAATATCGCCTTTCTGCTCTGCACCTGGTTCGGCCTCGGCAAGCTGCCGAAAACGCCCGGCACCTGGGGTTCGGCCGGTGCCCTGCCCTTCGCATGGCTGATGCAGGTATATGGCGGCCCCTGGCTGCTGGCGGCGGCAGTCATGCTGCTGGCTCTGCTGTCGCTGTGGGCCATCCGGGAATTTCTGTCGCACTGGCCCGGTGAGGATCCCGGCGAAATCGTGATCGACGAGGTGGCGGGCCAATGGCTGACGCTGGTTTTTGTGCCGGCCGATCCGCTGCTCTATCTGATCGGCTTCATCGCCTTCCGCTTTTTCGACATCACAAAAATCTGGCCGGCCTCATGGGCCGACCGCAACCTGCACGGCGCGCCCGGCGTTTTGATCGACGACTTGTTCGCCGGCCTCTATGGCATGGCGGTGATGCTGACGCTCGTGCATTTCTGGTGGTGACAACGATGGACGACACCCTGCTGCGCCTTGCCGAAGCCCTGCTGGCCGATTGCCGCAGGCACGGTGCCATGCTGGCCACGGCGGAATCCTGCACCGGCGGCCTGATCGCCGCGACGCTGACCGAAATCGCCGGCTCGTCCGCCGTATTCGAGCGCGGCTTCGTCACTTATTCCAACGCGGCGAAATCGGCCGCGCTGGGCGTGCCGGCCGAGATCATTGCCGGCCATGGCGCGGTGTCGGAAGCCGTGGCGCGCGCCATGGCGGAAGGTGCCCTGCGCAAAAGCGAGGCCGACATCGCCATTGCCTGCACCGGCATAGCCGGCCCCGGCGGCGGCAGTGTCGAGAAACCGGTTGGCCTGGTGCATATCGCCGTCGCCGGCACGGGGCAGGAAACCATGCACCAGCGCATGACCTACGGTGATATCGGCCGCGCGGCCGTGCGCGCCGCCACCGTGGAGGATGCCCTCACCCTGGCCGGCGAGATGCTGAAGCAGATGGTGGCTGCCGCCGATTAAAGATCGGCCAGCCGCCTGACTTCGCCGGATGCTGCGATGGTGCCGTCGCGCACGAAACGCTCATGGTTCTGGTCGATATCGTCCAGCCGGTAGAGGTAGTTCACCATCATGCCGGCCGACTGCTTCATGCCGTTTTTCGAGCGGTCGCCCAGCCAGTTCAGCCGATGCACCGTTGCGCCATTGCTCAAATGGAAACGCGCCACCGGGTCGCGCGGTTTGCCGGCCTTGTTCTGCGCGCTCAGCAGATAGCGGGCGCAGAGCCGCAGCAGCACGGGCCGCAGCGCATCGGCCAGCGCCGGATTGTCGGCCCAGGATCGGTCCTGCAGCAACCCGGGCAGCATGCCCTTGGAGAAACGCTGCCCCAGAATCTCGCGCAGGCTGTCGCGCGCTTTTGCCTCCACCATATCCGGCGTGCCGGCAGCAATGGTTTCTTCCAGCCAGGCGCGGAAACCCGGAATCGGCGACAGGGTGGAGAACTGCTTCAGATGCGGCAATTCGCGACTGAGGTCGTCGACGACGCGCTTGATCAGGAAATTGCCGAAGGAAATGCCGCGCAGGCCGGTCTGGGTGTTGGAAATCGAATAGAAAATCGCCGTATCCGCCTCGCGCGGATCGAGCACCGGCTGCGACTGGTCAAGCAATGCCTGCACATTGCCGGCAATGCCCTTGACCAGCGCCACCTCGACGAAGATCAGCGGCTCCAGCGGCATGCGTGGATGGAAGAAGGCATAGCAGCGCCGGTCGGCATCCAGCCGGTTGCGCAGATCATCCCAGCTTTCGATGGCATGCACCGCCTCATAGGCGATCAGCTTTTCCAGTAAAGCCGCCGGGCTGTTCCACGAGATGCGCTGCAGCTCAAGAAAACCGACATCGAACCAGGCGACGAACAGGTCTTCCAGGTCGGCCTCGACGATGGCGAGTTCCGGCGCTTCCTTATGGAAGCGCAAAGCATCGGCGCGCAGGTCGACCAGGAATTTCACGCCCTGCGGCAGGGCCGTGAACTGGGTCAGCAGCCGCTGCCGCGGCGGCGTCAGCGCCAGGCGCAGCCGACGCTCGGCCTTGTGCCGCGCCACGGGGTCGGCCGCTTTCTGCACATCTTCGATGGTCTTGTTCAGCACGGCGGGGTCGCCGCCAAAACCGCCGGCCAGCACCTGCAGGAAGCTGCGCTTGCCGGCGTCGTTCAGGCTGAGATAAAGCCGGCCGAGGGCAGCAGCACGGGCGCGGGCCGAAACCTCGCCGCCACGCGCTTCCAGACAATCGTTGAACAGGCTGCGCAGCCGCTCGATATCCTTGGCTTCCAGAATGCCGTCCCGGCCAAGCTGGGCTGTTTCGTCGCCGCCGGCAATGCCACGCCAGGCCCCGACCAGACCGCGCAGGCCGCGTTCCAGCAATGAACCGGACATCGAAAGATTGGGCAAGGCAGGCAGGGCAACCATCGGGCTCTCCGTTGTGGACCCGGATGGAACGTCCGGGACGTTTCAGAGTGCCGTTATCGTAGCACCTGGCGCCAGGGATAATCCATTCTCGCCGTAAAGCTGGCGCGCCCGGGTCTCGAAGGCGCCGACCATGCGTTTGACAGCTTCGTTAAACAGCAGCTCGATGGTCTTCTGCAGCAGTTTCGAGCGGAATTCGAAATCGACATAGAAGTCGATCTCGCAGCCCTGGCCGTGCGGCAGGAATATCCAGTGATTCTTGAGATACTTGAATGGGCCGTCGGTATATTCGACGTCGATCCGCATGGCTTCCGGATTCAGCGTCACGCGGGACGTGAAACGCTCGCGGAACATCTTGAAGCCGATGATCAGGTCGGCCACCATCAGCCGTTCGCTGCGTTCGCGGATGCGTGCGCCGATGCACCAGGGCAGGAATTTCGGATAATGCTCCACGCCGGCCACCAGCGCATAAAGCTGGTCCGGCGTGTAAGGCAGGATGCGTTTTTCGGCGTGGGTCGGCACGGCCCGGTCAGGCCCCGGCCCGCGCCGCCAGCTTCGCCGCGCGGTTCGCCTTCAGCCGGGCGAAATCCGCGCCGGCATGGTGCGACGACCGGGTCAGCGGCGACGCCGACACCATCAGGAAACCCTTGGCGCCAGCCAGCGTCTTGTAGGTCTCGAACTCGTCGGGCGTGACGAAGCTCTTGACCTCGGCATGCTTGCGGGTCGGCTGCAGGTATTGCCCGATGGTGAGGAAATCCACGTCGGCGGCGCGCAGGTCGTCCATCACCTGCATGATCTCGATCTTCTCCTCGCCCAGACCGACCATCAGGCCGGATTTGGTGAACATCGAAGGATCGAGCTCCTTCACCTTGGCCAGCAATTGCAGCGAACCGAAATAGCGCGCGCCGGGCCGGATGGTGGGATAAAGCCGCGGCACGGTCTCCAGATTGTGGTTGAACACGTCTGGCCTGGCCGCCACGACGGCCTCGATGGCGCCGGGCTTGCGGATGAAATCGGGCGTCAGGATCTCGATGGTGGTGCCGGGCGAGGCCTTACGGATTTCCTCGATGGTGCGCACGAACTGCGCAGCGCCGCCATCGGGCAGGTCGTCGCGGTCGACCGAGGTGATCACCACATGATGCAGGCCAAGCTGGCCCACCGCCTCGGCCACATGCTGCGGCTCGTCGGCATCCACCGCCAGCGGCTTGCCGGTGGCGACGTTGCAGAAGGAGCAGGCGCGGGTGCAGATCGCGCCGAGGATCATGAAGGTGGCGTGTTTCTGCTTCCAGCACTCGCCCAGGTTCGGGCAGGCGGCTTCCTCGCAGACAGTGTGCAGCTTCAGGTCGCGCATCAGCCGGCGCGTCTCGGCCGCCTCTTCCGAAGTCGGCGCCTTGACGCGAATCCAGTCCGGCTTGCGCAGCACGGGCGTATCCGGCTTATGCGCCTTCTCGGGATGGCGGACGGGAACGGGATGGATATTGACGGTCACGATTGCAAAACCTTCTGCCAACCTCTGGGATTGAGGTAGCGCGGGCCCAGTATACAGAAAAGGCCCCGCCCCCGCACCTGGCGGCAAAATACTAGTAATTCAGCGCCTTGCCGTAAGCGTCCAGCACCGATTCATGCATCATCTCGCTTAAGGTCGGATGCGGGAAGATGGCATGCATCAGCTCGGCCTCGGTGGTCTCCAGGGTTTTGGCGATGCCGAAGCCCTGGATCATCTCGGTCACTTCGGCGCCGATCATATGGGCACCCAGCAATTCGCCGGTCTTGGCGTCGAACACCGTCTTGACCAGGCCTTCCGGCTCGCCCAGCGCAATCGCCTTGCCGTTGGCGAGGAAGGGATAACGGCCGACGCGCACCTCATGCCCCTTGGCCTTGGCCGCCGCCTCGGTCAAGCCGACGCTGGCGATCTGCGGCGTGCAATAGGTGCAGCCCGGGATGTTGCTGACATTCAGCGGATGTACGTCCTTCACGCCGGCGATCTTCTCGACGCAGATCACGCCTTCATGGCCGGCCTTGTGCGCCAGCCAGGGTGGACCGGTCAGGTCGCCGATGGCATAGATGCCGGGCTCCGCCGTGCGGCTGTATTCATCAATGACCACATGGGTCTTCTCGACCTTCACCTTGGTGGTCTCCAGGCCAATATTCTCGACATTGCCGACAATGCCGACAGCGAGGATCACGCGCTCGACGGTGACCTGGCTTTCCTTGCCGGCCTTGTCCTTCAGCGTCGCCGTCACGCTGTCTGCACCCTTCTTGAGGGCCGTGACCGTCGTGCCGGTGAAAATCTTCATGCCCTGCTTCTCGAAGGCTTTCTTGGCGAGGCCGGAGATTTCCTCGTCCTCCACCGGCAGCACGCGGTCCATCACCTCGACCACGGTCACTTCGGCGCCGAGCGTGCGGTAGAAGCTGGCGAATTCGATGCCGATGGCGCCCGAGCCGATCACGAGAAGGCTTTTTGGCAGCGATTGCGGCACCATGGCTTCCTTGTAGGTCCAGACCAGCTTGCCGTCCGGCTCCAGGCCGGGCAGCGCGCGGGCGCGGGCGCCGGTGGCCAGAATGATGTGTTTGGCGGTCAGGTCGGCCACCGGCTTGCCGTCCTTGGTCACCTTCACCTTGCCCAAACCATCAGAAGACCGACCATTGAGCGTACCATGGCCGTCGAACACCGTGACCTTGTGTTTCTTCATCAGGAACTTGACGCCGTTCGAGAGCTGCGCCGCCACCTTGCGCGACCGCTCCACCACCTTGGCGGCGTTGATCGTCACCTTGCCCTCGACCGTGAAGCCAAAAGCCTCGGCATGCTTGATGTTGGAATAGATCTCGGCCGAGCGCAGCAAAGCCTTGGTCGGGATGCAGCCCCAGTTCAGGCAGATGCCGCCCAGATGCTCACGCTCGATGATCGCCGTCTTCATGCCGAGCTGGCTGGCGCGGATCGCCGTGGTGTAGCCGCCCGGGCCGCTGCCGACCACGATCAGGTCAAAACTGGTGTCAGACATGGTGGCTCTCCTCAAACCGAGCGCGTGATGCCGCCATCGACGCGCAGATTCTGGCCGGTGATGTAGCTGGCCTGTTCCGACAGCAGGAAAGCCACCGCATCGGCGATCTCGCGCACATGGCCATACCGCTTCATCGGGATGCGCGCGACGCGCTGTTCCTTGGCTGGCAGGCTGTCGATGAAGCCGGGCAGCACGTTGTTCATGCGGATGCCCTGCGCGGCATACTGGTCGGCATAGACTTTCGAGAAACTGGCCACGGCGGCGCGCACCGGCCCGGAGATCGGGAAATCGGCTTCCGGCTCGAAGGTGGCATAGGTGAGCAGGTTCACGAACGCGCCACCCGTCTTCTGCTTCAGCATGACAGGCGTCACCAGCCGCACCATGCGGATCACCGCCAGATGCACCAGTTCGAAGCCGGTGAGCCAGGCGGCATCGTCCAGCTCCAGCAGATTACCTTTGGGCGGATGGCCGGTGTTGTTCACCACCGCATCGATGCGGCCGTATGTGTCGAGCGTGAGGTCGACCAGCGCCTTGACGTCAGCGGCCTTGGCATTCGAGCCGGCGAGGCCAACGCCGCCGAGCGATTCCGCCAAGGTCCTGGCCGCGCCCGAGGGCGACATGGCCGCCACGCGATAACCATCGGCAGCCAGCTTCTTCAGCACCGCCGCGCCCATGCCCTTGCCGGCGCCGGTAACGATGGCAACCTTCTCAACCATCGTCACGGCCTCACAGCAGCATGGTCAGCGGGTCGTCGATGAAGCCCTTGAAGGCCTGCAGGAACTCGGCGCCGACCGCGCCATCGACGGCACGGTGATCGACCGAGAGCGTGCAGGTCATGATGGTGGCCGGCACGACCTGGCCTCCTCGAACCACCGGACGCTGTTCGCCGGCGCCGATGGCGAGGATGCAGCCCTGCGGCGGATTGATCACCGCCTCGAACTGCTTGATGCCGAACATGCCGAGATTGGAAATCGAGAAGGTGCCGCCCTGGTATTCGTCCGGCTTCAGCTTGCCATCGCGGGCGCGCGCCGCCAGATCCTTCATCTCGGCCGCGATCTGCGTCAGGCCCTTGCCCTCGGCCTGCTTGATGATCGGCGTGATCAGGCCATTCGGGGTGGCCACCGCCACCGAGATATCGGCATGCTCGTAATACAGCATGCCGCTGTCGTCATAGCTGGCATTGGCAGTCGGCACCTTCTTCAGCGCCAGCGCCACGGCGCGGATGATGAAGTCATTGACGCTGATCTTGGCTTCCGACTTGTCGTTCAGCCGCTTGCGCAGGGAGAGCAGCTCGTCGATCTCGGTGTCGATGGTGAGGTAGAAATGCGGCACCGTCTGCTTGGATTCGGTCAGGCGACGCGCGATGGTCTTGCGCATGCCCGACAGCGGCTCGACGCGATACGGCATCTTGAGCAGGTCGGCGAGCTGGCGCGCGCCCGGGCCGGCGGCAACCGGCGCGGCCGCGGCCTTCGCAGCCGGAGCCGCCGCACCTTTTGGCGCCTTCTCGACATCGGCCTTCACGATGCGGCCATGCGGGCCACTGCCCGTCACGGCTTTCAGGTCGATATTGTTCTGCGCGGCGATACGGCGGGCCAGCGGCGAGGCGAAAACGCGATCCCCGGTTTTCACCGGCGCCGTGGCCGGCTTCGGTGCGGCAGCGGCAGGAGCCGGCGCAGCCGTGGCAGCGGCCGGCGCCAGCGGCACGACCGGCGCGGCGGCAGCCGGCTTGGGCACAGGCTGGGCCACCGGAGCAGCCTTCACATCGCCGGCGGATTCGCCCTCTTCCAGCAGCACGGCAATCGGCGTGTTGACGGCGATACCCTCGGTGCCCTCGGGCACCAGGATTTTGCCGATCCGGCCTTCATCCACGGCCTCGAATTCCATGGTGGCCTTGTCGGTCTCGATCTCGGCCATGATGTCGCCGGCCTTGACCGTGTCGCCCTCCTTCACCAGCCATTTGCCGAGTTTGCCCTCGGTCATGGTCGGCGACAGGGCCGGCATCAGGATGTCTATCGGCATGACGCGACCTCCCCTCAGCGGTAGCAGACGGCTTTCGCCGCCGCCACGATTTCGGGAATGGTGACCAGGGCCAGCTTTTCCAGGTTGGCGGCATAGGGCATCGGCACATCCTTGCCGGTCACGCGCGTCACCGGCGCATCGAGATAGTCGAAGGCCTCTTCCATGAGCATGGCGGCGATCTCGGCGCCGATGCCCGATTGCGGGAAGCCCTCTTCCACGGTGACAATGCGGTTGGTCTTTTTCACCGACTCGACGATGGTGGCGCGATCCATCGGGCGGATGGTGCGCAGGTCGATCACCTCGGCCTGGATACCCTCTTCCGCCAGTTTCTCGGCGGCCGCCAGCGCATGGCCGACTGCAATCGAATAGCCGACCAGGGTGACATCCTTGCCGGCGCGGGCGATGCGCGCCTTGCCGATGGGCACGACATAGTCATCCAGCTTCGGCACCTCGAAGCTGCGGCCATAGAGGATTTCGTTTTCCAGGAACACGACCGGGTTCGGGTCGCGGATCGCGGCCTTGATCAGGCCCTTGAAGTCGGCCGCCGAATACGGCGCCACGACTTTCAGGCCCGGGATATGCGAATACCAGGCGGCGTAATCCTGGCTGTGCTGCGCCGCGACGCGGGCAGCGGCGCCGTTGGGGCCGCGGAACACGATGGGACAGCCCATCTGGCCACCAGACATGTAGAGCGTCTTGGCCGCCGAGTTGACGATCTGGTCGATCGCCTGCATCGAGAAATTGAAGGTCATGAACTCGACGATGGGACGCAGGCCGCCGAAAGCGGCGCCGATGCCGATGCCGGCAAAACCCTGCTCGGTGATCGGCGTATCGATCACGCGGTCGGGGCCGAATTCGTCCAGCATGCCCTGGCTGACCTTGTAGGCGCCCTGATACTGCGCGACTTCCTCGCCCATCAGATACACCTTCGGGTCGCGGCGCATCTCTTCCGACATGCCCTCGCGGATCGCCTCGCGCACCGTCATGGTGACGAACTGCGTGCCGGCCGGGATATCGGGATCGGCCAGGTCTTTGGTCACAGTCGGCGTCGCCACCGCGACCGCAGCCGGAGCCGCCGGCGCCTTCACTTCTGTCTTCGGTGCAGCTGGCGCGGCGCTCGCGGCCTCACCCTCGCCGCGCAGCATGGCGATCGGCGTGTTGACCGCGACGCCCTCGGTACCTTCGGGCACCAGGATCTTTTCGATCACGCCCTCGTCCACCGCCTCGAATTCCATCGTGGCCTTGTCGGTTTCGATCTCGGCCATGATGTCGCCGGCCTTCACCGTATCGCCTGCGCGGACGAACCACTTGGCCAGCTTGCCCTCGGTCATGGTCGGCGACAGGGCCGGCATCAGAATCTCAATCGTCATCGCTTAAATCCTCCCGGCCCGCTTATGCTTCGACATACACGTCGGTCCACAATTCCGACGGATCGGGCTCAGGACTCTCCTGCGCGAAATCGGCAGCTTTCTGCACGATATCCTTCACTTCCTTGTCGATGGCCTTCAGCGCCTCTTCATCGGCCAGGCTGTTGCCCAGCAGCATGCTGCGGACCTGGTCGATCGGGTCATGCTCGGCCCGCATCTTGTTGACCTCTTCCTTGCTGCGGTATTTCGCCGGGTCTGACATGGAATGGCCGCGATAGCGGTAGGTCATCATCTCCAGGATGATCGGTCCTTTTCCGGCACGGCAATGCGCCACGGCGTCCTCGCCGGCTTCCTTCACCGCCAGCACGTTCATGCCATCCACCTGCCGCCCGGGCACGCCAAAGCTTTCGCCGCGCTTGTATAACGCGGGCTGCGCCGAGGACCGCGCGATCGCGGTGCCCATGGCATACTGGTTGTTCTCGATCACGTAGATGACCGGCAGTTTCCACAACTCGGCCATATTGAAGCTTTCGTAGACCTGGCCCTGATTGGCAGAGCCGTCGCCGAAATAGCAGAAGGTGACGTTGTCGGTCTTGTTGTACTTCTGGGCAAAGGCCAGGCCGGTACCCAGCGGCACCTGGGCGCCGACGATGCCGTGGCCGCCGTAGAAATGCTTCTCGCGGCTGAACATGTGCATCGAGCCGCCCTTGCCTTTGGAATAGCCGCCGATGCGGCCCGTCAGCTCGGCCATCACGCCGCCGGCATCCATGCCGGTGGCCAGCATATGGCCATGGTCGCGATAGGAGGTGATGACGGCATCGCCCAGCTTGGCACAGGCCTGCAGGCCCACGACCACGGCTTCCTGGCCGATATAGAGGTGGCAGAAGCCGCCGATCAGGCCCATGCCGTAAAGCTGGCCGGCCTTCTCCTCGAACCGGCGGATCAGCAGCATGTCGCGGTAATAACGGAGCATCTCCTGGGCGGGCGGCAGTTTCGCCTTCTTGCCCGCGGCGGCTTCAGCCGCCTTGCCCGGTTTCGCCATGGTTTTCCTCCCGACTTCCCTTACGGCATTGATTGATCAATACCACTGACGGGGTCGGAAGATGGCGGCTAACTTTAGTTAAAACAAGGATTTTTCTAAAATTAACTTGATTTCAGTTAATTCGGGTAATTCCATTTCCTGCAACCCCGGACTCAACGTCCAAGAATTACCAGATCACCCGGCTGGACAAGCCCCAGGACACGCCGCCCCTGTTCATCCAGCATATCGGCATCCAGCTGATCAGCCTGCAGCAGGCCAACCCGGCGCTCGAGAATGCGGCGTTCGGCCGTCACTTCGGCCAGCGCCGCCTTGGTTTCCTGGATCTGCAGCACGAGGCGGGTATAGGCATTGATGCCATGCTCACCCTCCATGGCATGGTAGGCAAAATAGCCAATCGCCGCGAAGCAGATCACCGGAATGACGGCGGCAAGGGAATGACGGCGGATTTCGTGCAGGGCGCTCATTGTGATTCGAATCGAATCACATCCGAGTCGCGGGGTCAACGCGTTTCCGAGTCGCGACAGAGATTCTTCTCAGAGAGTCAACGAATTAGGCGAAATTGCCGGTTCAGGGCGATAGCTGCCCTTCCCTTGCCGGCATGGGACCATTATCTTCACGCCCATGCGCAAATCCCGTGTCATCCGTTTAGCCCTGCTCGGAACCGTCGGACTGGTCGGCCTCGCCGGCTGCGACGACACAGATCCCCTCGCCGGCCATGACGTGCTGCGCGACCAGAAGGAATGCGCCTCCCGCCCGGACCCGGATGGCTGCCGCATCGCCCTGGCTGACGCCCGCGCCCAGCATGTGCAGACGGCCCCCCGCTTCGCCAACCGCGAGGAATGCGAAACCCAGTTCGGGCTCGGCAACTGCGGCACCCCGCAGCAGATCCTCAGCGGTAACGACGCCTTCTCGGCCGCCCAGCCGGCCGGTGATGCGGCCCAGACCACGCAGCAGACCACGCCGACCGCGCCGCTGTCGGGCGAACAGGCCCAGCAGCAGGCTTCATCGGGCGGCGGCATGTTCATGCCGCTGCTGATGGGCTACATGATCGGCCGCAGCCTGGGTGGCCCCAGCCCCTGGAACACCCCCGGCGCCGCCCGGCCGCTGTATCGCGATCCGGGCAACACGGCCTATTCAGGCAGCAAGCCGCTCGGCCAGCTCAGCGCCAATCGCTTCCCTGATGCCCCCAAGGCAGCCCCGGGCTATGTCAGCCGCAGCGGTTTCGGGCGCACCGGCACCAGCTATTCCGCCGCCAGCTAGCGGGCATTCCCAGCATGGAGCGTCTTGCCGTCGAGCCCCGTCCCGACTGGCGCGAACGCGCCGAAAAGATCGGCTTCGCCTTTCACACCATCGATGGCGAGCCTTACTGGTGCGAGGATGCGGCCTACAGCTTCACGCCCGGACAGATCGACGAACTGGATGATGCCGCCCAGCGGCTGGAGGATATGTGCCTCGAACTGGTCGACGGCATCATCAGGCGCGGCGATTATGGCGCCTTCCGCCTGACCGACACCGCCATCGCCCTGATCGAGCAATCCTGGCAGCGCCAGGACAAGAACCTCTATGGCCGCTTCGATCTGGCCTGGAACGGCGCGGGCGCGCCGAAACTGCTCGAATACAATGCTGATACGCCGACGGCGCTGTATGAAGCCAGCGTGGTGCAGTGGGAGTGGCTCGACAGCTTCTGCAATCACTGCGACCAGTTCAACGGCATCCACGAAACCCTGATCGAGGCCTGGAAGCATTTTGGTCTCTGGGGCCATCGGGTGCATTTCACCTGCGTGCGCAATCACGAGGAGGATTTCGGCACCGTCGAATATCTGCGTGATACCGCCATCCAGGCCGGACTGGACACCGAGCGTCTGTATATCGACGAGATCGGCTGGAACGGCAAACGCTTCGTCGATCTGGCGGCCAAGCCGATCACCGTGCTGTTCAAGCTCTATCCCTGGGAATGGCTGCTGCAGGAGGATTTCGCCGCCAATATCCAGCCCTCCGGCATCCGCATGATCGAGCCGGCCTGGAAGATGCTGCTGTCCACCAAGGCGATCCTGCCGCTGCTGTGGCAGGCTTTCCCGGACCACGAGAACCTGCTGCCCGCCAGCTTTGACCGCGCCGATATCAGGGGCGCCTGCATCGCCAAGCCCTTCTGGGGCCGCGAAGGCGCCGGCATCAGCCGCCTGTCGGAAACCGGCGTCGTACTGGACAGCGTGCCGGTACAGGGCGATCCCGCCCCGGATTTCCAGATCTATCAGCAGGCCATCGAGATGCCCTGCTTCGACGGCTTCTATCCCGTCCTCGGCGTCTGGGTGATCGCCTCCCGCGCCTGCGGGCTTGGCATCCGCGAGGATCGCAGTCCGATCACCCGCAACACCAGCCGCTTCGTGCCGCACCTGTTCGAATAAGCATACGCAACAATCCATAAGGATTTTGGGGACATCGATGATCAGCACGACGCCGCCGAATTTCAGCCGCTATCTCGTGACGCTGCCCGACTTTGCGCTGTATTTCGTGTGCGCGCTGATCATGCTGATGCTGTTCCTGGCGATCTATACCCGCCTGACGCCGCAGCGCGAATGGCGCCTGATCAAGGATGGCAATGCCGCGGCCGCGATCTCGCTGGGCGGCGCCATGCTTGGCTTCGCCATGCCGCTGGGCAGCGCGATCATGAACTCGCAGAGCCTGATCGACATGCTGGTCTGGGGCGCCGTGGCGCTGCTGATTCAGTCCGTCACGTTCATCGCGGCGCGGATGCTGTTCCCGCGCCTGCCCGAGCGGATCAGCCGCGGCGAAACCGCCGCCGCCATCGTCACGGCAGCATTGTCGCTGACGGTGGGCCTGCTGAACGCTGCCAGCATGACCTACTGATTCAGCGGCATTTCACCAGGCGGCGGTCGGCCTCGATGGTTTCGTCGAAGGCGACGAGACGGCTGGGCGTGAGATCGAGAATGATCAGCGCCAGTTCGCGGTCGGGCTCGGCCTCGTCGACCAGGATGATGCGGTCGGCCCCGGTCTTGTAATTGCCATACCGCGCTTCGGCCTCGTCCAGCGTTGATTTGAAGCGGCCATCCGCCCCGAACTCGATGCTTTCGCTGGCGCAGCGCTCCTGGCTCACCGCCCATTTGCCCTGCACCGGCAACGAAGCCTGCGCGATGGCGGCGCCGGCAACCAGCGCCGCCGCCATCGCGATTGCCGCCGCGCGCCGCATCAGCGCTTCAGCGCCGCCAGGCCCGGATACTTCGCCGCCATATCGAGCTGTTCCTCGATGCGGATCAGCTGGTTGTATTTCGCCATGCGGTCGGAACGGGCCAGCGAGCCGGTCTTGATCTGGCCGCAATTGGTGGCCACCGCCAGGTCGGCGATGGTGTTGTCTTCGGTCTCGCCCGAGCGGTGCGACATCACGGCGCGATAACCGTTCTTGTGCGCCAGCTCCACCGCTTCCAGCGTCTCGGTCAGGGTGCCGATCTGGTTCACCTTCACCAGGATGGCGTTGCCGACGCCCTTGGCGATGCCGTCGGCCAGGCGCTTGGGGTTGGTGACGAACAGATCGTCGCCCACCAGCTGGCACTTGGCGCCGATGGCATCGGTCAGCAGCTTCCAGCCGGCCCAGTCGTCTTCCGCCATGCCGTCCTCGATGGAGACGATCGGATAGTCGCCGACCAGCTTCTGCCAGTATTGCACCATGCCGGCCGGATCGAGCTTCAGGTTCTCGCCGTCCAGGTGATACTTGCCGTCCTTGAAGAATTCGGTGCTGGCGGCATCCAGCGCGATCATCACGTCCGCGCCGGCCTTGTAGCCCGCCGCCTCGATGGCCTGCATGATGAAGTCCAGCGCGCCGCGGGTGCTCGGCAGGTTCGGGGCGAAGCCGCCCTCGTCGCCCACATTGGTGTTGTGGCCGGCATCCTTGAGCTTTTTCTTCAGGGTATGGAACACTTCCGCGCCCATGCGCACCGCATCGGCGATGCTGCCGGCAGCCACCGGCATGATCATGAATTCCTGCACGTCGATCGGATTGTCGGCATGGGCGCCGCCATTGATGATGTTCATCATCGGCACCGGCAGCACATGCGCCGCCGCGCCGCCGACATAGCGATACAGCGGCAGGTCGGCTTCCTGGGCCGCGGCCTTGGCGACGGCCAGGCTCACGCCAAGAATGGAATTCGCGCCGAGGCGGGATTTGTTCGGCGTGCCATCCAGCGCGATCATGGTGCGGTCGATCTTCAGCTGCTCGCTGGCCTCGAAACCGGCGATGGCATCGAAGATCTCGGTGTTGACGGCCTCGACGGCCTTCAGCACGCCCTTGCCCAGGTAGCGGCCCTTGTCGCCGTCGCGCAGTTCCACGGCTTCATGGGCGCCGGTCGAGGCGCCCGACGGCACGGCGGCGCGGCCGAAGGCGCCGCTTTCCAGGATCACGTCGACCTCGACGGTCGGGTTGCCGCGGGAATCGAGAATTTCGCGTGCCACAATGTCGGTGATGCCGCTCATGCCGGAGGTCCTCTTGAGGCTGGAAGGCAGGAAAAAGGTGGCCGAAGGGATAGCCCGGCGGCGCGGTTCGGGCAAGGCCCGAACCGTGGCCGGACGAGGGCAAAACTCCGGGAAAATCCGTCCCTTTCGCCCCTCCCCCTTGAAACAGCCGGTCCAGGCCCGGTCATGGCACCAGAAGGGGCCGCCTCAGTTTTCCCGCGAGTTCTGCCGCGAGCTCTCTCTGGGCCGATGGCGCAGGATCAGCGGCGTCTGCGCCATCATGAAGGCAACACTGAGGCCGATCAGGCCAAAGACCTTGAAGGCGACCCAGACATCCGTGCTCTGGGTGCGCCAGACCAGTTCGTTCAGGCCGGCCAGCACGGCGAAGAACAGGCCGAGCCGCAGGGAAAGCGTGCGCCAACCGGTCTTCGTCATCTGCAATGACGTGCCGAGCACGTATTGCAGCGGATACCGGTGGAAGGCATGGCCACCGAGCAAAACGGCGGCGAAAATGGCATTGATGATGGTGGGTTTCATCTTGATGAAGGTCTCATCCTGCAGCCACAGGGTCAGGCCGCCGAAGATGCCCACCACCACGGCGGTGACCAGCGGCATCACCGGCACGCGGCGCAGGAAAAACAGCGACAGCAGCAAACCCACAGCGGTCGCCGCCAGCAGCACGGCCGTTGCCGGCAGCAGCCCTGCCGCGCTGTAGGCGATGAAGAACAGCGCCAGCGGCCCGTATTCGGTGGCGGGCTTGAGCCAGCGCGGCGCGGTGCGGTGCATGAAGCGTCTTTACCGCAATGCGGCCGCGATGTTGCCGCCGTCCACCGTCGCCACGGCCGCCGTGGTCTTGGCCGCCACGGCAAGCTGCACGAAAGCCTGGGCGACGTCGGCGGCCTTCACTTCGCGTTTCAGCAGGTTGCCCGCCATGTAGTCCTTTTCCGACACGCCGCGCGCCTTGGAGCGCTTGGCCACCATCTCGTCGGTGAGAAGCCCCGAGCGGATGCGGTCGGCATTCACCGCCGAGGAACGGATGCCCTGGTCGCCGTAATCCAGCGCATACTGGCGCGACAGGAACAGCGTGGCCGCCTTGGGCAGGCCATAGGGGCCGAAATCGGGGCCCGGATTCACCGCCTGCTTGGAGGCATTGAACAGCAGGCAGCCGCCGGTCTTCTGCGCCAGCATGATCTTCACGGCCGCCTGCGCCACGTATTGATGGCTGAAGAAGTTCAGTTCGAACGACTTGCGCAGCAACGCGTCAGGTACCTCGCCGATCCGGCCGCCCCAGGCATTGCCGGCGTTTGAGATTACGATGTCGACGCCACCAAAATGCTGCACGACCCGGGCGAAGGCCGCCTGCACGGTTTCGGGTTTGGTCACGTCGCAGGCAATGCCGATGCCGCCCAGCTTCTTGGCCACTTCAGCGGCCTTGGCGCCATCGAGATCAAACACCGCCACTTCCGCGCCCTCGGCAGCGAAAGCTTTGGCCGTCGCCGCCCCGATGGCACCCGCGCCGCCGGTAATCACGACAACCTGGCGCGACAGCGGCTTCTCGCCACCCTTGCCCAGCTTGGCCTGTTCCAGCGACCAGTATTCGACGTCGAAGATGTCGCGTTCCCGGATGCTGGTGAACTTTCCAATCGCCTCGGCCCTGGTGATGATGCTCACCGCCATCTCGGCCACGTCGCCGGCGATCACCGCATCCTTGCGCGTCTTGCCCACGCCGACCAGACCAAGGCCCGGGATCAGCAGGGCGCGCGGCATCGGATCGAGCATGATCTTCTTCGGCTGCGCCTTGGCATTGTGGCGTTCGAAATACGCCTTGTACTTTTTGATATAGCCATCCACCGCCTTCTGCGCCGCCGCCTTGAAGGCATCGAGTTTGCCGACTTCCGGTGCCGGCAGCACCAGTGGCCAGGGCTTGGTGCGGATCACATGGTCGGGCGTAACCGTGCCGGCCTGGCTGTAGCGCATCACATCCTTGCCGCGCGCAAAGGCCTGGATCTCGGCGCTGTCGCGCAGGTTGAAGACCCAGCGCGTATAGGCGCCGTCATCACCAGCCGGAATGCTGAGCAGGCCACGCAGGATCGGCAGCACGTCTTCCGCCGTCGCCAGTTTCTTCGGCAGCACCTTGCCCGGTACGAACACCGTCTTTTTGCCCTTGGCCAGATGGCGCTCGGCCTTGGAAACGAATTCGATCATCAGATCATAGGCCTCCTTCGCCGTCTCGGCGAAGGTGAAGATGCCGTGCTTGAGCAGGATCAGGCCCTGGGCCTGCGGATTGGCCTTGAAGGCGGCCGCCGCTTTCTTGGCGAGGCCGAAGCCCGGCATTTCGTAATCGACCAGCGCGACGCGCTTTCCGTAGAGCTTGCGGCAGATTTCCGCACCATCCGGCTGGTCGGTGATGGCCAGCACGGCCGAGGCATGGGTGTGGTCGATGAACTTGTGCGGCAGGAAGGCGTGGAACAGCGTCTCGACCGAGGGGTTCGGCGAGGTGCTGTCCAGCAGGTTGCAGCGCTGGATGTTGACCATGTCCTCGTCGGTCAGGTTTTTCAGCGCGATCAGCTCCTGCAGCGGCTTCAGCTTCACGGCGGGGAGCCCCGGCGGTTCGATCACCGCCATGTCCCAGCCCGAGCCCTTCACGCACAGAACTTCGACTGGCTTGCCCAGCGGGTCGGGCATCGTGGTCTTCACCGAGGTATTGCCGCCGCCATGCTGCACCAGGTCCGGCACGCCACCGAGCAGACGCGTGGTATAGGTGCGCAAAGCCAGGTCCTCGTTCACGCCTTGGCGGGCGTAATGGGCAATGGCGGCCTTGGCGTCGCGATCGGACCAGAGATTCTTCATGGGGCAGTTCCTGCTGTAATCAGGCGAATTCGGGATAGAGCCTGGTGAGGCCCGACTCACTCGCGGCGCAGACGCCGCGTTCGGTGACCAGGCCGGTGACAAGGCGCGCGGGCGTGACGTCGAAGCCGAAATTGGCGGCCTTGGTGCCTTCGGGCGTGATGGTGACGGGCACCACCTCGCCCGTTGCCGTACGGCCACTCATCACCGTCACCTCTTCCTGCGCGCGTTCCTCGATGGGGATTTCCTTCACGCCGTCGCGGATCGTCCAGTCGATGGTGGAATGCGGCAGCGCGACGTAGAAGGGCACGCCGTTGTCCTTTGCCGCCAGCGCCTTGAGATACGTGCCGATCTTGTTGCACACATCGCCCTCGCGGGTGGTGCGGTCGGTGCCGACAATGCACATGTCGACGCTGCCATGCTGCATCAGGTGGCCGCCGGCATTGTCGACGATCACGGTATGCGGCACGCCGTGGCTGTTCAGCTCCCAGGCCGTAAGCGAGGCGCCCTGGTTGCGCGGCCGGGTCTCGTCGACCCAGACATGCACCGGAATGCCCTTGTCATGCGCCTTGTAGATCGGCGCGATCGCCGTACCCCAGTCCACGGTAGCCAGCCAGCCGGCGTTGCAATGGGTCAGGATGTTGATGGTCCGCTTGCGGCCGGCTTTTTCGTACAGGTCTTCGATGATCTTCAGGCCGTGGTCGCCGATGGCCGAGCAGGTGGCGACGTCGTCGTCGCAGAT
>NZ_JANLJJ010000035.1:0-8689 GCF_029255545.1 Ferrovibrio sp. | reverse complement strand
TCCCAGGTCTTCAGGCTGGTGGTGACGAAGGCATGCGGCAGCCGGGTCTGGTCGATGACCCCGACCGACCAGCCATCCGAATTGACCCAGATCGTGCGGTAGGCTACGCCTTTAACCTTCATGTCTCGCCCTTTGAAAAGCGGCCCGAAAATCGCGTGGCCAAAAATCGCGCGGAAAGTAGCGGACCCAGCCCCCGGGGGCAATGCCGGATGCCGGTCAAAACCGCGTTGTCACACAGGTTCCCCCCCAAGAGATAAGCCATGTTGCCGGTCCTGCTGCTGACCGTGGTGATCGACCTGATCGGTTTCGGCCTGATCCTGCCGCTGCTGCCGTTTTACGCGACCAGTTTCGGCGCTTCGCCCTTCGCGATTGCCATGCTGGCGGCGGTGTTTTCCATCGCCCAGTTCCTCTCTGCGACGCCGCTGGGCGGCCTGTCGGACCGGATCGGCCGCCGGCCGGTTTTCCTCGGCTGCATGGCGCTCTCCGTGATCGGCTATACATGGCTGGCCAACGCCGACAGCCTGCTGGCGATTTTCCTGGCGCGCACCATCGCCGGCATCGGCAGCGGCAAGATCGGTGTCGCCCGAGCGATCATTGCCGACAGCACCCCGCCCGAACAGCGTGCCCGCGGCATGGGCCTGATCGGCGGTGCCTTCGGCATCGGCATGATCCTGGGGCCGCTGATCGGCGGCCTGCTGGTCGGGCCCGATCCGCAGCAACCGAACTACACCCTGCCGGCGCTGGCCGCGGCCGGCACTTCGGGCCTTGCCCTGCTGCTGGCCATCTTCGTGATCCGCGAGACCCGGCCCGATGCCCCGCATACCCTGGCCGGTCTGCAGTTGTGGCGGAACCCCTTCGCGGCCCTGCCGCAACTGGGCCGCACCGTGCTGGCGCTGATAGCGATCAACTGCGCCATCAACTTCGTTTTCTCGCAGATCGAAGTGCTGTTTCCGCTGTTCTCGGCAGCACGCCTCGACTGGCATGCCTATGAGGTGGGGCTTGCCTTCACCTTCATCGGCAGCATCGTGGTGACCATGCAGGGTGTCCTGATCGGGCCGCTGACCCGGCTGTTCGGCGAACGCCGGCTGCTGACGCTCGGCATGATCAACCTCGCCATCGGCACCGCGATGGCGCATCTGATCGTCTCCACGCCGATGATGGGCCTCTCGATCCTGCTGACCGCGACGGGGGTGGCGATGATCGGCCCGACGATCAGCAGCCTGGTCTCGCGCAGCGCCCCGGCGACGCAGCAGGGCATCGCGCTGGGCACGATGGAATCGCTGGCCGCGCTCGGCCGTACCTTCGGGCCGCTCTGGGGCGGCTGGCTGTTCGGCTCCGCTGGCATCAACGCGCCCTACTGGATCGGCGGCGCGGTCCTGGCCATCACGCTGGCGCTCGGCTGGCGTTCCATCCATGCCGAGCTTCCGGCGGCACGGGAATGACCGGCCGCTACCGCGCCATGGTCTGCCGCCGGCTGGGGCCGCCGGAGGTTCTGGAGGAAGCCTGGCTGGCCCGGCGCGGATTGCAGCCCGGCGAAGTGCGGGTGGCAATCCGGGCGGCGGGGATCAATTTCCCCGACCTGCTGCAGGTCGCCGGGGAATACCAGCACAAGCCGTCGATGCCCTTCGTGCCGGGTTTCGAGGCGGCCGGCGAGATTGTCGAAACGGCACCGGATGTCAGCAGCTGGCGGACCGGCGACCCCGTCATCCTGCGCCTGCGCGGCGGCGGCTATGCCGAGGAAGCCATCGCCACGGCCTCCACGCTCCTGCCAAAGCCGGCCGGGTGGAGCTACGAGGAGGCCGCCGCCTTTCCCGTCGCCGCAGCCACGGCCTGGACCGCCCTGGTTCAGCGCGGCCGCCTGCGGGCCAGCGAAATCCTGCTGGTCCTGGGCGCCGGCGGCGGCACCGGCCTGGCCGCTGTTTCCCTTGGCGTCACGCTGGGCGCCCGTGTCATCGCGGTGGCGTCGTCGGCAGAGAAGCGCGCGGCGGCGCAGACGGCCGGCGCGGCATCATGTCTTGATCCCGCCAGCCCCGACTGGTGGCGCGGCGTGACAGCCGATGCGGTATTCGATCCGGTCGGCGGCGTTTTGTTCGAACAGGCCTTCCGCGCATTGGCGCCAGGCGGCCGGTGGCTGGTGGTCGGATTTGCCGGTGGCACGCCGCCCAGGCCGGCGGCCAACCGCCTGCTTCTGCGCGAGGCGGAGCTGATAGGCATACGGGCGGGCGAACAGGGCCGCCGCGATCCGTCGGCAGGAATGCTGCAGGATGCCGCGCTGCGCGACTGGCTAGTCAGCGGCCAGGGACGGCCGCGGCTCGACGTCGTCTACCGGCTTGGGGAAGCCGGCACCGCCCTGCGTCGCCTGTCCGAGCGGCAGGTTACCGGGAAACTCGTGCTGCGCATCGGCTAGCACGCCGGCCAGCGGACCGGGCCGGCAGCGTTCCGGCGGCAGCGTCACCGTCACCGTCGTACCCTCGCCCAGCCGGCTTTCCAGATGCAGTTCGCCGCCATGCCGGGCAATCAGGTTCCGCGACAGCGACAGGCCGAGGCCCGTGCCTTCATGGCTGCGCGACAGCGCGTTGGCCACCTGGTTGAAAGGCTGCTGCACGCGCTCGATGTCTTCCTCGGCGATACCGATCCCGGTATCGGCAACGATGATTTCCAGCCGGCCATCCGGTTGCAGGTCACAGCGCACTTCGACGCTGCCGCCCTGGGGGGTGAATTTCACCGCGTTGCTGAACAGGTTGATCCACACCTGACGCAGGCGCCGCGTGTCGCCCCAGACCGCCGGCGCCGGGTTGGGCAATTCCTTGCGCAGCGCGATCTGGCCACCCAGGGCGCGTTCGCGCACCAGCAGCAGGGCCGCCTCAAGGCTTTCGTTCAGATCAATCCACTCCTCATCCAGCGCCATCTTTCCGGATTCGACTTTCGCCATATCGAGGATATCGCCGATCAGGGCAAGAAGATGTTCGCCGCTCTGCACGATGTCGCGGCAGTATTCGCGATATTTGTCGTTCCCCAGCGGCCCCATCATTTCGTCGAGCAGCACCTGCGAGAAACCAAGAATGGCGTTGAGCGGCGTCCGCAATTCATGGCTCATATTTGCGAGGAAGTCGGACTTGGCCCGGTTGGCGGCTTCGGCCTGCTCCTTGGCCTGAAGCAATTGCAGCTCGGCGCGCCGCTGGGTGCTGACATCGCGGAACATGCCCTCGATCATCACCACGCTGCCCTGCTCGTCGGCCACGCGGCGCAGCGTCTTGGCCACCCAGATGGTGCTGCCATCACGGCGCCGCATCTCGGAGCGGAAATCGCGCACCAGCCCGTGGCGCTCCAGGTGCCGCATCATCTCGCGCCGGCGCTCGGGATTGACGTATAGCTGCTCGCCGGCGCGCGTCACCGTCGCCAGCATCTCTTCCGGCGAATGAAAGCCGAAAATGGCGGCGCCGGCGCGATTGACGGCCAGTACGCGACCTTCCGGCGTCACCTGAATGATGCCTTCATGCACGTTGTCGAAGATCTGACGGTATTTCGCCTCGGCCTGGCGCAGGCGGATCTGGGCCCGCTTGCGCAGCGTGATATCGGTGAAGACCGAGACATACCCGCCGCTGGCAAGGCGGCGCCAGTCGAAATTCAGCCAGGTACCGTCGGTGAGGCGGACCTCCTGTTTCCGGTCGGCCTTGGTCGAGGCGTCGATATAGGCATTGATCCAGGCCGTCGCTTCCTCGGCGCGGATGGTCAGCACGCTGCGGGAAATCAGAAGGCCGAGGAAATCGCGGGCCGGCAAGCCGCGCTGCAAGGCGCTGTCAGGCAGGCCGAACAGTTCGGCCAGGCGCCGGTTGAAATGGACAAGGTTTGGTCCAGCATCCCAAACCGCGAGCCCCTCGCCCATCGTATCAAGGGCCGCATATAACAGGGCTTCATGCCCAAGCGGTTCCGGCGCCGGCGGAGACTCGTCTGCCGCCTCGCGATGGCGCGCGAGCGACGACAGGAACCGGTCTTCGCCGAAAGGCGGTTCGTTCACCGCACTCCCCCTCCTGCATGCAATGGCATCACGCGCCATTGCGCCTTTCTCGTCTGCGGGCGGTCTGCCAGGCCGGCGCCTGCACGGCCGTGCAACCGCTCACCCCCCGCGACCTCCCGACCCGTTAAGTCCATTCTTATCGTTTTACGCGTTTTCCGGGCGCAAATTTGTCACACAGGCCGCTGTCCGCCGCAACTGGAAATCGGGCTTTCCACGTGTAGACAATGGATTAAGGCTAATACGGGTTGGCCGAAGCCGCCTCCCCATGCGCACAGAGGTAGCAATGGCCATAAAAAAGCCGGCCGCTTGCGCGGCCGGCTTTTTGCTCCCACCGGAACCGTCGGAACCGCTACATCAGATGCAGTAGCTCTTCAGCGGCGGAAAGCCGTTGAAGCCGACCGACGAATAGGTCGTCGTATAGGCGCCCGTGGACAGGATCTGGATCTTGTCGCCCACCTCGAGCGCCAGCGGCATCTCGTAGGCGTTCTTCTCGTACAGGATATCGGCGCTGTCGCAGCTCGGACCCGCCAGCGACACCGGCCCGGTCGGACCGCCATCGCGCGGCGTGACGATGCGATACTTGATCGCCTCGTCCATGGTCTCGGCCAGGCCGGAGAACTTGCCGATATCCAGGTACACCCAGCGGCGATCCTCTTCGTAATCCTTTTTCGAGATCAGGACGACCTCGGCCTGGATCACGCCGGCATCGCCCACCAGGCTGCGGCCCGGCTCGATGATCATTTCCGGCAGGTTGTTGCCGAAATGCTTGGTCATCGCCTGGCTGACCGCCTGGGCATAGGCTTCCAGCATCGGAATGTCGGAGCGGTAGCGCGCCGGGAAACCGCCGCCCAGGTTGACCATGCGCAGCTCGACATCGGCCTGCTGCAGCACGGTGAACATCTGCGCGACCTGGGCCACCGCCTTGTCCCACTGGGACAGGTCGGTCTGCTGCGAGCCGACATGGAACGAGATGCCGTAGGGATCGAGGCCCAGCTCACGCGCCTTGACCAGCAGGTCGGCCGCCATGTCCGGGGCGCAGCCGAACTTGCGCGACAGCGGCCATTCGGCGCCCTCGCACTGCATCAGCACGCGGCAGAAGACCTGTGAGCCCGGCGCAACCTCGGCCAGCTTCTCCAGCTCGCACAGCGAGTCGAAGGCATAGAGGCGCACGCCCTTCGCATAGGCCCAGGCGATGTCGCGCTTCTTCTTGATGGTATTGCCGAAGGAGATGCGGTCCGGGGTGACGCCCTGGCTCAGGCATTGCTCGATCTCGTTGGCCGAAGCCGTATCGAAGCTGGAGCCCAGCGAACGCAGCCGGCGCAGGATGTCCGGCGCCGGGTTGGCCTTGATGGCGTAATAGACCTTGGCCAGCGGCAGCAGGCGGCGCAGCTCGCGGTAGTTATGCTCGACGATGTCGACATCAACGACCAGGAACGGCTCGGAGTCCTTCGCCTCGGCGAGGAACTTCTGCATCTTGGGGCTGAGCTGACCAGGCTCCACACGCGACTTGGACGAGGAACGTCGCAGACGGGTATTGGTGCGGCCACCATTGGCTGCAAGCATCGAAACCTCCCTCTCGGACCGGCTTTGAACCGGCACAGCTCACGCTGTGCGACCAAAAAGGACGCGTTCGTCGTTGCATAACCTGCCAGGGGCCATCGGCACGTGCGGGTGCGTCGTTGAAGCGGTATTTACAGCATCTCCCCCCCATTGCAATAGGAATTTGCCGGTCGCCGAAAATTTTTTTCCGGCGGCTTTTCCGGCGCGCCGCGGCAGGCGCCGCGCGCTGCAGTGGCGGGATAAAAAAAAGCCGCATGAAATGCGGCCTTCTTATTATTCGGGTTGCTTGGCCGGGAAGTCCGCGCGCGCGCGAGGGTGTGGTAAAAAAACAATAACCGGCATCCGGGTTGCCGCCGTCACCAGCGCTAGGCCAGCGGCGCTGCCGCCTGCCTGGCGCTGGTCTGCCCCGAGTCCGGCGCGAGTCCGGCGCGAGTCTTCGCCGCCTCAGCGGGCGGCGATCTGGCTGGTGAGACCGATCAGGTCCTGCAGCCGCTGCGGCGACAACTGGGCCGGCTGGCTCGGGCCGCCAAGGCCAACGATCCTGGTGGCGTCGCCGATCTTCTCCAGCCGCACGCTCTGGCCGCCAAAGCCGGCAACCTCGGCGCGGCCGGCGCTGAGCAGGGCCACTTCGGCGGTGTCAGGGCCGATACGCCCGCCCACCGTAGCCGCCTTCACCGTCACGGTGCCCATCGGCAACACGACATAGACATTGCCCGGATTGGCGGAATCGAGATGGAAGCTGCCGCGCTCGAGCCGGAGCACGACGCGATCGGCCGCGAATTCCTCGACCGTGATGGCGCTGTTGGGCCCGATGATGACCACGCTGCGGTCGTCGAGGGCGAATTTCACCCCCGAGCCGGGCCCGCTGGCGATCCGGTTGCCCAGCGTGATCGGCAGGCCACGCCGGCTCTCCTGGCCAACCACCCTGGCGACGACGCCGACGGCGGCAACCGGTCGGACCGGCAGCTCGGCGGCCAGCTCGATCCGGTCCGACGCCGCGCGGCTGTCGGCCGCCCAGCTGCTGGCGGCAAGGCCGGCCACGACAGCGGCGGCGAGGGTGAGTGATACGCACAGGGCGCGGCGGAAGACGATGGCCATGACACGGCTCCGGGAAAAATGGGGTTGTGGCGACTGTGCACCCATTTGGCATTCCCGCAGCGGGATGCCAGCCCGCAAACTGTGACGGCAGATACGAAGTGGCTATTTGGTGCCGTAGATACGGTCGCCGGCATCGCCCAGGCCGGGCCGGATATAGCCATGGCTGTCAAGCTGGCGGTCGATGGCGCAGGTAAAGACCGGCACGTCGGGATGCTCGTCCTGCATCACCCGCAGGCCCTCGGGCACCGTCAGCAGGCAGACGAACTTGATCTGGCTGGCGCCGGCCTCCTTCAGGCGGGTGACGGCGGCGGCGGCCGAATGTCCGGTGGCCAGCATCGGATCAACCACGATCACCAGGCGCTCGCGCACGTCCTCGGGCAGCTTGAGATAATACTCCACCGGCACCAGGGTTTCCGGGTCGCGGTAGAGGCCGACATGGCCGACGCGGGCCGAGGGCACCAGGTCGAGCATGCCATCCAGGATGCCGTTGCCGGCGCGCAGGATCGACACGAAGCAGAGCTTCTTGCCGGCCAGGATCGGCGCCTGCATTTCCTCCAGCGGCGTCTCGATCGACACCTTCTCCAGCGGCAGGTCGCGGGTGACCTCGTAGCAGAGCAGCAGGCTGAGCTCGCGCACCAGGCGGCGGAACTCCGCCGTCGAGACTTCCTTGCGGCGCAGCAGGGTCAGCTTGTGCTGCACCAGCGGATGATTGACCACGGTGGCATTGGGAAAGGCGTTCATCTGTTCAAATCCCCCGAAACGAAAAATCAGAAAACCGTGCCGTCGCTGGCAATGGTGAGCGGCGGGCCGCCATCGGGCCGCTTCCCCTTCGCGATCTTGCGCCCGGCCGCCCAGGTGCCGCCTTCCAGGATGCGCGCCAGCGGCATCTCGGCGGCGGTCTTGCCCAGGCGCTGGCGCACCGGATCGGCAATGCGGTCGAGCAGGGCCACGGTCAGCCCCCGCCATTCCACCACCGCCTCGTCCTCGACCGGGATGGGGAATTTCAGCAGCGCCTCGTGTCGCACGCTGAGCACACCGAGATCGATGAACAGGCCGCCATTGCGGTATTCCGGCAGGCCGGTGAGGTCATCCAGGCCGGTCACCGTGATGCCGGCATCCTCGAAAATCTCGACCAGCGAATAGGTCAGCCACTGCGACAGCTTGTGGAACGGCACCAGGCCGGAGGTGAGGTCGCCGCTCATCAGGCCGCGATGGCGCCAGACATCGCCCAGATTGGTGCCGTCGATGGTCATGCGCGACGGCCAGATCGGCCCCAGCCCGTCCAGCACGGCGGCCAGGATGGCGGTGGCTGGCAGCTTGCCATCCTTCACGGCATGGGCCTTCAGGTAATCATAGAGGCCGCCGATGCGGCCCGGGGCCCCGAAGAGATCCGGTCGCGCCTTCAGCGCCTGGCCGAGATTGCGCATCAGCGCGGCCCGGCCCTCGACGCCGACCAGCGGATTGGCATCCGAGGCCTGGAAGGCATGGGCGATGGCGTTCGGCGCCAGGGGCATCAGCCCGGCGGCATCGGCGCGCAGCGGATGCGCCTTGTCGCCCGAGAAGAGCCCGCTGCGGAAAGCATGCAGGCTGGCGACGGCCAGGCCTTCGGAGCGGGCGATGCGGCGGCCATCCTCGTTGTAGCTCCAGTCCGGTCCGGCGCCGGCATCAAGCAGCACGCTGACGACGCAGAGGTCGAAGCGGATGCGGGCGACTTCGTCGGCATCCACGCCCTTCAGCGTGGCGGCAAGCTGGCCCCAGCGGTCGATGCCGCCGGCGCTGAAATGGCGCCAGCGGGCATGATAGGGAATCTCCAGCGTGGGATAATTCTCGCGGATCGCCTGCGCCACGTAATCGGCCGCGGCCGGCAGGGCCTCGAGATGCAGCTGGAAATTCGGCAGCGCGTCGCGCTCGGCCAGTCCGAACAGCTGGTTGCAGCGCTCGCGCACCGCCGCCGTGCTGCTCAGCCAGGCCACCGCCTGCGCCGGATCATTCAGATTCCCCACTATACTTTAC
>NZ_JANLJJ010000034.1 GCF_029255545.1 Ferrovibrio sp. | reverse complement strand
TGGCTCGATCATACACGCAGCGCGATGGCGCGGGAGCGAAATCTGTGGTTGCCCCCGGCGGAATTGCATGACGATTTCCCATCGCATATTCCTTATGCCCATGTCCCGTTTCTTATGCGCATGCCCCGGGCCGGCCCGGTTGACCCGGGCTGCCGTTTGAGCAAAACCAGCCGGGAGCGCGGAGGGGAAACATCATGCGTCTGGCCAGTCTCATCATCTGCCTGCTCGCGCTGGCCGGCGCGACATGTCCGGCGCGGCTGCTGGCCGCCGGCAATCCGGAGCGCATCACCTATGACGCGCCGAGCTATGCCCATTACGGCGCCTTCCGCAGCGGCACCAGCCAGCCCGGCAAAGCCGTCGCCACGCTGTGGCTGCCCGATAAACCGGCCCCGGATATATCGACAGGGGACAAACTGCCCGCCGTGGTGATCGGCCATTCCATCGGCGGCTGGAAGGACAGCTCCGAAGGCCGTTATGTGCAGCCGCTGCTGGCTGCCGGTTTCGCCGTGATCGGGCTGGACCATTTCAGCGGCCGCGGCATCACGCGGGCGGCCGACGTGCCCGGCGCGATCAGCCCGATGACGCCGGTTTCCGATGCGCTGCTGGCGCTGAAGCTGGTGGCCAGTCATCCGCGCATCGACCCGCGACGCATCGGCGTGATGGGACTTTCCATGGGCGGCGTGACGGCGGAGCTGACCGCCTATGAACTGGTGCGCCGCCGGGTGCTGGGCGACAGCGATCTGAAATTCGCCGCCCATCTGCCCTTCTATGCTCCCTGCGGCAACGTCTTCATCAACAATAACGGCCCGACCCTGACTGGCGCGCCGATGCTGAAGCTTTATGCCGGCAGGGACGAAACCACGCCGCGCGACAAATGCGATCGTATCGAGGCGCTGCTGGCGGCCAGCCAGCCCGGCCTGGACCGCAGGGCGATCTGGTATCCGGACGCCTATCACGCCTGGGAAGTGCCGACCGCGCCACGCTTCTATCCGCAGCATGTGAATGCGCGCAAATGCCCGATCACCGATTTCGGCAGCAGCCTGCGCCTGATCGATGCCAATGGCGGCGAACGGCCCTACGACCTGGCTGAAATCCAGGCCTGCATCAGGGACAGCACCGGCTATTCCATGGGCGCCAGCCCGGCGGCGGCAGCCGATGCGATGAAACAGATGCTGGCGTTTTTCGCGCGCACGCTGGGCAAGTGACGGCCGGTCACTTTTCCAGCAGGCCCTTGAGCTGATACAGCAGGTCGAGCGCCTGTTTCGGCGACAACGCGTCGACATCGGCGGATTTCAGCGCGCGCTCGACTTCGGATGGCCTGGCCACGGCTGCCGCCTTCGGCGGTGGCGCCATGGAAAACAGCGGCAGATCGTCGACCAGTTTGGCTGAAGCGCCGGTCTGGCCGGATTTCTCCAGCGTGTGCAGCACGTCGGATGCGCGTTTCAGCACCGCCTCGGGCAGGCCGGCGAGTTTGGCGACCTGGATGCCGTAGCTGCGATCGGCAGCACCGGGGCCGACCTCGTGCAGGAAGACCAGCTCGCCTTCCCATTCCTTCACTTTCAGCGTGTGATTGGAGAGCTGCGGCAGCTTTTCGCTCAGCGCCGTCAGCTCGTGGTAATGCGTGGCGAACAGGCCGCGGCAACGGTTTTTCTCGTGCAGGTATTCCACCACCGACCAAGCGATCGAAAGGCCATCGAAGGTGGCGGTGCCGCGCCCGATCTCGTCCAGGATCACCAGCGCTTTCGGCCCCGATTGGTGCAGGATCGCCGCCGTCTCCACCATCTCGACCATGAAGGTGCTGCGCCCGCGCGCCAGATCGTCGGCGGCGCCGACGCGGCTGAACAGGCGGTCCACCACGCCGAGATGCGCCTTCGCCGCCGGCACGAAGGCGCCCATCTGCGCCAGCACGGCGATCAGCGCGTTCTGGCGCAGGAAGGTGGATTTGCCCGCCATGTTCGGGCCGGTGAGCAGCCAGAGCCGGCTGCCATCCCCAAGATTGCAATCATTCGCCATGAAGCGCTCGCCCTGGCCGGCGCGCTCAAGGGCGGCCTCCACCACCGGATGGCGGCCGGCCTCGATACGGAAGGCCAGGCTGTCGTCCACTTGCGGCCGCACCCAGTTGCGCTGCACGGCCAGCAGGGCCAGCGATGCGGTGACATCGAGGGCGGCCAGCGCATGGGCGGCCCGCGTGATGGCCTCGGCCTGGCCCAGCACCTGGGCGCTCAGGCGCTCGAACATCTCGAGCTCGAGTTTCAGCGCGCGGTCGGCGGCCTGGGCGATTTTGCTCTCCAGCTCGGAGAGCTCGGGCGTGCTGTAGCGCACCGCGTTGGCCATGGTCTGGCGATGGATGTAGACCGGGCCCATCTGCGGCATGTGTTTCGGCGCCACCTCGATGTAATAACCCAGCATGTTGTTGTGCCGGATCTTCAGCGTCGCGATGCCGGTTTCCTGCGCGTACTTATCCTGCAATGCCGCGACATGGCGGCGGCTTTCGTCGCGCAGCAGGCGCAGCTCGTCCAGCGCGGCATCGACCCCTGGGCGGATGAAGCCGCCGTCGCGGGCATAAAGCGGCAGCTCGTCGGCCAGCGCGGCGGCAAGGCTGTTGACCAGCGCGGCATGGTCGCCCAGCGCGGCGCGCAATTCGGCCAGAGCCGGCGGCAACACGGCTTCGGCGCCCAGCCGCGCCTGCAGGGCCTGCGCCTGGGTAAGCCCGTCGCGCAGGCTGGACAGATCGCGCGGGCCGCCACGGCCCAGACTGAGGCGCGACAACGCGCGGGCCAAGTCGGGCACCTTCTCCAGGGCGGCGCGGATATCCTCGCGCAGGCGCGGCGTCTCGACCAGGCAGGCCACGGCATCATGGCGCGCGGCGATGGCGACCGGGTCGGTGAGCGGTGCCTGCAGCCGCTGCGCCAGCAGGCGCGCGCCGGGGCCGGTCAGCGTGAGGTCGATGCAGGAGAGCAGCGCGCCGTCGCGGTTGCCGGCCGTGGTCTCGACCAGCTCGAGGTTGCGCCGCGTGGCCGGGTCGATCGCCATCACGCTGAGCGGCGCCTGTTTCGCCGGCGGATCGAGGCGGGGCAACCGGCCGCATTGCGTCGCCTCGACATAATCGAGCAGCGCGCCGGCGGCGCAGAATTCGGCGCGGCTGAAATCGCCATAGGCATCCAGCGCCGCGACGCCGAGCGCGCTTTTCAGCCGCCGCTCGCCCGACTGGCTGTCGAAGCGCGCCGACGGCAAAGGCGAGAGCGCGACATCAAGCTGTTCGAACATCGCCCGCAGCTCCGCCCGGGCCAGCAGGCCCTCGGGCAGCACCAGCTCGCGTGGATTGACCCGTGCCAGATCGGCGCCCAGACCAGCCTGCGTTGTTTCCGTCAGGCCGAATTCGCCGGTCGACATGTCGAGCCAGGCCAGCGCCAGCGCGCCGTCGGACCCGCCAACCTGGGCCAGGGCGGCAAGGTAATTGTTGCGCCGCGATTCGAGCAGGCTGTCTTCGGTGATGGTGCCGGGCGTGACCACGCGCACCACGTCGCGCCGCACCACCGATTTCGAGCCGCGCTTCTTCGCCTCGGCCGGGTCTTCGGTCTGTTCGCAGACCGCGACCTTGAAGCCCTGGCGTATCAGACGGGAGAGATAGGCCTCGGCGGCATGGACCGGCACGCCGCACATCGGGATCGGCTGGCCGTCATGCTCGCCGCGTTTGGTCAGGGCGATGTCGAGCGCCCGGGCCGCCCGCCCGGCATCGTCGAAGAACAATTCGTAGAAATCCCCCATCCGGTAGAACAGCAGGCAATCGGGATGGGCGGCCTTGATGGTCAGGTACTGAGCCATCAGGGGGGAGGTGCCGGGCGGCAGGGTGGGACTCTGTTCTTGTTTGTTCATGGGCAAAATATTGTGCAGCCCGCAGACATAGCACAGCGCGCGGGCCTTTTAACCCCCCGGGGCTTTTAACCTCTTTGGCGTTGGCCTTATGATGGCCGCCGGGAGCGAAATGCCCGCGTGTGAAACCGGAAAAACCGCAGAGAAAAATGAGCGAATCGAAAAGCCCGTCACTTTACGACGACGCCCTCGAATTCCACAAAATGGGCCAGCCAGGCAAGCTGGAGGTCGTGCCGACCAAGCCGATGGCGACCACCCGCGACCTCAGCCTGGCCTACAGCCCGGGCGTCGCCGCGCCCTGCCTGGAAATCCAGAAGGACCCCGACACCGCCTACGACTATACCTCGCGCGGCAACATGGTGGCGGTGATCTCGAACGGCACCGCCGTGCTGGGCCTGGGCAACCTGGGCGCGCTGGCGGGCAAGCCGGTGATGGAAGGCAAGGCGGTGCTGTTCAAGCGCTTCGCCGATGTCGACTGCATCGACCTGGAGGTCGATACCGAGAATGTCGACGAGTTCGTCAACGCGGTGCGTTATCTCGGGCCCAGCTTCGGCGGCATCAACCTGGAAGACATCAAGGCGCCGGAATGCTTCGTGATCGAGCAGCGCCTGCGCGAGCTGATGGACATCCCGATCTTCCATGACGACCAGC
>NZ_JANLJJ010000033.1:58154-61913 GCF_029255545.1 Ferrovibrio sp. | reverse complement strand
GCCTTCGAGAGCGGCATGGTGTCGATCAACCACCATGGCCTGGCCCTGCCGGAAGTGCCGTTCGGCGGCATCAAGGATTCGGGCTATGGTTCGGAAGGCGGCTCGGAAGCGATCGAAGCCTACCTGAACACCAAGTTCATCACGCAGGTTGGGCTGTAAGGCCGGCGCTAAAGCAAAACGAAGAAGGGGGCCTGACGGCCCCCTTTTTGATTCAGGCTCCTTATTTCACTCAGGCGATGAAGCGGATCGCGATGCCGGCTACTGCCGCACCGCCGAGCAGCCAGCTGAGGCCAAGATGGAAGCGGAAAACGGCGATGATCGCCGCCGCCGACAGCAGCGCCATCCAGGGATCGAGGCTGGAGAGTACCGGCACATCCCAGCTCAGCGGACCGAGCGAGACGCTCTCCATCCGCCTGAACAGCACATGCAGGCCGAACCAGATGGCGAGATTGAGGATCACGCCCACCACGGCTGCCGTGATCGCCGCTAGTGCGTGGCTGAAGGCGCGCACATGGCGGATGCGTTCGATATAAGGCGCGCCGAGGAAGATCCACAGGAAGCAGGGCACAAAGGTGACCCAGGTAGCCAGCATACCGCCCAGCAGGCCACCCAATACCGGGTCGATGCCACCGAAGCGGAAACCGGCGATATAGCCTACGAAAGTCAGCACCAGGATCAGCGGCCCCGGCGTGGTCTCGGCCAGGCCGAGGCCATGCAGCATCTCTTCGGCATTCAACCAGCCATAGACCTCCACCGCCTGCTGGCTGACATAGGCCAGCACGGCATAGGCGCCGCCGAAGGTGACCACGGCCATCTTGCTGAAGAACACGCCGATCTGGGTGAAGACATGGGTTTCGCCCAGCGTCACGAACAGCCAGAGCAGCGGCCCGGCCCAGAGCAGGCCGAAGATCGCGATGACGATCAGGTTGCGCGACCAGCTTGGCGCCACGCTGGGCAGCGCATCGGCATCGTCCTTGGCCGCCGCCGCAACGATCCAGTCCGGCCTGCTGCGCCCGACCAGCCAGCCGATCAGAGCGGCACCCAGCACGATCAGGGGAAAGGGTATCTGCAGGCCATAGATGCCGATGAAGGCCAGCGCGCTGATGCCGAGCAGGAACCGCGTCTTGATGGCGCGGCGGGCGATGCGCTGCACGGCCTCGATCACGATGGCCAGCACGGCGGCCTGCAGGCCGAAGAACACGCCATCCACCAGTGGTACGTCGCGCCACAGCACATAGATGGTACTCAGGGCCAGGATCACGGCGAGGCCGGGCAGAATGAACAGCAGGCCGGCCGCGATACCACCTTTCGCCCGATGCAGCAGCCAGCCGATATAGGTGGCGAGCTGCTGCGCCTCGGGGCCGGGCAGCAGCATGCAGAAATTCAGCGCATGCAGGAATTGCGGTTCGCTGACCCATTTTTTCTCGTCCACCACGATGCGGTGCATCATGGCGATCTGGCCGGCCGGCCCGCCGAAACTGAGCAGGCCGATCTTGGCCCAGGTGCGGAAGGCCTCGCCGAAGCTGGGCCCTTCAGTCTGGGCGGCAGTCTGATTCGTCGTGTTCATATCCAATCTCTAACCCTTCAGGCGGCCGGCGGCCAGCCGTGACGTTCAGACCGGGCGGACGCGCACCAGGCGTAAAGCGCGTCATATACCAGCATCCCACGCTCCATCATCAGGGCGTCATCGTCCTGACACAGGACCGACAGGCCGAGGGAGAGGGCAAGCAGGCCGGGAGCCTGCGGTGCCAACTCGGGCCGGCCGGTATCGGCGCCGCGCACGATGATGGCAAGCTGCTGCAGTGCCGGGTCGTCGTGCAGGCCATGACAGGCGATGAAGGCGTCGAAGCTGCACAACTCGCCGTCATGGCTGTAGGCCGCGCCGGGGATGTCATACGGCGTCGCTTGCCAGTCTTCCGCGCGGGCAAAGACCTGATCGGATGGCACATAGAAGAACTGCGCATCGGGATCGATGAAACGTCGCACCAGCCATGGACAGGCAATGCGGTCGATCTTGGGGCGTTCGCGGGTGATCCAGCGGCTTGGCTCGGCCGGCGGTTTGGCCTGCAGCGGGCCACCGGCTTCACGCCAGGCTTCGATCCCGCCAGTCAGATAGCGTGCGCGCCGGCCAAGGGATTGCAGCATGGCGCAGGCATCCTGACTGACTTCATGGCCATGGACGCAGTAGACGACGATTTCTGCATCGCGCGGCAGGTCTTCCGCCCAGAGCGCAATCTGGTCCGGTCGACGCCGCCGCGCGCCGCGGATCACGCTGTCGGCTTCGACGTAACGTTCCTCGCGCCGTACATCGATCAGGTATGGGAAGCGGCCGGCGGCGATATCGCGTGCCAGTCCGGCCACGGAAATGGAGGGAAGGGTATGGGTATCCATGGTGCTACCTCGTCACGCGGAATCGGGGCGTGAAGTTCAGTAGCGGCGCTTGGATACCGGAATGTCAGGGGTATCTGATGGGGAGACCGCGTTGTCCCCATGGGCGCTAAGCTATCGCCGATCCCGGCAAAGGCAAGCGGATTCTAGCCGGCGGAAACCTTGCCTCCGGGATGGCGGAGGACCCGCCCGGCCAGTTCCTTTTCCGTCAGCACCATGAGGATCGTGGCCGAGGACAGGCCGCTGAGGCGGATCAACTCGTCGATCTCCACCGGATTGGGCGAGAGCAGGCGGTCAAGCTCGGCATGGGCGCGGGCGAGATCGTCGTCGCCCACGGGGGCAGGCATGGCTGCCGGCAGAGAGGGTGTTTTCACGCTGGCAGGCCGCTGCGGCGCGATCACGGCCAGGATGTCGTCGATGCGTTCGACCAGCGTGGCGCCCTGGCGGATCAGGTCATTGCTGCCATGGCAGCGCGGATCAAGCGGCGAGCCCGGCACGGCCATCACCTCGCGGCCCTGTTCGGCCGCCATGCGGGCGGTGATCAGTGAACCGGATTTCAATGCGGCCTCGATCACCAGCACGCCGAGCGAAGCGCCCGAGATCAGGCGGTTGCGGCGCGGGAAATTCTGCGCAAGCGGCGGCGTTCCGGCCGGCATTTCGGCGAAGATCACGCCACGTTCGGCGATCTCGTCATGCAGCTTCGTATTCTCGGGGGGAAAGGCGATGTCGATCCCGGTGCCGATGAAGGCCGTCGTTTTGCCATTCGCCTGCAGCGCGCCGTCATGGGCCGCCTTGTCGATGCCGCGCGCAAGACCTGAGATGATGCTGAAGTCCTGCCGGCAGAGTTCACCGGCGATGTCGCGGGTGAACCGCTGGGCAATGGCCGAGGCATTGCGCGCGCCGACAATGGCGATGCCGGCGGCTTCTGAGATCAGCGGATCGCCTTTTGCCGCCAGCAGGGGCGGCGCATCGTCGAGTTGCATCAGGCCGACCGGATAACCCGGTTCGCCCCAGGCGACCAGGTTTGCGCCACAGGCTTTGAGGGCCTTCAGTTCGGCATCGATGCTTTTGATGTCGGCCAGTTCGATCTTGCGTTTCGCGCCCCCGCGTTTGGCCATCTCGGGCAGGCGTTCGATGGCATTCGCTGCGCTGCCGTAATACCGGAGTATGTGATGGAAGGTGATCGGGCCGAGATGCGCGCTACGGATCAACCGCAGCCAGTCGCGCTTTTCAGAGTCAGGCAGAAGCGGCAGGCGCGCCGTCATCCTTCTTTTTCTGGCCGATTTTTGGTTCATCGCCCTTCAGCAGCCGGGCGATGTTCTGGTGGTGGCGGATATAGACCAGCACGGCCATGGCTGCCGCCAGAAGCGC
>NZ_JANLJJ010000033.1:22160-58054 GCF_029255545.1 Ferrovibrio sp. | reverse complement strand
GCGGCGAGATCCTTGCGGCCGGTGCGCAGCACATTGGTGGCGCCGATATTGCCTGAACCGATGCTGCGAATATCGCCCAAGCCGCTCAGGCGCGTCAGCACCAGTCCAAAGGGGATGGCGCCCAGCATATAACCCAGCACGGCAGCCGCCAGGTAATACGACGGTTCATGCGCCCAGAGATTAGGGTCGGTCATGTGTCAGCTTTCGCGCTTGCGCTGGAACACGGTCTGGCCGCCTACCACGGTGCGCAGGGCATGACCTTGCACGCGGCGGCCATCATAGGGCGAGTTCTTGGCCTTGGAACGAAATTTTTTCTCGTCGATGCGCCAGGGCGTATCGGGATCGAAGACCAGCAGGTCGGCCGGCGCACCCGGCGCCAGGCGACCGCTTTGCAGCTTGAGCAGCCGGGCCGGATTGCAGGTCAGGCAGGCGAGCAGCTTGAGCAGCGGGACCGAGCCGTTGTGATACAGCTCCAGCGTCAGGGCCAGCAAAGTTTCAAGGCCAATGATGCCGAATTCGGCCTGACCAAAAGGCAGCCGTTTGCTTTCCGGGTCCTGCGGTGCGTGGGCTGAGGAGATCACGTCGATGGTGCCGTCGGCGATGGCATCAACCACGGCCTTGCGGTCACTTTCGACACGCAAGGGTGGCTTGACCTTGGCGAAGGTACGATAGTCGCCGACATCGAGTTCGTTCAGGGCAAAATTATGCGGCGCCGCGCCGGCGGTGATGCGCAGGCCGCGCTGCTTGGCGCGCCGTACGGCATCGAGCGATTCCGCCGTGGAGAGATGCGTGGCATGCAGCCGGCTGCCGGTGACTTCCAGCAGGCGCAGGTCGCGCTCCAGCATGATGATCTCGGCCACGGCCGGGATTCCGGCAAGGCCGAGGCGAGCGGCGATCTCGCCCTCGTTCATCGCGCCGCCCTTGGCCAGCGACGGGTCTTCGCAATGCTGCATCAGCAACAGGTCGAAGGTGGTGGCATAGGACAATGCGCGCCGCATCAGGCGCGAGGAGGCAACCGGTTTTTCGCCATCGGTGAAGGCGACCGCGCCGGCCTGGGCCAGCAGGCCCAGTTCGGTCATCTCCTCGCCCTTGGTGCCCTTGGTGATCGCGGCGGCCGGCAGGATTCGCACCACGGCGGTATCGGCGGCGCGACGGGCGATGAATTCCACCAGCGCGACCTCATCGATCACCGGATCGGTATTGGGCATTGCCACCATGGTGGTGACGCCGCCCGCCGCCGCCGCGCGGGCGCCGGTAGCGATGGTTTCCTGGTGCTCGGCGCCGGGTTCCCGCAGCCAGACATGCATGTCGATTAGGCCGGGCGCGAGGCAATGGCCCTGGCAGTCGATCACCTCGGTATCGCCGGCAAAGCCGCCGCTGGCGAGCTTGGGGCCAAGATCGATGATGCGATCGCTTTCGGTCAGCAGGGCGCCCTTGACGTCGAGACCCGAGGAGGGGTCGAGCAGGCGCGCGTTGGTGTAGAGCGTGCGGCGACGTGGCGGCATGGCGATATCTTCAGGTCCCGGCCGGCGTGGTGCCGCGCCAGTTCGGCAGGTGCTGGGCCAGCAGCTCCAGGCAGGCCATGCGGACGGCGACGCCCATCTCGACCTGCTCGTGGATCACGCTGCGATGAATGTCGTCAGCCACCTCGGTATCGATCTCGATGCCGCGGTTCATCGGTCCCGGGTGCATGATCAGGGCATCGGATTTGGCGAAGCCGAGCTTTTCGTAATCGAGACCGTAAAAGTGGAAATACTCGCGCGTGGACGGCACGAAGGAGCCGTGGAAACGCTCCATCTGCAGGCGCAGCATCATGACGATGTCGACGTCGGTCAGGCCCTTGCGCATATCATGGAACACCTCGACGCCCAACCGGTCAGCATAAGCCGGCAGCAGGGTAGGCGGCGCGATCAGGCGCACCCGGGCCCCCATGGTGTTGAGCAGATGGATATTCGAGCGCGCCACCCGGCTGTGCAGGATGTCGCCGCAGATCGCCACCGAAAGCCCTTCGAGCCTGCCCTTGCGGCGGCGGATGGTCAGCGCATCCAGCAGGGCCTGGGTCGGGTGCTCATGGCTGCCGTCGCCGCCGTTGATCACGCCGCAACCGACCTTCTGGGCCAGCAGGGCGACCGCGCCAGAATCCTGGTGCCGCACCACCAGCAGATCGGGGTGCATGGCGTTCAGGGTGATGGCGGTGTCGATCAGGGTCTCGCCCTTTTTCACCGAAGAGGTGGCGACCGACATGTTGATGACGTCAGCCCCGAGTCGCTTGCCGGCCAGCTCAAACGAGGTTCGGGTCCGGGTCGAGTTCTCGAAGAACAGGTTAATGATGGTGCGGCCGCGCAGGCTGGTCTGTTTCTTCTCCACCGCCCGGTTCAGGTCGACGTAATAGTCGGACCGGTTCAGCAGGATTTCGATATCCTGGGCTGAAAGTCCTTCAATTCCAAGGAGATGGCGGTGAGGAAACGGCACCGGTGACCCGTGGCCGGGCTGTTCGGCGGTTTTGGCGGCGCGACTGGCTGACATTGACGAATCATCATACAGAAATCGGGCCCGCGCGGCAATGAAACCATTAACCATTTTCTGCTCTGCTGCCCATCATGGTGCAGGATTATCGCCAGAATCAGGTCGAGCTTACGACTGCCGATACGGCAGCCAGCGAGGCCGTGCGCCTGCTGCAGGTGCTGAACGGCCGGGCCCAGGATGTCCATGTCGCCACGGTCGAGATGTCGGACCGGGCCATGCTGATCGGTTTCTCCGATTATGCCGATGCCTTCCGCCGCGTGCAGGAATTCCTGTCCTTCTGCGACGTGATCGAAAGCAAGCTGGAAAACATGCCGCCGGTGACGCGCGAACCGATCCTGCATGAAGTGACGGCCGTGAAGGTGCGCGCCTTCCATGCCCTGCTGCGTGGCATCGGGGCTTATCTGACCGTGCTGGAACGGCGCGGCATGATCAATTTCTTCGCCCAGGCCGTGTTCCTAATGCAGCAGGACGTGCTGGCTGACTTCCGCCGCGACATCCTGCCCAACGTGCCGCCGCAGCTGATTCCCGAAAACATGGGGTTGCTGTATGATGAGGTCGAGCAGCGCATGAAGCAGATGCTGGAACGCTGCATCGACGTGCCCGACTTCCGTTTCGAGACATGACCACAGGTACGCTGGGACTGGATCCGGCCGTGCTGGAACAGCTGCAGGCGGGCCTGGATGCGCATCGGCGCGGCGACCTGACGGCAGCCGAAAAGCTGTATCGCGCCGTGCTGGCGGCAGCCCCGGAAACCCTGGATGCCAGCAACCTGCTGGCCCGCCTTCTGGTACAGGTCGGGCGGGCCGGAGAAGCGGCGCCACTGTTGCGCCATGCCATCGACAGGGCGCCATCCGAAGCGGGTTTGTGGCTGAGCTATACGGAGTGCCTGCTGGCGGCTGGCCAGCTCGTGCTGGCGCGCGAAGCTGCCGAAACGGCGCGCCGTTTGGCCCCCAATGATCCGGACATCCTCTACCTGTGGGCGGAGGCGCAACGCGTGGCCGGGGCCTGGGAAATGGCGGCAGGCGGGTATCGGCAATTGCTGGCCCGCAGGTCTGACCATGCCGGGGCCTGGCTGCAACTGGGCGACTGCCTGCGCAGGCTGGGCGATGCGCCCGGCGCGCTTGATGCGGCCCGCCGCGCCGTACAACTCGCGCCACAGGCGCCGGAATGCCACAACAATCTGGGTGGTCTGCTGGCGGCACAGGGTGACCACGCCACCGCACTGATGCATTTCGACCAGGCTTTGCAGCTGCGACCGAATTATCCGATGGCAATGGTCAACAAGGCCGGCTCACTGCGCGAAACCGGCCAGGCCGAGGCCGCGCTGGCTCTGGCCCGGCAGGCGGTTCAACTGACCCAGGGTCATCCCGATGCCTGGCTGGCGCAGGCCCAGGCGCTGCACGTGCTGGGTGATCTGCCGGCAGCCGTTGCAGCTTACCGCGAAGCCCTCAGCCGACGCCCACAGGATGCCGAGGGACAATGGAATTATGCCCTTGCTGCCCTGGCGCAGGGCGACTTCGCTTCCGGCTGGCTGGCCTATCGCTGGCGCTGGCGCAAGGACGAGCCTCCGCTGCCGCAGCGCAGTTGGCCCTGGCCGGAATGGCAGAGCGATGCCCTGCCGGAGCGACTGCTGCCCGGGCGGCTGCTGCTTTGGGGCGAACAGGGGCTGGGCGACCGGCTGCTGTTTCTGCAGTATCTGCCCGATCTGCTGGCGAGGGGCAACGGCAGCGTAACGCTGGAAACCGATGCGCGGCTGATCCCGCTGCTGCGACGCAGTTTCCCGCAGCTGGATTTCGTCGCCGAAATGCCACAGCCTGATCCGGCTCTTATGGCAGCCCGTTTCGACGCTCACCTGCCGCTTGGCGATCTGCCGCGGCAGGCACCGCCTGGCCATTCGTTTCTGAAAGCCGATATGTCGCGCGCCGCGGAACTTGCGGCCCGGTATCGCGACGGCAGCGCCGATCGTCTGATCGGGCTGTCCTGGCGCAGCGCCAACCCGGCATTGGGCGCCGCGAAATCGCTATCGCCTGAAACCCTGGCCCCGCTGGCCGCCCTGAAGAAACATCGGTTCGTCTGCCTGCAATACGGCGCCACCGAGGCCGAGCATGAGGTGCTCACCGCGCTGTTTGGCGCACGCTATATCCGCGACCCGGCCATCGATGCGCAGAACGATCTGGACGGGCTGGCGGCACAGATCGCCGGGCTTGATCTGGTGCTGAGCGTGTCGAATGTGACGGCGCATCTGGCAGGTGCATTGGGGCTGCCGGTCTGGCTGCTGGCCCCGACAGGCAAGAGCCGTTTTTTCTACCTGATGGGGGCGGGCGAGGATACGCCCTGGTATCCGCAGATGCGGATTTTCCGCCACAATGCCGCCGAAGACTGGTCCGGCCTGCTGGAGATCGTGGCAAACCGGCTGGAATCGCTGGAAAAACCGGGCTCCAGGTGATAGCACAGGGCCCGCCGCTGGCATCGCCGCCGCCCAGACCCTAGTTTAAGCCCATGACCCAAAAAACCTATTACATCACCACGCCGATCTATTACGTCAATGACAAGCCGCATATCGGGCATGCCTATACATCGCTGGCCTGCGACGTGCTGGCGCGCTTCAAGCGGCTGGACGGCTATGACGTGATGTTCCTGACCGGCACCGACGAGCATGGCCAGAAAGTTGAGAAGGCGGCCGAGGTGGCCGGCGTCGATCCGCAGGCCTTCTGCGATGGGGTGAGCCAGAGTTTCCGCGACCTGGCCAAGGCGATGAATTTCTCCAACGACGATTTCATCCGCACCACCGAGCCGCGACACGTGAAGTCGGTGCAGGCGCTGTGGCAGAAGGTGGTCTCGTCGGGCAATATCTATCTGGGCCATTATGAAGGCTGGTACGCCGTGCGCGACGAGGCCTTCTATCAGGAAGACGAATTGCAGGACGGCCCGAACGGCCAGAAGCTGGCGCCCTCGGGCGCGCCGGTCGAATGGGTGAAGGAGCCGTCGTATTTCTTCAAGCTGTCGGCCTGGGGCGACCGGCTGCTGAAATTCTATGAAGACAATCCCGGCTTCATCCTGCCGGCCAGCCGCCGCAACGAGGTGATCAGCTTCGTGAAGGGCGGCCTGAAGGATCTCTCGGTATCGCGCACCACATTCAAGTGGGGCATCCCGGTGCCGGGCGATGAGGCTCATGTGATGTATGTGTGGTTCGACGCGCTGACCAACTACATCACCGCCGCCGGCTATCCCGACACGAACAGCGAAAGCTACAGGAAATTCTGGCCGGCCGACCTGCATATGGTGGGCAAGGACATCCTGCGCTTCCATGCCGTCTATTGGCCGGCCTTCCTGATGGCCGCCGACCTGGCGCCGCCCAAGCGCGTCTTCGCCCATGGCTGGTGGACCAATGAAGGCCAGAAGATTTCGAAGTCGCTGGGCAATGTGATTGATCCGCTGGCGCTGATCGAGGAATACGGCCTGGAGCAGACGCGCTATTTCCTGATGCGCGAAGTGCCATTTGGCAATGACGGCGATTTTCGTCGCGCCGCCATCGTCAGCCGCATCAACAGCGAACTGGCCAATGGCTTCGGCAACCTGGCGCAGCGCACATTGTCGTTCTGCGCCAAGAACACCAATGCCGCCGTGCCGACGCCTGGCCTACTGACCGAGATGGACGAGGCGCTGCTGGCAGAAGCCGACAGTCTGGCTGATCGCATGCGCGTCACACTGGACGAGCAGGCGATCCATACCGCTTTGCAGCAGTGGTTTGATCTGGTCGATGCGGCGAACAAGTATATCGACGTCGCCGCGCCCTGGACCCTGCGCAAGACCGATCCGGCCCGCATGGAAACCGTGCTATGGGCCTTGCTGGAGGCGATCCGCCAGCTTGCCATTCTGGCCCAGGCGATCATGCCGGTTTCGGCCGCGAAAATGCTCGACCAGCTCGGCGTCTCGGAAGCCGCGCGCAGCTTTGCCCATCTGGGTGAGCTTGGCCGCCTGCGCGCCGGCACGCCGCTGCCAGCCCCGCAGGGCGTGTTCCCGCGCTATGTCGAAGCCGCAAAGGAAGGCGCCTGACATGGCCCTGCTGGTCGACAGCCATTGTCATCTCGATTTTCCGGATTTCGCCGAGGAGCGTGATGCGATCATCCAGCGCGCACGCCAGGCCGGCATCGGGTTGATGCTGACCATCTCGACGCGGCTGGACCAATTCGATCGCGTGCTGGCCGTAGCGGAAACCTATCCCGATGTCTATTGCACCGTCGGTATCCATCCGCACGAAGCCGATGATCATGTGGACGTGGCCGCGGCAAAACTGGTCGAACTGGCGCGGCATCCAAAGGTGGTCGGCATCGGCGAGACGGGGCTGGACTATTTCTACGAACACAGCGACCGCGAAGCGCAGAAGACATGCTTCCTTGCGCATATCCAGGCCGCACGCGAAACCGGCCTGCCGGTGGTAATCCATACCCGCGATGCCGATGACGATACCGCCGCCATCATTGAGGCCGAGATGGCCAAGGGCAGGTTCAAGGGCCTGCTGCATTGCTTCTCGTCCGGCCATGCCTTGGCCGAACTGGCGGTGAAGCATGACATGATGGTGTCATTCTCGGGCATCCTGACCTTTAACAAGGCCCGCGAGGTGCAGCATTCGGCGCAGAGTTTACCATTGCGCAATCTGCTGGTGGAAACCGATGCACCGTATCTGGCACCGGTGCCGTTGCGCGGCAAGCGTAACGAACCATCCTTCGTCGTGCACACAGCGGCTTTCCTCGCCAAGCTGAAGCAGGTCGGCATCGCCGAAATCACCGAGGCGACTACGGCGAATTTTCTGCGGCTGTTCGACAAGGTCCCGCAGGCGGCGGTGATTGACCGCCGGGCTGCCTGATCCTGACGATGCGCGCGATCATCCTGGGCTGCGGCACGTCAGCCGGCGTTCCTCGCATCGATGGCGACTGGGGCGCCTGCGATCCGGCCGAACCGAAGAACCGGCGTTCGCGTTGCTCGATTGTCATCGAGCAGGGCGATACGCGGCTATTGGTCGATACCAGCCCGGATTTGCGCAACCAGTTCCTGGCCAATGATATTAAATGGGTCTCGGCCGTGGCATGGACCCATGACCATGCCGATCAGACCCATGGCCTGGATGACCTGCGCATCCTGGCCTATACCTCGCGCCAGCGCGTGCCGGGCTATGCCGATGCCTTCACCCATGAACGGCTGAAGCGTAAATTCGGCTATTGCTTCGAAAAAGCCGGTGATGGTTATCCGCCGATCATAGAACCACGTTTGATCGATGGTCCGTTCAGCGTTGGCGCCATTGATGTTATGCCAATCATGCAGCGACACGGGAATATTGACTCCCTGGGATTCCGTTTCGGCGACATTGCCTATTCCAACGACGTGGTCGGACTGGATGACGATGCCTTTGCGGCGCTCGAAGGCGTGAAGCTATGGATCGTCGACGCCATGCGCTATACGCCGCATCCGACCCATAGCCATGTCGAGCAGACGCTGGAATGGATCGCGCGCGTGAAGCCGCAACGCGCGGTACTGACCAACATGCATATCGATCTGGATTACAGCACGTTGAAAGGCGAACTCCCGCCAGGCGTCGAGCCCGCCTATGATGGCATGGTGCTGGAATGCTGAAGTCGATCTGGGCGGTCAGCCAGAAGGGCGCTGCCGGCATGCTGAACCAGGCACTCGGCTTGGCCGAGGCCTTGTTCAACGGCGGCGGCTTCGGCCTGCCGCAGAGCTTCGAAGTCGAGTATCGCTGGCCCTATACCTGGGCGCCGATGCATCCGGCCTTTGCCAGCCTGAATGCGATCACACCGGAAAGCCGGGCGTTGTTCGGCGATCAGCCCTGGCCGGATGTGCTGATCACCTGCGGCCGCAAATCGGCGCTCTGGGCGCTGGCGGTAAAGAAAGCCAGCGGCGGCAGGACCACGCTGATCCATGTCCAGGATCCGAAGGCCTCGTCGCGCTATTGGGATCTGTTGATCGTCCCGGAGCATGACCGCATGCGCGGCCCCAATGTGCTGGTCTCCAAGGGGGCACTACACCGCGTCACGCGGCTGAAGCTGCAGACTGGCGCCGAGGCGCTGCGACAGGAATACGCGCATCTGCCTTATCCGCGCGTGGCCGTTCTGGTGGGCGGGAACAACCGTTACTACACGCTGGATGAAGACTGGATGCATGAGTTTGTCGTCCAGCTTCGCACCATGGCGGAACGTTCGGGCTGCGGCATCATGGCGACTATCTCGCGCCGGAGCGGCGAAGCCGAGACCAATATCCTGCGCGGCGGCCTGGCCAGCCTGCCGGCCGTATTGTGGGACGGGAAGGGGCCAAACCCCTATTTCGGTTTTCTCGGTCTGGCCGATGCCATCGTGGTGACCTGCGATTCCGTGTCGATGATTTCGGAGGCCTGCTCCACCGGCAAGCCGGTGCTGGTCGCGCGTCTGCCGGGCAAGTCGAAACGCTTTGATGCGTTTTTCGACAGCCTGCTCAAAGACGGCCTGATCCAGTGGTTCGATGGCCGCCTGATGCAGTGGGATAACCGCCGCCTGGATGACATGGACCACATGGCGCAGGACGTCAGACAGCGCCTGGGCTGGGCCTGATCTTTCCGGTCTCTGATTTTTTATTAGTTATAATATTACATTTATAGCTGAGTGGCTTTATTTTGCGATCGTTTCTCATTATTAATAGCTACACCCCAGCTGGTGGGCCGCACGCAGAGGCGGTGCGATAATGGAGTAAAATATTGATGACCCATGAATTTTCCTTCATGGCGATGGTTCTCGATGCGGATCCGATCGTCCAGTTGGTAATGGCGCTGCTGGTGCTGGCTTCGATTACCTGTTGGGCAATCATGATTGAAAAGGCGGCCAAATTCCGCCGGGTGCGTCGGGCCGCCTCGGCCTTTGAGACTGCGGTAAAGGCCGACGCATTACTGGCTGCCGGCGGGAAAACCACCATCGACGGCCTGCAGGGCGCCATCCTGGCAGCCGCAGCCCGCGAGAAGCGGGACGGGCAGGATATTGGCGAAAGTCGGCATGATTTCCGCGCCCGGCTGGAAATCGCCATGCGACTGGCCATGGCGCAGCAGCTCCGCCAGGTCGAGCCCGGCCTGCCGTTTCTGGCGACCGTCGGCTCGGCGGCACCTTTCGTGGGTCTGTTCGGCACCGTCTGGGGCATCATGAACAGCTTCACCGCCATTGCCGGCTCGAACGACACCAGCCTGGCCGTCGTGGCGCCGGGCATCGCCGAGGCCCTGTTCGCCACCGCGCTTGGCCTAGTGGCCGCCATTCCGGCCGTGATTGCGTACAACAAGCTGAGCACCGATCTGGGGCGCCTGGCGCAGCGCTTCAACGCGGCCATCTCCGAGGCGGCCCGCCAATTCGCCCGCGGCGGCACACATGCCGCGCGCGCCCATGCCGAGGCCGGACAGTAAGAGGCCGATCATGGCGATTTCCCCCATAGGCGGCGGCAGCGGCGGTTTCGAGGACGACAGTTTTAGCAGCTACAAGCCGCTGGCCGATATCAACGTAACGCCCTTTGTCGACGTCATGCTGGTGCTGCTGATCATTTTCATGGTTGCCGCGCCGCTGATGATGGTCGGCGTGCCGCTGCAATTGCCGAAGACCACGGCCACCAAGGTGTCTCCGCCCAAGGAGCCGCTGGTCATCAGCATGGACAAGGATGGCAAACTGTTCATCCGCAAAGACCCTGTCGAAGAGCAGGATCTGGTGCGCGTCCTGAGCGAGATGCGCCATGCCGAGTCGGATACCGCGGTCTATGTCCGCGGCGACAAGGCTTTGGAATACGGCCGCATAATGGATCTCATGAGCCTTGTCGGCCAAGCCGGCTATGGCAAGATTTCTCTGGTGGCGGAAGGCGTGACAAAACCGGCTGCCGCTGGTTTGGCGCCGCGGTAACACGTGATGAAGACGCAGGTTTCATCCTGGATGGTATCGGTTGCCGCCCATGCAACGATCGCGGCGGCGTTTCTGTTCGGCCTGCCGTTCTTTACCAAGCCCATCGTGGCCGAGGAAAAGCTCCAGGGTGTCGAAGTGCTGCTGATGGCGAGCGCTCCTCCGGCAGAAGCGCCAGCGCCTCAGCCCTTTGTCGAGCATGCCCCACCTCCGCCGCCACCGGAACTGGTCAAGGAACCGGAGCTGATCACCTCGACCACAACGGAATCGGATGTCGAACCGGTATTGCCGCCGAAACCAAAACCGGTGGTCAAGCGTTCGCCAAAACCACAACCGCCCAAGCCGCAACCCGAGCCTGTGACCAAGCCAGTCGAGGCTCCGCCGCCAGCCGCCGAACCGGCGCCGGTCAGAACGCAGGTAGCGGCCGCTCCGCCGGCACCATCCGGACCAGTCATGGCGGCGCCGCGCGTCGTGGCCAATCCGAACGCAGAAGCAAATTATTATGCGACCCTGCTGGCCTGGCTGGAACGATACAAGGAATATCCGCGTCGAGCCCAGTTGCGGCGCATGGAAGGCGTAACGCATCTGCGCTTCACCATCGATGAGCAGGGCCGCGTCACACGCCATCGTATTGAACGCAGTTCAGGCCATGACGCGCTCGATGATGCCGTTGAGCGCATGATTGCCAAGGCATCGCCATTGCCGCCGATCCCGGCAACCCTGGGCAAGAATAGCCTAGACGTGGTTGTGCCGATCCAGTTTTTCTTGAAATGAGCTTGTCCAGGGGAAGAGTTGTCATGCATCGCATTGCCATCGCGCTGGCTTTCGCACTGGGACTGTTTGCAGCCGGAAATGCCTCCGCCGCAGGACAGGATGCAACCAAGTCGGCGGTCCTGAAAACCTATGGCGATATCGCCCAGGCAATCTACGAGGACTCGCTGACCTCGGCACGCGGCCTGCAAAAGGCTGTCTCCACCCTGATCGCGGCCCCGTCGGAAGCCAGCCTCAAGGCGGCGCGTGAAGCCTGGATTGCCTCGCGCGTGCCTTACATGCAGAGCGAGGTCTACCGCTTCGGCAATGCCGTCGTTGATGACTGGGAAGGCCGGGTCAATGCCTGGCCGCTGGACGAGGGCCTGATCGACTATGTCGATGCCGGCCGCTATGGCGAGGAATCCGACGAGAATCCACTCTATACCGCGAACGTGATCGCAAACAGGCAGATCAGGTTTGGCGGCAAGGTTCTGGATGCGGCGAAAATCGACTGGAAGCTGCTGCGCAAGCTGCATGAAGTCGGCGGCGTAGAGGCCAATGTCGCGACCGGTTATCACGCCATCGAGTTCCTGCTCTGGGGCCAGGACCTGAACGGCACCGGTCCAGGTGCCGGCAACCGGCCCTGGACCGATTATGCAAAGCAGGGCTGCACCAACGGCAATTGCGACCGTCGCGGCCAGTATCTGACCGTGGCAACCCAGATGCTGGTTGACGATCTGGCCTGGATGGCCAGGCAGTGGCAGACTAATGGCGCGGCGCGCAAGGCGCTAACCGAGAAAAGCCTGGATGCCGGCATCGGCGCGATCCTGACCGGCCTGGGCAGCCTGTCTTACGGTGAGTTGGCCGGCGAACGCATGAAGCTTGGACTGCTGCTGCACGATCCCGAGGAGGAGCATGACTGCTTCTCTGACAACACACACAATGCGCATTATTACGACGTGGCAGGCATGCTGAATGTCTATGGCGGCGAATACAAACGGATCAATGGAAGCCTAGTAAAGGGGCTGGGCCTGACGCATCTGGTGCGCGTGGTCGCCCCGGAGCTGGATACCGAGATGCGCGGCAAGCTGAAGGCGACCATCGATGCCTTCAGCGCGATCAGGCAGCGCGCCGAGACCAGGGAAGCCTATGACCAGATGATCGGCGAGGGGAATGCAGAGGGTAGCACCCTGATACAGGCCGGCATCGACCGGCTGACCGACCAGACGAAGACGCTGGAGCGCTTGGTTGCCGCGCTGGAACTGAATGCCACATTCGAAGGGTCAGACAGTCTTGATGCGCCCGATAAGGTCGGCAAGAAGTAAGATCGCGGGTGCCGGCATCGTCGCCCTTGCGACGGTTCTGGCGGTCCCAGCCGGCGCCGATGAACGACGCCCTGGCGGCGATGCAACGGTTACCAAGCCGCTCAACAGCTCGGTCTTTTCCCATCCTTCCGCCAACATGCGGTTCGAGCGGCAGCTCGATTTCAAGATCGGCGATGGGATTTTCCGCAAGCTCTGGGCATCGTCGCCAAGCTCGACCACGTCGTCGGATGGCCTTGGCCCGCTGTATAACGCGCGCTCCTGCCAGTCCTGTCATCTGAAGGATGGCCGTGGCCGGCCGCCGGCCGAGGGCGAAGCGGCGGGGTCGATGTTCCTGCGTCTCAGCATCCTGCCGCAGGGCCAAGCAGACCGGCAGGCGCTGGAATCCTTCATCCGCGCGGTGACGCCGGAGCCGACCTATGGCACGCAGCTACAGACCTTTTCCGTGCAGGGCCTGCTGGCCGAGGGCCGCATGGAGATTCGATACAGTGACGTAAAAGTCGAGTTCGCCGATGGCGAAACGGTCATGCTGCGCAAGCCAGACTACAGCATCGCGGACCTGAATTATGGGCCTCTGCATCCACAAACCATGATCTCGCCGCGGGTGACACCGCAGATGATCGGCCTCGGACTGCTGGAGATGATCCCGGAAGCCGACATCCTGCGCCACGCCGACCCCGAAGACGGCAACCACGATGGTATCGCCGGCCTGCCCAACCGGGTGTGGAGTCACGCCCATGGTAAACCGATGCTCGGCCGTTTCGGTTGGAAATCCGGCGCCGCCACGGTGGCCGACCAGACGGCGGAGGCCTTTGCCGGTGATCTTGGTCTCTCCACGCCGCTTCTGCCCAAAGCCTCTCGTGGCGAATGCACGGTGACGCAACGCGACTGCCTGAACGCGCCGACGGGCGACGACCCGGACGAAGGCGTCGAAGTGCCGCGTCAGATGTTTGATCTGACGGTGTTTTATGCGCGCAACCTGGCTGTGCCGGCGCGACGCAAACCCGATGATCCCGCCGTGCGTCGTGGCCAGGCTTTGTTTGCGGTGGCGGGTTGCGCGAGTTGTCACATTCCCAGCCATCAGACGGCGGCAGATGCGGCCCATCCTGAACAATCGGAGCAGACCATCTGGCCCTATACCGACCTCCTGCTGCATGACATGGGCGAGGGCTTGGCCGACAACCGGCCGGAAAGCCGCGCCAGCGGCCGGCACTGGCGCACCGCGCCGCTCTGGGGCATCGGCCTGACCCGTACGGTCAGTGGCCACGATTTTCTGCTGCATGACGGTCGCGCCCGAGGCGTACTGGAAGCCATTTTATGGCATGGTGGCGAAGCGCAGCCAGCGCGCGACCGCGTGGCCGGCATGAATCGCCAGGAACGGGCCGATCTGCTGGCCTTTATCAATTCGCTGTAACGCGGAGACAGGCATGCATAGCCCAAGGCTGGTGTTGTTCCTGCTGTTGGTTCTGCCGGAATCGGCAATGGCCCTTGAGGCAAAGACCTATGATGTGATCAACCGCGTCGCGGTCGAAGGCCACGTCCTGCCGCGCTATGATGGCTTGGCAACAGCAACTGCAAAGCTGGAACAGACGGTCAGGGTTTTCTGTGCTGCGCCGGTCGCAGGGCGGAAGATCGAAACGCTGCAGCAAGCCTATCACGATACAGCCGATGCCTGGCAGGATATCCAGCATGTGCGGTTCGGTCCGATTGATCTGTTTTTCCGCAGCCAGCGTTTCGCCTTCTGGCCCGATCCGCGCAACACCATCGGCAAACAGATGGCCGAGTTGATCGCCAAGCATGCCAAGGGGGCGGTTGATGCCGATATCCTGGGCCGCGGCAGCGTTGCGGTTCAGGGCCTGCCGGCGTTGGAGCGCATTATTTTTGGCGAAGACGCGAAAAAGCTGCAGGCCGGCCCAGATGCGGTTTTCCGTTGCGGATATATGGCTGCAATCGCGGAAAACCTGCACGGCATGGTACGCGAAACACGGCAGGAATGGCGCGCGACGGACAAAGGCTTTGCCGCACAGATGCTGAACCCGGGGCAGGGTAGCGATCCACGCTACCGTGATGCCCAGGAGGCCACGCTGGACCTGTTCAAGAGCCTCTATACGGCGATCGAACTGGCGGCTGATCACAAGCTGGCCCGGCCGCTCGGCGCTTCGGCCGACGATGCCCGGCCGCGCCTTGCGGAATCCTGGCGCAGCGAACGCTCGCTACGCAATATCCAGCGCAATCTGGCGGCAGCGGCCGATCTGTATGCGACGGCCTTTGCGACGCAGGTCACAGATAAATCTCTGGATACAGCGATCCGCGATGCCTTTACACGCGCACAAACCTCGGCAGCAGCGCTGCCCATGCCACTGGAACGCGCGGTGCAGGATGATGCCGGACGCAAACAGGCCGAGAAGCTGGCCGCCGATACGCTGGCGTTGAAGACCATGGTGATGCAGCGCCTACCCGCGGCGCTACAGATTGCGGTTGGTTTCAATGCGCTGGATGGTGACTGAAATGACGGCCATCGTTTCGCGACGCACAGCGATTGGCCTACTGGCGACCTCGGCCTTGTTGCCGGCCGGGATCGCCAGGGCCGCCACGGGGCGGCTCTATCTGAATGCCTATGGCAGCAGAGGCGGCTTTGGTGTCGCCGGGTTCGATGCGGCAGGCCAGATCCGCTACAGCCTTACCCTGCCAGGGCGCGGCCACGGCTTTGCACGCAGTCGCGATGTCGCCGTGGCATTCTCGCGCCGGCCGGGTGATTACGCCGTGGTGTTCGCGGTGCGGGACGGCATAGAACTGCATCGCATTGCTGCTACCGGTGATCGCAGCTTCTGTGGTCATGGCGCGTTCACGCCCGATGGACGGCTGCTGTTTGCCACCGAGGCGGTCGGCTCGACAGGCGAAGGCGTACTCGGGATTTATGATGCGGCGCAGGCTTATCGCCGGATCGGTGAATATCCGACCCACGGTCTGGACCCGCATGAAATCCGCCTGATGCCCGATGGCCGGACATTGGTGGTGGCCAATGGCGGCATCCTGATGCTGGCCGGCATGCCCAGGCTGAAGCTGAACATCCCGGATATGAACCCGTCGCTGGTCTACCTGGATTCCGCCACCGGTCGGCTGATCCGGCAGGTCCGGCCAGACCATGAGCTGCGGCAGCTCAGCATCCGTCATATCGCCATCGACCGGCACGGCCGGGTAGCCATCGCCATGCAGTATGAGGGGCCCGAAACCGACCAAGTGCCGCTAGTGGCCTGGCATGGCGGGCCGGAGGAGCGCACCGGGCTGCGGTTCCTGCCAATACCGCCGGAACAGCGCGCCGGCCTGCGGCAGTATTGCGGCAGCGCCGCCATGGATGATGGCGGCCGGCTGCTGGCGGTGACCAGTCCGCGCGGCAACCGGATGGTGCTGTGGGACATGGACCAGCAGCATTATCTGGCAGCGGCCGGGATGTCGGATGTCTGTGGCGTGGCAGCGCAGGCAGATAGCGCGGGGTTCCTTGTCAGCAACGGACTGGGCCGCATCGCATCCTGGCAGCATGGCTTGAAGGTCGCTGCATTGCAAAGTAGCACCGGGTGGAAGTGGGATAATCACATGCTGGCGGTTACGGCGTAAAGTACTGAAATAACGACTATCTTTATTTTCCATAATATAAATTATCCGATTAATGGGTATCTTGGCGGTCACCACCTTTTGACCCTGGGAGCAACCAGAATTGGCTGCGGAGCACCACTGGCTGTGATCAAGGCAGCCGTGCGGCAACCGTTATCTCGACCAGCAAATCCGGTGATGCGAGCCTCGCCTCCACAGTCGTGCGCGCCGGAGCAGCCCCTGACGGAATCCACCCTTCCCAGATCACATTCATCGCCGCGAAGTCGGCCACCGATTTTAGATAAATCGTCGCAGTCAGCAGATGGGACTTGTCACTGCCCGCCTCTGCCAGGAGCTTATCAATGCGGCCCAGAACCTCCTGCATCTGCTGGTCCAGAGAGTCTGCTGCCATCCCGCTGGATGTCTGACCGGATAAAAACACCATTCCGCCGCATATCACCGCCTTGCTCATGCGGGCATTGGTCTGAATTCTCCGGATATCAGTTCCCATAGTCGTCTCCTGTTGTCGTGGTGCTGTCCAGGGCGGCCAGCGATCCGATCGGGATCGGTTTCAAAGGCGGTCGAATACGATAGGCACCGACCTCACCCGGATCGCGCCGCAGTTCCCTGGCGAGAATCTGCGTCACAGGCAGCCCACAGATGCGACCCTGGCAAGGTCCCATGCCGCAGCGGCTGAAGAATTTGGTCTGGTTCGGCCCGGTACAGCCCTGACTGGCCATCTTCCGGATCCGGCCGGCCGTCACCTCCTCACATCGACAGACGACAACGTCATCGGATGGTTGAAGCAGCCATTCGGGTGGCTGATATAGGGCATCCAGAAAGGGCCGGATGCGGCGATGCCGATCGAGCAGCCGCCGCATCATGGCGGTGCCGCGATCCCGTTCAGGTTCGGTAATTTTGCCAAGTGTATAAGCGGCCCCATAAGCCGCAATCATTCCGCTGGCCTCGGCTGCCAGGGCACCAGCAATGCCGCCGCCATCACCGGCGATCCTGATTCCGGGCGATGATGTCTCGCCCCAGGAATCCAATATCGGATGCCAGCACAACTGCCCCTGATTCCAGGCATGCTCTATGCGCAGCATCCGCCCGATCTGGGTATTCGGTATGATACCGTGATGCAGCAAAACGACATCGGCAGCGATCCGCTGATCCTGCCCCCTGGAGTGAAATCGAACGGCCTCCACCTGCTGCCTGCCGTCAATGGAGAGAGCCGAGGCCTGCCTGAACCAAGGTATTCCAGCGACGCGGATCTTGCGCATCATGGAAAGACCCTTGATCAGATAGGCTGGCGCCGTCAATGCGGTCGGCAAATGGGGCAAGGCCCGCAACAGATTGGCCGCTGGTGAAGTTTCCACAATGGCAGTGATCTCGGCACCAGCATCCATGAGCTGGCAAGCGACGAGGAACAGCAGAGGTCCGCCGCCCGCCAGCACCACCCGGCCAGCCGGAAGGCTTGCGCCACTTTTCAGAGCAATCTGTGCCGCGCCGGCATTCATCACCCCCGGCAAAGTCCAGCCGGGGACTGGCGATGCACGTTCCATCGCTCCACTTGCGGCGATGATCTGCTTCGCGCGCAAGCGAAACGATTGCCCGTTCTTCTGCGCGCTGACCTCGCGGTCGGCCGTGACCTCCCATACCAGCGTACCGAAATGCGTTTCGACTGCGCTACCCCGCAATCGTGCCGCCAGTTCCCTGCCATGCAGGTAGTCCGGACCCAACAGCGCGCCGAGATGGCCGGATACACCGTTGATGTTGCGGTATATCTGGCCACCTGCCTGCATCTGCTCATCCATCAGCAGTGTCTTCAGGCCAAGCGCGGCACCGGCATTGGCCGCTGCCATTCCGGCGGGCCCGCCGCCAATTACCAGCAGATCGCATTCCCGCGTGGTCATTCCGCCGCTCCGATATCCCGGGCGCCGGTCAGCAATGTCACACGCATGCCGGGTCGCGCATCCACCATACAGGACTGAACAAGTCGGCCATCGATCTCGACCATGCAGTCGAAACATACACCCATCAGGCAAAGAGGGGCCCGCGCCTGTCCCGACACCGCCGTGTGCCGGAATGGAACTATTCCCGCATTGAGCATGGCTAGCGCCACGGTTTCACCATTTTGGGCGGTGATCGGCGTGCCATCAACACAGAGCTCAAAGCCGTCCTGCTCCGGCGCGACCGGTGATTGCATCCGCTTAAACATGAAATCGCTCTGCCCCAAAGCCACCGATATCGGAAAAACGCGCTCTTCCCAGCATCCATTCCACCAGAGGGCCTGCATGAGCTGCGGCAAGTGTGATCCCGCTATGACACGTGATTACATAAGCGCCGGGGTATTCTGCCGAACCCTCGTAGATCGGATAGCCATCTGGCGTCATTACCCGCAGCGCACCCCAGCAACGCACTAGGTTCGCATTCTGCAATTTCGGGAAACAGCGCACCGCCCGATGAGCAATATGCGCCAGCTGATCAATAGTTGTGGAATCATCAAACCCCACATCTTCCTTTGAATCGCCGATCTGCACGACCCCCTCGCCTGTCTGCCGGACTGTCAGCGTGGCCAGCCGCAGAAACGGCTTTATGCGCTCACTGACCAGAATCTGGCCCCGCACGGGTTTTACCGGCGCATTCAAGCCGACCATCGGCGCCAGGGCGCGATTGCCAAGACCGGCGGCGAGCACAACCCGGCCAGCGCTGAACCGCTTGCCGCCAGCCTGCATCTCGAATTCTCCGCCTCTGGGGATAATGTTCTCCACCGTATGCCCAGGCAGGAGGGTTCCGCGGCGCGCCTGAATACCGGTCACCAGAGCATGCAACAAGCGCAGCGGGCTGACATGCCCATCAAGTGGACAATATATCGCCCCCACGGCCTCCGGCCCCACCTCGCTGACCAGCCCGCGGAGCGCCTTGGCGTCGAGCACCTCGAAGGGGTAATTCGAGGCCAACTGCGTACGCAACGCCTGCAGTTCGCTCGCGCGCGTCTCAAGCTCGCTCTGGTTCAGGCAAATGCTCAGCCCGCCATTCTGGCAGAGCTGCAGATCGGTATCTGCCTGGGCCGCCAATTCCTCCGCGAAAGCGGGCCACAGCGCCGCCGCCGCCATGGTCCAGCGAGCGTAATCCGGATTTTTAGCGCCTTTGCCCTGCACCCAGACCAGACCGAAATTTCCACGTGCAGCCCGGAAAGCGACATCACCTTCGTCCAGTACCGCTACCCGATCTCCGCGTCTGGCGAAACCATAGGCGATCGACAATCCCACCACGCCGCCGCCAACAATGACTGTGTCACACGCGATGGAGGTCATTTCGATTTGCCCGCGAGAATGCGATCCAGCCCATAGAAGCGATCCAGAATGACCATCAGGATCAGCGTCATGACGATCAGAACCGTCGATATCGAGGCCACCAGTGGGTCAATAGTGTGAGCAATGTGGTTATACATCTTGACCGGCAGTGTCTCGGTTGTGGCGGACGCGACGAAAACCGACATCGTCAATTCGTCAAAGCTGTTGATGAAAGCGATCAGCCACCCCCCCGCCACGCCGGGCAGGATTAGTGGCAGCTCGATCCGCAGAAACACCGTCCATGCCGAGGCCCCAAGCGAATACCCTGCCTGCGCCAGGCTGCGGTCGAAGCCGGTCGCGCCAGCAATAATCAGGCGCAGGACATAAGGCAGCACGATCACCGTGTGGGCGACCGCCAATCCCCACAACGTGCTCGAAGCGCCGATCTGGGTCAGAAAACGCAGCAGCGAAATTCCGAGTACCACATGGGGAACCATTAATGGCGAGAGCAGCAGCCCGAGAACGACATCGCGCCCGGGGAAACGGTGCCATGCGATAGCGATCCCAGCCGGTATGGCCACCAATGTGGCGATGGTCGCGGCTGTGGCTGCCAGCCCAATGCTGCGCCAGAAAGCATCGATAAAATCCGGCGCATGCAGAATCGCCCTGTACCAGCGCAGTGAAGCGCCGTCGAATGGGAGAGCGACATAGCCCTTGTCGGTCATCGACACCAAGGCGACCACGACCAGTGGCGCCAGCATGAAGCATGCGAAGGAGATGTGGAAAACCAGCAATGCCCGAGGAGTGCGAGTCATTGGAATACCTGACGATAGCGCCATTCGACGAAGCGGTTCATGGCCAGAGAGCAAGTCAGGACAATGACCAGCAATGTCACCGCCAGCGCGGCACCGAGCGGCCAGTTCAGGCTGCCGAGAAACTCGTCGTAGATCGTCGTGGGCACCACTTTGAGGCGCCGGCCGCCAATAATCGCCGGTGTTGCGAAGGCGCTGGCAGACAAGGCAAAGACGATTAGGCTACCGGAAAGGACGCCGGGGATGACCTGCGGGAACACGATTCGCCGCAAAATGGTGATCTGATTGGCGCCAAGAGATTCCGCAGCGTGTTCCGTCGCCGGATCCAGCTTCTGCAGCGAGGCCCAGATCGCCAGGACCATGAATGGCACCAGAACATGCACCAACGCGACAACCGTTCCAGTGAAGGTGAACATCAGACGGATCGGCTCGTCGATGATGCCAATGGCGCGCAGAGCGTTGTTCAGAATCCCCTCGTTTCCCAGAAGGACGGCCCAGCCCAGGGTCCGCACCACCACCGAGATAAGCAGCGGGCCAAGCACGATCACCAGCGACACTGAGCGCCAGCGCGACGACAGGCGGCTCAGTACGTAAGCTTCGGGAAGTCCGATCAAGATGCAGATTACGGTAACGAGCATCGCCATGCCAAAAGTTCTGGCGAATATTGCGTGGAAATACTCATCAATGACGATGTCGCGATAATTAGTCAGCGTCATGCCATCACCTATGCCTGTCGTCAGGTCATAAGGGTAGAGGCTGAGCGATAATGTCATCACCAGCGGCAAGGCCACGAAGGCCATGGTCAACAGCAGGCTGGGCGCCGACAGCCAAAAGGGAAGCGTGTTGCGGCTTGGGGTCATCGACTGGTTCCGCTTGCCACCACGCGGGCATGTGCGCCGACCCAGCTCATGCCGATCACATCCCCTTCTCCGGTCGCGGGCATTCCGGTATTCGGTTGTGTCAGATGCATTGGACCAAGCGGCGTGTCGACCTGGAAAAGCCAATGATTGCCGAGGAAAACTCGGGCGGAAACCTTCCCATGCAGCAATGGTGCCGTATCGACAATCTCAATCTTCTCGGGCCGGATGATGTAATCAACATCACCCTCCGGTATATTGCCCTCAACGGGAAACCAGCGGTCGCCGGCCAATACCGACTTCCCGTTCGAGCGACCGGAGAAGACATTTGCCTTGCCCAGGAAGGTAGAGGCAAATTGCCCGTTCGGTCTCTCGTACATGTCATACGGCCGGGCCACCTGTTCGACCTGCCCTCGATTCATCAGCACAATACGATCTGATAGGGTCATCGCCTCTGCCTGATCGTGAGTGACCATGATGGTGGTGATTGCCACGCGGCGCTGCAACGCGCGCAACTCGATCTGCATGTCTTCGCGCAATTTGGCGTCGAGCGCACCCATGGGCTCATCCAGCAGCAATACCTGTGGCTGGATCACCAGGGCGCGCGCCAGTGCTACGCGCTGGCGTTGGCCACCCGACAATTCGCCGGGATAACGGTCGGTCATCGCATCGAGATGCACCAAAGCCAGAGTTTCGGTTACGCGCTGCTCACGCTCACCCCGCCCTATGCGCCGCATCTCCAGCCCAAAAGCGACATTCTCAGCCACGGTCATATGTGGAAATAAAGCATAGCTCTGAAACACGATTCCCAGGCCGCGCCGGCTCGGCTTGAGCGCCGTGATATCGCGGCCATCAAGGAAAACCTGCCCGCTGGTCGGCGGCACGAATCCTGCGATCATCTGCAGGGTGGTGGTCTTGCCGCAGCCAGATGGGCCCAGGAGGCAGACAAACTCCCCTTTTTCCACCGTGAGGTCGCATGAGCTTACCGCCTCGATATCGCCGTAGCGTTTGCCCAGCCCCCGCAACTCAAGAAAACTCATCTGCCCCCAAGCCCCCAATCAATGTATTCCGATCACTTTTCAACCGAACGGTTCCACCGGTTGGTCCACTCGGCGCGTTTCGCATTAATGATATCGTAGTTCGGCGAGATCAGCGCATTGACCTTCTCTGGCCCAAAAACCACCTTCGCGGCAATGTCTGGCTCCAGCTTGGTTGTGTTGTTCACCGGACCCCAGCCCAACCTGCTAGCGATCATTCCCTGCACTTCCGCCGAAACCACATGCTGGAGGAATTGCTGGCCGAGCGCCGCCTGTGGCCCATCATTGACCACGCAGCCGGAGACCATGATTACGACGGCTCCTTCCTTCGGATAGACAAACTCGACCGGCGCCCCCTGGTCGACGACCGACTGCACCCGTCCATTGCCCCAAACCACCAAAGCCCCCTCGCCTGTTTGCATCATCTGCGCCATCTTTCCTGGCGAAGGCTCCCAGGCCAGAACGTTAGGAGCGACCTTCTTGGTCATGACTTCGAAGCCGGGGTCGATTTTTTCTTCACCGCCGCCATTCAGACGCGCCATCATCACCAGAGTCAGCAATCCATAGCCATTGGTGATCGGGGGAATGACAACCTTTTGCTTGTATTTCGGATTCAGCAGGTCATTCCATGAGGTTGGCGCGCTCCAGCCATTCTTGGTGAAAACCTCTTTGTTGTAAGCCAGGCCAGTGGCGATGAAGCCGATGCCGACCGATTTATCGCCGACCATGCGGGCATTAGGATAGATCTCGTTGATCGAGCCGGAATTCTGGACCGGCGCGCAAAGCCCGGCGCCAACGGCCTGATACATCGGACCATCGTCGATCAGCGCCACTGACAATTCCTGTTTACCTTTCTGCGCCTGTAACTTGGCGAGAATGTCGGTGGAATTTCCAGCCACATAGGTAACCCGGCTGCCTGTCCGCGCCTCGAATGCCGGGATGATCTTTTCCTTGAACAACTGCTCGGTGGCACCGCCGGAGCCACCAACATAGATATGCGTCTGGGCAAGGGCCGGGGCCACGAAGGCGGCCATAATCGTCGCACTCATAACGTATAGGTATTTGCGCATCTTTTTCTCCGCTGTCGGTATTTTCTCTGGTTGATCCATATTCTTGCAGGAATTCATGGATGAAAACGATCATACGTGGAGTCGTTTGATAAAAAAATGAAGACATTTTCGTCTGTTTATGCTTTTTTGTTATATATGAAACCAAGCTTAAATCTGCGGCAGATCGAGGCATTTCGGTCCGTCATGCTGGCCGGCAGCGTGGTCGGCGCGGCCAAACTGCTGAACGTCACACAGCCAGGGGTCAGTCGCGCCATCGGCCTGCTAGAGCAACGGCTGAAATACGCGCTGTTTGAGCGACGCGGGCGTCGCCTTGTACCTACTCCGGAAGCCGAAACGCTGTATCGGGAGGTTGAGCAGGTTTACGGCGGGATCGACCGTATCGCTCAGGTTGCCGAGGACATTCGGCACCAGCGGATCGGCGTACTTCGCATCGCTACATTGCCGGCGTTGGCGCAGTGGCTGGTGCCAGCGTGCATTTCCCGTTTTCTGTCGACCCGCCTCGACGTCAACGTATTCGTCCAGAGTTTGCCCTCGTTACAAATCGCAGAGCTTGTTTCCCGGCGGCAATTCGATATCGGCATAGTCGAAATGCCGGTGAACCGCCCAGGCATCGAAGTCGAACAACTTGAGCCGATAGATTTCTCTGCTGTTCTGCCCAACGGTCATCGCCTGGCGGCAAGCCGTGCCATCTCAATGAAGGAATTCGATGGTGAAAGAATGGTCCTGTTGTCGCAGCACAGCTTTGTCCGCTACAAGATCGACGACGCGCTGTCGCAGCATGGCGTAACGCCCAGGGTCGTGATCGAGACTCCAAGTTCATCCATCGCCTGCGCCTTGGCCGCAGCAGGCGCCGGCATCACGTTGGTGCCCCGATGGACGGCCGAGGAGTATTCCAGTTCGGGTGTCGCCATTCGGCCACTCAAAGAACCTTTATCCTCGCAATACGCCCTGATATTTCCCCAGATTGCCGCACGCCTGACATTAGCCACGGCCTTTGCGGATGAATTACGGGCCTTCATAAAGCCAGTGAGCCGGAAGTCCGGGAAGTAGGTAAAATCCCAGAAATGGCCGGGCTGTTACCTAGCTGCGATTATGATTACCCGGCCTTCACCCTAGCGCGGAAGGCATGCAGCAGCGGCTCGGTATAGCCGTTCGGCTGCGTCACGCCCTCGAAGACCAACGCCCGCGCCGCCTGATACGCCAGGCTGTTGTCGAGGTTGGTCGCCATCGGGCGATAGGCGGTGTCGCCGGCATTCTGGGCATCGACCTTGGCTGCCATGCGACGGAACGCGGCGTCCACCTGCTCGGCCGTGCAAACCCGGTGTAGCAGCCAGTTGGCCATGTGCTGGGATGAAATCCGCAGAGTCGCGCGGTCTTCCATCAGGCCGATATCGTGGATATCGGGCACCTTTGAGCAGCCGATACCCTGGTCCACCCAGCGCACCACGTAGCCCAGGATGCCCTGGGCATTGTTGTCGAGTTCGTCGCGCACGTCCTGCTCGGAGAAATTCAGCCCCGTGGCCAGCGGAATGGTCAGCAGCGCGGCCAGCGATGGCACCGGCTGCTTCGATACTTCGGTCTGGCGCGCGAAAACGTCCACGACATGGTAATGCGTGGCATGCAGGGTTGCTGCCGTCGGGCTCGGCACCCAGGCGGTGTTGGCGCCGGTTTTGGGATGGCTGATCTTCTGCTCCAGCATGTCGGCCATGCGGTCGGGCGCCGCCCACATGCCTTTGCCGATCTGCGCCTTGCCGGAAAGGCCGCAGGCCAGACCGATGGCCACGTTACGCTCCTCGTAGGCCTTGATCCAGCTGGAGGCCTTCATGTCGGCCTTGCGCACCATCGGGCCGGCCAGCATCGAGGTATGCATCTCGTCACCGGTGCGATCGAGGAAACCGGTATTGATGAAGACGATGCGATCCTTCACCGCGTGAATGCAGGCCGCGAGATTCGCCGAGGTGCGGCGCTCCTCATCCATCACGCCGACCTTCACCGTATGGCACGCCAGGCCCAGCATGTCCTCAATGGCATCGAACAGGCGGTTGGTGAACCCCGCCTCTTCCGGCCCATGCATCTTCGGTTTCACGATATAGACGGAACCCGCGCGGCTGTTGACGAAATGCCCACGCCGCTTGAGGTCGTGCATGGCGATCAGACTGGTGACGATGCCATCCAGAATGCCTTCCGGTGCTTCTGAATCGTCTGATAGTCGGATTGCCGGCGTGGTCATCAGATGGCCGACATTGCGCACGAACAGCAGGCTGCGACCGGGCAGGATCAGCTTGCCGCCATCCGGTGCGATATATTCGCGATCCGGTTCCAGCGCACGCGTCATGCTGCGGCCGCCCTTGTCGAAGGTGGCGCTGAGATCGCCCTGCATCAGGCCGAGCCAGTTGGCATAGGCCTCCACCTTGTCTTCAGCATCAACGGCGGCAACGGAATCTTCCAGGTCGACAATAGTCGTCAGTGCCGCTTCGAGGATCACGTCGGCCATGCCGGCTGGATCACCCTTCCCGACCGGATGGCTGTGATCGATCACCAGTTCGATATGCAGGCCGTTATGCTTCAGCAGCACCGCGCTGGGATTGCCTGCATCGCCGCGATAACCGACGAAGGCCGCGGCATCCTTCAGCGTGGGCGACAGCTTGCCGTCCTTCACTGACCAGCCCTTCACGGCGGCATGGCTGCCCGAGGCAAGCGGCACTGCCTGGTCGAGGAAGGCTTTTGCCTTCGCGATCACCCTGGTGCCGCGTGCCGGGTCATAACCCTTCTTCTCGTTTGGATCATGCGGGATCGCATCGGTGCCATAATAGGCATCGTAGAGGCTGCCCCAACGCGCATTGGCGGCATTCAGCAGGAAGCGTGCATTCAGCACCGGCACCACCAGCTGCGGCCCGGCCATGCGGGCGATCTCGTCATCTACCTTCGTGGTGCCGACCTTGAACGGCGCCGGCTCAGGCACGAGGTAGCCGATTTCGCGCAGGAAGGTCTCGTAAGCGACAGCATCATGCGGCTTGCCGCGCTGTGCCACATGCCAGGCATCGATTCTGGCCTGCAGGTCGTCGCGTTTGGCCAGCAGGGCGCGGTTTTCCGGGGTAAAGCGCGCGAAGATGGCTGCCGTACCGGCCCAGAAATCCTTCGGTTCGATTCCGGTGCCGGGCAGCGCCTTTTCCTCGATGAAGCGGGCAAGGCTCTCGGCGACCGAAAGACCGGCGCATTGAACGATTTTTGTCATGGCGTTTCCTGGAAAGCTGAGCGGTACCGACTGGATTGAAGGAAAATAGCAGCCCTTTCATTCATTCTGTAGGCGAAAAGAATTGAAAGCAGTCGTTCCTTATGGGAAACAATAGCCATGGACAGGGAATATGAGCTGTTCGCCCGGGTGATCGAAACCGGCAGCCTGGCGGCGGCAGGCAGAACCCTGAGCCTGTCCCCGGCCATGGTGTCTAAGCGGATCGCCCGGCTGGAGGAACGGCTTGGCGCCCGTCTGCTACATCGGACCACCCGAAAGCTGACCACTACCGAAGCCGGACAGCGGTTTTATGAGCGCGTGGTCGATATCCTGGCCGCTTCGCGCGAGGCCGAAAGCCTGGTCAGCGCCGCCGATGGCGCGCCGGCCGGCCGGCTGCGCATCACCGCCCCCACCTCCTTCGGCCGCATGCATGTGGCGCCGCATCTCAAGCCTTTCCTCGACCGCTGGCCGCGGCTCAAGCTGGAACTCGATCTTTCCGATGCCTATGTCGACCTGCTGGCCGAACGGATCGACCTCGCAATCCGTATTGCACCGGCCATCGGCAGCGGCCTGACCGGAATCCGGCTGGCGCCGAACCGGCGCGTATTGTGCGCAAGCCCGGAATACCTGACGCAGCATGGCATGCCGCAGCGTCTGGCAGACCTGAACCGGCATTGCCTTCTGGCCGCAGCCGCCCAACTGCCATGGCGCCTGCAGGGCCACAGCGGGCCTGTGATCGTGCAAGGCGAAAGCATCGTGCGCACCAATTCGAGCGAAGTGGTGCGCGAACTGGCCCTGGCCGGCATGGGGATCGCCCTGCGCTCGACCTGGGATATTGGCCCGGACCTGCGGACCGGACGGTTGCAGGTCGTGCTGCCGGATCATCCGGGGGCCAGCGATGTCGGGATTTATGCCGTTTACCCGCCAGCCAAATTTGTACCAGCCGCCGTGCATGCCTTCATCGCCTATCTGCAGGACCTATACGGTCCCGAGCCGGCCTGGGACCGGCATCTGGCCGTCCCGGCATAAAATCGGGGGCTTGACCAGAATCAAAACGATGTGGCGTGAATACCGGTATTTAAAGCAGGGTTACCATGGCGCCTTATGACGGTCGCCGAACAGGCTGTAGAAGAGCGGTTTCGTCGCTTCAAGTACCTTGCTGCGGTGCTCGGGTGACGCAGTCCAGGCAAACTCGATATCCCAGGCGGAGTAGCCGGCCATGAAAAAGCGCGCAGGACCATCGACCAGGGTATCGCCGCCACCGGCAGTGAGACCCACAACCTGCGGATACCAGGCCCCGCCGGCCACCAGTCGCATGGGCCTAGTCCAGGTCGACGGATTCTCCGGCGTCCGGCTGACTGAAACATAAACCCCTTCCTGGAGCATGTTGTAATGCCCGCCGGCCGTATGATTCAGCAGCATGACATAGGCATCGAGCTGGCGATTGAAATGAATGGCCGGTCCCCAGAAAGCATCGGGATCGGTATGGCGCCAGCCGCGCCGCGTCGGCCACAGCGGCGTCGGCAATTGTCCCGTCGCAGGTCGCCACTCGCCTGCGCACCACAGCTCCAGCGCTGGAGCGGGATTGTCGCGCATCGCGATCGGGAACCGCGCCATGGCGATACCCTGCGCGGCCTCGTCGGTGACATAACAGGAAAAGGCGAGATAGAAATATTGCCCCCCGCAATCCGGCACAACGCAGAAATCGCCATAGCCGCCGGCGAGGAAACCGTTCCGGTAACCGCTGTCGGTCATCCCGGCCGGTGCCCGCAGTACCTCGCCAAGGCAGCGCCAGCTCATGCCATCGTCGCTCGAAACGACGGCGCCGATATGAGGGACAAACAGCGGCGGCGGTCCCTCAAGAATCTCTTCCGCATGATACCAGCCATATATCGGGCCGCGCGGATCGCGCCAGACAGCCTCGATCCATTTCCCCACATTCGGATCCGGATCATCGAGCAGTCGCACCGCCTGCGGCGCCGCGCCATCACGCAATCCGGAGCCAAATCGGCGATGGTAGGAATGACCACGCGGCACGTAGTGGGAGAAAAATGCAACAGCACCCTCGGCATCGACCCGGACCGGGCTGTTTGCGTCAGTGCGCGGAAAATCAGGCGGATGCAACATAAGCGGCTCAGCCGCCCGCAATGTCACGCGCAGGCCCCCTTCGGATATATCGGCGACGATCTCCCCCATAACGTCACCCTAGCCGAAAGCAGGGGCTGTGCAGAAGGCCTGAAAACATGAATCGTTTACCTACGCCCCTCCTGCCCACCGAACGCTTCATATGGGGCGTTTCCACGTCGTCCTACCAGATTGAAGGGGCGACCAAGACCGATGGTCGCGGCCCGAGCATATGGGACACCTTCTGCCAGCAGAAAGGCCGCATCGCCAATGGCGACACCGGTGACATTGCCTGTGATCATTACCACCGGTTCCCTGAAGACATCGCATTAATGCGCGACATGGGAGTGCAGGCTTATCGCTTTTCGGTTGCCTGGCCTCGCCTGCTGCCCAATGGTCGCGGCCATTTCAATGAAGCCGGCGCAGCATTTTACGACCGGCTGATCGATGCCGTGTTGGCGGCCGGGATCGAGCCCTGGCTGTGCCTGTACCACTGGGACCTACCGCAGGCCCTCGACGACGAAGGCGGCTGGCTCAGTCGCGATGCTGCCGGCTGGTTCGCCGATTATGCCACGCTGGTGGCGCGTCGATATGGCGATCGTGTGAAGCGGTTTGCCACATTCAACGAGCCTGGTGTCTTTGCGCTCTTTGGCTTTGGCCTTGGCTGGCAGCCACCCGGCGTCGTCGATGCTGATGCCCATCGCAAAGCCATCCATCATGTCAATCTTGCCCATGGCGAGGCAGTGGATGCACTACGCGCCGGCGTGTCCGGAGCCAGCATCGGCGTGATCCACAATATGCAGCCCTGCCTGCCGGCCTCGGCCGCCCTTGAGGACCTTGCTGCCGCGGCCCGCCTGCACATGCATTGGAACCAGGCCTTCCCGGACCCACAGATCCTTGGTTATTACCCGACCATTCTGGCCGATGAACTGGCGCCGCAGATCGCGCCGGGCGACATGGCGCGCATCTGTCGGCCGCTCGACTGGCTAGGAATCAATCACTATTCCCCGATTTATGCCCGTGGCGACAAAAACGCACCGCTTGGTTATGCCTGGGCTGGCCCGCCTGATGGCACGCCACAATCCGAGATCGGCTGGCAGGTCCATCCGGATGCGTTCCGTGACATCCTGCTGGAAGCCTCGCGCCGCTATCACCTGCCGATCTACGTGACCGAAAATGGAACCGGTGGGCGCGATCAACTCGATCATACCGGCGCGGTAAAAGACCAGCATCGCATCAACTACCTCAATGCCTATATCGGGGCCATGCAGACCGCGATCGCCGCCGGCGCCGATGTGCGTGGATATTTCGTCTGGTCGCTGCTCGACAATTTCGAATGGGGCGCCGGCTACGGCGATCGTTTTGGGTTGATTTATGTCGATTACCCGACGTTGCGTCGCATTCCAAAATCATCCGCCCGCTGGTACGCCGATCGCATCACCCGCGAAACCGCTACCGGGCCCGCTGGAAAGCCATGACCGGAAACCGTAGAATCCTGCTCGGCGATGTCGGCGGCACCAACCTGCGCTTAGCCGTATATGATGGGAAGAATTGCGGGCCGATCACCACCCTGTCCCGCGCCGCTTATGCCGACATCGATGAGGCGATAACCGCCCATTTGCATGATAGCACCGCCCCAGCCCTTGACGCGATCGCCCTTGCTGTGGCCGGGCCGGTGCAAAACGGCCGCATCGTCATGACAAATGCCGACTGGCAATTGGACACAGCCGCTTTGCAGCAACGTTTCGGCCTGTCAGCCGTCTGGCTGGTGAATGACTTCGTCGCTACCGCCTGGGCCTTGCCGCACTTCTCCAGCGATGCCTTGCGCCAATTCGGCGGCGGAACGCCGGAGCATGCAGCACCGAAAGCCGCCTGTGGTCCGGGGACCGGGCTTGGCGTCAGCGCCTTTCTTCCGGCGGTCGATGGCGGATATGCCATGGCCAGCGAGGCCGGGCATATGACTCTGGCTGGACAAGATGCTGGCGAGGATGCCGTGCTGGCCGTGCTGCGCCAGAGATTCGGTCATGCCTCGGCCGAGCGCGCGCTCTCAGGTCCTGGCCTAGAGAATCTGCATCAGGCCATGGCGACAGTAGAGAAACAACCGGCTGCCTCGCGCCCGGCGGCCGAAATCCTCGCGGCGGCGCAGGATGGCAGCTGCGATCTGTGCCGCAGGACAGTTGGAATGTTCTGCGCTTTGCTCGGCAGTTTCGCCGGCGACCTTGCCCTGGCTTTTGATGCCCGCGGCGGACTTTATCTGGCCGGCGGTATCGTGCCGCGCATGCTTGATCTGCTGGACAAATCCACTTTTCGCGCCCGCTTCGAGGCCAAGGGGCGGTTCCGCTCACAACTCGAACGCATCCCGGTTTTTGCCGTCCTGCATCCAGAATCTGCTATTTTGGGTTTGCAGGCCATGGTCGACCGCAACGCCGTGTAGGAAACATCAGGTGCAGCCCGAGGCCCAATCCATCAGGCAATCCCCATCCGCGATGGGCACCGCGAGGGGATTCCTGCGTCTTGCGATGCCGTATTGGTATGGACCAGAGCGCTGGGCTGCCTGGCTGTTATCCATCGCGCTTGTACTGCTTGATCTTGCACAGGTCGTGCTTGCGATCCGCCTCAATCTCTGGAGCGCCGATCTCTTTGACGCGTTGGAGCGCCGCTCTGCCGAAGGCTCGTTACGGCAGATCATCATCTTTGCTGCCCTCGTCCTTGGCATGATGGTGGTCAATGCGATCCATCTTCATATCAAACGCGCGCTGCAGCTCGGATGGCGGGAGTGGCTGACCAAAGAACTGATCGGCGAGTGGATGCATGATGGCCGCCAGTATCGGTTGAGCATCGCTCCCGGCAACCACAGCAACCCGGACGGCCGCATCGCCGAGGATATCCGCATTGCTACCGAAGCGGCCGTCGATCTGGCCCATTCTCTGATCTACTGCCTTTTGTTGCTGATCAGCTTCCTTGGCATCCTCTGGGGCCTATCGGGGAACCTGCCAATCCACATTGACGGCATCACGTTCGACATTCCCGGCCATATGGTCTGGCTCGCCTTCCTGTATTCCGGTGTCGGTTCGGCCCTGGCGATGTTCATCGGCCGCAAACTGGTTTCTGCCGCCGACTGGCGCCAAACCGTGGAGGCAGACCTGCGCTATGCCCTTGGCCGCAGCCGGGAGAATGCCGAAGCCATTGCCGTTGCCCAGGGTGAACGCGAAGAGCGCGGCTTGCTGCTGCGCTTATTCAAACCCGTGGCAACCGCCTGGCACAACCAGAGCACCGGCCTGCGCCAGTTGATCCTGTTCACCTCGGCCTACAGCACATTGGCAACGATATTCCCGGTCCTGGTCAGCACGCCGCGTTATCTTCTGGGCGAGATTACGCTGGGCGGCCTGATGCAGACGGCCCAGGCTTTCCAGCAGGCAACCGCAGCACTGTCATGGCCGGTCGACAATTTCCCTCGTCTGGCCGAATTGCAGGCATCGGCCGAACGCGTTCTTGAACTCGATCAATCCCTGTCAGCAGCTGAAGCCATTCGCGCCAATCAACACTCAGACGAGCGGATTGTCGTAGCCAAGACTTCTGATGCCGCCCTTGGATTCCGGAACGTGACGATTGCCGAACCGGACCAGCGCATTATCTCTGCCGGTTTGTCACTTGAGATCCGGCGGGGTGAGCGCGTGCTACTGACCGGCGACCAGCATGCAGCCGCGGTTCTATGCAAGGCCGTGGCTGGCGTCTGGCCCTGGGGCCGCGGCCGGATCGAAGTCCCATCGCAATCACTGGCCCTGCTGCCGCAACGCCCCTACATGCCACCCGGGACTTTGCGTCATGCGCTGCTGTACCCGGTAACGCCGCCACAAGGTGGCGATACCGTACTGACCGATATGCTTCATCGCGTTGGACTCGATTATCTGCTGCCGCAACTCGATACCGAGGCAGACTGGGGCCAGGCACTGAGTCCTGGCGACCTGCAGCGAATAGGCTTTGCTCGCCTTCTGTTGCACCGGCCGCTCTGGATTCTGATTGATCAGGCCACCGATGGGCTTGATGAAAAATCCCAGCTAGCTCTATTGCATATGCTGGGCGAAATGCTTCCCGAGGCAACAATCCTGGCGGTTGGGCACCGTTCCGATCAGAATGGATTCTTCACCCGTCACCTGGTGCTCGAGCGTTCCGAAGCCGGCACCGTATCGTTGCAGGAGGAGCCCAGCCCGCCTGCTCACGAGCCCTCGCCGGCCCCAATGCCACCTGCCTCGTTGTCCAGCCGGATCGGCCGGCTGATCGACCTGATGCGTGCGGGCTTCGGCGAGGGCTGATCCAGATCAACGCGGGAGATCCCTGCGCCGGCTAGATTGAACGGGCTGTCAAGCAGCAGGGCGGATGTCACGCATGACGCATGGAAACATGCAATCGGGGCCGTATACGGAAGAGCCTGTGGCCATCCCGCCATTCGGGCTGGAAGGCCTTCTGGTGCTGCCGCCGCGGTGCCGTGCGGTTATCGTCTTCGCCCATGGCAGTGGCAGCAGCCGTAACAGCCCCCGCAACAAGCATGTCGCAGCCGCCTTGCAACGGGCTGGATTTGGCACATTGCTGTTCGATCTGCTGACCGAGGCTGAATCCTCAAGCCGCGATAATGTCTTTGATATCGATTTACTGGCTGAACGCCTGACGCTGGCGACCGAATGGCTGGGCCGGCGCATGGAACGGATCGCGCCGCGCATCGGTTATTTCGGTGCCAGCACGGGCGCCGCCGCAGCCTTGGTCGCCGCCGCCCAGCCTGACTGCGCGGTCCAGGCCATCGTCAGCCGCGGCGGCCGCCCCGATCTGGCCGGGGCGGCCTTGCCGCATGTTACCGCACCCACCCTGCTGATCATCGGGGGGCTCGACCGTGAAGTTCTGGCGCTGAACCGCCAGGCGATGGCACATATGCGCTGCAAGGCGACCTTGCAAATCGTGCCGGGCGCCACCCATCTGTTCGAGGAGGCCGGTACGCTGGAGCAGGTGATCGGCCATGCCAGTACCTGGTTCAGCCATTACCTATTGCAAAGCGAGGCCGCGGATGTTTCTGGACAGGACTGAGGCCGGTCGCCGTCTGGCCCAGCGGCTGCAGGACTTGCAGGACACCAAGCCGGTGATCCTGGCCCTGCCGCGCGGCGGCGTACCGGTGGCAGCCGAGGTAGCCTCCGCCCTGCATGCGCCACTCGATCTGCTGCTGGTGCGCAAGATCGGCGCGCCACACCATGGCGAACTGGCTGTTGCCGCCGTTGCCGACGGCCAGAAGCCGCGCCTGGTGGTGAATCGTGAAGTGGCCGACAGCCTGCATGTCGATGACGACTATCTGCGGACTGCCGCCCAACGCGAACTGGCCGAAATTGAGCGGCGCCGCAAACGATATGATATCGGCCAGCCACATCCCGAGGTGAAAGGCCGCACGGTGATAGTTGTGGATGACGGTATAGCCACTGGAGCCACCGCCAAGGCTGCCCTGATGCTGCTGCGGGCCGCGCAACCCAAATCCATCATTCTGGCCATTCCGGTCGCGGCATCATCCACGCTGGAGGAGTTCAGGGGACTCGCGGATCGGATCGTCTGCCTGGAAACCCCGCCGGACTTCTATGCGGTTGGGGCGCATTACCGGGAGTTTCCGCAACTCACCGATGATCAGGTGGTCGAGTTTCTGAAAGCTGCTGTCCAGCCGACTCCACCGCAGTAACCCCCGGCCGCCTGCCGCTTGCACCAGCCAACAACGCACCGCATTTTGGCAATCTTCGTTTTCCTGCATGCCGGTGCCTGCCATGACTGCCGCCCCCGATCTCTCCAGCCTGTCCCGCCTGCTTGCCATCATGGCCCGGCTGCGCGACCCCAAGGGTGGCTGCCCATGGGACCTGGAGCAAACCTTCACCACCATTGCGCCCTATACCATCGAGGAAGCCTACGAGGTCGAGGATGCCATTGCCCGGAACGATATGGCTGGGTTGAAGGACGAATTGGGTGATCTGTTGCTGCAGGTGGTATTCCACAGCCGGATGGCCGAGGAGGCCGGGCATTTCAGTTTTGCCGATGTTGCAGCTGGAATCAGCGACAAGATGGTGCGGCGGCATCCACATATTTTCGGTGATGTTTCGGCCGACCGGCCTGAAACAGTCAGCGCCAACTGGGAAAGCATCAAGGCAGCCGAACGTGCCGCCAAGGTCGAGACAGGAACGGACGGTATCTCGCCTGTACTGGCCGGAGTCACCGCCGGCTTGCCGGCTTTGCTGCGTGCCGTGAAGTTGCAGAACCGGGCGGCCCGCGTGGGATTCGACTGGCCCGAGAAGCAGCCGGTGATTGATAAAATAAAAGAAGAATTACAAGAGCTTGAAGAAGAAATCGAATCTGGAACACAAGAAGCGATGAATGAGGAGTTCGGCGATTTTCTCTTTGTTGTTGCCAACTTGGCTCGGCATCTGAAGCTCGATCCGGAAGATTGCCTGCGCGCAGCAAACCGTAAATTTGAGCGTCGCTTCAGTATGATGGAGCAAATAATAAACGCTGAAGGTAAAGAATTGGCCGGTTGCGACCTGGCGACCATGGATGAAGCCTGGAATATTGCAAAGAAGCGGGAAAAAACCGCCAGCCCTTAGTCCTTAGGCAGCCATGCCACCGTATTCCAGCTGGCCGGCGCTATTCCTAACCTCTGAAGGCCTGTGAAGGGCATGCCAAATCAAAGGCTTGCCCCGCTCATGAGGAAAATTCCCTGGATTATTTCGGGAACCAACCCTGCCACCGCCGGGTTTCCTCCAGCGTCCGTTCACCGCCATCAAGAGGAGGTTTTACATGCGCAAGATCGCCATCACCGCCGTTTCAGCCCTTGCCCTGCTGGCCGCCGTGCCGCTGGCCCCTGTTTACGCCGCCAGTGGCGCCTGGGAGCAGATCGAAGGCAATTGGAACCAGCTTGCCGGCAAGGTGAAACAGCGCTGGGGAAAACTGACCGACAACGACATCACCGTGATCAACGGCAAGCGTCAGGAACTGGTCGGCAAGATTCAGGAACGCTACGGCGTTGCCAAGAACGAGGCCGAGAAGCAGGTCGGTGAGTGGGAAAAGACCCAGTCGCCGCAATAGCGGCAATCGCATTACCGTCGCCTGTAGACTTAAAGGAGATTCATCATGGCCAATACCGCAAAGCGCGTCGAAGCGAATGTGAAAGCCGCCCTGCCGTCCTGGGATCGGGTCGCCGGAAACTGGAAACAGTTTGCTGGCAAGGCCCGGGAACGCTGGGGCGAACTGACCGACGATGACCTGAGCTGGATCGACGGTCGGCGTGAGCAATTGGTCGGCAAGATACAGGAGCGTTACGGCATCATCGCCGACCAAGCCGAACG
>NZ_JANLJJ010000033.1:0-22060 GCF_029255545.1 Ferrovibrio sp. | reverse complement strand
GAAGCGCTTGGCCGCGTCGAGGAGACCGTTAAGGAACATCCTGGCAGCAGCCTGCTGGCGGCCTTTGCCGCTGGTGCGGTGCTGACGCTGTTGCTGCGTAAATAATGCTCAGCCCTCTGATAAGCCTGTTGCCTGGCCTGCTGCCAAGATTGCTATTGGGCAGTATGCAGGCAGCCGCCTCGCGACGGCAACGGCAGCGTATTGCTGCCGTTGCCAGTCTTGGGGTGATCGGCTGCGCAGCTCTGTTGACCGCCTTCATGCTGTTCGGCTGGGCCCTGTTTCTGGCCTACGGCGCCCTCATGCTGCCTGCATGGGCCGCGCTGGCGGCCGGGGCCACGCTGATCGGCATGATCGTGTTTCTCGGTATCGTGGTGACGCTGGTCTGGCGCTACCGGCCCAGCCATGGCCTGCAGGATGACATGGAGAAACTGCGCAGGCAGATCGAACCGCTGGCACGGGAACACCCATTGGCAGCCATCGGGACTGCTGCCGGGCTGGGAGTCCTGATGATATCGCTTCTGCGGCGGTAGTCCGCCGGCATCAAAAAAGGCGCAGATTACAATCTGCGCCTTTTTATGTTCCCGGGATCTGGCCTAGCAGGCTCAGAACGGGATTTCGTCGTCCAGGTCGTCGCGCCGGGCCGGTGAGCCGCCTCCCGAACGGCCGCTGCCAGAACCACCGCCGCCGAATCCGCCCGAGGACCCGCCGCTGCCGTAATCGTCGCCACCTGAGGACCCGCCGCCCTCGCCGCGGCCATCCAGCATGGTCAGCTCACCACGGAAACGCTGCAGCACCACCTCGGTAGTGTATTTCTCAGCACCATCCTTGTCGGTCCATTTCCGGGTCTGCAGCGAACCTTCAATGTAGACCTTGGAGCCCTTTTTCAGGAACTGCTTGGCGACCTTGACCAGATTTTCGTTGAAAATCACCACCCTATGCCATTCGGTGCGCTCTTTGCGCTCACCCGAGGCCTTGTCGCGCCAGGTTTCCGAGGTGGCCAGGGAAAGCTGGGCAATCTCTTCGCCCGACTGCATGCTACGGATCTCGGGGTCGCGCCCTAGATTCCCGACCAGGATCACCTTGTTGACGCTGCCAGCCATATCTTAACCCCTATCCGTTCACGAAGTGATCTTATATCATGTGAATGGCGTATAGTGAAGAACTGTCCTGAAAAGCGCAATATTCGGCCCCCCAGAGACTCGGCGCAAAAAACCATGCAGAAGTTCATTTCGGTCCGCGGTGCCCGTGAGCACAACCTCAAGAATGTCGATGTGGACATTCCCCGTGACAAGCTAGTCGTCCTGACCGGCCTGTCCGGCTCCGGCAAGTCCTCGCTGGCTTTTGACACGATCTATGCCGAGGGACAGCGGCGTTATGTCGAATCCCTGTCGGCCTATGCGCGCCAGTTCCTGGAACTGATGCAGAAGCCGGATGTCGATCACATCGATGGCCTCAGCCCGGCAATCTCCATCGAGCAGAAAACGACCTCGAAGAACCCGCGTTCCACGGTGGGCACCGTAACCGAAATCTACGATTACCTGCGCCTGCTCTATGCCCGTGTCGGCGTGCCCTATTCACCCGCCACCGGCCTGCCGATCGAGAGCCAGACGGTCAGCCAGATGGTTGATCGCGTGATGGCCATGACGGAGGGCACGCGCCTGTACCTGCTGGCTCCTATCGTGCGCGGCCGCAAGGGTGAATACAAAAAGGAGCTGCAGGATCTGCTGAAGCGGGGCTTCCAGCGCGTCAAGGTGGACGGCAAGCTGCACGAGATCGCCGAGGTCCCGGCGCTGAACAAAAAGCTGAAGCACGATATCGAGGTGGTGGTCGACCGCGTGGTGGTGCGTGACGGCATCCAGACCCGCCTGGCGGATTCCATCGAGACCGCGCTAGGCCTGGCCGACGGTATCGCCTTCGCCGAGAATGCCGACAAGGACGAGCGCACCATCTTCTCGGCCAAGTTCGCTTGCCCGGTTTCCGGTTTCACCATTGAGGAGATCGAGCCGCGACTGTTCTCGTTCAATAGCCCGCATGGCGCCTGCCCGACCTGCGATGGGCTCGGATCGAAGATGTATTTCGACGCTGCCATGGTGGTGCCAGACGAGAATATCAGCCTGCGCGATGGCGCCATCGTACCCTGGTCGCGCGCCGCCACGCCTTCGCCCTATTACCTTCAGACCCTCGAAGGTCTGGCCAAGTTCTACAAATTCTCGCTGGCGGCTCGCTGGAAGGAACTGCCGGCCAAGACACGCAAAGCCATCCTGCATGGCTCGGAAGACGATATCGTGCCGATCACCTATGACGACGGCATGCGCACCTACACGGTGAAGCGGCCGTTCGAAGGCGTACTGCCCAATCTGGAGCGGCGCTGGCGCGAAACCGAATCCGACATGATTCGCGAGGAACTTTCGCGCTATCAGTCGCAGACCGCCTGCGAAACCTGCGGCGGCTATCGCCTGAAGCCGGAGGCCCTGGCGGTGAGGGTCGGCGGTCTGAATATCGGTCAGGTCTGCGAATTCTCCATCCTCGATGCCCGGCAATGGTTTCTCGATCTGACCAGGAAACTGAAGCCGAAGGAAAAGGATATCGCCTCGCGCATCCTGAAGGAAATCAACGACCGCCTCGGCTTCCTGGTCAATGTCGGCCTCGATTACCTGTCGATGTCACGATCATCCGGTACGCTCTCGGGCGGCGAAAGCCAGCGCATCCGCCTGGCTTCTCAGATCGGCTCGGGCCTGACGGGCGTGCTGTATGTGCTTGACGAGCCTTCAATCGGCCTGCATCAGCGCGACAATGCCAAGCTGCTGGAAACCCTGGTGCACCTGCGCGACATCGGCAATTCCGTGCTGGTGGTCGAGCATGACGAGGAAGCGATCCGCACCGCCGACCATGTGATCGACATGGGCCCGGCGGCAGGCGTGCATGGCGGCGAGATCATCGCCGAAGGCACGCCGGAAGACATCATGGCCGCCAAAAAATCGATTACCGGCCAGTATCTCACCGGCGTCCGCTCCGTGCCGGTGCCCAAACAGCGCCGCAAGCGCGTTGCCAACAAAACCCTGAAGGTGATCGGCGCCAGGGCCAACAACCTGCAGAACATTTCGGTTGAATTTCCACTAGGCATCTTCACCTGCGTCACCGGCGTATCTGGTGGCGGCAAGTCGACCCTGACCATCGAAACGCTGTTCAAGGCGATTTCACGCAAGCTGAACAACAGCCGGGAAATCCCCGGCGCTCATGACCGCATCGAAGGCCTGGAATGGCTCGACAAGATTGTCGATATCGACCAATCGCCGATCGGCCGCACGCCCCGCTCCAACCCGGCCACCTATACCGGTGCCTTCGGGCCAATCCGTGACTGGTTCGCTGGCCTGCCCGAGGCCAAGGCGCGCGGCTATGCGCCCGGCCGCTTCTCGTTCAACGTCAAGGGCGGCCGCTGCGAGGCCTGCCAGGGCGATGGCCTGATCAAAATCGAGATGCATTTCCTGCCCGATGTCTACGTGCAATGCGACGTCTGCAAGGGCAAGCGCTATAACCGCGAGACACTGGAAATCCACTACCGTGACAAGTCGATCGCCGATGTCCTCGACATGACCGTGGAAGACGGTGCCCAGTTTTTCAAGGCGGTGCCGACCATCCGCGAGAAACTGGAAACCCTGGAAAAGGTTGGACTAGGCTATATCAAGATCGGCCAGTCGGCCACGACCCTGTCGGGCGGTGAGGCGCAGCGCGTCAAACTGGCCAAGGAATTGTCCAAGCGCGCGACCGGCCGCACCCTCTATATTCTCGACGAGCCGACCACCGGCCTGCATTTCGAGGATGTGCGCAAGCTGCTCGAGGTGCTGCACACCCTGGTTGAGTCCGGGAACACCATGATCGTAATCGAGCATAACCTCGAGGTGATCAAGACCGCCGACTGGATCGTTGACATGGGCCCGGAAGGCGGCAGCGGCGGTGGCCGCGTTGTTGCCCAGGGCACGCCGGAAGATGTCGCCAAGGTGAAGGAAAGCTATACCGGCCAGTATCTGAAAGACTATCTCAAGCCGGCGGTGCAACGCGCCGCCACTCCTGCCAAGAAGGCCCGCCGCGATGCGGCGGAGTAACCGCAAAAAAGGGAAACCCTATCCATGATTACCCGCAAGGCGCTGACCCTCGACGATGTCCAGAAAATTGCCGCCGGAGCCGAGGCCGAGGCGAAGAAGAATGACTGGAAGGTCAGCATCGCCATCACCGATGATGGTGGCCACCTGCTACATTTCCAGCGCCTTGACGGCGCCCCCATCCAGTCGACCTGGATCAGCCAGGGCAAGGCCAAGGCCGCCGCTTTTGCCCGCAAGCCGACCAAGGCACTGGAAGAGATCGTCGGCAACGGCCGCAATGCCTTCCTCTCGGTCCCTGATCTGGTGCTGCTGGAAGGCGGCGAGCCGGTCATGGTGGATGGCGTCTGCATTGGCGGCGTGGGCGTTTCCGGCGTGAAATCGTCGGAAGATGCCGAGGTTGCCCGCGCAGGCATTGCCAGGCTGCCGGGCTGAGTTCTTCCGTTTTCGCCATGCCGGCCGGCCGCCAGAAAAAGATCCCGAAGAAGATTACCCCCGGGTATCTTGAAAAAGCGGCGCTGTTCTATCTCGAACGCTACAGCAGCTCGGCGCAGAATCTGCGCCGAGTTCTCGAGCGAAAGGTGAAACGCTCGATCCAGGAGCATGGCTCACCAAGCGAAGGCGAAGCTGCTGGCTGGATCGCCGATCTGATCGCAAAGCTGCAGCGCTCCAACCTGCTGAACGACCAGGCCTATGCTGTTGGTCGGGTCCGTCGGCTTTATGCCGAAGGAAAATCGCTTGGTCGCATCAGGCAGACCCTCGCTATCAAGGGCGTCGGCCGTGATGATGTGGCGGCGGCGCTGGAACGCCTGCAGGATGAGAGCCATGCGCCGGTCTCTGACCTGCCGGCAGCAGCCGCCTTCGCCCGGAAGCGCAAATTGGGTCCTTATCGCGCCGACCCGGAGGAACGCCGGGCCATGCGGCAGAAAGACCTCGGCGCCCTGGCGCGTCGCGGTTTCAGCCAGGCGATTGCAACGAAGATTCTGAGCGCCGACAGCGTCGCCGCGCTCGAGGAGATTATCCATGACGCAGAATAAGCCCATCCATATCATCGGCGGCGGCCTGGCCGGCTCGGAAGCCGCCTGGCAGGTCGCACGTCTGGGCGTGCCCGTGGTGCTGCATGAGATGCGCCCGGTGCGCAAGACCGATGCTCATCAGGGTGACGGCCTAGCCGAGCTGGTCTGCTCCAATTCCTTCCGTTCCGACGATGCCGAAAGTAACGCGGTTGGTCTACTGCATGAGGAGTTGCGGCGCTGCAATTCGCTGATCATGCGCGCGGCCGATATCGCCAAGGTCCCGGCCGGTGGCGCATTGGCGGTCGACCGCGATGTCTTTTCAGCAGAAGTCCAGAAAGCCATCGAAGCCGAGCCGCTGATTACCCTGCAGCGTGAGGAAATCGCCGGCCTGCCTCCGGCCGATTGGGACAGCGTGATCGTCGCCACCGGCCCTCTCACCTCCCCGACCCTTGCAGAAGCGATCCGCAACCTGACCGGTGAGCAAAGCTTGGCCTTTTTCGATGCGATCGCACCGATTGTCCACAAAGACAGCATCGACATGGACAAGGCCTGGTTCCAGTCGCGTTACGACAAGGTGGGACCCGGCGGCAGCGGCGAACAAGGTGAAGGCGCCGATTACATCAATTGTCCCTTCGAGAAGCCGAATTACCTTGAATTCCATGCCGCCCTGCTGGCGGCCGAGAAAACGGAATTCAAGGACTGGGAAAAGAACACGCCGTATTTCGAGGGCTGCCTGCCGATCGAGGTGATGGCCGAGCGCGGCCCGCGCACGCTGACCTTCGGCCCGATGAAACCGGTCGGCCTGATCGATCCACGCACCGGACGCAAGCCTTATGCCGTGGTGCAATTGCGGCAGGATAACAAGCTCGGCACGCTCTACAACATGGTCGGCTTCCAGACCAAGATGAAACATGCCGAGCAGGTGCGCGTTTTCCGTATGATCCCGGGCCTGGAAAATGCGCAATTCGCCCGCCTGGGCGGCATCCACCGCAACACCTTCCTCAACTCGCCCAAGCTGCTGGATGTGCAACTGCGACTGAAGGCCATGCCGAGCCTGCGCTTTGCCGGCCAGGTCACCGGCGTCGAAGGTTATGTGGAAAGCACCGCGATTGGCCTGATTGCCGGCCGCATGGCCGCGGCCCAGCGTCTGGGCGGCGAGCAGGTGCCCCCGCCGCCAACTACGGCGCTTGGCGCGTTGCACAGCCACATCACCGGCGGTGCCGACGCAAAACACTTCCAGCCGATGAACGTGAATTTCGGGCTGTTCCCGCCACCGCCCGGCGATGTGCGCAAGGACGACCGCAAACGCTTCTTAAGCCGCCGCGCCCTGGCCGATCTAGGCCAGTGGCTGAACGGCAAAACCGCCGCGGCAGCCTAAAACCGCCCGCGCAGAGAAGCCCAGAGCAGCGCCATCTGCCGGCGCAGCGGCGTCACGGCCGTTTCTGCGGCAATGGCATCATAGTGCTGTCGTGCCAAAGCCCGCAGATGTAATCCGGCAAGCGTTACCGGCAACACAGCCGGCAGCGTGGTGCGCGGCAGGCGGTGTTGCCGCGCCACCTGCAGCCTGCGCCCAGCCTCTTCCGCAACCTCGGCCAGCACGGCGGCAAGACCGGCGCTCACATCACGCTGATGCATGTCATCCGGCGTCAAGCCGTGGGCGCCAAGCAGAGCAGCCGGCAGCATCACGCGCTTCTGCGCCACCAGATGCGGCGTGGCGCGCAGCAGTCCGGTGAGCGCATAGGCAATGCCTGCCTCCCTGGCTACCGCCGACGGCAATGTGGCCCCGAGTTGTTGTGCCGCCAGCCTCATCAGAGGAGCAGAACTGACTTCCGCATATTCCAGGAGCGCGGCCATATCAGCCGGCGGGCTATCGGCCATGTCGATCTCGCGCGCATCGATCAGCGCCAGAACATCGACTTGATCCAGAGCGCGGCAATGGGCATGCAGCGCCAGGACGACCGGATGGTTCCGTGGTTGGTCAGCAACGATCCCTGCCCAGGCTTCCCGCCACCATTGCAGGCGAATCTGACCGATCATCGGTTGACTGACGGCTTCGCGAGCCCGCGCGATTTCGGCATTAAAAGCATACAGCGCCAGCAGACCCGGCCGACGGGCATCAGGCGCAAACAGCGTGGTCAGCCAGCGATCCGGATCGGCACGGCGGACTTCCCGGCTGCAATATTGATCAGGTGATTCGGTCATGCCACGGCTGGTTGAATTCCGGAAGATCGCTTGTCGCCACCGAGATTTATGATAGCCTCTGGCAGCGAATCGAAAGCATGAGAATCGCAGCGGTGTTGCACGCGGATGGCGCGAGTCGCATCTCTTGCTGTGATCTGCCTCTGCGTCGGGGAAGCCAGCATAACGAACGGCAACAACCGTAAACACCGATAAGGAACGCATCATGGCAAAGATTCTTGAAAATCTCTACAAGGCGCTCGGCGCAGGCGTCGTTCTGGCGCTGATCCTGTTTTTTCTGATCCATCGCAGCTTTGACACGGCATTCCTGAGTTTCTTCTTCCGCTGGCTGCACGTCCTGTCGGGCATCCTGTGGGTCGGCCTGCTCTGGTATTTCAATTTCGTCCAGATCCCGACCATGCCGAAAATTCCCGCCGAACTGAAGCCGGCGGTGGGCAAGTTCATCGCTCCCGAGGCCCTGTTCTGGTTCCGCTGGGCGGCTCTAGCCACTGTCGTCACCGGACTGGTGCTCTCAGTGCTTAACGGTTACGGCCATCAGGCCTTCATGCTGCAGGAAGGCAGCCGCACCATCGGTATTGGCATGTATCTCGGCCTCTTCATGGCCGCCAATGTGTGGTTTGTGATCTGGCCGAATCAGAAGAAGGCTCTGGGCATCGTGCCTGCCGACGATGCAGCCAAGGCCAAGGCGGCACGCTTTGCCATGCTGGCGTCGCGCACCAACTTCGCGCTGTCGATCCCGATGCTGTATTGCATGGTGGCGCAGCAAAATGGCGGCGCCTGGTAATCAGGCCTAGACGGGTATGAGGGCGGCGGCTACCCGTCGCCCTTCCCCCATCAGCAGGTTATAGGTGCGGCAGGCCGCGCCGGTATCTAGCGCCTCGATCACCAGACCCATGGCGCGAATTTGCGCCCGCAGTTCTTTATCGATGAACACCATGCTCGGGCCGCAGCCGATCAGCAGCAATTCTGCGGCTGGCTCAACCTCGAATGCCGGGGCCAACGAGTCGATGCTCAGCATGCCGATATCGGTGATGCTCCAGGGCAGCGTCTGGCTGGGGAAGACCAACACGGATTCGGTCCAATGCCGGCCCGAGATACGGAAACCACCATCGCCATAGGCGTTGATCACCTGCCGGTCGGCCGGAATACGGGGCAGCAGGTCCATACCCTGCCTCCGGCCTACGGCCGCTGTGGTGCGGCCTTGGCCGCAGCCTCGGCGGCCTTCTTCTGGCGCAACCACTTCTCACCGGTCAGCAGAACCAGCGGCGCCGCGATGAAGATCGACGATGACGTGCCAACCACGATGCCAAACAGCATGCCGATCGCAAAAACCTCGACAGCCTCTCCCCCCATGAAGGCCAGCGGTATCATAGCCAGGAAGGTGGTCATCGAGGTGAAGATGGTGCGTGACAGCGTTTCGTTGATGCTGAGATCAATCAATTCGCGTAGGGGCATGGTCTTGTATTTGCGCAAGTTCTCGCGCATGCGGTCATAGACCACCACCTTGTCATTGATCGAGTAGCCGATGATGGTCAGTACCGCCGCCACGGCCGTAAGCCCGAACGGTAACTGCGTAACAGCAAAAAAACCGACCATCTTGGTAATATCCAGCAGCAGCGTAACCAAGGCAGCGAAGGCAAACATCCATTCGAAACGAAACCAGATGTAGATGGCAATGCCGGCCAGAGCCAGCACGACAGCCAGCAGGCCGCTTTGGAACAGCTCTGCGCTAACCTTGCCGCCCACCACCTCGACGCGGCGGACTTCCGCGCCCGGATAAGCGGAGGTCAGTTCACTACGCACCTTTTGCGCCGCCAGATTCTGCGCCTCGTCCGACTCGCCCTGTCGTTCCAGCCGGATCAGCACGTCGCGCGAGGATCCGAATTCCTGCAGCGCGACTTCACCCAGATTGAGGCCGCCGATCTGGCCGCGCAACGCGCCGAAATCGGCCGCCTGCGGCAGGCGCACTTCCATCAGGATGCCACCCTTGAAATCGATGCCGTAATTCAGGCCAGGATAGAAGAACAATACAATTGACGCTATCGACAGGAAGGCAGATACCGCCAGGCCGGCGAAGCGGCCTTTCATGAACTTGATGTTGGTCTTTTCCGGAACCAGACGCAGACGGAACATGGCGCGGCTTCCCTTACACAGCCAATGATTTCGGCTTGGTTGATTTGAGCCACAGCACCATCATCAGCCGAACCACAGTGATCGCGGTAAACATCGAAGTGACAATGCCAACGGAAATTGCCACGGCAAAACCACGCACCGGCCCGCTGCCGACCGCAAACAGGATCGCCATGGCAATCAGCGTTGTCAGGTTTGAGTCTAGAATGGTGGAAAATGCGCGCGAAAAGCCGGCATCCAAGGACGCGATGACCGATTTCCCGAGGCGCGCTTCTTCTCGGATGCGTTCGTTGATCAGCACGTTGGCATCCACCGCCATGCCGATGGTGAGCAGGATACCGGCAATGCCGGGCAGCGACAACGTGGCCTGCATGGTCGACAGGATGCCGAGTATCAGCGCCAGGTTCAGCGTCACGGCAATAACGGCAAACACGCCAAACAGTCCGTAAGCGGCAATCATGAAAATATTGACCAGCACAAAACCAATGATAATGGCAATTATACCGGCCCGAATGGCATCCGCGCCCAAATCGGGACCGACCACGCGTTCCTCAATCACCTTGAGTGGCGCCGGCAGGGCGCCGGCACGCAGCAGAACGGCCAGGTCATTGGCTTCCGTGACGCTGAAATTTCCACTGATCTGACCTGATCCACCCAGGATCGGCTCACGGATCACCGGTGCGCTCAGCACCTTGTTGTCCAGCACGATGGCGAATGGCAGTCCAACAGACTGTTGAGTAATTTCGGCGAAACGCTTGCCGCCAACGGTATCGAAACGGAATGAAACGATCGGCTGGCCGCTGCGCTGGTCATAGCCGGCCTGGGCATCCACCAGGTTGTCGCCGGCAACTTCGACTTTGCGTTTGACCACGTAACGCTCAACCGGAGCATTCGCCACGCGGGGTTTGTCGCCTTCCAGGATCTCGGCGCCCGGCGGGGCCGGCATGTTCGGATCGGCATTCGTATCGACCATGCGGAAGGTCAGCTTGGCGGTGGTGCCCAGCAAGCGCTTGATACGCTCTGGATCGTCGACGCCGGGCAACTGGACCAGAATGCGATCACTGCCCTGCACCTGGATGGTGGGCTCGTTGACGCCAGTCTGGTCGATGCGCCGGCGAACGATTTCCATAGACTGCGCCACAGCCGAGCGGGCACGTTCGCGTACAGCCTGTTCCGACAGGGTCATCCGCACGACGCCTTCCGGAGAGATTTCAACCTGCAGGTCGGTGGCAGCGGCCCCAAGGCTGAAAGCCCCACCCTGCAGTGGCTGCCCCTGTTTGATCAGCAGTTCGCGGGCACGGCCCGCCTGGGCCGGGTCGCGCAAACGCAGGCTAACGACATTGCCACCCGCTATACCCAGATTGGTATAGCCGATGCGGTCTTTGCGCAGCTCTTCGCGGGTTCCCTCGACGATGCCTTCAAGGCGTTCACGCAGAACCGCGGATGTATCAACTTCCAGCAGCAGGTGTGAACCGCCACGCAAATCCAGGCCCAGATTGATCTGTGGCAGCTGCATCCATGACGGCAGGGTGGAAAGCTGCTGTTTGGACAGCAGATTCGGCGCTGCAGTGATCAGGCCTGCCAGCGTGACAAGCAGCACCAGAGCGGTTTTCCAGGGTGCAAAATAAAGCATCGGAATACCTCTTCAGCCAGCTCGGCAATCAAGCGAAAAGGCCGGAAGGAATAAAAAACCGGCGCTGCAAGCAGCGCCGGCAATCGGTCTATACTTCAGCCTGCCTTGGCTTCGGACTTGTCGTCATCGTCGACGTCACCGCCCTTCGAGCGGACTTCAGAAATGGTGCCCTTGACCACCTTCACCTTCACACCGTCGGCGATTTCGATCTGCACAACGCCATCTTCCTGCACTTTGGCAACCTTGCCGATAATGCCGCCCGAGGTGGTGACCACGTCGCCGCGCCGCACCGCCTCGATCATCGCCTTGTGTTCCTTCATCTTTTTCTGCTGGGGACGAATCAGCAGGAAATAGAAGACGACGAAGATCAGGACCAGCGGCAGCAGCGAGGTCAGCATGTCGGTGGTGCCGCCGGCTGCCTGCGCGTAGGCCTCGGAAATCAGCATGTAAAGCTCCCTGTATGATTGTTCGCCGGGTCGTCCGGCGCGAGAGGGGGACTATAGCGGCGGGCGGTCGGATTGCAAGTATCTCTCCCCTTCCCGCCGGGGGTAATCCGGAATGGAAAATTCATATATTTCAATTGCCTGCGACGGTCAGCCGCGGCCTCCGGACTGGTCGGAACGACCCTTTCCCCCTATAATCCAGCCCATGCATATCCTGACCATTGAAGGCATGAGTTGCGACGCCTGCAAGCGGGCGATCAGCAATGCGATCAGCAACGCCGCCCCCGGCCTCGCCTTCGAGGTCGACCTGCCGCGGAAACAGGTTCGATTCCGGGATCTGCCAACCGATCGCCAATCCGTGGTGCGCAACGCCATCCGGGATGCCGGCTACGGTATCCTCGACAGTGACCAGGCCTGATGGTTTCCCGCCTTCCCTGCCATAATTTGCGGTAGATCAACGCGGCTGCAGCCTTCGGTGGCATCCTGTTGTGCAGACGCAACAGGAGACCGTCCATGCAGGAGGCTATCACTATCATTCGCGCCGAACACCGTACGCTTGCGGCGGTGCTACAAGGCTTGCTCAGTATCGTTGATAGCCTGGAGCGGCAGAGCGTAAAACCCGATTTCGGCTTACTGTTCGCGATGCTCGCATACATCGATGAATTCCCTGACCGCTTTCATCACCCGAAAGAAGACCAGTACCTGTTTCGCCAACTCCGCCTGCGGGCACCAGATGCGGTCGGACTGCTGGACGCGCTTGAAACCGAGCATAAACAGAATGGCGAGTTGATGGCCGGCCTGCGGCGGGCCCTGAAACGTTTCGAGCAGCATCCGGGAAAGCCGGAGGCTCGCGAGAATTTCCGCAAACTGGTCAAGCAGTATGCCGAATTCCACTGGAGCCACATGCGTCTGGAGGAAGAGCAGGTCTTTCCTCTGGCGGAAGCACGGCTGAATGCGCAGGACTGGGCCGATATCAATGCGGCCTTCCGCAGCAACAGCGATCCCCTGATCGGCTCCGGCGCCAAGGATCACTATCAGGATATGCTGAGCAAAATCGTCAGCCGGGCACCCGCACCGATCGGAGTCGGCGCCAGGTGGAGTTGAGTTTCCTTACGATACTGGCGATGGCTCAGCCTTCAGCCAGTGAAGAGCTGCGGGGGGATCCGCGAATATCCGATGCCGGCTGTCGGGGAACATTGTACTGACCGCCCTCACCAACAAGGAAAACAGTGGATCTCGCGTGATGTACGCAACCCGCGAACTCGTTGTTTGCTGTCGCCCCCAATCTGTCATCTGGCTGATTGCTCGGAGCGATGACCAATCGACCCGACCCTGGAATTTACGGGCATCCACCAAGGTTGGCATGCCGGGCTGTAGCCAGCCCCGCGTCAAGCCGTGAAGAATTGCATCGTGCAGCAACTGGCCTGCAGGCGCGCCAACCACGACAACGGCCAGGATATTTTTCTGGACTTGGATGTGAACAAAGTCGCTGCTGTTACCGAAGCGTATTTCGGGAATCTCGTAATCACCGCCGCCTGCCTGCATCACACGCCTGGAAATGGTTAATTTCCCGCATAGTATGTGATCAGCGGAGTTTATGACATTGCACCAATGGCTTATCGCCACATCCTGCAATATTGGTGCACTACGACTATCGAACGATTCGGGGAAGAATAAATGGTCGGAGCGGCGGGATTTGAACCCACGACCCCCAGTCCCCCAGACTGATGCGCTACCAGGCTGCGCTACGCTCCGACCGAGCCGATCGCCAGCGGCCAGGATAAGCAGGCGGCGGGCAATCGGGCGGCGCGCACTATAGCCAGCAGCCCCCCATGGCGCAACCACGTCAAGCTATTGAAATATCGACACTGCGATCAACGATTCTGCCGCATCACGATGTCGGCATGGATGCCTTCCAGCTCTTTCAGGCAGGTTTTCAGCGCCTGGCGCAGGCTGCCCATGTCGTTGAGCAGGTCAAAGGGCATGCCGATCTGGCGGTCCTGTCCGGCTGGTTTTGTCGCCCTAAAGCCGGAAGCCCCGGTTGCAGGTGTTGCCAGCGTCTTGTCTTGCTGGGCGCGTGCGCGTACCGCCTTAGCCAGTCCGCCCTCGCGCAGCAATTTCTGCACGCCGCGGATCGTATAGCCCTGATCGTGCAACAGGATGCGGATTTCGCCCAGCAGCGCGATGTCTTCGGTACGGTAATAGCGCCGACCGCCGTTGCGTTTCACCGGACGAATCTGATGGAATTTCTTTTCCCAGAACCGCAGAACATGCTGCGGTAAATCGAGCTGGTCAGCGACTTCGCCGATGGTGCGAAAAGCAGCGCCGGCCTTGGCTTTTGCTGTTGCCGGCTGTTTTATTCCCTTGGTCTTGTGATCGAGGCCGTCTGCCATGAATACCCGTAACCTGCCGGCAAATCTCAGGTAGCGGCCTTAGCCTGCTGGCTTGCCGCATGCATGCCGGCGTTGATCTTTTCCTTCAGCACATGGCTGGCGCGGAAAACCAGTACCTTGCGCGGATCGATGGGCACTTCCTGGCCGGTCTTCGGGTTGCGCCCCATGCGCCCCCCCTTCGAGCGGACCTGGAAGGTGCCGAAAGAGGAGATCTTCACCATATGGTCGGCGATCAGGCTGTCGATGATTTCGTTCAGCACGGTTTCAACCAGCTGGGCGGACTCGCTGCGCGACAGCCCGACTTCCTGGTAGATCGCCTCGCTGAGTTGCGCCCGCGTCAAGGTGTTACCGGTCATCACCAACGCCCCCTTTTGGCAAATTTTATTGTGAGGACGCTAACTTAACCCCAGCCAGCCGTCAATAAGACCTTGGCCGAATCGCCAGCGCGGCTGGCGGGAAAAACATGAGAAACACCACTTTGGGGAGAGATTACCAGCGGACCAGGGCGCTGCCCCAGGTGAAACCGCCGCCCATGGCTTCCAGCAGCAGAACATCCCCCTGCTTGATCCGGCCATCGGCCACCGCCTCGGCCAATGCCAGCGGCACCGAGGCTGCCGAGGTATTGCCATGGTGATCGACCGTGAGGACCACCCGGTCGGTGGTCATGCCGAGCTTGCGGGCGGTGCCATCGATGATGCGTTTGTTGGCCTGGTGCGGCACCAGCCAGTCGATCTGCTCGGGCTTCATGTTGACAGCCGCCAAAGTCGTTTTAACGACATCTGCCAGATTGACCACGGCATGGCGGAACACTTCCTTGCCATGCATGCGGACATAACCCGTCGTCTGCGTGCTGGACGGCCCGCCATCGACATACAGCAGGTCGTTGTGACGGCCATCGGAATGCAGATGCGTGGTCAGTACGCCCCGGTCATCAGTTGTGCCCTTGCCCTCTTCCGCGCGCAGCACCACAGCACCGGCGCCATCGGCAAACAGCACGCATGTCGTGCGGTCGGTCCAGTCCAGGATGCGCGAAAAGGTTTCCGCGCCGATCACCAGCGCCGTCTTGACCTGCCCAGCCTTGATGAAATTGTCAGCCGTGGCCAGCGCATAAATGAAACCCGAGCAAACGGCCTGCACATCGAAGGCAAATCCCCGGGTCATGCCCAGTTCCGCCTGCACGCGACAGGCAGTGGCCGGAAAAGTCTGGTCCGGCGTGGCCGTGGCAAGGACGATCAGATCAATATCGGCGCCAGTGAGGCCCGCATTTTTTAGTGCGGCCTGGGCGGCCTTGATCGCGAGGTCCGAGGTTTTTTCATGATCGGCGGCGATGTGGCGCTGCCGGATGCCAGTGCGTTCAACAATCCATTCGTCGGACGTATCGACCATCTTTGCCAGGTCGGCATTGGTCAGGATTCGCTCTGGCAGATAGCTGCCGCACCCAACGACGACTGAGCGAATCATGATACCCCCGCACGCGACTCTTGCTGTTCTGTTTGATTGGCCTCGCCTGCAGCCGTTTGGGCCGTCAGGGAGTCGGCGAAGGCGCCAGAGAAGTCGGCTTTGATCCGCTCGATCAAGCGATCCTGCGCCATATCGATGGCAACTTCCAGCGCCGCTGCGAACCCGACATCGTCCGTGCCGCCATGACTTTTGACGACAATACCGTTCAGGCCCAGCAACACGCCGCCATTATAAAAACGAGGATCCATGCGGTCGCGCAGCATCGCCAGGCCGGAACTGGCAAACAGATAGCCAATCCTGGTGAAAATCGAACGCTGAAACGCGGAGCGCAGCAGCGACGCCATCAATTTCGCCGTGCCCTCAACGGTCTTCAGCGCAATATTGCCGGTGAAGCCATCGGTAACAATCACATCAACTTCGCCGCCGGCAATATCGTTGCCCTCGACGAAACCGACGAATTCGAAGGGGGGCTTGGCAACCGCGCGCAGCATTTCGGCCGCGGCCTTCACCTCGTCATGGCCCTTCACATCTTCGACGCCGACGTTCAGCAACCCAACGCGCGGCCGATGCCGGCCCAGCGCCGAATGCGCCAGATTGGCGCCCATGACGGCAAACTGCACCAGATTGCGGGCGTCGCATTCGACATTGGCGCCAAGGTCGAGGACGACGGTTTCGCCCTTCATCGTCGGCAGGAACGAGGCAATCGCGGGCCGTTCAATTCCCGGCAGCGTGCGCAGTACGAATTTGGCCATCGCCATCAACGCGCCAGTGTTGCCGGCCGATACGATGGCATGCGCCTCGCCATTAGCCACGGCATCGATCGACAACCGCATGCTGGTATTGCGGCCACGGCGCAATGCCTGGCCCGGCTTGTCTTCGCTGGCGACCTTCTCGGCTGTGTGCCGCAATTCGCAGCGCTCTTTCAGCGTCGGAAAGCGGCGCAGCAAAGGCTCTACCTGTCCAGCGTCGCCGAACAGGATAAACTTCACCTGCGGGAAACGCGGCAGCAATGCCGCAGCGCCCTTGATCACCATATCAGGAGCGTGATCGCCCCCCATGGCATCGAGCGCAATGGTTAAGGCCGCGGTCACACCGTTGCCCTTACCGATCCAATGCCTGTGCCTGAATGGCTCAGGCGGCAGCCGTCTTCGCAACCACCTCGCGGCCGTCATAATGGCCGCAGGCACCACAAACGTGATGCGGGCGCTTCAGCTCGCCGCAATTCGAGCATTCGACATAAGCACTGCCTTTCAGCGCATCATGCGAACGGCCCATGTCGCGCTTCGACTTGGACTTTTTCTTCTTCGGAACAGCCATGACACATCTCTCTCACTATTCGCGCGCTGCGGGCCCGCATGCGCGTCGACCGCTTCGGCTCAGAATCCCCGCCTATATACTCTTGGCGCGCCCGGGGACCAAGCGCTTTCCCTCAATCCTTTTTTCCCGCCTTCAGCTTCGCCAGCGCGGCAAAGGGGCTGATTTTGGCCTCCTCCTCTGCGTCCTGACGATAGCCCTCCGGCAGGCCCGCTCCGGGCTTGCGCGGATACGGATCCAGCGCCAGGGCCAGTTCCTCGGCCACCACGGCGCCGGCATCGATCTGCCCGCCTTCAATCGGATCAACCGGATCCTCGGCATCTGGATCCAGCCATTCCGCTTCGTCCTCGCCCAGATCGGCCTCCGGCGCAATCATGTCGGCCGGAGCAAACCGGCGGACAAAACTCTCCGTGACCCGCTGCCGGACCGGTTCGAGCGACACGACACAGGTCTGCTCGACTTCGGCGTCGATCTCGCCCTTGACCAGATACTGTCGGCCGACTGCCGGATCAGGCAGAAGCCTGACCTTCGCCGCCAATGACAACACGGCCGGAATACGAAACCGCCGTGCCAGGGCTGCACGGGCATGCTCATTAGCCGTCAGTACCAGCGTCAGGCCTTCGGGACCAATCCGGTCAACCTCGACGACATGGCTGAATTCGTTGCCAGGCGCGCCTTTCGACACGGCTTATCCTCTTGATTCCAACCGGGGGCGGTCAAGGCGGCGGAACATAGGGGCTTGCCGCCCCCCGGTCAACCGCTTTGTCCGGCCCAATCTCAGCCCGATATGACGGGAAAAGCGAGGTTTCCCGCCAGTATTTCGGTATCCGGCTGGGCCGTCAGGTTGTTATCCGCCTGCCGTATATAGGCAGCAACCGCCGCCAGGGCCGGCGCATCCGGAGGCAGCTTGCCAGCATAGAGGTTCCGGGCCAGGGCTTCGCACAGGGGCCCGTCACCCTGGGCCTGTAGACTTGCTTCGTAGGATTCGACCCGGCCATAGAAGGCCTGGGCCATGGCTTTGACCTTCTTGCCCACACTGAGGTCGCCGACCCCGATTTCCCGCAGGTTGCTATCCATATCGGCAAACATCAGGTCGAAAAGCTGCTGGCTGAGTTGCTCTGCCGGGGGGCCGATCCGCCGCAGACGGCGCATCACCAGGAAGCTGTGCAGCACGATCATGTCGAATCGGCCATCCAGGCTGTCCGGCACGCCATGGTCGCGGTAGAAGCCCCCATGGCGTGATTGCGCGACGATGTTGCGATAGAGGGCTACGGCCCGGGCGTCGGGCTGTTTTCCAGCAAAAATTGATAAAATTCTAGCAAGCATATGATTTTACGACACAATATTGACAAGGCCGGGCCGGACATTTGCCTTTCGGAGCGACAGAAGATAGTATGCCGCCCTCGTTAGAGCGAGTCTTCTGCCATGCTGAACCGTTTCCGCAGCGGCCTTCTGGCCGCCGCTGTTTTCCTGACATTCGCCGCCTGTGCCCCGCGCCAGGATTATCGCGGCGCGACCATTGAGGAAGACAAGCTGAAGCAGATTCAGGTTGGCACGACAACCGAAGCCCAGGTTGGCGCCCTGCTCGGTTCACCATCAACCGTGTCGACCTTTCCCGATTGGGGCGTGACCTACTACTACATCTCGAGCGAAACCGAGGCCGTTGCTTTTCTTGCCCCTGAGCTGATTGACCAACAGGTCCTGTCCATCGCCTTCGACAAGGACAGCAAGGTGAAGGACATCAAGCGCTATGGCATGAAGGACGGCAAGCCAGTCGCCTTTGTGGAGCGCGAGACGCCGACCCGTGGCAAGGAGCTCACAGTGCTGGAACAGCTGTTCGGCAATTTCGGCCGATTCAGCAAAGAGGCGAACGGCAGCAAGTAGCGGTTTTCGACTAGTTGCGCTGGCTGACGCTGGCTTCAGCAAAGGTCGCCATGCCAGCATGACAGGCCACGGCGGCTTTTAGTAGACCGATGGCAACCGCAGCCCCAGCCCCCTCGCCCAGCCGCATCCCCAGATCCAGCAACGCCGCCTTCTGTAATTTGGCCAGCAGTTGCCGGTGTCCCGGCTCTGCCGAAACATGTCCGGCAAGGCAATGATCCAGACCCGCTGGGTTCAGGCGAGCCAACACGCCCGCCGCCGCACCGACCACAAAACCATCCAGCAGCACCGGGACCGACTGTAAACGCGCCATCAGTACGGCGCCGAACAGGGCGGCCAGTTCGCGGCCACCAACCCGACACAAGGCTTCCAATGGGTCACCCAAGGTTTCGCCATGGAATTTGAGTGCAGCATCGACAACGCTGATCTTGTTGCTGAGCGCATCACCACTGACGCCGGTTCCCGGCCCAACCCAGCTTGCGACGTTGCCGCCAAACAGGGCTGCTGCCAGGGCTGCGGCCGCTGTTGTATTGCCGATTCCCATCTCGCCCGGAATCAGTAGATCGCATTGTGCAGGCACCGCGGCGGCACCAGCATTGACCGCAGCCAGGCATTCGGCCTCATCCATTGCTGCGCTGATCGTGAAATCCCTGGTTGGCCGATCCAGATCGAGTGCGGCAACCGACATGGTCGCGCCGTGCAGCCTGGCAAGCTGGTTAATCGCGGCTCCGCCACGCTCGAAATTCGCCACCATCTGTACCGTGACATCGGCGGGATAGGCAGATACCCCGCGGGCCGTGACGCCGTGGTTTCCGGCAAAGATCGCAATGCGAATGGCTTCCAGCCGGGGCATCGCCCGATGCTGCCAGCCGGCCAGGTGAAAAACGCACTCTTCCAGGCGGGCCAGCGCACCGGCGGGCTTGGTGAGTTCACCATCCCGCGCACGGGCCGATGCAACGGCGGTAATATCGGCATCAGGAAGACTGGCCGCAGCGGCCCGGATGGCTGCAATATCTCGGAACGGTTGCGTCATGGGTTCGTTCTGCCTGCCAAGCGTCGTCGAGACGGGGTTGGCGTGCTATAAGCCACCCAAGCCCGGATCGCAACGGACCATGAGCAGCACACCCCCCGATTCGCCTGACAATCATCAACAACCGCGCCGTCGCCATCAATGGTTCAGCGACCTGCGGCTTGCGCTGATGCTCCTGACACGCTTGCCAATGCCGCGCGTGAACGATGCGGCAGGGGATGTTGCGCACGCTGCCTGGGTATTCCCCGTTGTGGGAATTCTGGTCGGTCTGGGTGGCGGCACGATCTTTTTCATTGGCAACCGGATTGGCCTTGGCATCTCGACAGCAGCCCTGCTGGCAATCGGGGCGCAGGTATTGCTGACTGGCGCATTGCACGAAGATGGCCTGGCGGACACGGCGGATGGCTTTGGTGGTGGCCACAGTCGCGATCGCAAACTGGAAATCATGCGCGACAGCCGCATCGGTACCTATGGTGTAATCGCATTGCTGGTCGCCCTCAGCCTGCGTTTTTCCGCCCTGCAGGAACTGGCGAGCAATCTACTGTCCGTCAGCGACGAACTCGATGAAACCATCAGCCATACCGGGGCGGTCATCGTCGCGCTTGTTGCTTCCGCCGCCCTGTCGCGAGCCGCCATGGTCGTCACCTGGTATCTGCTGCCGCCCGCCCGCCAGGATGGCCTCGCTGCCGGCAGCGGCGCCGTACCGCTTGGCTCAGCCCTGGCCGCCCTGATCCTGGCAGTTGCCATCGCCTTCCTGCTGCTGCCGGGAATGGCATTCCTGTTTGCCTTGGGCGCCGTGGCAGTCCTGGCTCTTGGCATGGCATATCTCGCCTACCGCCAGATCGGGGGTCATACCGGCGATGTCCTGGGTGCCGTACAGCAGGTGACGGAAATCGCCGCGTTACTGGCGATCAGTGCCGCGACAGTGCCAGTCTAAGCCAATAAAGAAAAAGGGCCGGGTTGCCCCGGCCCTTCCCATTCCGATACGGAACGCTGAGATCAGCCGTGCGCCAGCACGGCGAGCAGCAGCAGCGCGACGATGTTGGTGATCTTGATCAACGGGTTCACGGCCGGACCAGCCGTGTCCTTGTATGGATCGCCAACGGTATCGCCGGTCACAGCGGCTTTATGGGCGTCTGAGCCCTTGCCGCCATGATGGCCTTCCTCAATATATTTCTTCGCGTTGTCCCAGGCGCCGCCACCGGCCGTCATCGAGATGGCGACGAACAGGCCGGTGACGATCACGCCGAGCAGCATGGCGCCGACCGCGGCGAAAGCCGCAGCCTGGCCGGCGATCCAGGAGATCACGAAGTACAGGACAATCGGGCTGAGTACGGGCAACAGGCTGGGGATGATCATCTCCTTGATCGCCGCCTTGGTCAGAAGATCGACCGCCTTGGAATAGTCCGGCTTGGCCGTCCCTTCCATGATGCCAGGGATTTCCTTGAACTGCCGCCGCACTTCGACAACGACTGAGCCAGCCGCACGGCCAACTGCCGTCATGCCCATGGCACCGAACAGATACGGCAGCAGACCACCGATCAGCAGACCGACAACCACATAGGGGTTGCTCAGGCTGAAGTCGATAGTGACGCCCTTGAAGAAGTACTTCAGGTCTTCTGTGTAGGCGGCGAACAGCACCAGCGAGCCGAAGCCCGCCGAACCAATGGCGTAGCCCTTGGTAACGGCCTTGGTGGTGTTGCCGACCGCGTCGAGCGCATCGGTTGTCTTGCGCACGTCCTTCGGCAGGTCCGACATTTCGGCGATGCCGCCGGCGTTGTCGGTAACCGGGCCATAGGCGTCGAGGGCAACGACCATACCAGCAAGCGCCAGCATGGTGGTTACCGCGATGGCGATACCAAGCAGGCCAGCCAGCATGTGGGTCCCGATGATGCCGGCAACGATGAACAGCGCCGGCAATGCCGTCGCCTCCATCGAAACCGCGAGGCCCTGGATCACGTTGGTGCCGTGACCCGTGGTCGAGGCCTGCGCCACGCTCCGTACCGGCCGGTATTCCGTGCTGGTGTAATACTCGGTCGCCCAGACAATCAGGGCCGTGACGACAAGACCAACAATGCCGCACCAGAACAGATTCTGGGCGGTGAAGGTCTTGCTTCCCGCGGTGAACTGCACGTCCATGCCGCCCAATACCCAGGAGGTGATCGGCCACAAGACGATGGCCGACAGAACGCCGGTCACGATCAGGCCCTTGTACAGCGCGCCCATGATGTTCTGGCTGCTGCCGAGGCGGACGAAGTAGGTCCCGATCACCGAGGTGATGATGCAGGCGCCCGAGATGACCAGCGGATAGGCCATGAACTTGGCCACCACCGCAGCGTCGGCGGCGAAGTAGATCGAGGCCAGAACCATGGTGGCGACGATAGTCACCGCATAGGTCTCGAATAGATCGGCAGCCATGCCGGCGCAGTCGCCGACATTGTCGCCCACGTTGTCGGCGATCAC